>JBAXOB010000012.1:0-93137 GCA_037133475.1 Bacteroidota bacterium
TGCTTCTGAAAACGGCATTAAGCCATAAAGTGCCCGTTTTATGGTGGGTTCCGACCAGGATTTTAAACGGTAATACAGGGTTTTCGGGGGAACTGATTTCTAAAGGAGGCCCGGGTTGGGATGGAACAGTCAGGTTATCCATAGTAGACATTAATGACGGGGTGAAGAAAAATTACGGAAACTATTCCGGAACCACGGAAGGAGGGTGTCCAGCACAAATCGGATGGGAACAAGGAGGAAACGGCCGGTTTTCCATGTCCAGGAGCCTTTGATATCCTGTAATTCCTTTTCATACCAGTCTGCCCGGTTTTTCTGTTCCGAGTACGCAAGCACATGGGTGTCAACTAAATGGCTAAATTTCGTTTTTTGTTTTATTGCATCCTGACGGGTAATTTCAAGATTTCTCCGGAATCTGACAAAATCCCGTTCCTTGAGGAGAAGCACCCATTTCAGGTGTTCGATTTTCTCTTCACTTTCTGCCTGGGCCGAAAACTGCGTTTGTGTCAACTGGTCTTTGATTTTATTTTTCTGCGCAGTGTTGACATCCTGTTTTTCCAGTAACTGTAAATATTCCCCTTTTATCAGCATCAGTTCATCCCGTTGTCTCCTTAATTCTGACTCACGGTATCTCGAAACGGGGCCATAGAAGGGGGAATTAAAATCATAATACAACCGGTCAGCCGGATCCAGGTTGAAATACCGGATCACATTACCGGGAAGATCTTCATAAAAGGAATCGTCGCTGCCCTGGGAGGAGGTTCCTCCGCTTTGAAAAAGGGAGATGACCTTGTCGGTATAGGCGAAGGGATACCTGGCGAAACAGCGGATGTTATAGTCCCAGTCGGCAGTGACAGGGTAGGATTCATTATAGTAGCCGATTTCTTTTACCACACTGACGGGGTATAGAATGGACTGGTGACAAATATTCCGTTTAAACAGTTTTTCGAGGTCGAAGGGGCCGTCATATAGGGTATCATCTTTGGCCCACGGACTATCATCCTTGATGATCACATTCCCGTAAACCACATGTTCCTGTTCCAGCAGGCCCCGGTTGTGGATATCAGTAAGAACCTCTTCGTCAAAAAATTCGTCTTCGGCGCCCATAAAGATGATCCATTCCCCGGTGCATAGATCGATCCCTTTGTTCATGGCATGATAGACACCATTGTCGGGTTCGCTCAGCAGCCTGATATGGGGATAAATCTCCTGGAAATCTTGGACGGCCTGGGCCGTCTGATCGGAGGAGGCACCGTTGATGATGATATGCTCAACATGCCGGTAGGATTGCGCGGCAACGGAACGGATCACCTTTTTAACGGCGAGTTCCTTGTTCAGTACCGGGGTAATGATGGTGATTTTTGGAAATGTCATTTATCCGACCTGGGTTATCTGTATATGTTTTTTAGGGAAATACTCCGGCATCCATCTTCCTTAAACTCATTCCTTGCAGGTAAAATTAAGAATATATTTTAACTTTGGTGCATTAAACAAACTTTTTGCAACCTGGTTGTTATTTTTACACGGATAGGGGATGGCATTGCAGGGATGGGATTGGGTTTACCAGTATGAGTAAAAAATGTATCCACCAGTTCCCTTATAGTAAATAATACCATGATAAGACAAGTTTTTAAGTATTTGAGATGGATGATGTCAGATTGATTGCATTTTATCTTCCCCAATACCATCCGATACCGGAAAATGATGAGTGGTGGGGTAGGGGGTTTACGGAATGGACCAATGTTACCACGGCAAAACCTCTTTTCCCCGGGCATTACCAGCCACACCTCCCTGCCGATCTTGGATTTTATGATCTCCGGCTGGCCGAAGTCCGCGAACAACAGGCCAGTCTTGCCAAAGCCTACGGTATTTATGGCTTTTGTTATTACTATTACTATTTTAATGGGAAAAGACTCCTGAACAGGCCGCTGGACGAGGTTCTGGCAACTGGAAAGCCTGATTTCCCCTTTTGTGTCTGCTGGGCCAATGAAAATTGGACCCGTAACTGGGATGGGTACAACCAGGATATCCTGATCGAACAAAACCATTCTCCTGAGGATGACCTGGAATTCATCATGCAGTTGATTCCTTGTCTCACCGATAAAAGATACATCCGTGTTGGGAACAGGCTGCTTTTACTCGTTTACCGTGCCGAACTGTTTCCTGATCCTGTGAAAACAGCTGCATTGTGGCGTCAGACGGTCTGGGAACAGGCGGGAGAGGAACTTTTCCTGTGTGCCGTAAACAGCCATGACAAGACTGTCGACCCGCGGGCTATCGGGTTTGACGGGGTTGTTCAGTTTCCGTTTGACTATACCCCCGGCTGTATTGTAGATAATTCAATGTTTGCAGCGGCTCACGGAATAAAGGTTGAAGATATCCGGGATAACCTGTTGCTTGACTACCCTGCCGTCGTGGAGCACTTTGCCGGCATGCCGAAGCCGGACTTCCCTTTTTTCAGGGGGGTATTTCCTTCGTGGGACAATACGCCACGCAGGAGAAAATCGGGAACGGTATTTCATAATTCATCGCCGGAACTGTATAAACTGTTTTTAAAGTCGGTCATCGGTCTTACCAGGGAAGAACATTTCGGCGATGAAAGGCTTGTTTTTATTAATGCCTGGAATGAATGGGCGGAAGGCGCACATCTGGAACCCGACAGGAAATACGGCATGCAATTTCTGGAAGCCACAAGGGATGCCTTGTCAGGGGAAAATGATTTCAGCAATCTCCTGGCTGAGGTCAGGGAGAAAAGGGTTGATTCAGAATTATGGTATTCCGAAACTGGAAAACTTCTTGAGAAGCTGGGGGTTTCTGGAGAAGATCAGCAAGTTTTTTCTTATTCCGAAGAATCGGTTAACATCCCGTTGATCAATGAGATCCTATTGCTGAACCGTAAGATCGAAAACCTGGACATACAGATTTCCCATGTTACTGGCCTTGCTGAACAAAAAAACCTGCAGCTGCTCGAAAAGGTTGAACTCCTGGGAGAAATGAAGGCAAAGGTTGTACAAATGGAAAATCTCCTGCTTGACAAGGTTGAACAACTGGGAGCAATGGAGGCAAAGGTTGTGCAGAAGGAAGACCTCCTGCAGGATACTACAGCAAAGCTTAGCCTAAAGGAAAGAGAAGCGGATGAAGCAATCCGGCAACGGGATGAAAATCGCCTATTACTGCAGGAGCAGGAACAAATGGTACTTTCGTTACGCGCGTCCTTATCCTGGAAGATCACCAGGCCGCTTCGATGGATTCATGACAGGTTGTTCCGGGTTTTTTATTTCTTTTGCCCCTATGGATCCAGGCGTTGGCTGCTTTTCAAGACGTTCACCAGGATAATCCTCCACCCGTCGCGATACCTTAACAAGTTCCGGGTTCCTGTCATAAAAGAGTATATGGATATTTTATTCCACAGGAATCTTGTCAGTTATAACAGGCAGGTGGAAAACTCACAGGAGCCGCGCGAGAAATTGACCTTTCCGAAGAATGAAGAACAGGTCCCCCCAAATTTTCCGGCCCTGGCCATGCCCCCCGGTATTGACAGTACTGAATTGATCTTTATTCATTATCCCGGCGGGCAAAAAGATGCCATCCGGGGAATAACCGGCGAATTGCTGAAGAGTTATGGTCCGAACTTCCGTATCGCGGTGGTGGGACCTTCAGAGCCTGTTTCAGGGGACCTCCCGGCCTGGCTTGACCATGTTGAGCCCGGGCAGCTTCAATCCTACCTTTTACAGCACAATTCGCCCAGGTATATCGGCCTTGTCAACAAACCCTGCTTGCTAAAGGGGGACACCCTGCCCATTGCCATCGACACCCTTGAAAAAGACGGGCAAACGTCCATGGTGATTCCCAAATCGCTGGTTTATCCCCATAAGCTTCAATCTGCAGGCATCATCATATGGAATGATGGTTCAATCCATGAATATGGCAGGAATGACGACCCTGCCAGGCCTGAGTTCAACTATCTCAGGGAGGTTGATTCAGGGAACGATTTTGTAATTGTAAAATCAGGGGATTTCCTGGAATGGGTCAAGGTCGCCGATGCCGGTTATTCCTCCGGTTCCTGTCGCCTTCACGACCTTGCGATGTTCATCAGGAAGTCGGGTAAAAAGGTTGTATACCAGCCTCTGGCAGAAGTTACGGTGGGTTCCAGGGAGGAGGAAAAGGCGACCGGCAACGATCAGCAGGTTTTTGTTCAGCGTTGGCGGGATGAATTGTCAGAGGGGCATCTTTCAGATCGTCCAGAACATGTTTTTCGTGCGAGGGAAAGGGGCCAGGGCAAGCCGTATATGCTCATGATCGAATACAATGTGCCATTTTTCGACAAGGATGCCGGTTCTAAATCCATGTGTGGTTTTATTGACCTATTTGTTCAGAAAGGGATCGTGTTAAAATACCTCAGTGATTTTTTCTATCCTGAAAAAAGATACCGTGAGGCACTTGAACAAAAGTCGGTGGAGGTGCTTCATGGGAAATATTACGAAGAGCATTACGAGGACTGGATCAGGTCGAACCAGGCCTGCCTGTCGTATGCGTTTTTAAGCAGGCCGAACATCGCGATAAAATATATTGACCTTATCAGGAAACTGACAAAAGCCAGGATTCTTTATTACGGGCATGATCTCCATTACCTGAGGAAACTCCGTCAGTATGAAATAGAGAAAACGGAGGATTTGCTTCAGAGTGCGCGTGAGTTTAAAAAAACGGAATCCAGGATTTTTGAAACCGCCGATGTTATTTACTACCTGTCATCCGTAGAGATAGATATCCTCAGGGCTGAGTTTGGGATTACAAAACCTGCGCGGGCTATTCCCTATATTTTCAGGGAGTTTTATACGGGAGGTTATTCATTCGGGACCAGGAATGACCTCCTTTTTGTCGGAGGATTTTTACACCAGCCGAACGTGGATGCGGTATTATGGTTCCTTGCTGAGGTGTGGCCTTTGATAACCGCGGCCTTCCCGGCTATTCAGTTTAATATTGTCGGCTCCGACCCGCCGGAGGAGTTTCTGAAGATGGCAAATAAAAATGTCAATATGCTGGGGTTCCTTTCCAATGAGGCGCTTGAGCAGATCTATCTCCACAGCAGGATGGTGGTTGCCCCTTTGCGTTACGGTGCCGGGGTCAAGGGCAAGATTGTCGAGGCCATGTATTACGGGCTGCCGGTGGTGACCACCACGGTTGGTGCCGAAGGACTTACCGATGCCGAAAACACGCTGGAGATTCAGGATGATGCGGAACTTTTCGCCCAGGCGATTATCGGTCTGTACGGGGATGAAGACCGGTTGACCGAACGTTCGGCGGCATCGTGCAGTTACGTCAAAACCTGGTTTTCCCGGGAGGCCGCATTTGAGATTTTTCGAAAGGATATTGATTTTAATCATGAACCGTAACCCATCAAGCCGATGAAAGAAGTGAAAGACGATGATAATAAAAACCTCGTGAATGCAGGCCATGGCTTCTGAAGTAAGGGTGCTCTCTTTTTACCTGCCCCAATACCACCCGATTCCTGAGAATGACCTTTGGTGGGGAAAGGGGTTTACGGAATGGTCCAATGTGACGCAGGCACGGCCGTTGTTCAGGGGCCACCATCAGCCCAACCTGCCTGCCGACCTGGGTTTTTACGATCTCAGGGTGCCGGAAGTAAGGGAGATGCAGTCGCAGCTGGCGCTGGATCACGGGGTTGACGGTTTCTGTTACTGGCATTACTGGTTCGGCAACGGGAAACGACTGTTGGAAAGACCATTCGATGAGGTATTACATAGCGGCAAGCCCGCTATTCCCTTCTGCCTGGCCTGGGCGAACCAGACCTGGACAGGGATCTGGCACGGACTGAAAGATCATGTGCTGATAACGCAGGAATACCCGGGCGAGGATGATCAGCGGAGACATTTCTACCATCTCCTGCCTGCCTTCCAGGATGAGAGGTATATCAAAATAGACAACAAGCCCCTTTTCGTGGTATATATCCCGGATGGAATTCCCGAAACGAAACGGTTCACGGCCCTGTGGAATGAACTTGCCGTGAAAAACGGTTTTAACGGTATTTATTTTGTCGGGATTCATTACATGGGATGGGATCATCTGAAAGACGGGTTCGATGCAAAAACAATACACCAGCCCAGCCATTACGTATTTGTTCATCAGGAGCGCCGGAAAAACAACCGGGGGAACCGATTGACCAGGTTGCTGGCAGGGAAAAAACCAAATATCTTTTCCTATCCGGAACTGATCGACACCTATGATTTTTCCCAATTCAGGGGAAAAGATTTTATTCCAACCATCATTCCAAACTGGGACAACACCCCCCGTTCGAAATATTCAGGCTGGGTATTCCAGGGATCTTCGCCGGAACTGTTTAAACAGCATTTCAGGGACTGTTTGGATTATGTGATGAATCATCAGCAGGGAGAAAAGATCATCTTTATCAAATCATGGAATGAGTGGGCCGAGGGGAATTACCTTGAGCCCGACCAGCGTTGGGGCCGGTCATACCTGGAGGCTATCAGGGAGGTGAGGAACAGTTGCAACGTATAAAAAAAAGAGGTCAGGTTCAATATGGCGCAGAGAATTCTTATCATTTCACCAACTCCCACCCACCCGACAAATGCCGGGAACCGAAGCCGGATCCTGGTATATCTGAAGTACCTGATAGGTTTGGGGCATCAGGTGCACTTTCTTTACTCCGACCAGGAGGAATCCGATATCAAAGCCATGGAGGATTTCTGGGGAGAACGGTTTCATTATGTACCGTACAAGGCGCCGGTGAAGGTTCCCTTCAACCGGTTTATGATGCGACTCAGTCCCGGTTATCGCTATTATTCCCACGTAGATGATCATTATAATGAACTGCTGGATGAAAAGATCAGGGAACTTCACCGGGAGTTTTCCTTTACCGCGGTGATCGTGGAGTATATTTTCAACACCCGGGCCTTTCTCAACTTCGGCAGCGAGGTACTCAGGGTGGTTGATACCCATGATGTCATGACCGACCGGCATAAGCATTTCCTGCGGGCAGGGAAACCTGCGGTTTGGTATTCCACGCCCCGCAGGGAAGAAAAAAAGGGGATAGACCGTGCTGACATTGTAATGGCGATCCAGGACCGGGAGGCCTCTTTTTACAGGAAACTTACCCGTAAAAAAGTCATTACGGTGGGCCATAGTGTTACTGTAACGGCACCGCCGATAAAGGTGCGACCCTTTGAGAAAATACTCTTTGTTGGGTCCAGCAACCCAAGTAACTTCCATGCCATCAGTGATTTTATTACCGGGTTTCTCCCTGTGCTGCGAGAGAAACACAGGGGATTGCAGTTGCTGCTTGCAGGGAGGATTTGCCAGGTTATTGAAGAAACAGAGGGAGTGATAAGTCTGGGGGAGGTGGCAGACCTTGCGGATGCCTACAACACTTCCGATATTGTATGCAACCCGCTGACCATTGGGACCGGCTTGAAAATCAAAATGATCGAGGCGCTTGGTTACGGGAAGGCCGTCATTTCAACCACTGTAGGTGCTGAGGGACTTGAGGCAGGCGCCGGGTCGGCTTTCCTCCTGGCCGACACCCCTGGGCAGTTCAATTATCAACTTGACAGATTGCTGGAGGAACCAGGATGTTTCAGTTCTGTTGTCGAGCACGCGGTTCGGTTTGCGAACGGCTATAACCATCAGGTATATGCAGAACTTTCCTCCTTGTTTTCTGATTAAGAACTGTCAGTTAATGCGTAATATCGGGTTATGAAGATAATAATTCTGGGAAGTTGTATCTCAAGCGATGCATTTCATAAAAATGTTAATTTTTCAGAAAAAGAAGAATTAATCATGAAACGGCTTTTTTGCAGAACCTCCCTTATAAGCCAACACAGCGCATCTTTAAATATTGAACTGTCCGACATACAAGGGCTGGGTCCTTTTGAAACACGTTTTCTTTACGAGGATATAAATAAAGGGTTTTATCGGTATCTTAATACAACTGATTTAACTGACGCAGTTTTGTTATTGGATTTTATTGACGAAAGATTTGACATGTTGAAATCAGGAACCACTTATATTACAAAGTCAAATGAGTTCCTGAAATTGACTTTTCAGGATATGCTGGCTGCAAAAATGAACGCAGCAACATCATTACAACGATTGTCCGACGAAGTTACTGCGCTTTGGAAGGAAAATTGTTTGTCCTTTGCCGAAAGAATTAAACCTTACTTTCCTGAAAATCGTATCATTCTGCATAAGGCTTTTTGGGCTGAGAAATACCTGGATTCAGGGAAAGTGAATAAATTTACCTACCTGCCTTCCATCCGACAACATAACAAACTGCTTGGGAAATATTATCAGCACTTCGAAAAAATATTCCCCCGAGTTCATTTGATTGACATGACTAAGAAGGGTTTTATTGCCGATAATAGTCATGAGTGGGGTTTAGCGCCTTTTCATTATGAACAGCATTATTATGAAAATTTTATGATTTGTTTAAATAAAATCAATCGTACAATTAACAAATAATTCTGATATTTGAACCTGTTATCTTTGTGGAAACTTTCGGTTTACGCGAATTATCACTTTTGATGCAACGGTACGACCGGGTGCGGACGGTTTTTGTCAGTATGGTCGCTGATGCCCTTGTTCCATGAACCAATTGCCAATGCATTCCAACATGAAATTACCGGCAACAACTAAATCACACCTGTACTGGTTCCTGTTCCTGCTGATTTCGGTTGCACTGGTAAACTCCTTCCTGATAGACAAACATTTTTCAGCGGATGGCGTATATTATTTCTTCCTGATTCTCCAGAAGGGGACATTTGTCCATCATGATTGGGCACGGCAATATTCTCTCTATCTAACCCAGTGGCCTGCAGTACTGGCCCTTCAGCTAGGCGTAAAGGATGTTACGGTACTGAACCGGCTTTTTGCACTGGGCATCTATTCTGTTTACCTGATATCCTTCCTTCTTTGTGATCTGGCGCTCCGCAAGAATGACAAGACCCTGCTGATCTGGCCCTTAATTTCCATGGTGGCGCTGAATTTTACCACAGATTATCACCTTTCGGGAGAATATCCGGTGGTGATGCTGCTTGCATGGCCCATCCTTTTTTTCCTTGTCAGGACCAGGCTGAACCAGGCCGAAAGGGTGATCTTGATCCTTCTCATGGTTGTTTACAGCCGGATATACCAAACCGCCATGGCCTCCTCACTGGTCTTCGCAGGCTTGCTTGTTTACCAGTACTTCTTCAGGAAATCAGGGCGCTCAAATTTTGAACTGTATATTCTCCTCCTTTTTGCTGCCATGATCTTCGCCATCGGATTGTATACAACCATCTATCCTTTCAGTGATGCAAACAAGTCCGCATTCCTTGATGGCCTGCCCTTGATTTTTCAAAATAAACCATTATGCATCTCGGTATTATTTATGGTGTTGTTTGTCTTCGGCTCCGCTTACCGGAAATCATGGCTTTATGCAGTATCATTGTTCCCCCTCCTGTTTTACCTCTGGACGCTATTCAACTCAGGACCCGGTATTTCAGCCTATATATCCTTTGCATCGAGGACGGTTTCAACTTTTATCCTTCCTCTCTTCCTGATTACATCCCTGTTTTTCCATTACAGGGGTTTCAGGTTCAGGCGCATTCCGCTCCTGATTATTTCCGCATTTATTGTATTGATGGTTGCAGGAAACATTCGTTATTCGGTTGATTGGCGGAATTATAAAAAGGAGTTTGTCAGTGTACTCAACAACCATTCTGGTTTTGTTTCTGTGGAAAAAACTACCCTTTTAAATAACCCCTGCCATTGGATGTGGACAAATCCTTTCCTAAGCCTTGCCTGGTCTGATGGTTGCGTTACTTCCATTGTTTTGAACCAGCCATTGCCAGGGGCCAGTTTCGGGAAGCCTTTCAGGCATCTTAAATGGAAGAAGTATGTCAGTTATTCAAAGGTCTTTCTGGCTGTTGATTCAACTGTCAGGATATGTCCTTAAATTGCAGGGGTAAATTGTATTCATTCATGGACCAGGTTCTTATTGGGGAAGTCCCGGAGTAAATAGTCATCTTAACCACGAACTGTAAGGGAAATTCTATGAAGGCGGAAGAAGCAGAAAACGGCACGGGCGGGAAAACGGAAAGTGAATCTTAACCCAATCCAGGTCGAAACAACCAGGATTGAAGCTATCAATGCCAAAACATGCCTGTATGAAAAGATCTTATCCACATAATAATTAATTACACATGGTGGTTGAAAAATTGTCCCAAAGATGCAAGAGATGGGGGAGGGCTGCTTTGAATTTCATTTTCCGACCTGGACACCCATACTCTTATACGGATGCCTCTGGTGACATGAAAATAGGATTTTCAGAGGAGATGGTTGTTTTTTACCTGAGAAGTTACCCGGAATACCTGAATTTACTGGAGACGGAAAAAGAACTGATTCAGAAAATATCTGATAAAGAGTTTCCGTTGGGCCAATTCGAAGGACAAACAAACATTGAGGGTTTTTGTATTATTTGCGGGCATAATGTTGATTTCCACGTTGATCTTCAATATTCATTTTTTGACAGGAATATCAGGGTCCCCAACTGGAGGGAGCGCATGGTCTGCCCGGATTGTGGCATGAGTGGCCGCACAAGGGCGATTTATCATTTTTTCGTGGCCAAGGTTAGACCACATCGCAACTCCCTTATTTATATCACCGAACAGGTAACTCCCCTGTATAAGGAGTTACTGAAACATTATCCAAACCTCACAGGAAGCGAATTTCTGGAAAGTACTGCGACCAACCCGGGTTTTGATGCCAAAAATATCAGGAATGAGGACCTCACAAGGCTGACCTTCAGGGACAAGAGTTTTCACTATATTCTCAGTTTCGATTGTCTGGAACATATCCCGGACTACAGGCAGGCAATCAGGGAGATATTCAGGTGCCTGAAAGAAAGCGGGATTTTCTATTTTTGTATACCGTTTTATCCTTACCAGCAATATAATACCTTACGGGCCTATATCAATGACGATCAGCAGACAGTTCACCTGGAACCACCGGAATACCACGGGAATCCGCTCAGCGAGAATGGAAGCCTGTGTTATCATAATTTTAGTTTTCAATTGCTGGAAGAGATCAGGGAGACAGGGTTCAGGGATGTTGAAGTTGTTATGTACTGGTCGGAAAAATACGGCTATCTGGGTGGATTAAAAGCACTGTTTATTGCGAAAAAATAGGGTTTCCAGGATAGATAAGGGTTTCTTAAGGCAATGGGGCGACTTGATTGTTTTTCGGAACCCGTGTATTGTCATTATTTATTTGATAAGAAGTAGTTTGAATTGAATACGATTCACCTATCCATTCACGGCGCCGGAACAGCGGTGCGAAAATTCATCCGATGTTATTCACTTCCGCCGAATTTGTCCTGTTTTTTTCTTTCGTCTTCCTGCTTTACTGGCTTGTCCTGAAGAACAGCCTGATCCTGCAAAACCTGTTCCTGCTCGCTGCAGGCTATTTTTTTTATGGATGGTGGAGTTGGAAATTCCTGCTCCTGCTCATTGCTGTTTCCCTGGTCAACTGGCTGGCAGGTTTATGGATGGCGGCCTCGTCCGTTGTCGCGCACCGGAGGATGATCCTCGTGGCTGGGTTGCTGATCAATACCGGAACGCTGGTTGTCTTCAAATATTACAATTTCTTTATGGAGGGCTTCGTCTCCTCCATGAAGGCGCTTGGTATCCCGGTCCAGGCATCAACCCTTGGCCTGCTCCTTCCAGTAGGCATCAGCTTCTATATTTTTGTGGGCATCAGCTATATTGTGGATGTATACAGGCGTAAGCTGGAGCCGGAAAAAAAGATAATCCCCGCCATGCTGTCGTTCAGTTTTTTCCCTGTCATCCTTGCCGGCCCGGTCGAACGACCGGTAGCATTGCTGCCGCAGGTAAACGGCGCCCGGGTGTTTGATGCTGAACTGGCTGTCGACGGCATCCGGCAATTCGTCTGGGGGTTGTTTATGAAGATGGTGGTAGCCAATAACTGCGGTGTTTTTACAGGGAAGGTATTCAATAGTGCCGGGCAAATGCCCGGCATCAGCCTCCTGCTGGGAGCGATCTTCTTTGCGGTGCAGATCTATGCCGATTTTTCAGGCTATTCCGATATGGCGATCGGTATCGGGAAGATGCTTGGATTCAGGATCAGGCGCAATTTTGCCTTTCCCTATTTTGCCGGCGATATTGCTGAATTCTGGCGCAGGTGGAATATCTCCCTGACAAGCTGGTTCAGGGATTACATTTTCCTGCCCGTGGCCTACTTTATTTCCGGCAGGATCAGGCAGGCAAGGTTTCTCTTTATCAAAACCGAGCTTTTCATCTACATCATGGCCATCCTCATCACCTGGACCCTGACGGGGTTATGGCATGGGGCAAATTATACCTTTATTCTCTGGGGAATGATCCATGGGTTGATGCTGATTTTTTATCATATCATAAGGAAACCAAAACAGAGGCTGCTGCGCAGGATGCACCCGTTCCCGGGATTTTTGCTCCGGGCGGCCGAATATTTGCTGACCATGCTGGTGGTGCTGGCAGCCTGGGTTTTCTTCAAATCGGCCGGTATTCACCAGGCCTTTGATTTCCTGGCAGGGATTTTTTCCTCGTCGGAAACTGACCTTGCTGGTCCGCTGCCACGGGTTGAACTGGTTGTTGCCTCCGCGGTTGCTTTCCTGGTTGAATTTATCCAGCGTAACAGGGAATTCCCGTTGCAACTCGGGCAACGGGTTCCCACGATCGTGCGCTGGACCTGTTATTATGGGATTGTGTTGGTCATTGTATTCTTTGGAGGCGGGCAGAAGGAGTTCCTCTATTTTCAGTTCTGAAGAGCCTTGCCGTTAGGAAATAATCGCATGATTTGTGAAAAGTTTTATCATGATAAAGAATCTGTTCAGCAGGAAGATTAAAGTGCCAGGCAAAGGGGATGTTCCGTTATTCCCATATTTCCGGGACTTTAAAAGAAGCGGGGAAACGGATGAGATCAAAGGCAGGCGTCAACAGGCTGATATGGTGAAACTGTTTTTACTGGCGATATTCATTATCGCCGGCACCTTCCCTGAATACAGCTGGAATTATTCAACCGGTATTGACAACTCCCTGAAATGGGTGTTTAATTCGCTGTTCATGACCGGGCTCAGCCTGGGCAAAGGGATCATCTTTCCCCACGGACCGCTGGCCTTCTTCGTATATCCGCTGGCCGGGACGGTGGTGCAGGTCGTGATTGTCACCTCCCTGTTAAAGGCTTGCCTTGTTTTTGTCATTTCAGGATTAACCGGCAGGAAAGACGGGCAACAGTGGTTGACCCTGTTTACGGTCGCCTACCTCATCTCGGCGATCGCCAATTTCCAGAACCTGATCCTTGCCAATATTTTGCTGCTCTATTGCAACTATTTTCTTGAAGAAAGGTTTTACCTGAAACTGACCGCCTTTTTGTTCACCGCCTTTGGGTTCTATATAAAATCGTACCTGGTGGTGACCGCGCTTACCCTGTACCTTTCTTTTGCAGCTTTTTACTTTTTCAGGGACAAAAATTACAGGAAGAGTTGCAGCGACCTGGTCATTCTTCCCGCCCTGATACTCCTGGGCTGGTTCATCATGTATGGAACCCTGGCTGGATTTTTTTCCTATTTAACCGGGATATACCAGCTTACCATGGATAACTCTGCTGCAGCCTCCCTCTATCCTGAAAATAACTGGTGGCTTTTATCTCCCTTCCTGGTGGTCGTTTTTTCATTGCCCTTCATGAGCAGGTCGCGGCAGGGATTCTATTTCGGCCTGTTGACCCTGTTAACCGTTTTCGCTACCTGGAAATACGGGATGTCGAGGGAAGATATCTTCCACGTATCGAGTTTCATTATTTTGATCACCATCTTCCTGATGATTTTCATCATTTTTGAAAATCAGCATCAATACCGCAACCTGATCCTGGGCATGGTGGTTGTTTGCCTGGTCACTGTCAACTCGAGGAATGCCGCCGCATACCGGCCTAAACCGGTAGAATTGTTCAGGGTCAATAACCTGGTTGGGTTCCTGGCTGATTTTTCTATCCTGAAATCAAAGGCGGTTATCCAAACCAGGCACAATATTGCATCCTCAGTGTTACCAGTGGCTATCCGCGATTCAATTGGCAGGGCAACCGTTGATTCGTACCCGTGGGATTATTCAGTGATTGCAGCCAACGATCTTAACTGGCAGCCCAGGGTTGTAATCCAGAGCTACGCAAGCTATACTCCCTGGCTGGACAATAAAAACGCCGCCCATTTTAGTTCAGGTCAAGCCCCTACCTACCTTATCTGGGACCTGGTGAAATGGCCCGGAAACAGGACCGATGGTCAGTTTGCCAGCATCGACAACAGGTACCTGCTTAATGATGAGCCACAGACCCTGCTGAGGATCCTTTGCAACTATTCCTTTTATTACGCTGATGCTAAATTCCTGGTACTTAAAAAGAGGTTAACCAACCTTGGGGCAGCTGCTTCCAGTTTCCGAACAGATGAGGGAACCTGGGGGCAGTGGCTTGATGTGCCTTTTAATCAGCATGGTTTGCTGAGGGCCAAGTTTTTATGTGGAAAAAGTTTTCTGCAGCGGTTGAAAAGTTTTCTTTACAAGGATGAAGAATGCCGGATTTTTTTAAAACTTTCCGACGGCAGAATCCTGCATTACAAGATTGTTCCTGAAAACGCTGCGGATGGTATCTGGATCAATCCCTTTATCATCAGTCTGCAGGAGGCAGGACTTGTAAAACAGGTCATGTTTGACTGTTCAGGACGCGACATCATGGTAGCTAACTTCAGGATCGTTTGGGAAAGATTTGATTTCGGGAATCCGGTTGATGGGGTCGCTGAAATTTTCATGCACCAGGGTAACATTGCCAAACAATAAACCTGATAAAGAGAATGCACGTAAAAATGGTTGAACCGGAACTGCCGTTAAATAAATCAATGTGGTTATATGACTGTTAAGAAATTCATCCTGGTTATTTCCCTGAACCTTTTGTGTATGATCCTGCTTTTTGAACTGGCAGGAACACTGGTGCTCGCTTCTCCAAATTATTTTTCGCAAAGACTTTCTGTTTTCAGGCTTTACCAGTCGCAGGGTGGAACAGAAAAGCCAATATCATCAGACACCCTTTTATTGGGGTGCAGTGTTGCAGGCCAGCTATTCCCGATGGGAAAACGCTCAAACTGGCTTGCAACAGGGGCCCCCTGTTTGCTGGCAAAGAGCTATATCATGGCCAACAGGGCCTTAAAAGCCAACCCGCATATAAAGGTTATTTATATTGTTACGGTTCCGGCAGGGATAACCCATAAATTCGAGTCGAAGATGACCTACGGCCATTTTATCAAATCTTTTTTCTCCTATGCCAATATTCCATACCTGGATTGGTTCCTTGTAAAAAAGATTGCCCAAAGACCCATTGCCTTGCTGTCATTTTTCAATTTTTATAAAATCCTTCCCTTTTCCGATATCAACTATGATGATGGAAAACCAATTTATTACGATACGCTGACAGATTTTGGAATCTTTTATTTAAAGAAACTAAGGGAATTTTCGAAAACGAACCATGTTGAACTTATCTTTGTTGCTTCCCCTGTTAGGGAATCTCTTGGTCGGCAGTTACACAATTACAAACACTTACGTGCAGGTATCCATAACAATGGTTTTGATGATATGTTTACCGGGTATTTTGACCATATGGTCTCCTATCCCGACAGCTGTTTTGTCGATGGAACCCATTTTAAGAACGGTTACCTGGAGAACCAAAGGGAAGAAATTGTCAGGAGGCTGGGAATATTCAGGTAATTGACTGTTCGTGAAGCAACCGCAGAAAAAAAAGAACAAGAGATGGAAGAAAAGGAGTTGCTGGCATTTGTGATACAGGCTGCGCTGGAAGCCGGGGAGGCAATACTTGCCGTTTACGGTTCAGATCACCAGGATGTTGCCTATAAATCAGATCTGTCGCCACTCACACTTGCCGACAGAAGGTCACAGGAGATAATCCTGCGGTACCTTGCCAAAACGCAGATTCCCGTGATCAGCGAGGAATCCCTGCAGTTACCCTGGGAAGTTCGCCGGAACTGGCAGGAATGCTGGATTGTTGACCCGCTCGACGGCACAAAGGAATACCTCAAACGAAATGGCGATTTCACGGTCAACATTGCCCTCGTGAAACAGGGAAAGCCGGTGCTGGGCGTTATTTTCACGCCGGTCACCGGGGAGTTGTATTTCGGGACATTGCCGGTAGGGGCCTATAAGCTGCTTTTGCAGGGGAAACCCTTGCTGGTACAGGATGCAGAAATGCTTTTTTCAGTCTCGTCCAGGCTGCCATTACCGGTGCGGGAGAACCCTGGCTATACTGTTGTTGCCAGCCGGTCGCACATGAGCGCGGAGACGACTGCGTTTATCCAGGAGGTTGAACGCAAGTTTGCCCCCGTCAGGGTAGTTTCACGGGGCAGCTCCCTGAAAATATGCATGGTGGCCGAGGGCACTGCTGATGTTTACCCCCGTTTTGCCCCGACCATGGAATGGGATACGGCTGCCGGACACGCCATTGCAAAGGCCGCCGGATATAGCCTGGTTAACCCCGAAACAGGGATGGAATTGGAATATAACAAGGAAAGTTTGCTGAATCCCTGGTTCTTGGTTCAAAAAACGTAGAAGGATCGGGCAGTGGATCGGGGATTAAAGACCTGGCTCAACAAGGTATTTATTTCGTCAGTTATTAAACCGTGATTCCTGGCCAAGGTTGATTATTTTCGCGGTATGTTCAGATTCAGAAAGGAGCATCCAGGGATGGTTCAGCCGGCAGGGCCCTTTTAAAGCCTCAGGAACGGGACGATTCATTAATTTTGAAAGCAGATTTAATAAAAATGGGAATCAATCCACCGGTTATCAGAACCCTGGCCTTTTACCTGCCCCAGTTCCATCCCATCCCCGAAAATGACGGATGGTGGGGCAGGGGATTTACCGAATGGACCAATACTACCAGGGCAAAGCGTTTTTTTTACGGCCATCATCAGCCAAACCTGCCCGCCGACTTTGGCTATTATGACCTCAGGGTTCCTGAAACCAGGCAGGCACAGGCAATGCTGGCAAAGGAGGCAGGCCTGGGTGGCTTTATTTACTGGCATTACTGGTTCGGAAACGGCAAACAACTGCTCGAACGTCCCTTTAATGAGGTGTTGGAAAGCGGCCAGCCCGATTTTCCTTTCTGCCTGGCATGGGCAAATCAATCATGGACAGGCATCTGGCACGGGCTTAAGGATAAGACGCTGATTGAACAAACCTACCCAGGTAAAGAGGACCATATTGCCCATTTCCACAGCCTGCTCAAGGCATTCAACGACCCCAGGTATATCAGGCTTGACAACAAACCGGTATTTTTTATCTATGAACCTGCAACCTTCCCGCAACTCAGGGAATTTACCGAGCTGTGGAACGGCCTTGCCGTAAAGAACGGTTTCGCCGGGATCTATTTTATCGGGGTGAACCACCTCCAATGGGATTACCGCAAGGATGGGTTCAATGAAATGACAGTTTATATGCCCGGACATTACGTTGATACCTACCAGGAAAATTTATTCCGGTCGCTGAAAAATTCATTTAAACGGCATATCCTGGGCCGTTACCCGATGGTCATCGGCTATCAGGACATCACCCGGCACTACCGGTTTGACCATTTTTCAAACAGGGACTTCATTCCCTGTATCCTGCCTAACTGGGATAATACACCCAGGTCGGGGAGAAACGGGTTAGTATTCAACCGTTCCACCCCGGAATTGTTCAGGAGGCACCTCGCGTCGGCCATCCGTTTCGTACTGGATAACAAACGGGATCACAACCTGCTGATCATCAAATCGTGGAATGAATGGGCAGAAGGCAACTACCTGGAGCCCGACAGGCAGTGGGGAACACAATATCTCCAGGTAATCAAAGAGACACTCACGGAAACGAGCCCTGTATGATGAATGAACCGGGAAAGATATTGATCGTATTTCCGCATAATTTTTTTGAACTGAAGAGCGGTGTTCACAAGCGGTATTATGAATTTGCAAGATCCCTGAAGGAAAAGGGATTTACAATTGATTTGCTGGGACTGCGCCATTTTGAAAGCCGGTGGGAAAATTTTAAGACCGGCAACACCGATCAGCTGGTCGACCGGTTGTTCCTCTATGATTTCAGGATCGGGTACCACCTGAAACTGGTCCGGGACTTTATATCGCGGCTTATCCCGTTTTTGAACATAAAACCGTCGGCCAGGCGCAGTCAGCTGCCTGATTATGCCTTTCCCGGGATGACCAGGATGTTTGATAAAATCATCCGGAACAACAGGTATCAATATGTGGTCATCGGGTATGTCTACTGGGCCAGCCTGCTGAAAAAAGGCTTGCCGCCCGGGACGGTGAGCATCCTTACCATCGAGGACTTCGTTTCCCTTAAACTCTCAGGAACCGCTGCAGGCGTGGGCAGCCTCGATGCTGCCATGGAAGATGAAGCAGAAAGGGTCAACCTTTTTGACAAGGCAATCTGTTTGTCCTATGAGGAGCTGGCGTATTTTTCGGTCCATGCCCCGAAACCGGCATATTTTTTTGTACCGGTGTTCATGGAAAAGCCCGTCCTGGTTGAGAAGGAAAAGGAATTTGATATTCTGTTCATTGGCTTCGATAATCCTGAGAATATGGAGGGCCTTGCCTGGTTTTTCGGGCAGGTATTCCCGTTGCTTCCGGCAGGGATGAAGATCCGGGTAGTCGGAAAAGTTGCCAGGTTTTCCCCTGACCTGGCCGGGGTTACGAAAACGGAATATGTTCAGGACCTGGGCGATGTATACATGAAAAGCAGAGTTGCCATCAATCCAATGCAGGGTGGAACGGGGATGAAGGTCAAGGTTGTCGAATCACTGGCGTATGGGATCCCTGTGGTTAATACGCCAAAAGGGCTTTGCGGCATGCCCCCCGGCCTTCTGAAGGAGTTTATCGTTGCAGGCGACCCTCAGTCCTTTGCTGCTGAATTAACCCGGTTGCTTACAGACCAGGTTTGGTACGCTAAGAAATGCGGAGAGGCGGAAAAGATCTTTGCAGCATGTTTCGATACCGCCGTTGCCGGCAAGAAACTTGATGAAATATTCAGCCGGAATCAATAGATTTGCAGGTATTCCATGAGATACAGCCAGCCAAAAATTTCTATTGTAACTGTGGTCCTTAATGCTGCCGGGGAGCTGCAGAAAACCGCCATCAGCGTATCAAACCAGGATTACCCGGATATTGAATGGATCGTTATGGATGGCGGTTCTTCCGACGGCACGCCGGAGGTGATCAAAAACAACCAGGAAAAAATAGCCTTCTGGGCCAGCGGGGCCGACGGGGGAATCTACGAGGCGATGAATAAAGGTCTGGCCCTCGCAACAGGAGACTGGGTGAATTTTATGAATGCCGGGGATGTTTTTGCGGCAAATGATATTTTAACCTCTGTTTTCAAAAATCCACGCGGGGATGCCGATGTTGTTTACGGAGACAGTGTTGCAGCCTATCCGGGTTTCAGCGTTTTCAGACCGGCACTACCGGCAGATCAACTGTGGAAGGGCATGGTCTGCAGCCACCAGAGTGTGTTTTTCAAACGCAGGATCCTGCTGCACCAGGGGTACGATGTATCGTTCAGGATTGCTGCCGATCATGAACTTCTTTACCGTCTCTATTGCCAGGGATACCGGTTCATCCAGGTTCCGGTCACCGTAGCCGTTTGGAAAACGGGAGGGGTGTCAGACCGGAAGCAGGTTCAGTCTGCAAGGGAAAGGTTCATGCTTGTGAAACGCCTGTCACCAATAAAATTGGGACAGCGGTGCTATTTCGGTTTCCTTGTTATCCTGTCGGCTCTGGTGGAGGCTTTATATAAAATATTCCCACGCCGGGTGGTACTTGCACTGGTAAAATGGCAGAACCATTCACGGATATTGCCCGGGGATCCACCTTTAAAAAGTGAAACGGCATGACATTCAGTTTCAGGGTACAGAGAGTCCTTACACGTATTTACCTGCGATATATCTCAGGTGTTGTATACCTGCTGGCCGGCATTTCTTTGCTGTTTCTTAACAAACCCGCGAAGCCCCTGAAAAAGTTGCTGATCCTCAAGCCTGATGCCGCAGGCGATTATATCCTGGTGAGGAATTTCCTGAGGATTTTACGAAACAGTGAAAAATACAGGGACTACCACATCACCTTTTGCGGTAATGCAGTTTACCGGGAGTTGGCTGAAAAATTCGACGGTGACTGTTTCGATGATCACATTTGGATCAGGAAAAACAGGATCTACCTTGATATCTTTTATTATACGCGGATTGCGGGGAGCATCGCAGGGCGGTTTTCGGTGGTCATCCACCCGGTTTTTTCCAGGGAATTCCTCTTTGATTATTTCGCAAAAATTGGCGGGGTTGAGGAACGGATTGGTTTTATGGGCGATACCGTCAATATCAACCCCGTGTATGCAAGGGTTGCCTCCAAATGGTATACACGGCTTATAAACATTGATCCTTCGGTTATTTTTGAGGTTGACAGGAACAGGATCTTTTTTGAAACCATCCTGGAGATACCAGCCCCGGTTGTCAGACCTTTTTTTGAACCGGGTTCCCTTGAAAAAGTTAAGCCGATGGGTGTCGATGGAAAATATGCAGTGATCTTCCCGGGTGCCCAGTTGTCGTTCAGGAAGTGGCCGGCCTCTAAGTTTGCGGTCATCAGCGATTTTGTCTACAGGGAATACGGGTTGAAGGTGGTTATTGCAGGAGGACCGGATGATACCGCGCTTGCTACGGGGATTGCCGGCCTTTCAGAGTTCCCGCTGATCAACCTTGCCGGGAAAACCAGGTTCCCCGAGCTTATCGGGCTGATCTCTCAATCGTCGCTGCTGGTGACGAATGATACTGTTGCCGTTCATATAGGTGCGGCCCTGAACATCCCGATGGTGGTGGTTTCTCAGATGAATCACTACGGGCGTTTTGTTCCTTACCCGGTGGCGGCAGGATGCAATATGGCCTGCGTGGTCCCTGGGAATTATGAAAACAGGGATCCCGTTGAACTTCACTCCATGTTTATCAACGGGTCGACTGTTGAAATTGCATCCATCACGACGGGGCAGGTAAGCGATGCCATCATAGCCGTCATGACTGCAGCGGCGGACAAATCATTCAAAGGATAAATATGGCACCAGGATCTGCTGGAGCGGGCTTCTCCATCGTCACCCCCTCCTTTAACCAGGCTTGTTTTATCGAGCGAACCCTGCAAAGTGTGCTGAGCCAGCAGACCGGCAGGGTTGTTGAATATATCGTCATCGACGGGGGATCGTCGGACGGGACGCTGGAGGTATTACAGCGCTATGCGGGCAGGATCAGGATGGTGTCGGAGCCCGACAGGGGCATGGCTGACGCCCTGAACAAGGGATTTGCCATGTGCACCGGGGAAATCATCGGGTGGCTTAATTCCGATGATCTCTACCTGGCAGGGACCCTGGAAAAGGTAGCCGGCTGGTTTGACTGCCATCCCGAAAGCCTATGGCTTTACGGTAACTGCCGTATCATAGATGAACAAGACCGGGAGATCCGGAAATGGATCACGGCTTATAAAAACAGGTCGGCCAGGAACTACAGCTACAACCGCCTGCTGGTGGAGAATTTCATTTCACAGCCGGCCGTTTTCATCCGGCGTGAGGCACTGGCAAAGGCGGGCCTGCTTGATACAGAACTGCCGACGGCCATGGATTTCGACCTTTGGCTGCGGCTTGGCAGGTTGGGAGCCCCCGGCTACATGCGTGAAGACCTGGCCTGTTTCAGGGTGCATAGGGACTCGATCAGTTCAAAAGGGTTCAGGCAACAATTTGAAGAGCAATACAGGATCCATAAAAGGTATGACCAGTCGAGGTGGCGACTGTTGAGCCATCGAATCAGGAATCGGCTCATTGTGACGGTCTATTCAGTCATGGATCAGTTAAGAGGGAGCGGGAGGTGACAATTTTCAAATATAAGAGCGACTTTTCGCTGGACGATCCCGGAAGGACACAAGAACATAAGGCAATCATTCAGTCAAAAATATTTCTCAATAAATTGTACCGGGAATGGTATGGTACATTTATTGCAGAAATCACACATCTTCCTCAGGGTAGGATTGTTGAAATCGGATCCGGTGGCGGATTTTTAAAGAAGCTTATCCCGGGGATCATTACAACCGACATTCTTCCCCTGCCATCCAATGATATGACATTTTCCGCACTGGATATGCCTTTTCCTGACAGTTCCGTCAGTGGCATTTTCATGGTTGATACTTTTCATCATCTGCCGGATGCAGGGTTGTTTTTATCAGAAGCCAGCAGGGTCTTAAAGGAAAACGGAAAGCTGGTCATGATTGAACCGGCGAACAGCATCTGGGGCCGTTTTATCTTTCAACAGTTCCATCATGAATTATTTGATCCGGGCGGAACCTGGCAGATCCCGGGAGATGGCCCCTTAAGCCAGGCAAACGCCTGCCTGCCATGGATCGTTTTTGAAAGAGACAGGGCGCATTTTAACAGGGAGTTTCCCCACCTGGCAGTTGAAAAGATCCATTACCATACCCCCCTCCGGTACCTCCTGAGCGGAGGAGTCTCCTTCAAACAATTTGTGCCTGATCTCTCTTTTCCCTTTTTCCGGGCTGCTGACAGGATTTTAGCTTTCTTGTCAAAACAGACTTGCATGTTCGTGACCCTGAAAATAATAAAAACCAAGGCCGGGTAATTTTCATTTTTCGTTCCTTATTGGGTTGGGAACATCGCGGCAGGTATTCAACCATCTTGTTCCCCTTTTACCGCGGTAATACTGAGTGAACCTGCGATCTCTTTCAGGATCGGGATATTTTCAATGACGTTACCCAGCCTGTCAATGAAACCTACTGCTTTTGCAGGGATGCCGGGATGAAGAAAATCAAACGGAGTGATCTGAACGGACCGGAAACCTGCCTTTTTCATCTCCCGGATCAGCCTAAACCTGAAAAAAGCAGTTTCCCCCGGGGAGTCCCCGAGCCAGCGTTTGATCACGGGGATGTTTTTCTGAACAGCGATCTGCGGGTTCATCATATTGGGTTCTGTGAACCTGGCCTGGCCACCCGGCTTGAGGATACGGAAAATTTCGCCGAGCGCCCTCTTCACATCAAGGTGATGGAGCACGGAGATGCCGATGACATAATCGAACGAAGCATCAGCGAAGGTCATGGCTGAAGCATTCTCAAGGCAAAATGTGAGATTTTGGGCAGAAACATTTTTCCGGGCGATTTCAAGCAGGTCCGGGGAGATGTCGATGGCAGTCACCATCGTATTTGTTTTTACAAACTCCCTTGTGAAAATCCCTGTTCCGCATCCCAGTTCCAGAACGGACGCCCCGGGTGTTAACCCGGTTGCAAGGAGGTCTACCCTTCTCTGCCACCTTTTTTCCCTGCAGTGGATTCCCAGTTCCAGATTTTCCCCGGGTCGGTACCGGCCAGCAGGATACCATGTTTGATTTCATCGGAGATCCTTGTGTCCATTATTTTGTTTCGGTTAATGTTTGTCGCGATCAGATGAACTTCATTTTCCGGGCGGCAAACAAACTCATCCTGATCAGCAGCCAGCCGTGTTTGAATCGGCTGATCTGGGTTGATCCATATTCCCGGTCGCGATAGCGGATGTTGATCTCGGTGATCTTCAGGTTCAGTTTGGCCGCGCCAAAGAGCAGGTCAAAATCGCCGAAGGGATCGAATTCCCCGAAATAGGGGCGGTTTGCCCTGATAGCCTCGTAATCGCGTTTGAATAATACCTTGGTGCCGCACAGGGTGTCTTTGAGCCGCTGTCCCAGCAGGTAGGTGAAAAACATCCCGAAGAGCTTGTTGGCCAGGAAGTTCAGGAATCGCATGGAATCTTTTTCCATCGGGTAAACCAGCCGGCATCCGTTGATGAATTCGCCCTTTTTCTGATGAATGGCCATATAGAACTTTTCCAGCTCCTCAGGCGGCATGGTCAGGTCGGCATCGAGGATCATAAGGACCTCCCCGGTCGCAACGTCAAACCCTTCCCTAACGGCATTTCCCTTTCCTTTCCCGCTCTGGCGGAGTACTTTAATGTTTTTATCCGGGTATGCCTCCTTCACCCGGAGCATCTCCTCCCAGGTATTGTCCGAGGAATGACCTTCAACAAAGATAAACTCCTGGGAAAGCCCGAAGGCGGGAGTTCTCCTGATCGCATTTTCAATATTGCCCCTTTCGTTGCGGGCCGGCACGACGATTGAAACGCTGTGGCCGACCCCGGCGGTAAACAGAGGTCTTGCCACAATGATATTCACCAGGTCGAGCCTGCACACCAGCGGAAGATTGGCCAGCAGCCTGTTGAAAAGGAAATTGATTCCCGGGAGGTACTTGGGAAAGAGCAGTTTATGCCGGGTCGTAATAATCTGAAAATCTTCAAGCTGCAAAAGGGTATCCAGGTCAGCGGCCGACAGCCAGTTTTGCCTGGGCTGGGGAAGCTTGATACGGAGCTTTTCGCCAAGAATCATGACCGATTCCCACAGGAAGTTATAGTTGGAAATGACCAGCCTGGTTTGCGGGTGACAGAGTTTCCGGACATTCTGAAAGACCTTCTGTACATCCCATAAACAACCGGCCAGGTCGGAAAGAATAATGTAGTCGAACCTTTCGCCGAGGTTTATTTCTTCGGCATCGGCGGTTAAAAAATGCAGGCCTGGGTATCTCTTCCTTGCCTGTTCAATGATGCCAGGGGCAAAGTCAATTCCGACACCATAAAGGGGTTTCATGGCGGCCAGCAGGTCCCCAAGCCCGCATCCGAGTTCAAGAACCCTGGCATTTGCGGGAATAATAAAGGAAAAATATTTCTCCAGTGACTTGTGGTAAAACCAGTTCCTCTTTTTCCACTTGGCTCTTGAGCCTGATGTGCTGTTGTAATATTCCCTGATTTCTTCTTTTTTCATGGGATCAAGTTCCAGTAGTCCTTATTCAACCTTTGTATTGACACCTCTGGACATCCCGGATATTCCCGGACAAAGCCCGTCACGGTTTCTGATCCTGATCAGTTGTTCCTGTTCTTCCTGATCTGCGAAAGCTGCTCGGTGATAAGCCCCAGCAGGAAAAATATCAGGGTGGAGACGATTCCCAGCAGGCTGCCTACGCTGACCCCGCGTCCCTCCCATACCAGTGGCAGCCCCCATACCATTGAAGCGAGAAAACACATGGCTGACAGGGGTAAAAAGATCTTCATCGGGTTGAACAGCATCACGATGTTGATGATCTCCATAACCGTCTGAAAGGCAGTCTGCAAACCGATGGTGCTTTCCCCGTTGGTCCGTTCCCTGATCCGGATTGATTCTTCAAGCACCAGGTGCCGGTGGTTGATGAAGATCAGCGTGATCACATCGCTGAACGACATGGTGTCGGGCAACAGGTAGAGATAATTCCGGGCGAGGTCGGTCCTGTAAACCTTCAACCCGGAATTGATGTCGTGGATCGGTACCGTCATCATAATTTTGGCGAGCAGGCGTATGATTTTTTTGCCGGTTCCGCGATAATGGGAGGTGGATTTCAACCCTTTGCGGGATCCAACCACCATGTCGGCATCGTTCTTTTTAAGGTGTTCGAGCAGTTTGCCGATATCTTCAAGATAATGCTGGCCATCGGCATCGAAGGTGACAAGGTACCTGGTTTCACATGCGCTGATCCCGGTTTTTAAGGCAGCGCCATAACCTTTGTTGAGTTTGTGGTGCAACACGGTAAGCAACGGCTCTGTCGCAAGGGAGCTTAGGAATTCCCTGGAATGGTCGGTGGAGCCATCGTTTACAAGGATGATCCGCCACAGGTTTTCCCTGCAGTAACGTATCAGTGGCGGCAGGAATATCCCCAGGTTTTTCTCCTCATTGTATGCCGGGATGATAACAGTTAATTCGTAGTTGTCATTCATAAAACCAGTTTTTACCATAGATAATACCGCAGTAGCACCGCGGCAATGCCCCTGACCAGGGTTATGGCCGACAGCCCGATGATAAAGACCTGCAGGAATTTTGAAAAGATCTGTTCATCCTGAATCTCAAGAAGCATTTTTGATTTCAAGGTTGGTTTTGACTTTATCCAGGCATCCCTGCCAGGGCTGAGCAGGAAATTCAGTTTCCCTGAAACCCGGTTGTTATAGGCAACCAGCAGGATCAGGGGTGCCAGCGGGATAAAATAGCGGCCCTGTATCCCGAAGAGTTTCTCCTGGGCAAAAAATGAGGTGTATATGTACATGGCGGTTTCAATAGCCAGAACGGAAACGAGAAAAAGGAGGAATAGCATGAGCTTGCTTTTCCATCCGAATTTGACCTTCTCTTCAGCCATACAGATTGCGGTGACCAGCAACACGATAAGGTAGAGGTTGACCAGGCTGTCGGGGATAAAGGTGTCTAGCCAGCCCAGGGTTCCTACAAAGTTGTTCAGCATGTCGGCACGCATCTGGTAGAAGTTTGTGGTTATCAGCAGGTTGACAAAGAATTTCAGATGGGTCCGGATATACTCGATTTGTTTTGGCGGGTTGATTTCAGGCTTTGGTCCGTTGGCTGCCAGGGCCGGGGGGAGCCCCGGCGTGCCTTGTTCCACCTGGCCTGCCAACTGCTCTGATTTTACTGTGTTGCCGGGTGCCGGGCCCCCTGCGGCAAGTTTCCAGATGCCGAAGCCAAGCAGCAGTGTACAAACCAGGATGGTGGCTGCCAGCAGGTATTTTGACAATGACCTTGTCCTGCTGAAGGGAATGATAAAGAAAAGAGCGCCCAGGATGAAATAGGGTGGTTTGCAGAACAGCAACAGTACCCAGAGGAAGGATAACAGCCCGAGATCTTTCCATGTCATCACCTTTTCAGGCCGGAATGCATAATAGAGGAACATGGCGGTCAGCAGGAATGATCCGCTGATGACGAAAGCATCGTACGAGAGGGAGGCCATCAGGAACAGCGTCTTTGGCATCAGGGCCAGTAAAAAGAAGATCCACTTGCCCACGGGCGCCATCCTGATGGCCATGAAGACCAGCAATATGGAGCAGAGCAGGTTGAATAACCTGGCGAAATACATCAGGATCAGCGGGGAGGTACTGAAGATCTTCCCCGTGAAAAATCCTGCCAGCGGGGCAATATAGGGGATCGTATAGGCAGGTCCCTTGCTTGAATGCCGGATGGCCGGGTTGGCCGTCAGCTTCTCCTGGGCGACGATTTCCGCCAGGCTGGTCCTTTCGTCGGGATTGGCATGCAACCTTAAAAAGGTTGAATCGAGCGCCGCAAAGGCGGAGGGGATTGTTTTCCCGGCTGATGAGATTTGTCCCTCCGACAATTCTGCCACCCGGGCCAGATGCGATCCCTCATCGGGAACCTGCAACGGCGGGGTCAGGAACAGGAAGGCCAGTCCGGCGGCAAGGGCAAAAACCAGGTAGACATATTCGGGGCGGATGCGGATTCCCGCCAGGAATTTGCGGATCGCCGCGAAAAATGCGATCGCGAGGGCCACCAGCAGGGCGACAATGTGTAGCAGAACGGAAATGGCAGCCGAACGGGAACTGTCAGATTCATAGGTGCGGAGGAAGATAGCGCCGGGATAGGGATAATGCTTGCCGTGCAGGGAGGCGATCAGGTCGTCGTTGCTGAGCGCGCAGGCATATAGGTTCCCGATGGAGGCCTCCTTGTTAAACAGGCTGTGCACGCAGTTGAGGCTGTCGCCGTCCTGCGACAGGAAACAGATGGAGATCTTGTTTCCCTTCCCGATTTTCAGGCTCTCCCGGAACTGAAATGCATGGAATTTGCGGTCCTCAATATCCTTTGAAGAGAATTTTTCCTTGAAAAGCAGGTTGAAATTATTGTCAAAAACGACAATGGTGTTGGTGTTGGTGTTCTCACGGTCCATGGTGATGTAACGGATATGAAAACCATTGAGATAATCTTTTTTCAGGGTGACCTCCTGCACAAGCACGATCCCCTTGATAAATCCATCGTCAAGATAGGGGTTTTTGCACCGCGTGGTTTGGGTAATGTCGAGCATCGGGGGCGACGGCACGTAAAACCTGAGCGCAAAGATGGACAGGAGGAGAAAACAGATGGCGGCGATCAGGTGTTTTTTAGGGGGCATTTGGGTTGGGCATTAGGCATTTGGCAATAGGCAGTAGGCAGTATGGGATGGTTAGAGGATGTTGTAGTACCGGATGAGGGTCAGGTAAATGGCGTATATCAGTGTAAACGTACAGAAACAGGCTGTGACAAGGTAGAAACATTTGCTGAAAAGTTGCTCCTTGCTGAGGATTTCCGTTAAAATTTCAGGTTTGATTTTCGGTTTGGCGGTTTTGTATTCTTTCTTCCGCAGGGTAAACAACAGGTTAAGCCGGGTATTGAGGTAGCGGTTGTAAAAAAGCATGAATACAAGGGGGGCCAACGGAATGAAATAGCGGCCCTGGACCCCGTGGATAATGTCTTTTGCCGGGCTGGTGGCATAAAGGTACATGGCAGTTTCGATGACCAGGAAGCTCACCAGGAGAATGAAAGCAAGCAGCGATTTTTTAAGGAAACCAAGTTTGATCTCTCCTTCTGCCATCACCAGCGCGGAAATTGTAATGAACAGCAGGAAGGAATAGGTAAGGGTTTTTGGAAGCTCGACGTCGATCCACCCCAGGAAACCGACAAAACTTTCCAGCACATAGCTGAGGTTAACGATAAAGGCGCTGTGAAACATTAAAGTAAGATAGGCCGGGATGTCCTTCATGATGTAGTTCAGCTGTACATCGGGCCTGAACAGCGATCCGGGAGATGATGTGACAGGGACCGTGAAAGGGGTTCCATGAAAAAAGGTTGACATTACCGGAACCCCTTTATAGAGGAACAGCCCCAGGGCAACCACGCCGATGGGAATCATAATGTATTTGTAGAGGATCCCGAATTTTTTAGGCGGTATAAAAAAGAAGAGCAGGGCGAGCAGGAAATAGGGCGGTTTGCAAAACAGCAGCAGCAAGGTAAGAAAGGCCATCAGGGCAAGGTCCTTTACCTGCAGGTTCCTTTTGCAATCAAAGGCGTAATGGAGAAAAACGGCAATGGTGAAGAACGCAATGCTGATGGTCAGCGTATCGTACGACAGGGAACCAAAGAGGAATATCGTCTTTGGCATCAGGGCAAGGATGAGAAAAAGCCATTTGAAAGAGGGGGTGATCCGTATGGCAAAGAATACGATGACCACGGCAGCCAGGAGGTTGAAGAGCCTGGCGAGATACATGAGGATCAGCGGCGAGTTGGTGATGAGCCTTCCTGCAAATATCCCCAGTGCCTGGGGAAGGTAGGGAAGGGTATAATCCGGGGCCGATACCTGGGCCCGGGTTTGGGGGTCAAGCCGGTCGTTCAGATGTACCGTAATCTCTGCCAGTGTGGTTTTATTGGCTGCAGCTGCATGCAGATCGCTGAAGGCAGTATCCAGCTTTACAAGGGATGCGGGTACACTCCCATCCCCATGCGAAAAGTGGAATTCGGAGAGCTGGTAGGAACGGTAAAAATGGCTCCCTTCGTCGGGAACCTGCGTCGGCGGCGTTACCAGGGCAAAGATAACCGAAAAGGGCAGTGCCAGGCCGGCAAAAATCCATTCGACCCTGATCCGGGTCCTGGCCAGCAGGGACCGTACAGGCAAAAAGAAGATGATGACCAGCGAGAGGATCAGCGCCAGGGCATACAGCAGTATTTTCATGAACCAGAACTGGCCATATTTGGTTTTATAGGTCTGGAGCATTATACTGGCATGATAATGACGCGTTTTATCCTTGATGGAGGTCAGGACATCATTTCCAACCAGTTTTGAGACATGAAAACTCCCGATGGAATCAGTGATGTTGATCAGGGCAGAGGCCGAGTTATCGGGCGTTCCGTCGGGCGAATAGAGCACCAGGGATATTTTATTGCCCTTCCCCACAAAAACAGGTTTGTCGAAATAAAAGGTGGAGAGGTCGCCCTCCTTCAGCACGATGGAGGAAAACGACTCACGGTGCAGGATTTTCCCTGTTGAATCCAGGATTAACAGTATGTTCTGGTTGGTGTTTACCCTGTGGTTCTGGGTGAAAAACAGGCTGATCCCGTTAAAAAATTCGTTGTTGGAAACCAGCTCCTGGGTGATGATGTCGCCGATGCCGAGGCTGGGAACGATCGCCGCCTTGCGCGTAAAATTCGACCGCGACGGGATCGGTGAGGCCGGGTTGATCCTGATAAAGGTGATGGTGACGGCTGACAGGATCAGCAAAAGTATTCCAACAATGACTCGGGTATTTATTTTCATTTTCCTGGGGATGTTTCAAAAACAATTGGGGAAGCAGGTTGAGTAAAAATAGTATACAGTCCCGAAAAAATATCGGAAAACTTATGGATTTGTGCAAAATTGGTAAAATTTATTAAATGTTAAAAAAAAAATCCATTTTCCATATTACCTTTTGGCTTCAAAACCGATTAAGGATAAAAATGAGTACTTTTGTTCACGGAGTGTTTAACATTAAATTCAATCATCATGGCAACTGGAGTCAACAAGGTAATTTTGATCGGTAATCTGGGACGGGATCCGGAAGTTCAGAATTTCGAAAACGGAGTTAAGAAGGCGGCATTCACGCTGGCGACCACCGAAGCCTATAAGGGAAAAGACGGTGAGAAGACCACGCACACCGAGTGGCACAACATCGTCATGTGGCGTGGATTGGCCGATGTGGCCGAGCGCTTCCTTAAAAAAGGCAGCACCATCTATGTGGAGGGAAGGATCCGCAAGCGCGAATACGAAGACAAGGAGGGTCAGAAAAAGTTCATCTACGAGATCCTCGGCGATTCGATGCAGATGCTGGGCAATGGCCCCCGCAGGGAAGAGGGAAATGGCGGGGCCGCCCCCGCAGATTCTCATCCCGGTGATGTAACGATGCCGTCAACGGCAGAGGATGACCTCCCCTTCTAAAAAAGGGTGAAAAAGTGTAAAGGCTACAGGTTGCCTTTACACTTTTTCATTATTTAATATGTTGCTATTTGCATACTGCCAATGAGAATCCACCCTTTATTCCTGCTTCTTCTCCTGCTTGCCACCTCCTGCGGCGACCACTATACGCCGAAACCTAGGGGCTATTTCCGTATCGATCTGCCCCGGCACCAGTACCAGTCGTTCGACACGACATTTCCCTATTCCTTTGAATACCCTGTGTATGCCGATATCAGCGCCGACAGCAGCAAGATGGCCGAACCCTACTGGATCAATATCCGCTATAAACCCTTTAACGCCACGTTACACATCAGTTACAAGCTTATCGACGGAAACCTGGCGAAATATCTCGATGATGCCCATACCCTCGTAAACAAACACATCCCCAAAGCCAATGCGATCACCCAGCGCGAATTCCTTGATAAGGAGCATCATGTCTATGGGCTTGTCTATGATATCCGCGGGGCTGATGCCGCCTCTACCTACCAGTTTTATGTCACCGACAGCATAACCCGCTTTGTCAGGGGGGCCCTCTACTTCAACATGCCCCCCAACAATGACTCGCTGGCGCCGGTGATTGAACTGCTGAAGGCCGATGTTGAACATATGATTAACACTTTCCGTTGGAAAGGACTTAAAAAACAGCTATGAGAAAAATAACGAGTTTCGTGTTGTTCCTCTGCATTCCCGTTTTTCTTTCGGCCCAAACGCCCCGCTGGTCGGAGGTGAGGATCCATGCAGGCAGCCGGGGGATGGAACAACTTGCCAAATCGGGCCTGGCCCTTGAAGAGGGCTTTCATGCGAAAGACAGCACCTGGACCACCATCCTGTCGCAGGAGGAGCTTGCCAGGGTTCGGCAGGCAGGCTTTCCGTTTGAAGTGCTCCATGCCGACTATTCACAATTTATTGAAGACCGCAACCGTTCCATGGCAGGGCAGGTTGATTATATCAACCACCATAAGGATGAATTTAAAAGCACGGCTGTGTATAATTACCCTGTTCCGCAGCATTTCCACCTTGGATCGATGGGGGGATATTTTACACTGCAGGAGGTGCTGAACCAGCTTGACAGCATGAGGCTGTTCTACCCCGGGCTGATCTCCGTGAAGGCTGCTGCCGGGAACAATCCCACCATTGAAGGCCGCACCGTTTATTACGTGAGGATCTCCAATAACCCTGACCAGACTACCACCAAACCCAAGGTGTTTTATAATTCCCTGATCCACGCCCGCGAGCCGATGGGGATGCAGCAGCTGGTGTTCTATATGTGGTACCTGCTTGAAAATTACAGCACCAGCGACGAGGTAAAGTACCTGGTCGACAATCTCCAGCTCTATTTTATCCCGGTGGTCAACCCCGACGGGTATGAATTCAACCACGCCGGCTATCCTTCCGGTGGCGGGATGTGGCGCAAAAACCGCCGTGACAACGGGGGCGGCAACATCGGGGTTGACCTGAACCGTAACTTTGGCTATAAATGGGGATATGACAATACCGGCTCCTCGCCCGATCCCGCAAGCGAGACCTACCGCGGCACCGCACCCTTCTCCGAGCCTGAAACCCAGATCATCCGTGATTTCTCGACGGCCAATGTATGGACCCTGTCGCAGAATTATCACACCTACAGCGATTATACCATGTATCCCTGGTGCTGGCAGACTGCCCTCACCGCCGACAGCGCCATCGACATCGCCTACTCCTCCTTCATGGTGCGACAGAATGGATACATGACCGGCACCCCGGGCCAGATCCTCTATAACACCAACGGGGATGCCCTCGACTGGCAATACGGTGAACAAACCACCAAGCCAAAGGAGCTCTGTTTCACGACCGAAACAGGAACCCAGACCGACGGCTTCTGGCCCTTTGCCAACCGGATCATCCCCCTTGCGCAGGAGAACATGTACTCCAACCTGATGATCGCCCATTTTGCCATCCGCTATGCCGAAGCACAGGATGCATCACCGGTGATCCTTTCAAGCCGCCAGGGCTATTTCAACTTTAACTTCGTACGGTACGGGATGGACAGCCCCGCAAACTACCAGGTTACCCTGAAACCCCTGGATTCAACGCAGTTCATCTCCTGGGGCGGAACGAAATCCTTCAACAACCCGATCCAGTTGCAACCCTATCCCGATTCGGTAGCCTACCTGCTGAAACCCACCATCACCTCGGGCGATCGTATCGGCTTTGTCTACGAGGTCAACAACGGGCTATACACCTTCCGGGATACGGTGATCAGGTTTTTCGGCCCGCCGCTGGTGATCTTCAGCGACAGCTGCAATACGATGGCCAACTGGAGCTCAACCAAGTGGAATGTCACTCATGCACAGTATCATTCTCCCACGGCCTGCCTTACCGATTCCCCGACAGGGAACTATTCCAATAATTCAACGGTTACCATCTCTTCGGCCAATTCGCTGGATCTTAAAGGTTCACCGGTCGTGGTAATCAACTACTGGGCAAAATGGAGAACGGAACAGGGTTCCGATTTCGTGCAGTTCAACCTGCAGGGAAACCTTGGCCCCTGGACCCCGCAGCAGGGCAGGTATACCAAGACCAGCTTTTATACGGAAGCCGCCAACCAACCCCTGTACGACGGCAACCAGCCAACATGGGTGAAGGAGCAAATCGTTACGACCGGCTATACCAACAAGACCCTGGGGATGCAGTTTTTGCTGAAAAGCGACCAGAGCGTAAATTATGACGGATTCTATTTCGACGATGTCACCGTCACGGTGGTGGATATGACACATGTGGGGATATCCCCCGCGGCCGTTAACAGGTCTGTGATCGGCGATCCTGTTCCCAACCCTGCAACGGGAATTGCCGTCGTCGGTTTTGACCTGGGAAATTCCGGCAACAGGGGAAATGCCATCTTCATCCTGGTGGATTTAAAAGGGATGAAGATCATGGAGGCGCCGGTTCCCGGCGATCGCGGGAGTATTACAGTCCCGGTTGAAAATCTCGCCCCTGGGGTCTACCTGTACAGGATCAGCGGGAGTTTCGGATCAACAGAGGTGAAAAAACTTGTCGTCATCCATTAATTCAAGATTACGGTATGATTGAAACCATTAAATTCGGGACCCTGCGATGGTCGCACATCGTACGCCCCACCGAGGAGGATTTGCAGGCGCTGAATGACCGGTACCACTTTCATCCGCTCGATCTTGAAGACTGCCGCACCGAGGTGAACCTGCGCCCGAAAATCGACATTTACGACGATTACTATTTTGTCATCCTTCATTTCCCTGCCATCGGCGTGACGGAACAGTTCATCGAAATCAGGGAGATCAAGTTTTTCTGGGGCAGGGATTACCTGATCAGCATCAGCAAGTCGCAATGGCTGCTGAAGGACCTGTTTAACCGGGAAAAGGCCAAAACCCAATCGCCCGGCAGGATGGAGGTGGGCAGCAGCGACCAGCTTTTTTATGAGATCCTCGACCACCTGATGCTCGACACCCAAAAGCTGGTGGAACGGGTCGATAAGGATGTGGATGATTGCGGCAGGTTGCTCTTTTCGAAAAAAGCCGAACCTGCCATTGAAAAGATCTCCAGGACCCGGAAAAACCTGATCGTTCTGAATACCATGTTCAAGCCGCAGATGAACCTGTTCAACAAGCTTCAGAACGGGTTCATCAAGGGTTTTGCCGAGAATATGGAGGATTATTGGGGGAACATCCTGGACTACTACCAGAAGATCTGGGACATGGTTGAAGACGACGGGGAACTGATCAGGGGCTATTCCATGACCTTTGATTCACTGCAGGTCAACAAAACCAACGAGGTGATGAAGATACTCACCCTGGTATCGGCGATCATGCTGCCCTTGACCTTTATTGCCAGCCTTTACGGTATGAATATGAAACTTCCAATCCAGGATCACCCGATGGCATTCCTGCTTGTCACCGTTGGAATGTTCGGTATAGCCGTGGTAGTTTTTATTTACTTTAAGATCCGCAGGTGGATGTGACCCGGTCAGGGTTCATCATCCCGGTTCATCACATCGATCTGGCGCTGGATGCCCTCTTCATGAACCGATTCGAGTAGTTTCAGGATAAATTCGCGGCTCAGCCCCATTTTGATGCCGGCCTCAATCCGTTCCTGGGTAAGCTGGTTCCACCTTTTCAGTTGCAAAATCGTTATTTTATTGGCCTTTTTATAGGTCCCGATCTCCTGCACCACATTCATCCTGCGGGCCAGGATGTCGATGAGTTCTTCATCGAGTTTGTCGATCTCCGAGCGCAGCATCTCCAGTTTGGCTTCAAACTCGACGCCACCCGATTCACGCCGCAGGATCAGTTTTGAGATGATCTCGGTAAGCTGGTCCGGTGTGATCTGCTGATTTTTGTCGGTCAGCGCCCTTGCGGGATTGATATGGGATTCGATCATCAGCCCGTTCATCTCGAGATCGAGAGCCTTCTGAATGGTTGCCGGGATCAGTTCACGGTTTCCGCAGATATGGCTTGGATCGACGATGATCGGCAGGTTTGGGGCAAGCCGTTTCAGTTCGATGGGAATTTCCCACATGGGGGCATTCCGGTAAGGCGAGCGGTTGAAAAAGGAGAAGCCGCGGTGGACGGCGATCAGCCGTGTGATTCCCATCTGGTTCAGGCGTTCGAGCGCTCCCATCCAGGCCTTCAAATCGGGGTTTAGCGGATTCTTGACCAGCACGGGAATGTCGTGGCCGGAAATGGCCTCGGCGATCTCCTGTACGGCAAAGGGATTAACCACCGTGCGGGCGCCGATCCAGAGGATGTCGATGCCATGATCGAGGGCCTCCTCAACGTGACGGGGGTTGGCCACCTCCACGGTGACCAGCAATCCGGTCTCTTTCTTCACGCGCTGGAGCCATTTCAGCCCCGGTGTTCCGACCCCTTCAAAGGCTCCGGGACGGGTGCGGGGTTTCCAGATCCCGGCGCGAAATACCTTCACCTGGGGAATTGCTGCCAGACCCAAAGCCGTTTCCATGACCTGCTGCTCGGTTTCGGCGCTGCAGGGTCCTGAAATGATAAAGGGTTGATGGCTAAGGGGAATCCAGTTGCCCAGCGGTTCAATATCCATGTTTGTCAGGATGTTTCCGCAAAGGTAATTTATTTTTTGCCCTTACCGCCAGAATAGCAGCTTCCAGCCATTGGAAAATACCTTCATCGCGGATACCACCATCCCGATGATGAAGATGATGGGCAACAGCCAGTCCATCCAGAATAACCCGTGGAAGTTTTGAAAATCAAATGGATAGATATAATAGAGCACCAGAGTGGTGACAAATCCCGCCGCTTCGGTAATGATATTTCCAATCCGCCTGACGGGCGTTGTTTCAAATACCAGCATCAGGATGGCTGCCCCAATGCGGATCAGGATGTTGGTATAAAGGATCCACAGGACAACCATATAGCTGTCCTTGATAAATGGGATATGCCATTCAGGGACCTTGTTCACGATCCATAAAAAGATGAGGTTGAAGATGATGGAGGCGATATATTCGCCCCTGCGGGATTTCATTTTCAGCTCCTTTTCCCAGTGCTGCCGGCCATAGTTGTCGACCCGCCTGGCCCAGGGAGGCATGTTTTCGTGGTGATGGTGATTCATAATCCTGGATTTCTTGCTTTGACGCAGGTGTGATGACAAAGTTACGAAAAGGATCTTTCAGCAGGTTTTTTTGCTGCCCGGAGGGTAAAAACTGTAACCTGTCAACAGGAATAGGGGAAAATTCCTGCCATTTCAGTAAATTTGCAAATTCTGAGCCTGTTTCATTTTCAAAAGCGGAATCAATATTTAACCACGATGACACCAAGGAGGCACCATGCACACAATGAATCCCATTGTGAACATTGTGTAAATCATTGTGACCATTGTGGTTGAAAATAACGCATTGATCATGTCAACAGGAGCCTTATGAAAAACGAAAATCATTAACAACAGACTCGCAATAACACACGATTCAATGGAACACACACGAAGGAATAAGATCGTCGATTTGCTGAAATCGAAGGAAATTGGCAGTGAAGTTTTGGTAAAAGGCTGGGTAAGGTCAAAGCGGGGAAATAAAAATGTCAATTTTATCGCCCTTAACGACGGTTCGGTCATCCATACCATCCAGGTAGTGGCGGAGGTGGCGAATTTTCAGGAAGAGACGCTGAAACTGGTCACCACCGGCAGTTGTATCGCGGTGAAAGGCATCCTGGTTGAATCGGTTGGCCAGGGCCAGAGTGTGGAGATCCAGGCCCGCGGGATTGAAGTCTATGGATCGGCCGATGCGGAAAGTTATCCCTTGCAGAAGAAGGGTCATTCGCTTGAATTCCTCAGGGAGATCGCCCATCTTCGTCCCCGTACCAATACCTTTGGCGCGGTTTTGCGCGTTCGTCACGCCATGGCTTTTGCCATTCATAAATATTTCAACGACCACGGTTTTTTCTACCTGCATGCCCCGATCATTACCGGTTCCGATGCCGAGGGTGCCGGCGCCATGTTCCGGGTAACCACGCTGGATGACAAGAATCCGCCCATGCTTCCCGACGGGCATGTGGATTATGCACAGGATTTTTTCGGGAAGGAGACCAAACTCACCGTCAGCGGACAGCTCGAAGCCGAGCTTGGCGCCATGGCACTTGGGCTGGTTTATACCTTCGGACCCACCTTCAGGGCTGAAAACTCCAATACCCCGCGCCACCTGGCCGAATTCTGGATGATCGAACCGGAGATGGCCTTTTATGACATCCATGATGATATGGACCTGGCCGAGGATTTCCTGAAATACCTGATCCGGTATGCACTCGACAACTGTATCGACGACCTCGAATTCCTCAACAAGATGTATGATACCGAACTGATCGGCAGGCTGCACCAGGTGGTTGACGACAAGTTCGAGCGGTTAAGCTATACCGAGGCGGTTACGATCCTCAGGGCATCGGGTCAGCAATGGGAGTTCCCTGTTGACTGGGGAACCGACCTGCAGGCTGAGCACGAGCGCTATCTCGTGGAGAAGCATTTTGGCAAACCGGTTATCCTGACCGGTTATCCCAAGGATATCAAGGCCTTCTATATGAAGATGAACGAGGATGGCAAAACGGTGCGCGCCATGGATGTCCTCTTCCCGAAAATCGGCGAGATCATCGGTGGAAGCCAGCGTGAAGAAAACCTCGAGGCCCTGCTCAAACGTATTCACGAGATGAACATCCCCGAAAAGGATGTATGGTGGTACCTCGATACCCGCCGCTTCGGAACGGCCCCGCATGCCGGGTTCGGCCTGGGGTTTGAACGCCTGATCCTGTTTGTTACAGGGATGTCGAACATCAGGGATGTGATCCCCTTCCCGAGAACCCCTAAAAATGCTGAGTTCTAAAGGATAGCGACCCATCCGGTTGCCTGTCTGTGCACCTCATTTCCCTTTTTTTCATCTCCCCCGTTCCCACGGCGGGATTTCTCTGAATTTTTTCTCACCGGATAGGCGGAAAATCAGTAAAACTTCTTAATTTAGCACTAAGAAAAGTAAAATGGATAAGTGTTGGGTGCTAAAACCACAGGGAGATCCTGAAAAAGTACGGGAGATATCGAAGGCGCTGGGAATCGACCAGTCGCTGGGGAACCTATTGGTTCAGCGTGGGGTGACATCCTATGACCAGGCAAAGACCTTCTTCAGGCCTTCGCTGGGCGACCTGTTCGATCCCTTCCTGATGAAGGACATGGATAAGGCCATCGCACGCATTGTCAGTGCGGTTGAGAAAAAGGAGCGGATCCTGGTTTATGGTGATTACGATGTCGACGGCACTTCGGCCGTTGCGCTGGTATACACCTTCCTGCTTAATTTTCATGAGGAGATCGACTTCTATATACCCGACAGGGATAACGAAGGTTATGGCATATCCTTCAAGGGAATTGACTTTGCCTCGGATACCAATGTCAAGCTGATCATTGCCCTCGATTGCGGGATCAAGTCCGTTGAAAAGGTGGCTTATGCCACAACCAGGGGAATCGACTTTATCATCTGCGATCATCATCGTCCCGGGGCCGAAATTCCGGCCGCCTCCGCCATCCTTGATCCCAAGCGGAACGATTGCACCTATCCCTATAAAGAGCTGTCGGGTTGCGGCATCGGGTTCAAGCTTATCCAGGCCTATGCCCAGCTCAACCATATTCCCTTCGAGCAGCTGATCCAGTATCTTGACCTGGTGGTGATCAGCATTGCCTCCGATATCGTTGATATCACGGGCGAAAACCGTATCCTGGCCCATTTCGGGCTCAAACTGATCAACTCGAAGCCCCGCCCGGGTCTTGAGGCCCTGCTGCGCTATTCGGCCATGATGAAAAACGACGACGGCATGGGCGGCAATGTCTTCAACAGGGAACTTACCATTACCGATCTCGTCTTTATGATAGGCCCCAGGATCAATGCCGCCGGGCGGATTGAAAGCGGGAAAAACTCGGTAAGGCTGCTGATCACCCGGAATCTCGACGATGCAAAACGGGTGGCTGAGCAGATCAATGCCTATAATACCGAGCGGAAAACACTCGATTCACAGGCTACGATACAGGCCGTGGGAATGATCGATGAGAATTCACAGCTCAGGTCGGCCCGTTCAACGGTAATTTTTCATCCCAACTGGCATAAAGGGGTTATCGGTATTGTCGCATCCCGGCTTACAGAAACCTATTACAGGCCTACCATCGTGCTGACCCTCTCCAACGGCCTTATCACCGGTTCGGCAAGGAGTGTGAGGGATTTTGACATCTATGAGGCGGTGGATGCCTGCAGCGACCTGCTGGAGCATTTCGGGGGTCATAAATTTGCCGCTGGACTTTCGCTCAAACCCGAAAATCTTGAAAAATTCAGTACGCGGTTTGAAGCCTTTGTCAGCGACAGGCTCCAGGGGATCGAGCTGGTCCCGGTGCTGGAGATCGACTCCAAACTGCCCCTGAATGTGATCAGCTCCCGGTTTTTCAGTGTCCTCAAGCAGTTTGCCCCTTTCGGACCCGGCAATATGGCCCCCCTGTTTGTCACCAACGGGGTGATGGATGCAGGCGGGTCGCGTATCGTGGGGAAAAATCACCTGAAGCTGAATGTGGTGCACCCGGAGATTGCCGGGGGACCCTTCTCAGCCATTGCTTTCCAGCAGGGTGAGCAGTTCGGGATGATCGAGAAACAGATCCCCTTCAACATTTGTTACCATGTGGAGGAAAATGAGTGGAACGGGCTGGTGAATCTCCAGCTCAACATCAAGGATATTAAATTCTCGGATTAGCAGGTTTCCTTGCCGAAGCAGACTCCCATACGGCGTGCTTTTTCGATCAGCGGATGATCTTCGGGAACCAGCCGCAGTTTTCCACCCACATCTGAAAGTGCAACAGAGGTAACGGTATCGCCTTTGAGCGAGACCATCTGCCCAAAGCGTTTTTTAGCGATCAGTTCCACCGCGTAGGCGCCGTAACGCGTGGCAAGCACGCGGTCCATGGGCGAGGGGCTTCCCCCGCGCTGGATATAGCCCAGGATGGTCTCCCTGGTCTCAAGCCCGGTGAGTTCCTTGATGCTGTTGGCAACATATCGGCCTGCCGGTTCCCCTTTGGGTGTGGGGATTCCCTCGGCCACCACCACGATGGAATAGGGCTTCTTGTTGACGGCCCTTTTTTTAAGACAGCGGGCAACAAAATTGATGTCAAAGTTTATTTCGGGCAGCAGGATCACATCGCCACCGCTAGCCATTCCTGAATAGAGCGCCAGCCACCCGGCATGATGCCCCATCACCTCGATGACCATGATGCGTTTATGGCTGTTGGCCGTGGTATGAAGCCGGTCGATCGCCTCGGTCGCAATCCACAGGGCAGAATCAAAACCAAAGGTGACATCGGTCCCGTAAACATCGTTATCGATGGTTTTGGGGATACCGATCACGTTCAGCCCGACCTCTGCCAGCAGGGCAGCCGTGCGCTGCGTGCCGTTGCCCCCGATGCAGACCAGGGCATCGAGCCCGAGCTCCTGGTAGTGCTTTTTAATGAGTTTTGGCTTGTCGATGGCATTGAAGGTGGCTCCCTTCTTGAAGGGATTTTCCCGCGAGGTGCCCAGGATGGTGCCACCCAGGGTGAGAATGCCCGACAGCACGTTTTCATCGAGCTGAACATATTCTTCATTGATCAGGCCGAGGAAGCCGGAGGAGATGCCGATCACCTCCATACCATACTCGAGGATGGCGGTTTTACCGACTCCCCTGATGGCTGCATTGATGCCGGGGCAGTCGCCTCCGGCCGTTAAAATGCCGATACGCATAAAAATATGTTATTTCAGATCAAATGAACCAGCTCCGATTTCCTTGTCATCGGCAAATACGGTAACAATATACTTTCCCTTCATGGCAGCGCTTTCATCATCCTTTTTGGTCCAGGCTACGCTTACATTCATAGCCTTTCCCTGGTAATCGATGTCTTCGCGGAGGGAGAAGGGAATGGTCTGCCCGTTAAAGGTGAAGGTGTCGTATTTGCTCTTGATCACGACCACCTTGTCGGGGCGTTGGATGCGGATATAGACTATCTTTTTGCCGGAGGGTACCAGCGGGTTTTCGCCGATGGTAAAAGTAACCCTGATGCGTTGTGCCCTGCTGGCCTTATCGGTAAGCTCCTCCTTGGTCTTGCCCGACTTCAGCTTGTAAGCGCTGGCAGTCACATCGTATGCTTTGATAAAGGCAGCCTGGTTCATCTTCTCCTTCAGTTCCTCCTTGTCCTTGATCAGGTTCTGGTTCCGGTGCTGTTCGGTCTTAACCTCCTGGCGGATGCGGTCGTTTTCGGCCGTCAGCTCGCGGTTCACCGTGTAGAGTGAATCCATCTGCCTGACATAGCCCTGGGCCACCTTCTGCAGCATCTCCAGCTTCTTGCGGATCTTGTTGTATTCCCATTCGGTGTCCAGTAATTTCTTGATCTCGACGGCATTTTTTTGGATAATGCTGTCCTTCGACCTTAATGAATCGGAGAGGGCGCCGTAGGAAACCTTGATTTTATTGTGCTCCGTCATCAGGGAGTCGAGGTTGTGCTGGAGTTCTGTCTTTTCAGACTCCTTCTCTTTGACCAGTTTTAACAATTGCGACCGCTGAATAAAGAGCCAAAAGAGCAGTATGAGTACAAGAATAGCTACAACCGCCAGGTAAACCTTGTATTTCCGGGTTGAGGAGTTTTGTTCTTCCATAAAAATCTGAATTTTCCACTATAACAGGTGCAAAGATAAAATAAAATCAGGAGTATGCCACCCCGAATTCCGTTTAATGGAACTGAATAATGGTGCAACCTGATTGTTCCATGATATGCGAAATTGGGGCGTACTTCAGCAATTGAAATATTTATTATCTTTGTCCATATGGATGAGGTAGAACGCAACATTCAATCCATTAAAAAATTGTTTATCAATCACAGCGTGGACAAACTTTACCTGTTTGGTTCGATCCTTGGAAATGATTTCAATGAAAAAAGTGACATCGATTTGGTTGTGAGTTTTAAAAAAACTGAGTTACTGAAATATTCCGACAACTATTTCGACTTTAAATTTTCATTGGAAGATTTATTTAACCGGCCTGTTGATCTTCTTGAGGAGACGTCCATAAAAAACCCATATTTTCTTGAATCGTTAAATGAATCAAAAAAATTAATTTATGGATAGAGAAATCAGGACATGGCTTTATGATATCCTGAAAGCAATTGAGGAGATTGAACAATTTCCACCTCCGGGCCAGAGATTTTTTGAAGAGTATAGAAATGATCTTAAGACAAAACGGGCGGTTGAAAGGAATCTTGAAAATAATTAATGACCTACCGAGACTTAAGTCGAAAATCTAACCTTCTCTTATGCTCGATGATAAATTGAAATTGATAGAAAATAGGAGGAAAATATTTGTAAATGTATAATATGTTATATTTGTTCACGCCTTTTTGGGACAAACCAATTGTTCTTTAATTGCCAGTATCCATAGGAATTGATAATAACCTTTCTACTAATTGAATAATTGTCACCAAAAACAAAGCCATGACAAAACAAACAACATTTTTGGTTTATTTTTTAGCAATTATGAGTTTGGCCCTGGTGGTTATCTGCAGTTGCAAGAAGAAAGAAGAAGTAAACACATCAGTACCAGTGTTAACCACTAATGTGGTTGTTGAAATTACGGATATTTCAGCAACCTGTGGTGGAAATATTATTTCAGGTGGCGGTTCGGCAATAACTGAATACGGAGTTTGCTGGACCTCATCTGGAACATCCCCTACAATTAATGATCAAAAGTCGACAGATGGATCAGGGACAGGATCATTTACCAGCACTATTACAGGGCTTTTGCAAGGAGTTACTTATTATGTGCGGGCTTATGCCACAAACAGCCATGGGACAGGCTATGGGAATGTTCAATACTTTACCACTGTGGGTTTTCCTAAAGTTGTTACATCAGCAGTTATAAATATTACAGATACTACAGCTACTTGTGGTGGAAACATTACTTCTGACGGTGGCTTGGCAATAACTGAACGCGGAGTTTGCTGGAACTCCTATGGAACATCTCCTACAATTTATGACCATAAGTCAATAGATGGGTCTGGGACAGGAATATATACCAGTACAATCACAGGGATATTGCAAGGAGTTACTTATTACGTGCGGGCTTATGCTACAAATAGTTTAGGCACCAGCTATGGTGATGTTCAAAACTTTATCTCAATAGGGGTCCCCAAACTTGTTACTTCAGCAGATTTTGCGAATGTGGCTGGCAATTCCGCAACCGGGAGCGGCAGTATTACCAGTGATGGAGGTAGCCCGGTTATCGGTAAGGGATTGTGTTGGAGCATAAGCCCAAACCCGACTTTAGCAAATAGTTTTTCAACTGACCTCTCTGCACACCTTACAAATTTAGTTCCTAATACTGTTTATTATGTAAAAGCTTACGCAAAAAACATTAAAGGTACCGGTTATGGAAACCAGGTTACATTTAATTCTGGCTATATGTATGGCTTTTCATATGCAGGGGGATTGGTGTTTTATAATGATGGCAATGGTCATGGTATGGTTTGTGCACCAACTGACCAAAGTTCCGGAGCAAAATGGGGTTGCCCCGGTTTGTTCTTCGGTTCGGGATCTGTTAATATAGGAGCTGGTCTGACAAATACCAACGGGATAGTTCTCTGGTGTACAACTCCCAATATAGCCGCAAGAATATGCAGTGATTTGTCATTAAATTCCTATAATGATTGGTATTTACCATCAGATGGAGAATTGGGGACAATGGATAATAATTTGAATCAACAAGGACTGGGAGGTTTTGTTAATACATGGTACTGGAGTTCTTCATTTGAGGCGGGATATGATAATGCATACGCAAGGAATATAGGCAATAACGGAGTTGGGTCTTTATCGAGAAATGATTCTTATCATGTTCGCGCTGCGCGAAATTTTTAACATTTAATTTACCTCTGCCAATTTGATAAAGCTTTCCGTTGTTATTGTTGCACTGTTTTTGTGAATGCTGCAATGTCTCAATAGTACTGGAAGAATCCATTACCTCGGGGTTACTCATTAAATTCAATTTTTTCCCCTGGTCTGGCACTGGATATTTGGTTGGGGTGTCTGGTACCGAAAAAAAACAACCGATGGCCGCGGTCCACTCGGAACCGGTGAAAATAAACCTGTATAAAATTCACACAAGCTATATCCGGACCCGGCCTTTAAGGACCTTACCATTGAAACAGTTGCTAAGGGAGCTCTTTTTGTAATTAGTTTCAATGGCGTGCATCTCCGGCCACAGTAAATAATACGCCGGCCTAAAAAATCCTGATCGCCCTGACCTGGAGGAATCCGTTTTTACTGCTGCCAATTATCTCCCCTGTGGAAAAGTGCTGTGAGTATGCCTGGTTCGCATCATACTGTGATGAACTCCAGTAGTAGTCGTTGCTGAATTCGCCGATGAAATCCCTCTTGAGGAACATCAGGTTCAGTTCATCTTTCGAGGGTAAAAACCAGTCTGATTTTCCATTCAGGATAAGCCCGTCGCAGACGCCTGCGGCAATCTGTTTTTCGGCACATGCGGCGATGATGGTTTTGGTATTGGGTTGTCCGGTACCAAGGCTCCTGCCGGTTCCGGGAATTGATAACCCGGGGCATCCCCATGACAACGAATATTCGCTGGTTGCCGCAATCAGGCCGTGCTGGGCAGTCCCGTCAACATAGAAAACAATGCCGCCTCCATAATTCTGGCCCGGGAAATAATGGAACACGGTGCTGGTATAAAAACTCACCCTGTTGCCGTATGTTGTACCCTGGCTGTTTGTGGCATAAGCCCTTATGAAGTAAATAGTGTCGCCGGTCAGCAAATCCAGGGAGCTGGAAAAGTCCCCGGCTCCGGTTCCGTCCTGCGTATGGCTGCCGGCAATTGTCGGTAAGTTGGGAGCCAAACAATAACAGATGCCCCTTGCCGTGACAGCACTTGTCCCCTCAGCGGTCACCGTTCCCCCGGTCAAGGCGCTATGTGCGCCGGTCACCGTCACGGCAGTGTTCGTGGTCACCGATGGTAACAATGGAGCCTGAACGGTTGCCGTTTCCGTTTTTTTTGCGCAACCCGCCGCCAGGACCAGTAATAAAACCGCTCCCATTGCCACAAAAAACCAACCAATTATCCTTGTATTCATGTTTCAAAAGGGTATAAACCGATATTAATGATAAACCTCTCCCCGGCCCTTCCTGGGTTACGCTAAATGACCTCTCCCCGGCCCTCCCTGGGTTACGCTAAATGACCTCTCCCCGGCCCTCCCCTTGAAGGGGAGGGAGAGCCTATCCCAAACCCCTCACCGTTTTGAATGGTGGAGCGTGCAAAAATGCAAAAAAGTAAAACAGCATCCCATTTTACTTTTCTGCACTTCATCATTTCCTGCATTCCTGCATTCCTGCATTCCTGCATTCCTGCATTATTTGCATTGCCTTCATTCCCGCATTCCTGCATTCCCGCATTCCTGCATTCCCTCCTAGTGTCCCGCCGGTCCGATCTGTTTGACCGTTTCGCCATGCTGTGTTGCGATCACCTTCAGCCACCATTGCGGGTACCCTGGCTGTGACGGCATAACGGGCATGTTGTATGGGTTTCTTTCAAATTTGCCGTCCTTTTCCTTCTTCACATTTCCATCCATGTATTTCACAAAGAGGTACTGGAACATCTCCTGCCAGCGTTTGATGGTAGCCTGGCCGGTTTTCACCGAATAGCCCGTAATCATGGCGATGGCTGCTTTTTTATCCTTTTTGTAAAGGTCGGCTGCTTTTTTGTCGATGCCGGCACTTTCGGTGACATATCCCTGTTCGAGACCCTGCTGCACCGGGCGGATATCCTTGATCATATAATCGTACTTGGTGTAGGCCCAGTTTGCCACCATGTTAAAGGCCCAGAAGGCGGAGGTGGGGGAGAAGGTAAGCAGGTCGCCGTTGCCAACCTTGTAGGCTTCGGGAACCTGGGTCATACCGCAGTACATGGGTGAAAAGACGGTGGTGTAGGTGTCGTCGAGGCCGAACCAGAAGATGCCGCCAACGGGGTCGGGCAGCCAGTTTCTCGACTGGGCCACGAAGACGAAACCGGTTTGCTGGGTGGAGACGGCACGTTCGTGGATATAGGGAACGCTGTCGGATTTCCAGGTCATCGGGCGCCAGCGGTAGGGGCACTGGAAGGGTCCGGCGCCGATATCGTAGGTCATATCCATCCTGGTGCCTTCATAATGGTCGCGCATCAGGTTCATCACCTCGTTGACATTCACTTTCTTGTCAGGTTTGATCCATAACGGCATACGGTTTGAGGTATAACCCCATTTGCCCTTGACCAGGTTGCCCATGGCATAATCCTGGTACTGGCCCATGGAGGCATTGACATGGTTGAACATGGCCCAAACGCGTGCCTCGCAGGCGCGGGCGCCGCTGAAGGTCACGGGGGCATAGGTGTCGGAGAAGCTGAACTCTTCGTCCTTGCCGTCGAAATAACCTTTCGAGCGTGCAAACGAGATCACATCCTTTGAATAGATACAGTTCTGGGGATCGTTCAGCGGGAAGGTGGTGATGCGTGCCTGGTTGGCATGGCCGCATACATAACCGTCGGGAATCCTCAGGGCAACCCATACGGCGCCAAGCTGGCCTTCGCCTTTGCTGATCATTTCCAGGATCCAGGCTTCGTTGGCGTCGGAAATCGAAAAGGATTCGCCTTCGCTCGCATATCCGTATTTTTCGGTCAGTTCACCAAAGATTTTGATGGCTTCACGGGCCGTCTTTGAACGCATAAGCGATACATAGATGAGGGCGCCGTAATCGACGATGGCACCCTTCTGGGTTTGCAGTTCTTCCCGGCCGCCAAAGGTGGTTTCCCCGATGGCTACCTGGTTTTCGTTCATATTGCCCACAACATTGTAGGTATGTTTGACCTGGGTGATTTTTCCCAGGGGTTTCCCGGTATCCCATTCAACGACATCGAACATTGACCCGGCGGGCCAGTCGCGTGCCGGCCAGTGGTAAAGCTCGCCGTAAAGTGAATGTGAGTCGGCCGAATAGGTGATCATGACCGACCCGTCGGTGGTGGACCCTTTGGTAAAGATAAAGTTGGTACAGGCCATCGAGTGGAGGTTGAAGCCGAGAAAAAGCAGCAACGTCAGGCCAAGTAAGGTTTTTCTCATAAATTACAGAATTGAATGTTTAAATAAATGATTGAATATCGATGGTTCACTATGTTGCGCTTTCATGATCCCGCCGCCTCTGTGCCCGTCATGCGCCAAAATTACAAAAAATACCACAACAAACGGACTGAATATCACCCTGCAAAATAATGATTTGATAGGTTGAAAATCGCGGATTGGCACAAAAACGTTAACTTTGTCATCTCAAAGGACAATATTTTAAGGGTTTTTACTTTAGATTACCTGCCAGTCCGGGATACGTTCCGGCAGGTAAGGGATGCAAAACCCGTCATCAGGTAAAGCGAACATTATGTCTCGTCGATTCAGGATTCTCGTTACACTCTCATTTTTTATCACGGCATCTTCCTTTGCCCAGGTCAACATACGTGATTCGGTTATTTTCACCCCGATGATCTATGCCACCTACGGATACCAGTTCCCGGGAGGCGATCTCGGGAAGCAGTTTGGCAGCAACTCCGCGATCGGCGGCGGGGTGATGTTTAAGACAAAGCACAACTGGATGTTCGGCGCGGAGAGCAGTTACCTGTTCGGCCAGTCGGTAAAGAACAGCGACGCGCTGCTGAAGGGCATCTCAACCAAGGATGGCTTTATCATCGATGCCAACGGGTATATGGCCGACATCGTTTTTTACGAGGCGGGATTCAACATTATCGGACGTTTCGGCAAGGTGATTCCCCTGCTGGCCCCCAACCCGAACTGCGGATTTATCCTGATCGCCGGGGCCGGATATATGCAGGATAAGATCAGGATTCATGTGATCGGGAATACGGCTCCCCAGCTCAACGGCGACTATGGCAAGGGGTACGACCGCCTGAACGGGGGCATTGTCGCCTCCGGGTCGGTAGGCTACATGTTCCTGAGCAGTACGCGGCTGCTCAATTTCTCGGCAAGTTTCGAGGTGATGCAGGCCTGGACCCACCCTTACCGTGACTGGGATTTTGCGACCGGGCAGAAGGATACCCGCAAACTCAGCAGCCAATTCTATACCCTGAGGGTTTGCTGGATGATCCCGCTATACCGCAGGGCCCCGAAAGAATTTTATCTCTATTAGGCTTACAGTCTTGCTTGTAATGAAACCTAAACAGCGCTGACCGGATGAGGCAGGTCTACACCCTTGTAATTTATTGCTACGGTTTGCTGGTCCGGGCAGCGGCACTCTTCAGTGCCAAGGCACGCCTGTGGGTTGTCGGGCGCAACGGGTTATTCACAAGGGTCGAAACCGCATTCAGGGATGTTGACAGGAGCCGGAACCCGGTGATCTGGTTTCATGTCTCTTCGCTGGGGGAGTTTGAACAGGGACGCCCCATCATCGAAGCCTGCCGGCAGAACTGGCCCGGCAGTAAGATCCTGTTGACATTCTTCTCCCCCTCGGGTTATGAAGTTCGGAAAAATTACCCGCCGGCCGACTGGGTGTTTTACCTGCCCCTCGATACGCCTGCCAATGCCTGCAGGTGGATGGATATCGTCAAGCCATCAATGGCCATTTTCGTCAAGTACGATTTCTGGTTTAACATGCTGAATATACTGTACCGGAAACAGGTACCGGTCTATTTCATCTCGGTAATGTTCCGTCCGTCGCAGCATTTTTTCAAGTGGTACGGCGGCTGGTTTCGCAGGCAACTTGACGCGGTTACCTGGTTTTTTGCACAAAACCGGGAATCGGCGGACTTGCTGCAGGCGATCGGGAAAAACAATGTCACCGTGACCGGCGATACCCGGTTCGACAGGGTCTTTTCCCTTGCGGCCAACCGGCACTCCTTTCCGCTGGTCGAACAATTCGCCGGAGACCGCCAGGTATTCGTCTGCGGCAGCACCTGGAAGGAGGATGAAGCCCTCCTGCTGCCGCTTATCAACGCCCTGACCCCTGCCGTAAGGTTTATCATTGCACCCCATGATACCTCGCCCGACCGCATCCGGTATATCCTGGAACGGGTTGAACAGCCGGTGGTGCGTTATTCGCAACTTGACGCCAGCAATGCCGGGCAATCCAATGTTTTGCTGATCGACTCGGTCGGCATCCTGGCACAGCTTTACCAGTATGCAACCCTTGCATACGTAGGCGGAGGATTTGGCGCCGGGCTCCATAACATCCAGGAGCCTGTGACCTTTGGGGTGCCCGTGTTTTTTGGTCCCCGTTACCATAAGTTCAGGGAGGCGGCCGACCTGGTGGAGCTTGGAGGCGCCGTATGCGTGAACGGCAGGCAGGAGCTGGAAACAAAAGCAAGGGAGTTGCTGGAAGATAAAATCCTGTACCGGCGGCTATCGGAACTTTGTTCCCGCTATGTGGAAGAAAACAGGGGAGCCACCGCAAAGGTGATGCGCTTTCTGAAAGAAAAAACCAACCAGATTTCTTAAGAAGGCAGTTAAGCCGTCATAAACGGGATGCTGGTAAAATCCTGGTTCCGGAGCTGGGGCTCGAATCCCGCATCGCGGATTGCCTGCTGGATGCCCGCAGCATCAAACTTATGCGTGGCGCCGGCAACCCTCACCACATTTTCTTCGATCATGATACTGCCGAAGTCGTTGGCGCCGGCATGCAGGCAAAGCTGGGCGGTATCGCTGCCAACGGTAAGCCAGGAGGCCTGGATATTGGCGATATTGGGTAACATCAGCCGGCTGATGGCGATCATCCTGATATATTCTTCGGGGGTTACCGTGTTGAAAACACCCGATTTTTCCTTCAGCACTGTTTTGTCATCCTGGAAGGGCCATGGAATAAAGGAGAGAAACCCCTTGTGACCGGCCGGTTTTTTCTCCTGCACCCGGCGGATGGCATCCAGGTGGCCAAGCCGCTCTTCAACCGTTTCAATATGGCCGAACATCATGGTTGCCGAGGTGGTCAGGTCAAGTTGGTGTGCGACAAGCATTACGTTAAGCCATTCCTGCGTGGTGCATTTCACAGGCGACAGGATCTTCCTGACCCTGTCAACCAGGATCTCGGCCCCGGCGCCGGGCAAACTGTCTAATCCTGCGGCAACGAGCCGTTCCAGCACGGTTTTAACCGGCAGTTTCTCCATCTTTGCAAGGTGGGCGACCTCGGGAGGTCCCAGTGCATGCAGCCTGATATCGGGATAATGACGCTTCAGGTCGGTAAAGAGATTCTCATAAAAATCAAGGCTCAGTTTCGGGTGCAATCCACCCTGTAACAGCAGCTGGTTGCCGCCAAGCCGCTTCATCTCCTCGATCTTGTTACAATATTCGGGGATGGTGGTGACATAAGCCTCGCTGCTGGCGCCGGTCCTGTAAAAGTTGCAGAATTTGCAGCCCGAGATACAGACATTGGTGATGTTCACATTCCGGTCGATGATCCAGGTTACCCTGTTTTCGGGGTGCAGTTTCTTGCGCAACTCGTTGCCCGCCAGCATCAGTTGAGCCAGCGGCATGGTTTCAAAGAGTTGTTTGCCCTCCCCGATGGTCAGGAATTCCAGGCCAAGGGCTTTTTGTATCAGCGTTTCATTCTTCATAAAGGATATCCCTGTGCCGCAATCAAACAACACGGCCAGCGGAAAATTTTCTAATTTTGCAACAGTAAAACGGTCCAAAAGTACGCAAAAACATGATCCCAACCATATCCCTTACCAGTGAAGAGCAGGAACTGGAACATCTCGTGGTGGTTATCTCGAAGTTGTCAAAGCTTCCCGCAGCCATCTTCAGCCCGGCCGAAAAAAAATACCTGAAAGAACAGGTTGAAAATCACAAAAAGGAGGTGATCTCCTTCAATCGCCTCGATTATATGGTTTTCGTCTTCTTCGTGCGCGGGGAGAAAGATCGCGCCAAACGGCTGGAGACATGCCGGAAGGCAGGGGATAAGATGGCGGGTTGTCTCAACGAGCGGAAAGCATCCCGTGTTGCCGTTTTTGACCCGGAAGGGCTTTGTGACGAGGTGGTTGCGGTTGCCGAAGGAATGGCGCTGGGCTGCTACCGTTTCCTGAAATATAAAACCGACAGGGAGAAGGAGAGCACCCTGAAGGAGATCCAGATCTACTCAAAAGCGCTGGAGACGATACAGGACCAGGGCCAGGCGATCAGCCCCCCGCGTGCTGCGCGACGCGCGTCACGTCAGAACCACATTCCCGACCTGAACATCCTCCTGGAGGCGGTATCCCGTTGCCGCGACCTGGTAAACGAACCCAATTCCCATCTTACGGCCCTCTCCTTTGCCGGCATGGTTGAACAGATGGCCGCTGATTCAGGCGCCATCGCCGAGGTGATGAACAGGCAAAAGCTGGAAGCCCTGAAGATGGGAGGGCTGCTGGGGGTGAACAGGGGGAGTGCCGAACCACCCACCTTTACGGTGATGGAATGGAAACCCGCCCGGGCAAAGAATGATAAACCAGTGATATTTGTCGGGAAGGGGGTCACCTACGATACAGGCGGCATGAACCTGAAGCCGGGCGATTCGATGATGAACATGAAATGCGACATGGCCGGTGCCGCTGCTGTTGCCGCCGCCGTTTATGCCATCGCAAAGGCAAAGCTGCCGGTGCACGTGATCGGGCTGATGCCTGCCACCGACAACCGCCCGGGAATGGAGGCGCTGGTTTCGGGCGACATCATCACCATGCATAACGGCATGACGGTCGAGGTGCTGAACACCGATGCCGAGGGGCGTCTTATCCTGGCCGACGCGCTGAGCTATGCAAAGAAATTTGATCCTGCCCTGGTAATCGACCTGGCCACCCTTACCGGCGCAGCCGTGCGGGCCATCGGGAAATACGGGGCCGTGGCCATGCAGTCGAAGGCAGCAGGAGAACTAGCATCCCTTACCTCGTCAGGATTCGAGGTCAGCGAACGGCTGGTCGAATTCCCCATGTGGGATGATTACGGCGAACTGGTGAAATCGGAGGTGGCCGACCTGAAAAACCTGGGCCCCGCCGAAGCCGGGATGATCACCGCGGCAAAGTTCCTCGAAAGATTTACGGAATATCCCTATATCCACCTGGATATCGCCGGACCGGCCTTCCTCGACAAGCCCGATTCATACCGGGGACAGGGGGGAACGGGATTCGGCGTGCGGCTGTTGTTTGATTTCGTAAGCCAATTTTAATATATTTGCACTCTATAAAACCTATATGGAACCAACGGTTGAAAAAGAAAAACGGGTCCGGGTGGGCATCACCCACGGCGACGTTAATGGCATCGGTTACGAGATCATCATCAAAACCTTACAGGATCAGCGGTTGATCGAACTCTACACCATCGTGGTATATGGTTCATCAAAGGTAGCTTCATACCACCGGAAAACCCTGAATATTAATGATTTTAATTTCAACCTGGTGAAGAAGGCCGACCAGGCCCATCCCCGCAGGCCCAACATTGTCAATATCCACGATGAGGAAATCAAAATAGACCTGGGGAAATCGACCGCCATTGCCGGGGAGTTAGCCCTGCTTTCGCTGGAGGCCGCCGTCGACGACCTGATGAAGAATAATATCGATGTGGTGGTTACCGCCCCCATCAATAAGAAGAACATCCAGTCGCCGGGATTTGCATTCCCGGGTCATACCGAGTACTTCGCCAAAAAGTTCAACACCGACAACTACCTGATGCTGATGGTCAACAATGTGTTGCGCATCGGGGTGGTAACCGGTCATATTCCCCTTGCCAGCGTAAAGGAGACCCTCACCGAGGAGCTGGTCCTCTCGAAGATCCAGGTGCTTAACCATTCGCTGATGCGCGATTTCGGCATTGTCAAGCCGCGTATCGCCGTTCTGGCGCTGAATCCCCATGCCGGCGACGACGGGTTGCTTGGCACGGAGGAAAAGACAGTCATCCAGCCCGCCATCGACAAGGCTTACAGCCAGAATATCCTTGCCTACGGGCCCTATCCTGCCGACGGCTTTTTCGGGGCAACCACCTTCCGCAATTTCGACGGCATCCTGGCCATGTACCACGACCAGGGGATGCTGCCATTCAAACTGATGTCGTTCGATGAAGGGGTTAACTTTACAGCCGGCCTGCCGGTGATCCGTACCTCCCCGGCACATGGCACCGCCTATGACCTTGCCGGCAAAAACGAGGCCTCCCCGGAGGCTTTCCGCAACGCACTCTACCTGGCAGGCGATATTTTCACGCACCGCCAGGAATACGATGAACTCCATGCCAACCCCTTACGCGCGGCGGGAAATCAACCCGATAACAACCGTTCATGACAGAACCGGCCTACACGGTCTCAGAAATTGCATCCGTTTGCCATGGTGAAATCCACCCCGGCAACCTCCCTGACGGTCAGATCAACGACCTGCTTATCGACAGCCGCAGCCTGATCTTTCCCGCGAACTGCCTTTTTGTGGCGCTGGTCTCCGGGCGTAACGACGGTCATCATTATATCCCGGAATTATATGAAAAGGGGGTTCGGTATTTCCTTGTTTCATCTTTACCAACAGATATACTGCATGTTACAATAGGAGAAGAGCCCGTCTTCATCCTGGTAAAAAACACCCTGGATGCCCTCCAGGAGCTTGGCGCTTACCACCGCAGCCGTTTCCGGATCCCGGTGATCGGCGTGACAGGCAGCAACGGCAAGACGATCGTAAAGGAATGGCTCTTCCAGGTGTTGAGCCACGACCATAAGGTCATTCGCAGTCCGAAAAGTTATAACTCACAGATCGGGGTTCCGCTTTCGGTGTGGAAAATGAAGGCCGGTCATGATGTTGCCGTTTTTGAAGCCGGTATTTCAAAACCGGGCGAAATGCAGCGGCTTGAAGCCATCATCAGGCCGACGGCAGGTGTTTTCACCAACATAGGTCATGCACATGATGAATATTTTACCGGGCAGCAACAAAAGGTGGAGGAGAAACTTAAGCTCTTTGTCCATGCAGGAATCCTGGTCTACTGCGCCGACCATACCCAGATCACCGGATGCCTGCGCGGAAACCCGCTTTACGGGAACCTTAAGACCTTTACCTGGGCCCGCAAAGAGAAGGCCGACCTGCAGGTCGTTTCGGTGGTGAAGGATGGCGGAAGGAGCCTGATCAACGCCATTTTCCAGGCTGAAGAGATCAGTTTCACCATCCCCTTTCCCGATGAGGCCTCCGTTGAAAATGCCATTCACTGCTTTGCCACGGAGCTGGCCCTGTATGGCCTGCCAGCCGTCACCCGCCACCTTCCGCTCTATGCCTCCCTCTCGCCGATTGCCATGCGGCTGGAATTAAAGGAGGCGATCAACCACTGTTCCCTGATCAACGACAGCTATAATTCCGATATCAACTCCCTGGCGATTGCCCTTGATTTCCTGGACCAGCAGCGCCAGCAGGAGCAAAAAACCATCATCCTGTCGGATATCCTGCAGTCGGGCCGCGACAAGGACGAACTCTACAGCGAAATAGCCTCCATGCTTGTGTCGAGGAAGATCACCAGGCTGGTCGGCATCGGGCGCGACCTGGTGAAATATGCTGCAAAATTCCCGATGCAGAAATCCTTTTTCCTCACCACCGATGAGTTCCTGTGCCATTTCCCGGTTTCCTCGTTCCAGCATGAGACCATCCTGCTGAAGGGGGCCCGCATGTTCGAGTTCGAGAAGATCAGCCAGCTGTTGCAGCAGAAGGCACACGAGACGGTGATGGAGATCAACCTCGATGCCCTGGTCCACAACCTGAACCATTACCGGTCGCTGCTGCTGCGGGGCACGAAAACCATGGTCATGGTCAAGGCCTTTTCGTACGGGAGCGGAAGCTATGAGATTGCCAACATACTGCAGCATCACCGGGCCGATTACCTGGCGGTGGCCTATGCCGATGAGGGCGTGGAGTTGCGTAAAGCGGGAATCCACCTGCCCATCATGGTGATGAGCCCCGAGGCCCAAAGCCTCGATACCCTGCTGAAATACAACCTGGAACCTGAAATCTACAATCTTCACATTCTCAACCTGCTCGAAGAGGCGATTGCCCGGAACCAGACCTCCGTGCAGGAGCAGGTGCGCATTCATATCAAACTCGATACCGGCATGCACCGGCTCGGATTCGGGGAGGATGAGCTGGAAGCCCTTGCCGTGAGGCTGGTTCAGAATCCCAACCTGTGCGTCAGGTCGGTCTTCTCTCATCTTGCAGCCAGCGAGGATCCCGCCGAGGATGACTTTACCCGCGGCCAGATAAAACTGTTTGAAACCATGAGCAGGCGGGTTGCCGGCGTACTGGGGTACCCCGTACTGCGCCATATCCTCAATTCGGCCGGTATTCACCGCTTTCCCGAAGCCCATTTCGACATGGTACGGCTCGGCATCGGCCTGTATGGCGTGGCAAACGATCCGGCAGAACAGGCCCGCCTGAGGAATGTGAGTACCCTGAAAACTGTGATCACCCAGATTAAGCACATCAAAGCCGGTGAATCCATCGGCTACAACCGCAAAGGGGTTGCAGCGACCGGCCTGGTGATCGCCATTGTCCCGGTCGGCTATGCCGACGGGCTGAACCGCAGGCTCGGCAACGGGCGCGGGAGGCTTTATGTCGGGGGACAAGAGGCCCCCGTCATCGGGAACATCTGTATGGATCTTACCATGATCGATATTACCCCGCTGGCGTCGACAGGCAATCCGCCGCAGGTGGGCGGGGAGGTGATCATCTTCGGCGACGGCCACCCTGTGAGTGAACTTGCAACGCAGATGGGAACGATCCCCTACGAGGTGCTGACCTCCATATCGCGACGGGTAAAGCGCATCTATTATTACGAATGACCGGTTCCTTCAAAATTTCTTGTATTTTTGCCTTTTGATCTGTCACTATGGAGTCGCGCACCTTAAGTATTTTAATTCCGGCCTACAACGAAGCAGCAACCATCCATCGCATCCTTGACAAAGTGCTGGCCGTCGGGCTGATGGAAGAGGTGAAAAAGGAGATCATCATCGTGAACGATTTCAGCAGTGATGATACCGTCGCTGTTGTTGAGCAGTATATCCGGGAGCATCCGCAGGCCAGTATCAGGTTGTTCAGCCAGCAAAAAAACATGGGCAAGGGGGCCGCGTTGCATCGCGGCATCAGGGAGGCTACGGGCGATTTCATCATCATCCAGGATGCCGACCTCGAATATGACCCTGCCGAATACAACGTAATGCTGAAACCCGTTCTCGACGGTTTTGCCGATGTGGTCTACGGCTCGCGCTTCATGGGCGGGAGCCCGCACCGCATCCTGTTTTTCTGGCATTCCATCGGCAACAAGCTGCTGACCTTCACCTCCAATATCCTGACAAACCTGAACCTGTCGGATATGGAGACCTGCTACAAGCTCTTCCGCGCCGAATACCTGAAAAAGATCCGCTTTAAGGAAAACCGCTTTGGCTTTGAACCGGAGGTCACTTCGAAAATCGCCCGTTTCCCCAACATCAGGATATACGAAGTGGGAATCTCCTACTATGGCCGTACTTACGAAGAGGGGAAAAAGATCGGCATGAAGGATGGGTTTCGCGCGATCTGGTGCATGATGAAATACAACATTTTCGACAGGAAATACCTGGTATCCGGAAAATGACGCGGGTAGCCGGTTGTCAAGGAAATCAGCACTGAAAGATCCATGGTTATGGTCATACTGCTTGCCCGAATCGACATCCTGCCAACTTTTATTTTCTGGATTTTGCCGCTGGCGGCCGGGCTGTTTTTGCTGTGGCGTTCCCTTTCGGATTATTTCAAGCCAAAGGTGGTTGCCGTTACCGCACTGCTCCTTCTTACCGGCACCAACTGCACCTGGCAGCTGTTTCTTGCCGGTGCCAGCACCAACGTAATCCTGTTTGCCCTGCTGCCCGCGGTTATCTTCCTGAACCGGCGATGGCAAAGGGACAGAAGCTGGATCCCACTGCTGTTCATGGTCCCCGTGATGACCGTTATCGCGGTGATCAGCGCCCCGGCGGTGTTTATCCTGCTGGTTCCCGCCCTTTCCTGGTTTAAGGATAACGATCAAAACAGATCCCTCACGGAACAGTTCGTGGAAACATGGAAGGATGCCGGACAAAAAAGCCGGTGGCAGTTGATTTTCCTGGCAGGACTGTTTATAGCCTTTTTTTCACTGCGTCAATTTTCGTGGTTTACCGATGGCGGATCGGCCTTTTATTACGGGGATGCGGTAAAGTCGCAATTCCCGGTCATCCCGGCAAACCTTGGCAGGGTGCTCTTTTCCGTTAAAAACGGCTGGCTCATCTACTCCCCGCTGATCCTGTTTTCCTTCGCAGGCTTTTATTTTATGGCCGGAAAACAGAGGCAGCTCTTCAGCGCCATCTTTCTGTTCCTGCTGGTATCGCTGGTTTGGGCCGGGAGCAACCCGGCATGGTGGTTCGGGGAGAGCTTCGGCTACCCGAACCTCGTTGAAACCTGCGCCGTGCTCGCCCTGCCGCTGGGATTCCTTGTCGAATGGGCTTTTACACGTTCCCATAAAACCAGGATTGCGCTGCTGTGCATAGGTTTATTGCTGGTAATGCTGAACCTGTTCCAGACATGGCAGTTCAGCCAGAAGATATTGCTCCCGGCCCGGATGACGCGGGCCTGCTACGCCGCAACATTCGGCAGGTGTTCCCTGTCAGACAAAGCAAAAGGGATGATGGAAACCGATATCCCGGCGCCCCCCGACTCGCTCCCGGATGTTTCCTGGCTGACCTGCACCAGGCTGGCATCGTATGATTTTGAGAACACGCAGGGTCCTGCGCAAAAGGCGCATTCGGGGAGGTCGGGGATGCTGCTGAACAGGCAAAACGCCTTTTCCCCCGGGGTTACCATGCCCGTGGGGCAGCTCACCGGCCGCGATTCAAGCTGGGTGAGGGCAACGGGTTACTTTTACTACAATTGCCCGGCCGCCGCCAACAAGGTCTTCCTGGTGATCACCTGCGTGCGCAAGGGAGTTCCTTACAAGTACAAGGTTACCGACCTCTCGGCCGACAGGTTTTACCCCCGCCGGTGGAACAGGGTGTCGATGACCTACCTGGTACCCTTCCCCGTCGATCCCGCGGATACTTTCCAGGTTTATTTTATGAACTATGGCGACCAGGATTGCTATATCGATGATGTTGAGATCCTCCTCTGCAAACCAAACCGTTCCTCATGAAGGCTTTTATCAACAAGCGTCTCCTTTCCGACCTGCTGTTGTTTACGGTAGTCTTCGCGGTGTGCCTGGCGCTGGCCTTCCGGCTTACCTTTAAGGACGGGAAGGCGGTGGGTACAGGAGTTTTCGCCTCCGACAGGAGCATCTATTATGTTTACCTGCCAGCCACCTTTATCTACGGCTGGGATGTCAACAGGTTTCCGCACAAATGCGACACACTTTACAAGGGATTTATCCTCGATTATAAAACAGGAAAGATCGTCAACAAGATGACCTGCGGCGTGGCCATCCTGTGGACCCCGTTTTTCCTGGTAACCCACGCGATCGCCAAAAGCTTCGACCTGCAGCCCGATGGTTTTTCCGACTTCTACCAGCATATGGCGGTCATCCCGCCGGTATTTTTCCTGGTGCTGGGGCTCTTTTTCCTGACCCGCTTCCTGGGAAGTTATTTTTCAAGGTTTATTGTATATGTCGCGACGCTGCTTATCCTCGTAGGGACCAACCTCTACTATTACGGCCTGTTCGAGGGACTGATGTCGCATGTCCACTCCTTTTTCCTCTTCACCCTTTATCTGTTCCTGATCAAAAAGTTCCTTGCCAGGGAAAAGCCATCGCTAGCGGTATTTGCCGCGATCAGCCTCGTGGTTTCCATGGCCATCCTGGTCCGCCCGACCAACCTGATCATCCTGCCCTGGTTTTTCCTGCTGGATGCAACGGGCACCAACGAGATCATGCGCAGGATCCGCATCTTTTTAAAGCCGCAATTCCTGCTGACCTTTCTTGTCCTAGGGTTCCTGGTTTTCCTGCCGCAGCTTATCTACTGGAAATATGTCTCGGGCAGTTTTCTTCACTATTCCTATGGCGCCGAAGGATTTTTCTACTGGAAAAACCCGGTCATCCTCCCGCTGCTCTTCTCGCCCTTCAACGGCCTGTTCCTGTATAACCCGATGGTATTATTTTTTGTGGCAGGATCAGTTTTAATGATCCTCCGGCGAAAGCCGAACGGGCTGCTGCTGCTGCTCACCTTTGCCCTGGTGGCCTATATTTCAGGGTCGTGGCACATGTGGTTTTTTGGCGGAAGCTACGGATCAAGGCCTTTTGTGGAGTATTATGCCCTTCTCTCGCTTGGGTTTGGCACGATCCTCGCGGAAATCGCCCGTTTGAAAAATCTGTTTGTCAGATACATGATCGTGTTGTTACTCGTTGGGTTCAGCTATTACAACCTCCTGCTGATCCACCACAGTTGCTGGTACACGGGGTCGGTATGGGACTGGGATATGTATGAATCGCGTCTTGACCAGGCGGGAATCCTGCATTTTTCAAAGGATAGCTATACCTTTATCAACGATTTTGAGAACGACTCCTTTGAACCGGCCGTGGTCAGGACGAGCCTTTGGAGTCACTCCCGGAACTTCTCGGCCATGGTCGACAACCGCTATGAATTCTGCGGGATCTATACCCACAGCATGACAGGAATCCTTGAGGGTAACATCCACCGTGTCAACGCACGGTTATGGCTCGACCCCTATGTGTCCGATTCAACCAATGCCTTCCTGGTGGCCTCCATCGAGGATGACAAACATCTTCCCTGGCTTTATAAGATGCAGCCGGTCAACAGGTCGCTGACAAAGGCCGGCCGGTGGAATGAGGTGACCCTGTCGTTTGCCGTTCCCCTCTGGCTCAACGATCCCGGGTACACGTTGAAGATCTACCTGTGGAATACCCGGAAAAGGACCTTCCTGGTCGATGATATCCGCATCAGGATTGAATGAAATTGTTTTTATCTTTGAATCGGTCAATAATCCCGCTTTATTTTGAAAGAGATTGCCACCCCTTCGTTTTCACGGATATTCGCTGTTTTTGCCACGGCTGTCGCCCTGCTCGGGATTTTTGTGGGGGTTAATTACCTGCTTGGTGAACGGTCGCTGGAGATCAGCCGGAAGCAGGGTGAACTCCATGAGGCGGAACAGATGACCGATACCGTTGGGTTAACCTCAAAACAGCTGGTGAACCAGGATTTTGAATGGGGTAATCCTGCCGATACAGCCTCGCACCTGGCGGATTTGGGACACCGGGGAAAACAGTCGCTCCGGATGAGGTCGTGGGTTCCCTATTCCCCCGGCCTATGGATGAAATTCAGGGAGCTGAAACCGGGCGATTCAACCTGGCTGCGGATTACCGGGTATGTCTGGTTTTCCTGTCCGCCGCGCGATCTTAAATGCAGCCTGGTGGCCACCTGCAACCGCAAGGGGGTCAATTTCAAATATATGTTCATGGCCCTTGAAAAGGAGAACCTGAAGCCAAACCAGTGGAACCGCGTAACCATGGACTACCGGATTCCCCGCGCCCCCGACGGGGAGGATGTCGTCCAGGTCTATTTCTGGTACCGGGGAAAGGGCGAAATGCTGGTGGATGACATTGATATCAGGCTTTACCGGCCGGGAAAGGATACGAAGGGGGGACATTGACAACAGGAGGAACATGGAACATGAAATATCCATAAGAATCAGAGTTCATGCAAACCGTGAATGATCATTCATGGATATTCCATATGGCCCGAAAAAAATAAATATGATCATATGAAATTATTAATCTTTATTGATTACAATTTTACGTAAACGCAGGCTAAGCAGGCTGGCCGCCTCATGAAAGTCACGTTAAGAAAATCGAGGAATGAGCGTTAAACTGCGGACTGTCCGAGGAGCGAAGCGACGAGTTTCCGCAGTTTAGCGAATGACGAAGATTTTTAGTGACTTTCATGCAGCGGTGATTTTTCTTTGCTACTTTCTTTTGATGGCAGCAAAAGAAAGTAGAGTTAGGAAAAAAAAGTGCTCAGTTTCTTTTGAGATTACACTATTATTTGGAACGGAAGGTTGCATGATTATAATTGCTTTTATTGTGATTAATAAAAAAAGTACCCTGAAAAACAACCCTGTCATTGAATAAACTGCGAAATAACGGAAACTGGTATTTTTATCTCCTGTTCTGCGCCTCCCTGGCGCTGACCTGGTTTTTCCACAAGGATTCCACCCGTTTTACCGACCGCAACGAACTCTGGTCCGACCGGGCCGGCTATTATATCTACCTGCCGGCCACCTTTTTTTATCATTTCGATACCCGCAGGATGCCCGCCGATCTCGACATCGCCACCGGGGGAGGGTTCAGTATCGACACGGTAACCAACAAGCTCGACACAAAATACACTTACGGCGTTGCGCTGATGGTGTCGCCCCTCTTTTTCACGGCGGCGCTGGTTTCGCGCGTTGCGGGCATTGACGACGAAAACGGCTTTTCCATGCTCTACATGCGCATGATGAGCCTGGCTGCCGTGATCTACCTGGTTCTCGGCATGTGGCTGCTGAAGAAGTTCCTCGACTTTTATTTCAAGTCCGCGATCGGATTTTTTGTCATCACCCTGGTATTCCTGGGCACCAACCTGTTCATCTATTCCCTGCTCGACGGGCTGATGTCGCATGTCTATTCCTTTTTCCTCTTCGCCCTTTTTCTATACACCCTGAAGCGATACCAGCTCCTGCCCTCGGGCCGGCTTTTCCTGCTGCTCTGCCTCAGCCTGTCGCTGGCGGTGCTGATCCGCCCCACCAACATCCTGCTTGCCCTGCTGTTTTTTACCTGGGATGCCCGGCCGGGCGAGTGGACCGTACGGGTGAAAAATTTCCTGAAACCTTCGCAAATCCTGGTATTCTCGGGGATTATCCTGCTTTTGTCCGTGCCACAAATGGTCTACTGGAAATATCTCTCCGGCCACTGGCTCCATTTCTCGTACCAGGGAGAGGGATTTACCAACTGGCGCCATCCGAAAATCGCCGAAGTGCTCTTTTCCCCGGTGAACGGGCTCTTTCCCTATGTGCCGATGACGATTTTTTTTGTGGCAGGGATTTTTATGATGTTCTATCGTAAAAGGGGCAACGCCCTGGTGATCGCCGTGGTTTTCGCCCTGCTGACCCTGGTCTGCGCCTCCTGGAAGATGTGGTATTTTGGCTGCTGTAACGGGCAGCGGTCCTATATCGAATACTACACCCTCCTGGCGGTGCCCTTTGGTTATCTCGCCACGGAGCTTTTCAGGGTGCGCAGCTTTGCCGTAAGTTCCCTCCTGCTGTTTGTCATCCTGCTTTCGGCCTATTACACGCAGCGTTACACCCTGGCCATGTACCGGTTTGAACGGTGTTATTACGGTTCAACCTGGGACTGGGACCATTTTTCCCGTTCGCTCGGTCGTGCAGGGATCATTGCTAAGGATAACCAGGTGCGGTTGTATGAGAACGATTTTGAAAACATGGCGCTGTCGCCGGTTGTCAGGCCCTCCATGCTCTTTACGCGGTCGGGCCAGTACAGCATTGCCGCCCGGGAGAAGGGTGGGCAGACACCCCTGTTTTCCATCAGGCTCGACGAATTCGGCCATCCATGGCCTAAAACGATGGAGGTGGAGGTGTGGGCCATTAAACCCGGCACGGCAGGCACCGGCTCCGCCCTCTGCTATTCGCTGAAAAGGGGCTCCGACATCCTATTCAGTGATGAGCAGCCGGTTGACAGTTTGGTGACAAAGCCGATGACCTGGTCGAAGGTGGGCAAAACCTTTATCATCCCCGATGTGACCGATTCCAGCATGCTCATCAATATTTATATCCGCAACCCGAAACACGGCCTGTTATATGTGGATGACCTTCATATAAAATACAGGTATAGCTGGAATTAAATTAGATTTGCAGCCTTAAACGCCCTACCGAATGAAAAATAACAGCCAACAGAGAATCTCCTTTGCCGTGTTCGGCTTTATCTCCCTGGCCATCATCCTCAACCGTCTGCTGCTGCCCCGGTTCAACACCCATGATGTCATCTCGGTTTTGAGCTGGGACGTTTTCGGTTATTATCTCTACCTGCCGGCCACCTTCATCCACCATGACCTGGGGATCAGGAATTTTGCCTGGGTGCAGCAAATTCTCGACACCTATCATCCTACCATCGGGTTTTACCAGGCCTACCTGGGCCCGGGCGGCGACTACGTGATGAAATACCCGATGGGAATGGCCATCATGTACAGCCCCTTTTATTTTTGCGGGCAGGTGCTCGCCCATCTCACAGGCTATTCGCCCGACGGCTTCACCCTGCCCTACCAGCTCTCCATTGCCTGCGGGGGATTGGTGTACACCGTCATAGGTCTTTGGTTCCTGAGGAAGATCCTGCACCGTTTTTTTACCGGCGGCGTGGTCGCCATGACCATGGTGCTGCTGGTTTTCGGCACCAATTATTTCGAACTCACCGCTTTTGACGGCACCATGCCGCATAATTACCTCTTCACCCTCTTTGCGGTGATCGTGTGGTTTACCATCCGCTGGCATGAAGACCAGCAGTGGCGGTACCTGCTGTTCACCGGCCTCCTCTGCGGCCTGGCCACCCTGATCAGGCCGACGGCCATCGTCATTGTGCTGATCCCGTTGTTGTGGGGCCTGTGGACGGGAACCTGGCGCGACAAGTTCCGGCTGGCAGGAAAAAACATTGTTCCGATCCTGGCGTCAATTGCCCTGATGATGCTGGTGGTGGGTTTGCAGATGCTTTACTGGAAGCTGCATTCCGGCAGGTGGATTTACTACAGTTATGAAAAGGGGGAGAAGCTGGAATGGATCGCCCCCTACCTGAAGAACTTCCTCTTTTCCTATAAAAAGGGATGGCTTGTCTATACCCCGCTGATGATCTTCGCCGTGGCTGGATTTTGGCCGCTTTTCGTGAAATTCCGTTCCATCTTCCTGGCGGTATTCCTCTTTTTCGCGGTGCATCTTCTGATCGCCGCCAGCTGGCCGACCTGGTGGTACGGCGGCAGCCTCGGACAGCGTTCGATGATGGAGGCCTACCTGCTGCTGGCATTCCCGCTGGCCGCCCTGGTGCAGCTGATCTCGAAGCAGGTGGCGGCTGTCAGGTGGCCCCTGCTTGGCGTGATGATGCTGCTGGTTTTGCTGAGCCTGTTCCAGACCTGGCAATACATGCATTTTATCATCGACTCCTCGCGGATGTCGAAAGCCTATTACTGGCGGATGTTCGGAAAAACCACCGTGAACGCCACCGACAGGCTCTACCTGGAGCCCTCGGGGGTGATCGATGAACGCGAATACCTGCAGGACCCCGAACACTATACCTCCAGGACCCTGGCGCTGTACGACTTTGAAAAGACCGACCCGGGCAACCCCGGGAATTACTGCGCCGATACGGCCAATACAGGCCATTACGCACTGCGGATGAGCCGGAAGCTGGAGTTTTCGCCGGGGATCAACCTGCCTTACAAGGATGTTGCCAAAAGGGATTTTGCCTGGATCAGGGCAACCGCCTCGGTTTACTTCACCTGCAAACCCGAAGAGGTTGCCTGTTCGCTGGTTATCACCTGCAACCAGAAGGGGAAGGCCTATAAGTACCGCCTGCTGGAAGTAGGCAAGGCCAATCTCAAGCCCGTTAGCTGGAACAGGGTTTCGATCGATTACATGACCCCCTTCTTCGACGATAAAAACAACACGGTGCAGGTCTATTTCTGGAACAGGGGCGAGCAGCAGGTGCTGATCGATGATTTTGAAATCACGGTGTTTGACCCGGCTGAATAGGCAGGAGATCACGGCAGGAGGAAGTTTTTTTTCTGCTAACTTTGCAGATTCGTTATGAGGTTGTTTGATTTTATGGACAGGATTAAAATATAACCACCATGACACAAAGAGGGCACAATGCACACAAGGAATCTCATTGTGAACATTGTGTAAATCATTGTGCCATTGTGGTTAAATGAACCGCATGATCAAGGGAACAGGATTCTTATTGAAAATAACTTTTTTTAGAGACCCTTCACTGCTGAAAAAATAAACTGACGTTAACCCCCGGCAAATAATATGCATCAAACGACGGTACGATGACCTGGATAAAAAATGTTCTCCTTTTCATGGTTCTGTTTGTGCTTGCCGGTTCAGCGGTGCAGAAGGAGTTCGGGTTTATCAACTCCAGGGGGCTTGAGGGCTATTTCGAGCCGCCGGTAAAGCCCGGGTTTACGCGGCATGACTTCAAAACGGGGGAATACCAGTCGAAACTAACGGCCTACCTGGAACAGAATATCGGTTTCCACAACGAGTTAACCCGGGTGTTCAACCAATGTGAATTTTCTCTTTTTTCCATCCCGCATGCCGCCAGGATGGTCATCGGGAAAAACAATTACCTGCAGGCAGATACGCATATCGCCGCCTACCTGGGAACCGATTTTGTAGGAAAAAGATATATCGACGACAAGGTTGCCAGGGTGAAATTCCTGAAGGATTACTTCTGGCAGAAAAAGGGGATCAGGCTCCTGGTTGTTTTTGCCCCCGGAAAGGCATTTTATTACCCGGAGAGCATACCCGACCGCTTTCTGCCGTTAAAAAAGGGCGCCACCAACTATGGCTACTATGTTAGCCAGCTGCAGAAAAACGGGGTTGACATCGTTGATTTCAACCAATACCTGGTCAGCCTGAAGGATACCTCCCGCCGGAACCTCTACCCGAAAACAGGCATTCACTGGAGCTGCTACGGTGCCTTTCTCTGCGCCGACTCGCTGATACGGTATCTTGAAGTTAAGCTGAACAGGACCCTGCCCCACATGGTCATCGACAGCCTCGTCGAGGAAAAGGAGGCGCGCAAGGAGGACGACGACATGGACCGTGTGCTGAACCTGATCTGGAAAAACCCGGTGCCCGTGATGACCTATCCCGTGTTCCATCACGTCTATGCCGGCACGGCACCCAAGCCCTCGGTGCTTTTTGTCAGCGACAGCTTCTACTGGTACTGGTTTTACAACGGCATCATCAAAAACACCTTTCAACGGGAGGATATGTGGTATTACGACAAGGAGGTCTATCCCGAGCAGAATACCAGGCCTACCAATGTCGCGCAGATCAATCTCGACAGCGCCATCAGCCGGCATGAGGTGGTCATCCTGATGCAGACCAATGGCGGTTATGGCAACCTGGGATTCGGTTTTGTGGACAGGGCCTACGAGTATTATTACCCCTGGAAAACGCCGAACCGCAGGTTTGTGGAGGCGTTGCACAGGAATCCCGTTGCCATGGAGGATCTGAGGAAAAAGGCAAAGGAGAAAAATATTTCGCTGGAGGCCGCCGTCAGGGCCGAAGCCACCAACTTATACAACTGTGAATTGTTACGATTAGCAAAATATCACTGACCCATGATCTTTAGCAGCAGCCTGTTTTTACTTTATTTTCTGCCCTTTTTCCTGGTCGCCTATTACCTGATCGACAGGAGCTATAAAAACTGGCTGCTGCTGTTTGCCAGCATCCTGTTTTATGCCTGGGGCGCACCGAAATTCGTGTTTATCCTCATGGCCTCCGTCGTCGTAGATTTCTTTCTTGTAAGGCAGATGAGCCTGAAAGAGGACCAGTCGCGGCGCCGGCTCTTCTGGCTCTCGGTGATGCTCAACCTGGCGCTGCTGCTCTATTTCAAATACATGAATTTCTTTGCCGACCAGCTCCACGTGATGCTGGGGTGGATCGGGTCGAAACCAGCAGCCTGGACGAAGATTGCCCTGCCTCTCGGGATCTCCTTTATCACCTTCCAGAAACTGTCGTACACCCTGGAGGTCTACAAAAAACGCCATCCTGCCTTCGGAAACTTACAGGATTTCGCCCTTTACATCTTCATGTTCCCCCAGCTGATGTCGGGCCCGATCGTAAGGCCGGGACAGATTGCAGGGCAGATTGCCGGCCGGGAGGCGCAGGAGAATACCGACTGGCGTCTCACAGGTTTTTACAGGTTCATCATCGGGCTTTCGAAAAAGGTGCTGATTGCCGACGTGCTGGGGGTGACGGTTAACGAGATCTTCGCCCTGCCCCCCTCCGGGCTCTCCACGGGCCTTGCCTGGATCGGGGCCATTGCCTACACCTTCCAGATCTATTTTGACTTCTCGGGCTATACCGACATGGCCATCGGACTGGCGCGGATGCTGGGTTTCAGCCTTCCCGAGAACTTCAACTTCCCCTATGTGTCGCAAAGCATCACCGAGTTCTGGCGCCGCTGGCACATGACCCTGTCGTTCTGGTTCCGCGACTATATCTTCCTGCCGCTGGCCTATGCCACCTCGCGCCGGCTGCCCAAAGAGCATTATCTCGGCCTGCGCGCCGACAAGGTCATCTACCTGGTCGCCACCACGGTGACCTTCCTGCTGTGCGGCTTCTGGCATGGCGCCGCCTGGACCTTCGTGATCTGGGGCGCCTACATGGGAGTCTTCCTCATTGCCGACAGGCTCTTCCTGCTAAAATACCTGAAGCGGTCGGGGAAGATCCCCGCCATCGCCCTCACCTTTTTCCTGCTGATGATCGGTTGGCTTATCTTCAGGGCGCAAAGCCCCGGCGACGCCTGGTACCTGGCCAGGCGGCTCTTCATTTTCAGGGGAGGCGACAATACGGTATGGCTCAACCCCAAGTTCTGGACCGTGCTGGCCGTGGCCATCTTCTTCTCCTTCTGGGGAGGCTTTAAAACGGTTGAGGCATGGATCGGAAAACTGTATGCAAACCCCGGTAACAGGCTGATGGTGGCCTTTTCGGTCATCGCCATCCTCCTGTTTATCCTGAACGAGGCGACCATTTCCTCCTCGGGATTCAGCCCCTTTATTTATTTCAGGTTTTAACGAGGCGAGTGTATAAGATCCGCTGAATATCAGTATGTAAGAAAAATATTACGAAAAATATCAAACGATGGATTTAAAAAAAATTACAGCCTTTGTTCTGAACCATAAAACCCCTTTAAACATCCGGGTTTTCTATTATCTCTCCCTGGTGATCATCGCCATTATCACGGTATTTCCCCTTTTCGGAGCGGGAATCGGGTCGGCCGACGATATGGGGAATTATATCAACACCCGGTTTGGCAAAGAGGTTGAAATTGTGAAGTACATGGCAGAAATGTCGGGAAGGTTTTATTTCAAATTAACCGGACTGGCTCACAATTTACCCTACGAAGTTGACAACCTGTTTGTTTTAAAGCTTTTCCAGGTCGTTCCGATCTTGTTTTGCCTCTTCCTCTTTTATAAGATCGTGGTTATTGTCACAAAGTCAAAGGAGGTTTCAAGCCTGTATGTCCTGCTGTTCTTTGTCATTGCCCAGTATACCCATCATACAAGCCTGTTTTTCAACTATCCCTTTTACTTTTCCTTCTCCTTTTCCCTCATCCTGACCTCCTACCTGCTGCTCCATCGTTTCCAGGTAACCGGGAAACTTTACCTGTTGATTGGTTCAGCGCTGATGTTCGGACTGGGGCTTCTGTTTTATGAGGCCTATATCCTCTTTTTCTGCTTTTCATCCCTGGCGATCATCTATGTAAACGTAACAGGGGGAAACAGAGGCTGGCTGCTGATCAGGAGGTCGGCATTGCAGATTCTTCCCTATCTCCTGGTGGTGATTGCCTACGGATTAGCCTATGTCATTTACGGGAGGATCCATCCTTCGGAATATTCAGGCACCACCATGCTGGGGAACAATGTCAAGATAAGCACCTTTTTCCAGGTGCTGTGGTACCTTTCGAACAGCGCCTTTCCGCTGACGCAGTATATTTCGCACCACAACCTCTTTCTCGACAAGTCGGAACTGACTGAGGGCTATCGCAATGTGGTGCCCTACCTGTTTTTTCACGCACGGGTTGAATGGATTGTAAAATCGATCCTGGTATTGTTTGTGAGTTACTATATGCTGTTAAGTATCCCGAAGATCCCCTGGAAGATCCTGCTGGTCGGATCAGTGCTGGCGGTTCTGGTAACCTTTTTTCCGCACATCCCGCTGGCCCTTACGCAGAAATACACCTTTTATGCCATGACCCAGGGGATGCTGGGCTACATTACCGCCCTTTACTCCCTGTTTGGCGTGGTGCTGTTTATCTCGCTGGTGTGTGCAATGATCCTGAAGTTAACCGAAAGCAACACCCTGGTTAGGCATTTGTTTGTCCTGGTGATCTCCTCCGGATTTGTAATTTGTTCATTCCTGACCGATTTCTCCAATTATTATATTGCACAGGATGTCCATCAGGCCAACATCAGGATGCGGGTCGTTGACGAACTGATCAAGTCTGACGAATTCAGAAACATCCCCTCCTCCTCCAACATATATTCACAGCAGCTATGGAACAACAACCATTATATGGCGGGAGGAATCACGGAGCAGGGATTTCAGTGGACCTATTACATCCTGTGCAAATCGAAGATGCTTCAGAACATGATCAGGGATAACAGGGAATTCCTCAAGGCCGTAAAGGCTCCCGGCTCACCCGGTTATATGGTGGTTTACCGCCAGGCTGTCAAAACGGATGATGCCATGCTGGTGCTGGCCCAGCTTGAATCCCCCTGGGTCAACGATTCGGTGGTAAGCCACCTGTCGAACAGGCTTATCCTGGTCTATTATTCAAAATGTAAACATTTCTCCGTTTCATTCAGGCGGGAGGATGCTTCGCCAACCGAAAAGGCGAAGATTCAGATCAGCCATATAAAGGGCGAGGTTGACCCCGGGAACTTTGTGGAGTTCTCCATCTATAACACCAAAAAGAATACTGCCGCCACCATTTTCACCATTGAGTCCCCGTCTATCGATATCAGGAGCATCAGGATCTCGGATATGATCAGCCCCGAAGGCATTATCTATTATTTATAGACGTTTTAACCATTGAACCGAAGCCAGCCTGTATCGAAGGGCAGTAAACAGTATAAAAAGAACCCGAATGAAAAAGGAAATTGCAGAACGTATTCAGAACCTGATTATCAGCCTTGAGGATGACATCCTGTCGGCCGTGAAAAAGATGGACCGGGAGCGGGTCAAACTGCTCATCGTCATCAAGGATGACCGTTTCAGGGGATTGCTCAGCATCGGCGATATCCAGCGGGCCATCGTGAACAAGGTCCCCCTGGGCACCGAGATTGCCGGGATCATGCGCAAGGAGATATCCGTGGCCAGGGAGGGGGAGGCGTTCCAGTCGATCAAGGAGAGGATGCTGCATCACAGGATGGAGTGCATGCCGGTGGTCGACCAGGAGAACAACCTGGTGAATATCTATTTCTGGAATGATGTCTTCTCCCTGGCCGATAAAATCGATAACCGCCAGATCGTCCTGCCGGTCGTTATCATGGCGGGCGGGAAGGGTGAACGGATGAAGCCATTGACCAACATTATTCCCAAGCCACTGTTACCGGTGGGGGAGAAGACCATCCTGGAAACCATCATCGACAAGTTCAACTCCTTCGGATGCAAGGAGTTTTATATCTCGGTAAACTATAAGGCGGAGATGATCAAAAGCTATTTCGAAGACCTCCGTATCAGCCACTATTCCATAGGCTATTTCCAGGAGGAAAAACCCCTGGGAACCATTGGAAGCCTGACTTTGCTGAAAGGCAGGATCAAATCCACCTTTTTTATCTCCAACTGCGATATCCTCGTGGATCAGGATTTCCGCGAGATCTATGATTACCACGTGCAGAACAAAAATGAAATCACGATCGTTGCCGCACTGATGCATTATAAAATTCCTTACGGGGTGCTCGAAACAAGCCAGAACGGCCTGATGACGTCGCTGGATGAAAAACCGGAACTGACCTTTATGATCAACAGCGGCGTATATCTCATGGAGCCGGGCCTGATTGATGAAATCCCAGAAAACACCTTCTTTCATATTACCCAGCTGATCGAAAAGGTAAAGGAACGGAATGGCAGGATCGGCGTCTTTCCCGTCAGCCAGGGCTCATGGACCGATATCGGGGAATGGCATGAATATTCGAAATTTTTAGAAACACTGAAGAAATGAAGATCAACGACCTTTCGGTAATCGTACCTGTAAGGGATGAGGCATCCAACATCCCGGTGCTGACCAGCCGTTTGAAACAAACGCTGACCGCGATGAACCATACCTTCGAAATTATCTTTGTGACCGATTTCAACAGGGATGATACGATCAGGGTGCTGCGACGGGAACATGAATCCGACGGGAGGGTGAAATTCCTGAAGCTGTCGCGTTCGCACGGGCAACATGTTGCGGTATTTGCCGGTTTACAGGCATCCTCGGGCAGATACGCCGTGATCATGGATGGCGATCTTCAGGACGAACCGGAGGATATCCCGCTGCTCTATGAAATGATCAGGTCGGGGTATGATATTGTTTACGGGGTCAAGGAGACAAAAAACGAATCGGCGTTGAGGAACCTGGTCTCCCGCGCTTTTCTCCATATCATCTCGAACCTGTCGGATGTGCGGATGGATTTTAATACGAGCATGTTCCGGATCATCTCCAGGAAGACCATTGATGAGGTGTTGAAATACAGGGAGATCGAACCGAGTCTTACCTTCATCATGGGTTCGCTGAATCTACCGACCGAAAAGGTGCTGGTTGCATCAGGCAAACGGTTTTCGGGAAAAACGAAATATAACTTCCGCCGGCAGATGAGCCTTGCCATCACCTCGCTGCTCTCCTTTTCAACCAGGCCCATTGAATATGTCTCCATGCTCGGCCTGGTCATTTCGCTGATCAGCTTTATCTATTTTATCATCGTGATTATCCAGCGGGTCTTTGAAGGAATCGGGGTGCTGGGCTGGCCAACCATTATCGCACTGATCACCCTGCTGGGGGGGATGCAGCTGTTTGCCATCGGCATCATCGGGCAATATATCGGCAAGATATTTTTGCAGACTAAAAACAGGCCGCTTTACGTGGTAGAGGAACAGGTCGGGCTGAATGATAAGACTGAATAAAAATACAGAGGATGAAGAAATGTATCATTTGCGGAAGCCTGGATCAGCAAACCCTGTACGATCAAACGCTGCTGAAATGCGCGGGCTGCGGGTTTGTTACGGCCAACCTTGAAATCGGCCAGCAGGAACTCGCTGCGATCTATTCTGAAAAGTACTTCAAGGGAGATGCCTATGATGACTATGTGCGGGATAAGGATGAACTGCAGCACAACTTCAGGGCGAGGTTAAAGAGTGCCGCAAAGTTCATCCCTGCGGAAAAACTCAAGCGGATCTTTGAAATTGGATGCGCCTATGGTTTTTTTGGCGAGGTGGTTACCCGGGAGTTACAGGCTGAATACACCGGCATCGACATCGCCGCTGAAGCCACCGCCTATGCCAGGAAAACCTTTGGCCTTGATGCGGTTTGCGGGGATTACCTGGCGTCGTATCATCACAGCCGCCCGTTCGATACGGTGTTCATGTGGGATGTCATCGAACACCTGCAGGACCCTGTGAAGGTCGTGGCAAAGGTCTCATCCGCGATCTCCCCCGGCGGTTTTATCGTGATCACCACCGGCGATATCGGCGCGTTGCTGCCGCGGATGCAGGGCCGCAAGTGGCGTATGATCGTTCCTCCCATCCATCTTCATTACTTTAATAAAAAGTCGATCACGAAGCTGCTTGCAATCAATGGGTTCCGCCTGGTCGATATCTCCTACCCGTCGGTCTCGCGCAGCCTGAAGATGATCTTTTATTCGCTCTTTATCCTCAACCGTGAGAAATCGCCGGCATTCATGAGGAAAATATATAGCCTGATCCCCGGGAAGATGCACATCGCCCTGAATACCTATGATATCATGGTGGTTGTAGCACAAAAGGAGTAACCGGCCCGGTAGGAAAATTGAACATTCATAATGCTGTTATGCGCCTCATCAAGTCTTGCCTTCTGATTCTCACGCTCCTTGTACTGGCAGCCTCCTCGCTGAACTACCGGAACCGGCTGGTCAGGGAGGCCCCGCTAACCGGTTATTTCCAGCTGCATGACCTGCCGTCGGTGAAACTGTTTACCTGGAGATCATGGTTTTCCTCCTCTTTCCAGGATGAATTTTCCGCCCGGGTGAACGACCATGCCGGGCTGCGCAACTCCCTGGTCCGCATCGCCAACCAGGTTGACTATACCCTGTTCGGGAATATCCATGCCGAGGGCTTTATCCGCGGCAAAGAGGGATACCTCTTCGAGGAGGATTACATCCACGAATATAACGGCGACTTTTTCATCGGGCAACGGGTCATCGATAAGAAACTGTCACGGCTGAAAAATGTTTCCGACAGCCTCAACAAGTACAACATACCGCTGCTGCTGGTTTATGAGCCCGGCAAGGCCAGCTTTTATCCCGAATTCATCCCCGACAGGTTCCATGCCGGGAAGCCCTCTGCCTCCAATTTATCCTTCTATTTACAGCGAAGCCGCGAACTGGGACTGCCATTTGTCGATATGAACAGCTATTTCCTGGAGATGAAGGATACTGCACGGTACCCCCTGTTCCCGCGCTACGGCATGCACTGGAGCCTCTACGGTGTCCCTCTGGCCGTCGATACACTCGCCAGGGTTGCCGGCAAAATGACAGGAAAACAGCTTCCCCGGTTCACGACGAAACGGCTCCTGGAAACTGAAACCCCCGTGGGAACCGACAACGATATCGGCGACCTGCTCAACCTCGCCTGCCCGATGAAGGCGACCCGGGGCGCCTTCCCGCTGATCGCCTTTGAAAACAGGCCCCCCGCAAACCTGAAGGTGCTGGTCATTGCCGACAGCTATTACCTGAATATCATCGAAGGCTATGGCCGGAAGCTGTTTAAAACGCAGGATTACTGGTACTATAATAAAAAAGTATATCCCTTTCAGAACCAAAACCCTCCTGCCTGTGTCGACAAATCGGACCTGCGCAACAGGCTGAAACAATACGACCTTGTGCTGGTGATGGTCTCGGAGATCAACCTGCACTGCGGCTTCTGGAATTTCGCCGATGAAGCCTACCTGGCCTTTCACCCGGAACAGAAGGATCCGAAGGTGGACAGCATCGAAAACGTCATCCGGAATGAACGGAGCTGGTTCAGGTTCATGGTGAAAAAGGCCGTCCAGCGGGGCCAGACACTGGAAGAGGCGATCAACGAGGATGCAACTTATATCTTTAATTCAAATTACAATAACTTATCCGGGAAGGGCTCCCGTGATTCGGTTAACCACATCATCTTCGATATCCGGAATAATCCTGACTGGTTTTCACAGATCACAAAAAAGGCGCACGACCGCAGGATCACCCTCGATTCGATGCTGATGCTGGATGCGTTTTATTGCTACGAACAATCGAAAAAAAAGCATTAAATTTGTAGAGAACCAAAGGGATCCGCGCCATGAAAAAATGTGTTCTCGTGCTTTTGACTGCCCTTGCCCTCTTTCCAGGAATGCGGTCCATCTCACAGGATCTTCCTTTCCAGAAGGGACTTGAACCAGCCTCCCTGACGCCCGATGAACTCTTTGTGCTGTCGAGGGTGCCCAAACTGAAACTTCCCGAATCCTACAAGGGTTCAAAAGCCCCGCTGATGCCCTCCCAGGTTGACAACTCCACGCAGCCATTTTTCCGCCCGATCACGGCTCAGTCGGGCTACGAATGCGGCCAGTCGGCCGGGATCTCCTTTAACTTCACCTACGAGATCGACAGGTTGCGGGGGTTGGCGGCCAACCAGACCACTACGCAGTACCCGTCGCACTTTACCTGGGATTTCCTGAATAACGCGAACAACTACCAGGGAGCCAGCTTTTTCGACTCGTGGGAGATCGTCAGGGCATGCGGCAATATGAATATCTCCGATTACGGCGGCGCGCAGAACACAGGCGGGTACACCCGCTGGATATCGGGCTACGACATGTATTACAACGGCATGCACAACCGCATCAACTCGGTGAAGGCCATCCGCGTCGACACCCCCGACGGACTGCAAACGCTGAAGTACTGGCTGCTCGACCATCTCGAAGGGGCATCGGTTGGCGGGGTTGCCAATATGTACGGGCAGTATTTCGGCACGCCCTCAACGGTGCTTCCTCCCAACACCCCCTATTCGGGCCAGTATGTGCAGCCCTTCTGGGGAAGCAGCCCCTCGCATGCCTGGACCATTTGCGGCTATAACGATTCCATCCGGTACGATTTCAACAACGACGGGCAGTACACCAACAACATCGACATCAACGGCGACGGGGTGGTCGACATGCACGACTGGGAGATCGGGGGATTGAAATTTGCCAACGGCTATGCCGGTCCCGGCTGGAGCAACTCGGGGTTTTGCTATACCATGTACAAGAACCTGGCCGACAATTCGACAAACGGCGGGATCTGGAACCACACGGTATATGTGCTCGACGTGAAGAGCACCTGCTCACCGGTCCTCACCATGAAGGTCACCCTGAAACATACTTCGCGCAACAAGATCAAGGTCACCGCCGGGCTGAACACCGACCTGGCAGCAACGGTTCCTTCGGCCACGCTCGAATTCCCCATCTTCAACAACCAGGGGGGCGACCTCTACATGCAGGGAGGCGCCACGGAGGCCGACAAAACCATTGAATTCGGACTTGACCTCGCCCCGCTTATCAGCCAGATCGCCAACAACATGCCGGCTAAGTATTTCCTGCAGGTGCAGGAGACCGACCCAGCCAATGCCTATACCGGCGAGATCGTCGGCTGGTCGCTGGTCGATTACACGCCTACCACGCCGATCATCACCAACTACCCTGTCAACAACGTTGCCCTGGTGAACAACGATATCACCAGGCTCAGCATGAACTACACCCTGGGATTCAACAAGCCCTATATCACAATTGCCACCCTGCCTCCGGCCCAGCTTTACCAGCCCTACAGCGCCACGCTTGCGGCAACGGGGGGCACGCCGCCGTATAAGTGGGATGCCAGGCTCGACTACCCCGAAACCGTTGCGGCTGCGACCTTCCCGTCGGTTACGGCCCAGCAGCTGACCCTCACCAACAACAATACCGGCTATGCCGTTAAAACCCTCGATTTCAACTTTCCCTTTTATAAAAAATTCGTCAGTAAGCTCTATATCTATGCCGACGGGTATATCCTCTTCGACGATCAGCCCTATACCTGGCCCTATATCATCGACAAGATGCTGCTGTTCAAACAAACCGCCATCCTGGCCCCCTTCATGACCGACCTGGCCATCTATCCCGCTTTCGCGCAAGGGGTGTGGTTTGAGGGCAACGCCAATTATGCCGTCATCCGGTGGAAGGCATCGCTTTATAACCTTCCGGGAGGCACCAGTGTCAACTTTGCCGTCAAGATCTATCCGAACGGAACGATCGAATACTATTACGGCGATATGCTCTACCCGGCCGGTACCGCCTGGACCGGGGGGATGTCGTCGGGAGATAACAAGAATTTCCAGTTTTCGGTGATGAACAGCGCACCCGCCATTGCGGGCGGCGTGATGGATAAGTTTACCACCTGCAGCTTTCCGCCCGAGATGGATATCAGCGAAGACGGTCATTTCACGGGAACGCCGACCAATTCGTACCAGAACCTGCCGATTAAATTCGTGGTCACCGACCTTAACAATATATCTTCATCCAAAACACTGCTGTTCAATTCGTTCGGGTTGCTGATCACGCAGACCATTGTTTCGGGAGGCGACAGCCTCATCGAGTTCGGCGAAACGGCCGACATCTCGCTGAACGTGGTGAATGTCGGGAGCCAGGTGCTCCATAATGTCAGTTTCTGGATCACCAAAAACGATCCCTGGATCACCCTGACCGACAGCACCGAAAATGTCGCGATCATCACCGGCGGACAGAACCTGAACCTGCCAAACGCCTTCTCCTTCGTCGTTTCGCCGCAGGTGCCCGACAACCACCCCTTTACCATCATGCTGCATGTACTTTCACAGGAGGGGGGATTCCAGCGGCCGATCGATTGCATTGCCCACGCACCGGTGTTTCATGTAACGGGCACGCAACTGCTTGATGGCGATAACGGCCTGCCCGACCCGGGCGAGAGTGCCGACCTGCAGGTGACCTACCGCAACGACGGCAGCGCCAAGGCATCGTTTGTCAACGTTCATCTTACCACCGCCGATACCAACCTCACCATCAACGCCGGCTCGGCAGGATTCCAGCAGTTCAGGCCCGATTCCTCCAGAACCCTTACGTTTCATGTCACGGCAGGAAACCAGGCGCCATCGGAGCATCTGTACAAACTGAAGTCAACCATCACTGCCAATAACAGCTATTCCGGTATCGATACGGTTTACCTGTTTTCGGGTCAGATCGTCGAGGATTTTGAAACGGGGAATTTTAATAAATTTCCCTGGTACGCCTCGGGTCAATGGCCCTGGCGGATGGAAACCGGCGTGAAATACGAGGGGAACTACTGCGCCCTCTCGGGACTGATCACCGACAATGCCGAAAGCGTCCTGAACCTCGCCGCGATGGTGCTGACCGACGGCGATATCAGCTTTTACAAGATGGTCTCCTGTGAACAGGACCCCAGCGGAAGCAGGAACTACGACTACATGGCATTCCAGATCGACAATTTCGAAATGGGCCGCTGGGACGGAACCGTTGCCTGGAGCAAGGAAACCTACCATGTTGCAGCCGGCTACCACACCTTTTCCTGGATCTATCACAAAAACGGTTCCGTTGCGGCCGGTATGGATGGATGTCTCGTCGATTTCATCACCCTGCCGCTTATCGAAGCGATCATTCCGAGCCTTTCGGTCACACCGGCATCCTTTGAAAAGACCATAGCAAAGGGGGAAAGTGTGACGGATTCGATCCATATCACAAATACCGGCGGGGGGATGCTGAAGTACAACATCATCGTGTTTGATACTGCGGCCAATAAAAAGGCGGCGAACACCGATAACCTTACCGCCTCCTTCGTTTCCTGCAGCGCCACCGGCTTCACGCCGGCCCAGGCGATCAATTGGCTGTTTACCGTTCACAACCAGAGTACCGACAACGAATATATCAAACAGGTCAAACTCGATTTCCCGCCAGGGGTAATGGTCACGGGGGCAACCAATTTTTCGGGGGGATCGCTGGGTGACCTGGTTTTTCAGGGAACGCCGGGCAACGGAGCCTCCCTGCACTGGCATGGCGAAAGCGCCGGCGGACTGGGGGTGCTGAAACCCGGCGAAACCGCAGTTGCCACTATTACGGGAACCATCGGGAAATCCTTTACCGACGATGTGTTTGTGGTTTACGACCTGCGGGGCGACAGCTCCGGGGTGTTACCCCACGAGCAGCCCGGCAGCATCAAGGTGACCAACCAGGGGCTGCCGGATTCGTGGATCACGCTGGCCAACCCAGCGGGAAGCCTCTTCCACGGCCATACCGGCACGGTGGCACTGAATATCCATACCGCCTCGCTGGCCATGGGAACCTACCATTGCAAACTGGTGGCGGGCGATTTCTACAACAACAAGGTGGTGATCCCGGTTACCCTGCATGTTTGGTGGCCCCTGTCAGCAGGCAACCCGGCACCAACTGCCGGTCATGGCCTCAAACCCTGCTTCCCCGATCCCTTTACCACCGAAACCACGATCCCCTTCGACCTGGAACATCCCGGAGAGGTCCGGCTTGCGATCTATTCGGCCCAGGGGCTGCTGCTGCGGTCATGGCAGCTTTCTTCCATTGCCGCTGGCGAACACTCGGTAATTTGGGATGGCAGGGATGATAACGGGCACCAGTTGGCCCCGGGAGTCTATACCTGTCGCATGAATACCCGTGATTACCAGGGAAGCCGGAAATTGATCCTGATACGCTAAACCGAACTGCATGAATAAAAAATCGAAAAAACTGCTGGTCTTCAGCCTGTTGCTTTTTGTCTCCATTGTCGTGGTCGCCCTGGGGCTGAAATACATACCCCTTCATGCCAAGGTGAAGCTGTCGTCGGAAACGGAGTCGGAATTTGAAAATCCCAAAAAAGCAGCGACGCTTCCGCCCCATACCCTCTACTATGATTTTGAACTGGCCCCCGGGGTTGCGATGCCCGATGGTTTTAAGAAGGGACAGGCACATTCGGGGCAATACAGCGTGAAGGCATTCGGCCAGAACGCCTACAGTGTAACGGTTGAACGGACCATCCGTGAGGTAGGCATGGAAAACATGAAGGCAGCGGCCCTGAGCGCCTGGATCTATGTTTTTCCCACGACCAACGAGGTGAAGGGATCGATGGTATTCAGCGTCGTCAACGACAAGGGCGAAAGCGCCTGCTGGCAGTCGATCGGCGTGAACGACCCGGAGGTGCCCAGGGGGCGCTGGTTTAAGATCACTGGTGTTTTTGACCTCTCCGCCATGACCTTCAAACCCGAAAACAAGATCAAGATCTACTTCTGGAACAACAGCCACACCGACATCCTGATCGACGATTACCGCGTGGTATTAGGCAGTGAGCCTGCACGGCGCGGCGATTCCGCGTGGGCCGATATGACAAAGCCGGCAGGTTTTTCTGCACGGTTCAACTATCCTCCCTTCCGGGTTGAACTGCTTGAGAAAGTTTCACAGGTATCCACGCCAAAAGCTTCAGAGATAGGGCCTGGCGACCAGGTGGTGGCCGGCAGTTTTCAGAATACGGGTGCCGACGGACTCTTTTTGGTTCGCGAAGATGGCAGCGCCGGGGCATTTGTATTTTGCCCTGAAAAGAAGGAGTTCCGGAAGGTGACGGTTGACAATGCCTTGCCATTGGCTGCTCTCGGCAGGATCAACAAGGTTTTAAAGGGAAAATTTCTCGGTACCGCGGGCGACCAGGTGGTGATCTCCGGCAGCAAAGGATGGATGCTGGCAGCCCTTGAACCTGCTGCCAGTGCGTGTTCCGCCGCTGCTCCCCTTCACACAGGCCTGAAAGTATTATGGAAATCAACGGTTCCTGCTTCCGGACTCTGCGCCGGCAACTTCAGCGGAGGCCAGCGGTCGGAAATCCTGTCGGTTTCGGACGACGGCAGCTGGCAGCTGATGTCGTTCGACCAGCAGGGCAATGGTGGCGGCGCCTGGAAGGTCTTTGCCGAAGATCGCCAGTCGCCGGTGAAGGAGTGGATCCTCAAAAACAGGGTGGTGACCCTTTCGGGCGGCAGGTTTCTTTCCCATACCGCCACGGACCAGGTGCTGACCGTCGGTCATGCGGCAGGAGAGGCAAAATCCAGCTATACCATCCTCAGGTTCAGCCCGTCGCGCATGAGGTGGGAATCTGTTTACCCCGAAAAACATGATTTCTGCGGAAAGACCATCGGACTTGATACGCTGAAAACATCGGATATCTTCTTTGCCATGAACAGCGGCGACGGGGGCGATGGCGGGGTGTTGCGCTACAACCGCGACTGGCGCTTCGACCTGAAGGAGATTGGCTTTAACGACAGTACCTTTATCATACGAAATTCCCTTGATTTTCATGGCTATACCCTGGATTATAATCCCAAGTATTATGAATCGCTGGTGCTCATTCCCGGCCATTTTCTCACTGGCACCGGGATCTCTTTCCTGGCCGTCGGTCATATGACGAAGGGAGAGCATTATGAGGCGATCCTGCCCGATTTTACAGATCTTTATTCCTTTACCACGAAAAAATAGTTCCGATCATGATCCTTTCCCTGCGATATTTCCTGCTGGTACTTCTCCTGCCCTGCCTGCTGACCTCCTGCGGGCAGTCAACCTCGTCGCTTCCCACCGTCAGCGGCCAGTTTGCCGTGAAGGATTTCAACCCCGTCACCAACTGGAAACCGGGGGAGACCCTCTTCCTGGATTATACCGGCGCGCTGGAGAACGGCTTTGTCATCCCTACCCCGCGGCAGGTACAGGATGGCTTTTTCAGGATGGAATTCAGCATCAGGAATAGCGGGACCGTTCCGCAGAAATACGGCTATAAGATCTATTACCAGAACGAATCCTACAAGTTTCCAGAGCGCAACCTCTCCGACAGCACCCGGCAGCACCCTTACGCCTGGGAAAACTTTTACGGCAGCTGGGAAGAGGTGGCTGTGACCTTTGCCGAAACGGGGATCATCCCGGCCGACAATGAATTTCATGCGGTGGAGAGCAGGTTTCGCATCGTCGGGAATCCCCGGGATGAACAGCGTTATTACGACGGCGGCCATAACGACCGCTGGAAACGAAACCCCCGCGTGGGAAACTACAGCTTCATGCTGGTGGTGACCAGCCTGGATAACCTGCAGCAGAAGGCAATCCCCGCCAATGTGCAGAATATCGGGATGAAGAGCGACAGCGGCTTTGTGAATCCCTACTATTTCTTCCTGTATGGCGCAGGCAGGTCGTTGAAAAATACGGCAGTCCAGCGATCTGCCAGGGTGCTCACGGTTGCAGCCAAACCCGACCCGGGGGCGGGGATCTATATCAACCCCAGGGCGTGGAAGCAGGATCCGACCGCCGACCCGAAGGAGACCGGTTGCGGCGAGGATTCATCGCTTTACCATAAGGCGGCATTCGAACAGTTTGTCCATTTTATCGACCCTTCCACCAAGATGAACAATATCCCGGTTATTACCGATATCCTGCATGAACCCTACACCAAAACCGACTATAACTGGAACAAGCGGTTTTACCGCAAGGAGGAGCTGGTCGCCATCACCGCGACGGTGGCTCCCCGCCCGTGCGAGACGGTCATCTCCGACCCGGTAAACCACAAGATCACCCTTCGCAACCCGAAATCGGAATTCGGCAAATGGCAGAAACAGAATGTGGGGGTGATCACCCGTCACGGCATGACCTACGGCAAATGGACTGCCAAATGCAAGCTGACAGAGCTGCTCAACAAAAGCAACATGTGGAACGGCCTTACCAACGCCATCTGGCTGATCACCCAGGCCCAGGCCGACTGGAACTTCCGCCGCGACTGCAGCAACGGCGGTTATATGGCCAACTATTACGGCGGCCAGGCCGACCAGCGGGTGAAGAATGTGGGTTATTCCGAAATCGACTTTGAGATCCTGAAGACGGTTCCCTACTGCCCGACATGGGTCGCCTCCCCGGCCTACAACCAGGGATATGATGACCAATACCATGCCCGCAACTGGAATGTGCCCTTCCCCGAGGAGATCCTGGCCGACGATGACAAGATCTGTGTCTCCTGCACCAACTGGGATATGGCCTGCTGGCAGCCGGCCGAATTCAATTCGGGATGCTACCCGGTGAGATACCAGGACAAGACCTACTGGACCCACCGCTGGGACAAGAATTACCGGGCGCTCACCGAAAAGACCCCCGAAAGCGACGACGAGCTGTTCGGCTCGCCCTTCTATTATTTCCAGATCGACTGGCAGCCCGACAGGATCATCTGGCGGATAGGTCCATCGAAGGATAAGATGCATGTGGTAGGTTACCTCGACGACAAGGTAACCTCCATCCCCAACAACCAGATGCTGCTCATCGTGACACAGGAGTTCCATAACACCAAATGGTGGGTCGGGTCGCCCTATGCGCAGGAGAATACGCCGTTCCCAAAGGTCGATTATGTGGGCGAGATCTTTGAGGTGACGATTGAGTGATGCCTGGCATCATAATTAACCACAATGGCACAAAGAAGGCACAATGCTCACAAAGAGGTTCATTGTGAACATTGTGTAAATCATTGCATCCTTTGTGGTTAAATTAATTGCATTGGTTTTGGGAACAGGTTTCTTATGAAAAACTAACAAACAGTAAAAAGACTTATTAAAGTATAAATTAATTCGTGAAATCATGAAAGTAATTGTTCTGGGAGCAGGGCTGGTTGGCGGTCCGATGGCCATCGACCTTTCCAAGGATCCTGCCTTTGAGGTAACCGTTGCCGATATCAACCCGGGGGCGCTTGAAGCTCTTGTAAAAAGGCAACAGGGTGTATCGCGTGGAATAGCAACGGTGGTTGCCGACCTGGCTGATCCCGGCAGGGTGGCCACACTGGTTGCCGGTCACGACATGGTTATCAATGCTGTACCGGGATTCATGGGGTTCCGCACGCTGCAGGCCATCATCGGGGCAGGCAAGAATGTAGTGGACATCGCCTTTTTCATTGAAGATCCCTTCATCCTGGATGAGCTGGCCCATAAAAACAATGTCACGGCCATTATGGACATGGGGGTGGCTCCCGGCATGTGCAACGTGCTCATCGGCTATGGCGACCACCTGCTCGACGAGACGCAAAACATCCTCTACATGGTGGGTGGACTGCCCGAAATCAGGGAGTGGCCCTATGAATACAAGGCCGTATTTTCACCTGTCGACGTGATCGAAGAATATACCCGCCCGGCCCGCTACATTGAAAACGGGCAGTTTATCGTAAAACCGGCCCTGTCGGACCCGGAACTGCTGAATTTCCCCGGCATCGGCACCCTCGAAGCCTTCAACACCGACGGGCTTCGTTCGCTGGCGCATACGGTCAAATGCCCCAACATGAAGGAAAAGACCCTGCGTTACCCGGGCCACATCGAAAAGATGCGCCTGCTCAGGGAGACCGGCTTTTTCAGCCAGGAGGAGATCGAAGTTCACGGCATGCGGATCAAACCCATGGAGCTGACGGCCAAGCTTCTCTTTCCCAAGTGGAAGCTGGAGGAGGGTGAGGTTGACATCACGGTGATGCAGGTCATGGTTGAAGGAATAAAGGACGGCAAACAGGTTCGCTATACCTGGGATCTCTTCGATAAATACGACCCCATCACGCGTATCCATTCGATGGCACGGACCACAGGCTACTCGGCCACCGTGGCCCTGCGCATGATCGCCTCCGGCCTCTATAACCGCAAAGGCATCTCGGTCCCCGAATTTGTAGGGCGGCAGCCTGAATGCGTCGATTACATGCTGCGTGGATTGAAGGAGCGGGGAGTGATCTACAGGGAAACCATCAGATAGGATTTGCCGGAGCAGGAACCGGTGAAAAAAATCAATGATCCAACAAACATCTTCGCATAATTGGATGCTAAAAGAAACACTATGGAACTTACGGATATCCTGGTAGATAACAAGATCAAGCCCAAGGAAAAGACTGAAATATTGTCGAACCTGGTCCTTGAAAAGCAAATTTCAGTGGACCAGCTGACCGATCTCGCCAGGAGCGCGAAGGAGCCGGTGAGGGCTACCTGTATCGAGGCGCTTGAACATGTCACCCTGGCAAACCCGGGTATGCTGACTGAATCCGCCTTTGATTTCGTTGTAAAATGCCTTGCCGACAAGGCACCCAGGGTAAAATGGGAATCGGCCAGGGTGATCGGCAACACGGCGGCCCTGTTCCCCGGGAAGCTCGACCAGGCCGTTAACAACCTGCTCGACAACACAGAACATCCGGGAACGGTAGTGAGGTGGAGCGCGGCCTTCGCACTGGGGGCCATCATCAGGCTGAAAACAGGGAAAAATGACGACCTGGTGCCTGCCTGCGAGGCAATAGTCGAACGGGAAGAGAAAAACAGCATTAAAAAGATCTACCTCGACGCCATCCGCAAAACTGCTGCCAGACCGTAGCCTGCGACATTACCCGCAGTGCAGGTAGCTGTTGACAAGTTTCGTAAGCTCCTTTTCGTTTTGCTTGATCGTGTCGCGGAGTTCCAGGTCGTTGAAACTCTTCAGGTGACGGATGAGCCCGTCGATGATCTGTTTGGGGAAGATGCCGTGTTCTTCGTAGATATGGCGGTGTTTCTCAAGGTATTCGGCCGATTCCCAGCAGGAAAAGGGCAGCTGCTGCAGCTCGTTGACCCTTGATTGGTGTTTTTCTTCAAAGATGTTGACGTCGACATAGGTCTTCTCGGCAAAGTCGAGGGCATTCTGCATTTCAATACCATGGCGGGCGGCAACGGTGAGCCCTGCGAAGAGCAGGTAGATGTCGGCCGAGCCGTCGGGACAACGGAACTCCACGGTCTGCCTGCCTCCGAAACCTGCCTGTGTGTCGGGTTCCTTCGGGTTGGCGTCAATGACCATGTCGTGTTTGCTGCCCCATCCGAGGGGTACCCTGACGAGGACCGAACGGTTGCGGTCACCCCAGCAGATGTTGGTGGGAGCCTCCTGGTGAGGCACCAGGCGGAAATAGCTGGTGGGGATCATATTCCCGAAGGCCGTAAGCGACTGCGACAGGTCGAGGTAGCCTGCAATGGCCCTTTTGGCCGTGGATGACAGCTTGCCGTTGTCGAGCATGACGCTGCTGCCCTCTTTCATCAGGCGGGTGTGCACGTGCATACCGCTGCCCGCCTTGCCGGTGGTGATCTTGGGGGCAAAGGTGATGGTGACCCCGTATTTGTGGGCCAGCGAACGCAAAACCCATTTGGCGATCATCAGCTGGTCGGCGGCGTCCTCGAGTTTTACAGGGGTGAATTCGATCTCATTTTGTTCATAGGAGAGGCCCGATTCGGTGAAGTTTCCTACTTCGGAATGGCCGTATTTGATGAATCCCCCGCAACGGGCGATCGCCTGCATGGCTTCGGTGCGCAGCTTCTCCCATTTGCAGAAGGGCGATGACTCGTGGTACCCGCGCTGGTCAACGGCTTCGAAAAGCGTGTCCTGCTCGCTGATGATGTAGTACTCCAGTTCGCCCATCACCTCGAACGAAAGGCCTGTTTTGGCCTTCAGCACTTCGTGTGATTTCCGCAGGATATATTCGGGTGAATTGGCAAAGGGCTGGCCGTCCTTGTCGTAATAGGAACAGAGGATATCCACCGCGGGAATCTCCGAAAAAGGGTTTACAAAGGCCGTGCGGTAACGGGGAATGACATACAGGTCGGAGGAGCCTGCCTCCACGTAGTTGGGGAAGAGGCTTGACCCGTCGACCCGCTCGCCGGCGCTGAGGATGCTGTCGAGGTGCTGGCGGTCCTTGATGATGAAGTTCAGGGTCTTCAGGCGGCTGTCGGCAGCCGAATAACGGAAATTCAGCATCTGGATGCCATTTCCTTCAATAAACCTGATCAGGTCAGCTTTGGTAAAGTCATCGGAGGGTTTGCCAAGATATTGTACGAGTGCGTTGGGATTCAGCGAAATGTTGTCGTTCATGTCGATAGGATTCAGTTGTTTTCTGTAGCAGGCAAAAGTAAGAATATTTTATAACTTTGCGACCCTGTGAAACGGTTACCTTAGCCGTCATTTATCATTTAACTTTTTACGACTGCCCTGACAATGTCGAATCCCAACGAGATCATTTTCTTCTCCTCTTTCCTGGTTTTTATCTTCATCATGCTGGGGATCGACCTTGGATTTTTCCAGAAGAGGAACCATGCGCAATCGTTCAGGGAGGCGCTGGGCTGGACCCTGGTATGGGTGGCCATTTCGGTCGCCTTTTATCTCCTGATACGGTTTCACGGCAACTGGATCCACGGCAGCAATACGCTGGCAGCCATCCAGGAGCGGATCACGAAGTTTCACCACCCGATCAATATTTCAGGGCTGACGGTGCAGGAGGCCATCGGCCGGTACAACAGGAACCTTTCGCTCGAATATCTTACAGGTTACCTCATCGAGTATTCCCTTTCGGTCGATAACGTCTTTGTGATCGTGCTGATCTTCATATCCTTCAACATCCAGCCGAAGTATTTCAAACGTGTGCTCTTCTGGGGGATCCTGGGGGCCATCATCATGCGTTTTCTCTTCATCTTTGCCGCCAGCGCCCTGATCCAGCGGTTTGCCTGGTTCCTGCTGGTATTCGGGGGGATGCTGCTGATCATCGGTTTCAGGATGGGGTGGCAGTTTCTTTACGGCGATGCGGAGGAACAGATCGATACCGAAAAGCACCCCGTGGTGAAGCTTGTCTCCCGGGTTTTTCATGTAAGCCACGACGAGCATGTAGAGAGCTTCTTTATCCGCAGGCACGGGAAGGTTTACATAACGCCCCTGTTCATCGTGCTGCTGGTCATCGAGTTTTCCGATGTGCTCTTTGCCGTTGATTCGGTACCGGCCGTATTTTCTGTCACGCAGGATCCCTTCATCGTTTTTTTCTCCAATATTTTCGCCATCCTGGGGCTGCGATCCCTCTTTTTCCTGGTGATGGATGTGATGAACAGGTTTCATTACCTCAAGCTGGGACTGGCGGTTCTGCTCACCTTTGTCGGCGTAAAGATGCTGATCCACGACCTGTATAATATTCCCACCAATGTTTCGCTGGTGGTCATCGCCTCTATCCTGTTAACCAGCGTGCTGGCCTCCAACCTGCGGACCATGATCATCCGGCGGAGGCTGCCATGATCCCAGCATTATTGGCCAGGCTCCGGCCAGCTCCCGGAGGGGAAAAAATGTGAAATGTGAAATCTGATATCCGGAGAAACAATGCAGGCAATGCAGACAATGCAGGCAATGCAGACAATGCAGGCAATGCAGACAATGTAGCTGCTTTTCACCAGGGAAATTCCACCTGATCCGTTAACATTCTCCAGGGGGTGTTTTACATTTTCCAAGGGGTGTTTAACATTCTCCATGGGGTGATTAACATTCTCCAAGGGGTGTTTAACTTTTTCCAACCTCTCTTCAACCGTTCATTAACGCTTCCGGCTTATAGCGTTAACTAAGCGTTAACTAAGCATTAACGTAGGTGGCTGGTCAGCGTCAGAACTTCCTGTAATATTGTTCCAGGAGCTCCTGTGCGGCCTGGTAGGGGTTCAGGCGGCCATTCATGATCTCCGTTTCGAGGTGGGCGATGTGGTGGCTGATCTCGCTACGGTTAAAGAAATGGTCATGCAGGCCGGCCTCGATGGTTTCGCGGAAGACCTGCCGGTTTTGTTCCATGCGGCGGGAGTGGAAGAAGCCTGTTTCCCTCGTAATTTTCCTGTGTTCCAGGATCAGCTCCCATACTTGGCCGATGCCCAGCTTGGTACGGGCCGAGCAGATATCGGCCACCGGGGTCCAACCACTGCCGGGAGGCGGGAAAAGGTGCAGGGCATTGGCATATTCAACCCTTGCGATTTTTGCCTTGGCGAGGTTGTCGCCATCGGCCTTGTTGATGACGATGGCATCGGCCATTTCGATGATTCCCCGTTTGATCCCCTGGAGTTCGTCGCCGGCGCCGGCGAGCATCAGCAGGAGGAAGAAGTCGACCATGGAGTGGACGGTGGTTTCCGATTGTCCGACACCCACTGTTTCAACGAATATCACGTCGAACCCGGCAGCCTCGCACAGCACGATGGTTTCGCGCGTTTTGCGGGCCACCCCGCCCAGCGACCCGGAGGCGGGGGAGGGGCGGATAAAGGCGTTGGCATCGACCGAGAGCTCCTCCATCCGCGTCTTATCGCCCAGGATGCTGCCCTTTGAGCGGCTGCTGCTGGGGTCGATGGCCAGCACGGCCAGTTTGTGTCCCCTGGATGTGAGATGGATTCCCAGCGCTTCGATAAAGGTGCTCTTTCCCACCCCCGGAACGCCGGTGATGCCGATGCGGATGCTGTTTGAGGATGATGGCTGGCCCTTGACGCCTGACCCCTTTTCCGTATTGCGTTTCAGGCACTCGGCGATGATCTCCTGGGCCTGGGCCTGGTGGGAGGGGAGGCTGCTTTCGACCAGGGTGATGGCTTTGCTGAGGATGGTGCGGTTTCCGGAGAAGATCCCGGCGAGGTACTCCTGTGTGTTCAGCGACCGGTTTCTATGTGCCCTGAACTTTCTTGCCGCTTCCTCATTGATCGGCGACGGCTGGGAGATGCCATCCATGACGTTCAGTGCGGATTTTTTGGGGGGATGGGTCATTGCCTATTACCTTGTCTCTACAAAGATAAAATATTTTGCAATTCCCGTGATATTTCCCAAAAAGTCACTACTTTTGCACTCCCAATCCTCTTCGTAGCTCAGTTGGTAGAGCAATTGACTCTTAATCAATGGGTCCCAGGTTCGAGTCCTGGCGAGGAGACACCAAATGAGACATAACCCACTGTAAATCATTATGATAACAGTGGGTTTGTTGTTTTTTGTCTCGGAATTGTCTCTGAAAACGGTCAAAAATACTCGGTTATACTCGGTTTAATTAGAATGTGGGAAAGTGGTGAATCGGTTGGATTTGATTTAAAATAACAAAGAAAGAAGATTGATAGGCATATCATTTGTTAAATTCCTCTACATCTTATGATATTGTAAAATAATCCCAAACTTCTCGCAATTGGAAGTAAATCTGTTTATTCGGTTATCTGAACAAAAAAGCATGTGCACAGAGGCTGGTTTAGCATTTATCGTTGGAACAGGCCATACTTTAAAAGATGTTGTATTGGCATTATGAGAATAGTATGAAAGTTCCCTTCTAAAACCAAGAACTTCCCTTATAATACTCTTTATTATCGATGTGTTTTTACATTCGACCGCAAGAAGCACTTCTGAGGGTTTAGGAAGCCCCGTAAGAGATGGCTTGACCACTGCAATATCAAGTTCATGAAAATCACCGCTTGTAAGTCTTGGCGTTGAACCTTTTAATTCGTAGCTCAATGTTTTAAAATATATATCAGTAAACAACTCACCAAAAAGAGTTGTTCCATCCCAAACTTGAAAATACGGATATTTTCTATCAATTGGGCCTCCTTTCTGCCGTAAAACAAGATTTGTTCCGCCAGCAAGTGTAATACGGAATCCTTCCCTAATTACAAGGTTCTCACAAATTGATGCCATGACATGGGCTTCATAGAGCTTACCTTGAAGGTTCTTATTGGGTAGAAGGTTAACAGTCGTTGCTGGTGAAACGCCAGCATGTGATTGTAAAATCGTTGTGATTTTCTGTTTAATCCTTGTAATATCAGCAGCAGTTAACATCTTAGTTTTCCCTTAATAGTTCCTTGTGAATTTCCTTTAATGAGTTTACTAACGAAATATAGTCTGGCAGTGATTTTAAGTTATAATATTCAATTTGTCCCTGATTCAACATTTCAACAGAAATTGATTCAACCAAGTTATTCCCTGTAATAACTTCCTTATATTTAGTAATGAGATGTGGGAAGTTGTTGTTTGATAGACACTCTAAGACATCAATGCTTTGGGAAAGAAAGAAATGGAGATACTCAATTGGACTTATTAGAGGTTGTTCATAATCTTCTTCGAATCTACCAATCACTTGGTTAAGAATTTCATTAAACCCATTTGAATTAAATTCACTGAATAAGTGATTGATTAGCTCAAGTGCTTGTTCTTCTGTTATCTGAAATCCCTCCGGCATTAAGATTAGTTTTGTCGTTCAAATATAGCGTTTTTAGATAATTACAATTTAATCAGTTCAACTCCATTGAAAATATTTTAAACTTCTCACTTGATCATCGTTCAATATTTTACGATAAAGGTGACAAAACTATACGGATCGTTAAAAAAGGTTTGGAAGGATTTGTTGATTTGAATGGCGAAAGAATACAATTATTAACAAAACGATTTGTTTCCAGTTTATTCCTTGATGAAAAAAATAAAGAACAAAGCCTTCAATCCATTTTTAGATAATATAAACCGTGGCGGTAATTCCCCAATAGGATACGCTGGTTCCTTTTACACCCACGGATAATAAATACACTTCCCCGTGATGCTTAATCAGAATATTTTTGATTCCGAAATCCAGAAAAAATGGTCAAGGTAATCCTGAATCAGGAGCAAATTGAAGAAATACCCGATAAACCAGCAGTCTATGCTCTGTTTTCAATGGACAACGACCTTGTATGCCGGTATGTCGATTATTCCGGTAATCTTCGGGAAAGTATCAGAAAACATTTTGGCCCGGATGAACCAAATATTTATATTCGGTATCTGATGTTGTCCTGCAAAAATAAATTGTTGCATTATGAAGTTGAACCCAATGGAATTACAGATGGGACATCGGAGAAAGTCAATGCTTGGATTTCCAAATTTCACCCACGAAAAATACTAATACGAAATGAAGAGTCAAGGGAACGGATTTCAAAACTTATCCAGTAATCTTCAAAACGTTAATACCGATTATCCTTACGGTTTTACCTGATATTCATCGGATAATAACTTTGTGAAATCATTGTTACGAATATCTCTACCTTTAATCCGAATTGGAATAACACCAAAATGAATAAAATAACCTGTATCATCATTGATGATGAGCGAATAGCACGAGAAACTTTCCAAGATATTGTAGACCGATATCTTGTAGATCGGTTGGAAGTTAAAGGATTGGGTGAGTCGGTGAAAGAGGGAGTGGAATTGATAAAGAAATACAATCCCGAAATTGTCTTTCTGGATATTGAAATGCCAGTGGAGAGTGGGTTCAAACTGTTTGATTATTTCACCAATTATACCTTTGAAGTCATCTTTACCACTGCATTCAGACAATACGCCATTGATGCGATCAAATATGCAGCACTTGATTACCTTCTCAAACCCATCAACTATATTGATCTCAGGGAAACATTGAACCGGTATGAAAAGAAAAAATTGACCAATACCAGTCAACAACGGATTGAAACACTGATTACAAACTTGACTGTTGGGGTGGACATCAATCAAAAGGTAGCATTTCCCACGATGGATGGTTATCAAATGGAAAAACTCAACGACATCATTTACTGTGAGGGGGATGTGAATTATACCAAGGTACACCTGTTTGACAGCAGAACCATTTTGGTTTCAAGGACACTCAAAGAAATCGAAGAACTTCTGGACTGTCAATATTTCTACCGGATACATAAATCATTTGTGGTTAACCTGAACTATGTGAAATCCTATTCACGGAGTGAAAATGGTGTATATCTGGATAATAATGAACTGTTACCCGTATCTACCCGGAAAAATGATGAATTTCTTTCTGTTTTGACCAAATGGAGAAGCAGATCAACCCCAAAGTGAAATCAATACTTCTGACCGGATTGTCATTTTTCATATCCCTTTTTGGATGGGGTCAACACTATTATTCTCGGAATTTTACCGTGAATGATGGGCTGCCAAATAATACGATCCATTCCATTTTTAAGGATTCTCGGGGGGTAATGTGGGTTGGAACCGGGTCTGGACTTTGCCGGTTTGATGGGAAAGGATTTCAGGTAATTGGCTCATCACAAGGATTGGCCGGGGATAATGTATCATCCATCGCAGAGGATGATCAGGGAAACCTATGGATTGGTTTCATGAAAGGTGGAATTACCTGTTATGATGGGATGAAGTTCACCAACTATACTGCCAAACAAGGGTTAATCAGTGATAATGTCCGGGTGGTCTGGTTTTCAAAAAAGTTTCACCTTTTGTTCGTCGGAACAAATGATGGATGTAGTGTGTTCGATGGAAAATCGTTCGTTTCATTAACCACGAAAGTTACGGGAACGCCGGATTTTTATGTGATGGGGTTTTTAGATGGGCAGGACTACGTGAATCTTTACCCAAATAGAAAAAATGATTATTATAGGTATTATCCGAATAACAAATCGTTTAAAAAGGTTGTTACCTCATATTATCCCGATCATCCTGCTTCAACGGCTCCGGTTATATTGTCAAATGGGGATACCATGATAGGTAGTCTCCGGGAGGGAGTCAATATTTTGAATAAGGGAATAAAACAATCGTTTTATGGGATGGGTCAAGTGTTTGACATTAAATCGGGGGAGGATGGTGATTATTGGATTGCAGCATGGTCGGAGAATTCACTGTCAAAAAAAATTCCGGGTGGGTTGTTCAGGTATCATGGTGGTGAAGTAAATCGATATAGTGAAAAGGTTGGCATCACTGATTGGAAAATACGCACATATTGACCCCCTCTATACGTTTTAAGTTGACCCCTCTT
>JBAXOB010000013.1:0-91797 GCA_037133475.1 Bacteroidota bacterium
GGGGAGTGCTTGGACTGCTGACGATAACGATCACCTGCATTGCCGGGTGATCGTTTTAAGCAGTATACGGCAAAATATTTCGACAATTACCTATTAGAAATTCCGAGGATGAAAAGTAATTATAGCATTCCTGAGATGTTCTTTGTTTATATGCGTATAGATTTCAGTAGTGACAATGGAAGCATGTCCCATCATCTCTTGAATAGACCTTAAATCGGCGCCACCTTCTAGCAGGTGTGAAGCAAAAGAATGGCGTAAAGTGTGAGGACCTATCTGTTTTTTTATTCCTGCCAGAACCGACAATTGATGAACAATAATAAATACCATTTCCCGAGAAAGAGAGGAACCGTTTCTATTTAGGAATACAAAATTTTCATGCTTTTTCTTAATGGTTAGTTTTTGCCGATCGACCTTCAAATATTCACTGATTTCGTTGATAGCAACCGATCCGATAGGAACAATCCGTTCCTTGTCACCTTTCCCAGTCACCTTAATGTATCCTTCCCGAAAAAATAATTCAGAAATTTTCAAATCAATCAGTTCAGAAACTCGAAGGCCACATCCATAAAGGGTTTCGACAATTGCCTTGTTTCTTCTCCCTTCAGGAACATTGAAGTCGATGTTTTTTATCATCCTGTCGATTTCCGTAACACTCAGCATCACAGGCAACCGCAGGCCGATAACTGGCAAATCTATCAACATTGCAACGTTTTGCCTGACTATATTTTCTAACAACAAGTAATTAAAAAATGCCCTGACACCAGTCATGACCCGAGCCTGAGTACGGGCTGTAATGCCCTCATGGTTGATACAGTTAATAAAACCCCTAAGATGTTTAACCTCAACTTTCTCGGGTAGAATTTCTATTTTTTTAACGTCAAGATAATTTTTCAATTTCCAAATATCATGAGAGTATCCTTCAACAGTTTTAAGTGACAAGGACCGTTCAATTTTCATAAAGGCAACAAATCCATCCAAATATGATTTCCAGTTGTTCATAGTTGTTGTTTTTAATGAACATTAATAGATTTTCCGTTAACTGGTCCAGTGCGCATTTCCACATTCCCTTCACCTTGACCAAGGCTCTTTAGATCAGTCCGCACATACTCAATTCTATCCCGAAAAACCTGGAGCATCCGCACTTCAACGTAGTGTTTGCAGTATTTTTCAACTTTTTGAAGATTACATAAAATTTCATCAAGGCTATTCAGTGAAGTAAATAAATGCCTGAATACCATATGATTACCATTTTCAAAGTGTCCACGGGTTGTAGCTAATTCCAAACATCGGTCAATGGAAGAGAATTCACTCACAATTGCCCTTTCAATTGCAGAGTGATCCGGAAAGTTGGTCACATAAAACCATACTTTCCGGTAATGGGAGTAAGTCTCAATAAGGATTTGGTTAAGTGTGACGAGCATGTAATTCAGGTCTTGATTTATTTTAACCATGAAATCATTTGCCAAACGGTCACTGGACCATCCGGCAATAACGCCATTTCCCAGGGCGATACTATAACAATTCCTTTCTCTGTAGAAACTGTTTCCTTCAGGTCCTTCTACATGAGTTAAAGTTATTTTTCTCATTCTTAAACTGTAAATGTTAATATTCTGTATATCTGTTCTTTATCATAAAATCCTGCAATCATGCGCGAGTTTGCAGGATTGCATGTTGTTCGTTCTCTGTTCGTTGTCTTGAATTTTCCCTGATATTTCGATATTGGTTTGCCATATTCAACCATATTTGGTCATTTTCAAAAATAATAAGTGAATGATTATCAAATATATATACTTTTCAAATTGTCTTATAATTAATATTATGTTAAATAGAAAATCTAAAAAGATCAGGAGATGCTATCTTCCAACATCTCCTGATTTTATGGGTTAATTCCCCTATTTCTTCTGGATGGCGTTGATCTTGTCCTGCAGGGCCTTTTTCTTGTCGGCTAGATTTAACCGTGTGTAGATCTGGCGCAAGGCATTCATGGCGTTGACATCGGTCGGCTGGATTTCCAGCGCCTTTTCCAGGTGCGGCATCGCCTTGGCAAGATAGCTGTCGGCCTCCTTTTTCATCTTTGCAAATTCTGCCGATGCATCCGGCGGAAGATTATTGGCCTTCACCAGGATGTCGGAAGCTTTGTTCAGGTTCAGCGCACCAAGGTTAAAGGCGGCATCAAAATAATCAGGTTTTAACTGCAATGCCTTCGCATAGGATTTTCCTGCGTTTACAAAGGCCTCTTCCCTCTGGGCAACAGATTTGCTGGTATCGTTGGCGATATTGTCATACAGGGTTCCCAGCGCAAATGGAATTGAATAATTGGAGGTGTCTTTCTTGGCTGCAATGTTCAGATTGCTCATAGCCTTGTCGACAATGTTGTAGGTAAGGTAAATGTTGATCTCGCTGTTAAACAGCGTCATATTGTTAGGATATTGCTTCAACCCCATCCGGATATATTTAAAAGCATTTGCTGAGTCTTTTTCTTTCAGGTAAAGATCTGATATAATGCTATATACGCTAGGTGACCTATAATTTCCTACAAGTAACTTGAGGTAATATTCCTTTTCAATTTTTTTCTCATTCGCCAACCCGGCACACAATGCACCATTCAGTAAACTCAGGGTATCGATCACATTTACCGTTTCCAGCACTTCCGCCGATTTACCAAAGTTAATCATCGCTTCGCGGTAATTCTTCTTGTTGTATTTGGCGATGGCAGTGTCGAAGAAAGAACGGTACTGTTTGTCAACATTAGCCATGATCTCTGCGAAATACTCCTTCTTGGGATTCTCCTTTTTGGGATCAAATTCAAGCGATTTTTTATAGGATTCCATCGCTTTGGCCAGGGGATTCGGATCAAGATTCCTGATTTTCTCATCCTTGGAATTGGCAATACCAAGGTAAATATTTCCTCTGAGGAACCACGTCTTGCTGTCCTGTGCCGTACTCGGATCCAGGATGCACTGGTTGATGGCTTCCAATGCCTTATCTAATTTTTGATCTTTCAGATAATTGGAGGCGGTTTGACGAACACTTTTCTGTCCGAAAGCAAAGGTAAAGGAGGTTACCAATACCAGGAATAACAAGGCTTTTTTCATTGGTTTGTTGGTTAGTATGATTTTGTTTTGTTGATTTTTAGCCGGCAAAGATAAAAAATACCAGCTGATTTTATGTAACTTAGAACAAATTAATTTTCAGAATCCTGGTCATCTGTTTTTTCATTCACAACAGGCCCTTCTGAATTTTCACTTTCGTTATCCAATGAACCGTTCATGGTGTCGGTGATCTGCTCTTCGGCCACCTCTTCTGCATCTTCCACATCCACCTTGGCCACTGCTGCGATGGAATCTCCTTCATCAATCTTGATCAGCCTGACACCCTGCGTGGCCCTCCCCATGACCCTTAAGTTTGCAACAGCCATGCGGATAATCACACCCGATTTGTTGATGATCATCAGGTCGTCACTATCCGTTACATCTTTAACGGCTATGACAGCTCCTGTTTTCTCGGTGATATTCAGGGTCTTCACCCCCTTCCCTCCCCTGTTGGTGATGCGGTAGTCGTCGAGGTCGGACCGTTTCCCGTAACCGTTCTCTGAAACAACCAGCACCTCCCGCTTGGTATCTGTCGGGATACAGATCATGCCCACGACCTCGTCATCGGCCCCGGGAATGGAAATTCCCCTTACCCCTGCCGCGTTGCGGCCCATCGGGCGTACGGTCTTTTCGTTGAACCTGATCGCCCTGCCCGAGCGCAGCGCCATCACGACCTCATCGGTTCCCTGGGTCAGCCTGGCCTCAAGCAGCTGGTCGCCTTCATTAATGGTGATGGCATTGATGCCGTTGAGCCTCGGCCGCGAATAGGCCTCGAGCGAGGTCTTCTTGATGGTTCCTTTTTTGGTTGCTAAAATGATGAAGTTGGAGGTAATGTAATCTTCATCCTTCAGGTTGATGACATTGATGAAGGCCCTGACCTTGTCGTCGGGCTCGATGTTCACCAGGTTCTGGATCGCCCTGCCCTTGGATGTCTTTGCCCCTTCCGGGATTTCATATACCCTGAGCCAGAAACATTTACCCTTTTCCGTGAAGAATAAAAGGTAGTTATGGTTGGTGGCAACAAAGAGATGTTCCAGGAAATCCTCATCCCGGATGTCCGATCCCTTCACCCCGCGTCCTCCCCTGTTCTGAACCCTGTATTCTGTAAGTGCGGTCCGCTTGATATAACCCATATGGGAGATGGTGATGACCACATTCTCATCGGCAATGGTATCTTCAATCCTGAAATCGGATGCGGCATATTCAATGTGTGATTTACGCCCGTCGCCGTATTTTTCCTTGACTTCCCTTAATTCATCCTTGATGATATTCATCCGTAGACCTTCATCGGCAAGAATGCCCCTCAGGAAATCAATGAGTTTCATCAGTTCATTGTATTCATCCCTGATTTTGTCACGTTCCAGCCCGGTGAGGCGTTGCAGACGCATTTCCAGGATGGCCTTGGCCTGGATTTCACTGAGGCCAAAACTGGTCATCAGTCCGATACGTGCCTCGTCAGGCGTCTGGGATGACCTGATCAGGGTGATTACCGCATCGAGGTTATCGAGTGCGATGAGCAACCCTTCTAAGATATGGGCCCTCTTCAACGCCTCCGACAATTCAAATTTGGTGCGGCGGATGACCACTTCATGACGATGCTCCACATAATGAACAATCATGTCCTTCAGGGTAAGCATGACAGGGCGCCCCTTGACCAGGGCAATATTGTTGACATTGAATGATGTCTGCAGGGCGGTCATCTGGAACAATTTGTTCAGCACCACGTTGGTAATGGCGTCGCGCTTCAGTTCATATACAATGCGCACCCCGCTGCGGTCCGACTCGTCGCGGATATCGGAGATTCCTTCTAGTTTTTTATCGTTGACAAGGTCGGCGGTTTTTTTGATCATCTCCGCCTTGTTGACCTGGTAGGGAACGGAGTTGACGATAATCATGTCCCTGCCGTGCTTGTCCTGTTCTATTTTGGTCTCCCCGCGCATGACGATGCGGCCCCTGCCCGTCTCAAAGGCATCTTTTACCCCGTCATAACCATAAATGGTTCCTCCGGTAGGAAAATCAGGAGCTTTGATGAACTGCATCAATTCGGCTATGGTAATGTCACGGTTGTCGATATAGGCGATAATTCCGTCGACAACTTCACTCAGGTTATGCGGCGCCATGTTGGTAGCCATACCGACGGCAATGCCGGAAGCCCCGTTGATCAGGAGGTTCGGGATGCGTGAAGGCATTACGGTAGGCTCTTTCAGGGTATCATCAAAATTCAGCTGGAACTCAACGGTATCTTTTTCAATATCGGCGACCATCTCTTCGGCGATCTTCTGCAGGCGCGCTTCCGTATAACGCATGGCGGCAGGGTTGTCGCCGTCCATCGATCCGAAGTTCCCCTGGCCGTCGACCAGCGGGTAACGCAAACTCCAATCCTGTGCCATGCGGCACATGGCATCATACACGGAGGTATCCCCGTGAGGATGATATTTTCCAAGCACCTCCCCTACGATCCTGGCCGATTTCTTATACGCCCGGTTGGCGAGTACCCCCAATTCATACATGCCAAAAAGCACTCTCCGGTGAACCGGCTTCAATCCGTCCCGCACATCGGGCAGTGCACGCTGAACAATTACCGACATTGAGTAATCAATGTAGGCGGTTTTCATCTGATTTTCAATATTGACCTGAACTATTTTTTCTCCCGATTCCATTTCGTCTCGCACCATTAGTTATTTACTTAATTTTCAGGTAGATAAATTATACCTTTAACAGCTACGAAGGTAACAAAAATCTGCGTGGAAACCATGGCCCGATCCTGAATTATTTTATACTCTTACTAACATGAAACTGTTAATAAATAAAGGGTCTGATGCAATAAATGAGTGATTTCGATCGTACTTTTGAAGACCTTGACAATTTTGCAGGTTATCAATTATGGTTCGATTTTTGTCAGGTGCATTATCATCAAGCTAATTCAACGACAATGGAAGCAAAATTCTCTCAACGTGTCAAAGACGTCCTGATATACAGCCGCGAGGAGGCTCAGCGTTTAGGCAATGATTATATAGGTCTGGAACATCTCTTATTAGGAATTATCCGGGAAGGCGAAGGTCTTGCAATCCGCATACTGCGGAATCTCGGGATAGACCTCGGCGAGATCAAGAAAAAGGTTGAGCTGGCAGTTGCCAGCCACAAGGAAAAACCGGCCGGCGGCGAAAACCTCCCGCTGATCAAGCAGGCGGAACGTGCCCTGAAGATCACCTACCTGGAAGCGAAACTTTTTAACAGCGAAATGATCGGTACCGAGCACCTGTTACTGGCGATCCTCAAGGACGAAAACAATCTTGTGACCAAGACCTTTTCTGTATATGGTGTCACCTATGATGTTGTAAAGGAAGAACTTAAGGCCATCCTATCCAATGGCAGCGAGGAGACGAGGTTTGACCCGCAGGATATCCTGCCCAAGGATGATGACGATGAGGATCCCGATGAGGGGGGCAAGGGCTTCAGCGGAGGAAACCCCAAGAAGACGCAGGATTCAAAGTCAAAAACGCCGGTGCTTGACAACTTCGGCCGCGATATTACCAAGGCAGCCGAAGAGGGCCGTCTTGATCCCATCGTAGGCAGGGAAAAGGAGTTGCAGCGGATCGCCCAGATTTTAAGCCGTCGCAAAAAAAACAACCCGATCCTTATCGGGGAACCGGGTGTCGGTAAATCGGCCATCGCCGAGGGGCTGGCACTGAGAATCGTTCAGCGGAAAGTTTCCCGCGCACTCTTCAACAAGCGGCTGGTCTCCCTCGACCTTGCCTCGCTGGTAGCAGGGACAAAATACCGGGGACAGTTCGAAGAACGGATGAAAGCGGTACTCAATGAACTGGAGAAAAACCCCAATATCATTGTGTTCATTGATGAGATCCATACCATCGTCGGCGCCGGCAATGCTTCCGGTTCGCTCGATGCTTCCAATATGTTCAAACCTGCCCTTGCACGCGGAGATATCCAGTGCATCGGGGCCACCACCCTGGATGAGTATCGTCAGTATATTGAAAAGGATGGCGCACTGGAACGTCGTTTTCAGAAGGTGCTCGTAGATCCTACCTCCCCGGAGGAGACGGTTGAAATTCTGAATAATATCAAGGAAAAATATGAAGATCACCACCTGGTAAAGTACACGGAGGATGCCATCAAGGCCTGTGTTATGCTCACCAACCGGTATATCACCGACAGGTACCTGCCCGACAAGGCGATCGATGCGCTGGATGAGGCAGGGGCGCGGGTTCATATCTCCAATATCAACGTTCCCGAGGAGATCATCACCGTTGAAACCCAGATTGAAGATACCCGGAAACGGAAAATGTCGGCCATCAACAGCCAGAAATTTGAAGAGGCAGCCGATCTCCGCGATACGGAGCGCAAACTCCAGGAGAGTCTCGAGCGGGAAAAGAAAAAATGGGAAGAGAATGCCAAATTGAACCGCCAGACGGTTGCCGAGGAAAATGTTGCCGAGGTCGTTGCCATGATGACGGGCATCCCGGTACAGCGGATCGCCAAAAATGAGAGTGACAGGCTCATCAATATGGAGGCCGAACTTGAAAATTCGGTTATCGGCCAGAATGACGCTATCAAAAAGGTGGTTAAAGCCATCCGCAGGAACCGTGCCGGGCTCAAGGATCCCAACAAACCCATCGGGACCTTTATTTTCCTGGGCCCTACCGGAGTAGGTAAAACGCACCTTGCCAAGGTGTTGTCAAAATACCTGTTTGATACGGAAGATGCACTGGTACGGATCGACATGAGCGAATACATGGAAAAATTCGCTGTTTCCCGTCTCATCGGCGCCCCTCCGGGGTATGTAGGTTATGAAGAGGGAGGTCAGCTTACCGAGAAGATCCGCCGCCGCCCCTACTCGATCGTGCTGCTGGATGAAATTGAAAAAGCACATCCTGATGTATTCCATTTGTTGCTCCAGGTGTTGGATGACGGCATGCTTACCGATAGTTTCGGCCGGAGGGTGGATTTCAAAAACACCATCGTGATTATGACCTCCAATATCGGCTCACGGCAGCTGAAGGATTTTGGCCAGGGAGTTGGTTTTGCAACATCAGCCAAACAGGCTGCCAGCAGCGACTATGCAAGGGGGGTAATTGAGAATGCACTGAAAAAAGCCTTTGCTCCCGAGTTTATCAACCGTATCGATGATGTGGTGATCTTTGACTCCCTTGAACGTGAGGACATCCATAAGATCATCGATATCGAACTTCAGCATTTGTTCAAAAGAACAAAGGAACTTGGGTACCAGATCTTGATTACACCGGCAGCCAAGGACTATATCGCTGAAAAGGGCTGGGATGCCCAGTTTGGTGCCCGTCCGCTCAAGCGTGCCATTCAGAAATACGTGGAAGATACCCTGGCAGAGGAGATCATCAAAACCAAGTTAACGGATCGTGACGTTATCACGGTTGACTATGACGCAGCAAAAGATGAGGTGGTTGTAAATGTGAACCTGGCTGAAAAATCAGAAGAGATCTAGCAGGTCATTTTTTACCGAATCATTTAGTTCAACTTCCGGGAAGTCTCCATTGGCAAGCAATGTGGAAAGGAAGTTATTCGTTGCCGGGTCGTTGCCATAAAAATATTTGATGGAAATTGAAAACCCGTTGTTTTCATAGTTCAAACGGTTTCCCTTTGTATCGGTGATATAAAAAACATCTTTATCAACAGGGATACCGTTCAGGTATTTTGACGACAGCGTTCCGACAAGGTTTCCCGGTTTAAGCCGAAGCAACTCGGAGAACAGGAACTCCCCCATCACAAAAGAGCCGTTTACGAAGAAGAAGAGGGATCTCATCTTCATTCCCTGCAACGTTTCGTTATATCCTGCTACCATTAATTTCACGTCGTTAATGGTAATGACCTTCATGCAATCCGGCTTCCCTTTACTCTTAAACAGTTGTTTATTGCCTGTCATAAAGGGAATCCGGCCATAATCGATCAGGGTGGAAGTTTGAAATTCCAGTGAATTCTTGATCTTGTTAACAAAGACCAGCAGGTGAACTGAAATCTCATCCTTGATACACCCGTTGATGGGACTCCGGAGATTGCTGGTCTTGAAGAATGTCAGGAATTCATGGCTGTAACGGCCATAGACCAGCGAATAATACCAGAGCCTGATGAGCAGGGTTACCCGTTGCCTCATAAATATCAGTACCAGCAATAGTACGCAGATGGAGATGATAACTGTCATGAAGTTAACCATACCTCCGTCCAGTACGCCGTCTCTGTCGGGCCTGGCAAGTAAAATTGCGAAAATATTTGAGATGAGGATCGTCAATTTGTTTTTGGTTCTTGCGAAATTAATAAAAATCTAGAATTTATAACAATTATCCTCGATCAGTTTGTCGGCAATACTTCTGCGCGCCTCCTTCACGTTGATGTCTGCAACGGTTGTAAGTACCCCGGCAACTCTCTTATATTTCAGGATGCTGTCGGCACCGGCAAAGGAATTGATGGCATCCTGGGCCGGTTTCCTGATTTTATCTGCTGCATCATAAATGAAGACATCCAGCATCTGGCGGTAAAGATCGGAATGGTTGAGCCCGAGAAGTTCCATCTTCTTGATCCTAAGGGTCATCGCTTCGGCGACATAGGTTTCCATGATCATGTCGGTAAGATTATTCAAAACCTCCTGTTCCATGATCAGTTTCTTGTCGAAAAATTTCGAGGCGCCCTGGATAATAATGAGGATTAGATTCTTAAAATTCTTGATGTTCCTGAGTTTTTCCTCAAAATAGCTTTCGCCCTCGTTTTTATTATCGGTCAGGTTATCGAGGTTGGCAACCAGGGCATCGGCCTTGCCAAAAAGATCGAAATCTCCCTTCATGGCTCTTTTCATGGCTGTATCAACCACCAGCAGGCGGTTGATCTCGTTGGTGCCTTCGAAGATCCTGTTGATCCTTGAATCGCGGTAACCTCTTTCAACAGCCATCTCTGCAGAATAACCCATACCTCCGTGGATCTGGACTGCTTCGTCAATGATAAAATCAAGGACCTCGGATCCATAAACCTTCAGGATGGCGGCCTCAACTGCATAATGGCTGATTCCTTCAACGGAGGCCTTTCCCTTATCCATTCCGGAGGCCTTGTTCTTTTCAATCAGGTCGTCGATATCCTTGCTGAGGCGGTAAATGGAACATTCCAGGGCAAAGGTTTTGATCACCTGTTCGGCGAGCTTGTGCTTGATGGAACCGAAAGTCGAGATAAAAACGCCAAATTGTTTACGTTCATTGGCATATTTCACCGAGTCGATGATGGCCTTTTTGGAGGCCCCCAATACATTGGCGCCAAGTTTGATACGTCCCATGTGCAGGATACTCAGGGCAATCCTGAATCCTTCCCCCCTGTTGCCGATCAGGTTTTCAACAGGAACCTTGACATCGTTGTAGAAGATCTGGGCGGTGGAGGAGCCTTTAATCCCCATTTTATGTTCATCGGGGTTAATGACAACCCCCGGATAATCGCGTTCAACAATAAATGCACTTAAAACCCTGTCCTTGTCGATTTTGGCAAAGACCACCTGGGTATCGGCAAAGTTGGCATTGGTGATCCACATTTTCTGCCCGTTCAGGATATAGTGTTTGCCGTCCTCGGAGAGGATTGCACTGGTTTTTCCGGAGTTTGCGTCACTTCCGGCACCCGGTTCCGTCAGGCAATAGGCGCCGATCAGCTCGCCGCTGGCGAGGCGCGTTACATACCGCTGGCGTTGTTCTTCATTACCATAATACATGATGGGCAGGGTGCCGATACCCGTATGCGCCATAAATGCAACAGAGAACGAATGGCCGGCGCCGATGGTTTCGGCTGCCAGCATCTGGGTGACGAATGATTGCCCGAACCCGCCGTATTCTTCCGGAATGGAGATACCCATCAAACCCAGTTCCCCGGCTTTCTTCAGGGTGCTTTTCATCAGGTTGATATCCGGAGAATCGATCTGTTCGATATTCGGATAAAGTTCGGTATCCAGGAAGTCCTGAATGGTTTGTGCAATCATCTTCTGCTCTTCATTGAATTCTTCGGGAATGAAAATATCCCCGGCTTCAATTTCATCAACGAGAAACTCACCACTTTTAAGTACTTTCTTGTTCTCCATTTCCATTGGTTTAATTTGTTATAGATTTAGCGATTGTACAATCAGTTCGGCAATATCAAAGTTTTTTATATCCTCTTCCCTGTTTTTATTCTTTATTCCGTCGGTAAGCATCGTCATGCAGAAGGGACAGGCCGTTGCGATGATTTTAGCATCAGTTCTCAACGCCTCTTCCGTGCGTTCGGTATAAACCTCCTTATTCCCTTTTTCAGCCTCCTTGAACATCTGGGTTCCGCCGCCGCCGCAGCAAAAGGCGAAACTTTTATTCCGCTCCATCTCAACCAGGTTGGTGGTGAGATTTTTCAGGATCGAACGCGGCTCAAAATAGATGTCATTGGCCCTGCCCAGGTAGCAGGGGTCGTGATAGGTTATGCACACATTACTGTTTGTGAGCATTCCCGGTTTTATCTTCCCTGTTAAAAAACACTGATCCAGGAACTGAAGGTAATTGATCGTCTCAAACCCGGCCCCGAGATCTGGGTATTCATTTTTAAAAATATTATAGCAATGAGGGCAGATGGTGATTATTTTCCTGATGCCATAGGATTCAAAGAGTGCGATATTCTGAAGGGCCTGCATCTGGTAAAGCATCTCGTTCCCGGCCCTGCGCGCAGGATCGCCGGTACACGACTCCTCTTTTCCAAGCACTGCATAACTGATGTCAAGGAACGTCAATATCTTCGCAAATGCCTGGGCGACTTTCTGGTATCGGTCATCAAAGGCCCCGGCACATCCCACCCAGAACAAATATTCAGGATGTTCTCCCCTGGCATGCAGATCGGCCATAACGGGGACATCGACTTTAACAACTTTCATAGCAGGGGCAGTTCTTGTTAGTTTACATGGATCACCAGATCCTGCGCCCATTTCAGGCGATCCTCCGCGGAGAACTGCCATGCGGCGCCATTATTTTCAATGTTCCCAAATATCCATTTGATCCCGCTTGGCGCAGATGCCTCTTCCATCACCAGGTACCTGCGCATGTCAATGATGAGCGTGGGATGGTTGATATTGATGGGGCATTCCTTTGCACAGGCGTTACACGTGGTACAGGCCCACAATTCCTCCTCCGTGATATAATCCCGGAGCAATGATTTTTTATCCGAATAACTCATCCCCTCCTTTACCAGTCCGGGACCCTTTTCTTTCATCCTGGCCCTCACATTCATAATGATCTTGCGCGGCGACAACAGCTTCCCGGTAAGGTTGGCGGGGCAAACCGATGTACAACGCCCGCATTCGGTGCAGGAGAGCGAATCAAAGTAATTTTTCCAGGAAACATCTTCAATGTCCTTAACGCCAAACCGTTCGATGACAGGTTCCCCGGCAGCCATGTCAGCGATACTCTCCGGGTTCAGCATCAACTTAACTTCACGGGTGATGTTGTCCATGTTTGGCAATTTCCCGAGCGGTTCCAGCCTCGACAGGAACACATTGGGAATCGACATGAAAACATGGAAATGTTTGGAGTAAGGAAGTACATTGGCAAAAACAAATATCATCAGGATATGAAGCCACCAGCAGCATTCGTAAACCATGTTTATCTGTCCGGCAGGCATGCTGCTGAAGAGACCGGCAAACATGCGGCTTACCGGGTAGATCCCGGGAGTGCCCGCTTCAGCGCCCGTATGGATCGCTACAAAGGCCATATTCATTCCCAGCAGCGAGATCATCAGGATGAGGATCATGGTGAGGGCAATGTTGGCATCCATATGGGAGACCTTCTTCATCTCGGTCCCTTCAAACCTGCGGATGTGAAAAAACAGGCGGCGGGCCAGGAATATCGCGATACAGACGGCAACCACCAAACCGAAAATGTCGCCCGAAGCGACAATAAGGGTATAAACAGGGCCAAGGATCGATAAAAAATGGTCGGTTCTGAAAAGACCGTCGATGATCATCTCGATACTGCCGAAGGCAATGACGCAAAAGCCCCAGAACACCAGGGCATGGAAAAGACCGATAACGGGTTTGCGGAAAATTTTTGTCTGTACAAAGGCAACCTCAAACATTACCCAAAACCGTTTACCCAGGTCGCGTACCGCAAAAGCCCTCCTCGTCAGTTTGAAATAACGGATGATGCGTTGAATGGTAAAGGTGAAAACAGCTATGGTTACGAGCAGCGTTACCGCAAAAATGATCTGTTTAACCATAATGGACCTATTTCCCCTTAATTTCCTTATATGCCGCTACAAGCTTAGGCAGCACCTTGCTGGCGTCGCCAACAATCCCGTACTGGGCGGCAGAAAAAATGGGTGCATCCTTATCGGTATTGATCGCCACAATGAATTTGGAAGAGCTTACCCCCGCCAGGTGCTGGGTAGCGCCGGAGATACCAATGGCAAAATAGAGGTTGGGTGCAATGATTTTTCCGGTCTGGCCGGTATGTTCTTCGTGTGGCCTCCAGCCTTCATCGGAGACAGGTCGTGAACAGGCAGTGGCAGCGCCAAGCAATTCGGCAAACTCCACGATCGGTCCCCAGTTGTCGGGCGATTTCATCCCGCGGCCGCCGGAAACCACGATATCTGCATCCGTCAGTAAAATCTTGCCATCCTGTTTCTGTACCTCGAGGACCTGTGTTTTAACGCCAGCCTGGTTCCATTCAACCTGAACCTCGGATATGGCCGCATTTTTATTCATTTCGACCAGTTCAAAAGAGTTCTGGGCCAGTGTCAGTATCTTTATTTCAGAGTTGATGACAAAATTGGCATAGGCATTCCCTGAAAAGACCTTTTTATAAACCACGAAAGGGTTGACGGAGGAAGGAAGTTTGCTTACCCCCGACCCGAGGCCGGCTTTGAGTTTTACCGAAAGCCGCGGGGCGATGGCTTTGCCTGTATTGTTGTTGGAAAGGACCACCACCACGGCATTTTCCTTTTGGGCGATGCCGGCTATAACGGAGGTGAAAGCCTGGCTGTCGAAACCCTGGATGGCCCCATTGCATGCGTTGATGATCCTGTCGGCTCCAAATTTTCCCAATTTCGCCATTTCATCCTTATCAACGTTCCCGATAGTCAGGGCAATGGCGTCGGTTGAAAGCATTTCCGCAACCCTGGCGCCATAGGAAACCAGCTCAAAACTGAGTTTCTTAAATTTCCCTTCCCAATTTTCTACAAAGATTAAAACTGACATATATCGATTTTTGTGTGATCAGACAAGTTAGATTATTTTTGCTTCATTCTGCAGTAATTCAATCAGTTGTCCCGGATTTTCAGGATCAACGAATTTACAGGCTGCCCTTGGTTTCGGCATTTCAAACGCCATAAGTCCGGTCATTGAGGTAACCGAACAGGGTTCGACGACCTTGAGAGGTTTGGTACGTGCCATCATGATTCCACGCATGGCGGCAATCCTGGGTTCTTTGGCAATCCCCTTCTGCACGATGGCAACCACCGGGGTCTGTACCGAAATAACCTCTTTTCCCCCATCAATTTCACGGGTAACCTGAACCTGGCCGTTGTCGATCTTCACGCCGGAAACGGAAGAAACCGAGGGGATATCCAGGAATTCCGCCAGCATCCCGCCAACGTTCGAACCGTTGTAATCGCTCGATTCGATCCCGCAGAAGATCAGGTCATAACCCCCTTCTCTGACAGCCTCTGCAAGCTGGCCGGCAACAAAATAGGCATCACCTGCCTCAGCATTGATCCTGATGGCATCATCGGCGCCGATAGCCAGCGCTTTACGGATGGTGGGCTCGGTGGCGGCAGGTCCGACATGGACCACCGTAACCGACTGGATCCCGTTGGCTGCATCATCCTTGAGTTCAAGGGCCCTGGTCAGGGATAACTCATCCCACGGATTGATAACCCATTGCACTCCGGTAACGTCTAACTTCTTGTGATCGTCAATGAATTTGACCTTGGTCGTTGTATCAGGAACGTGACTTATGCAAACTAATATCTTCATTGAAAATAGTTTTTATAAAAAGACAAGATTTGGGGTGCAAAGATAAAAAAATCAACAGATAGATTGTCTATAAATTATCCGGGTCATCCAGACTTTTGTTGTATTGCGTCATCGCTTTTTGACTCATGGCCATGCTCGAAAACCCGCCATCGTGATAGATGTTCTGCATGGTGACCTTTTTCGAAAGGTCCGAGAACAGAACTATGGAAAAATCGGCGCATTCGTCGGCTGTTGCATTGCCGAGCGGCGACATCCGGTCGGTGAAGTCAAGCAGCCCGTCAATGCCCTTGATGCCGCTTCCAGCGGTAGTCCTGGTAGGCGACTGGGAAATTGTATTGATGCGGATATGTTTCTCCCTGCCGTAGATGTAGCCGAAACTGCGGGCAATCGACTCCAGGATCGCTTTTGCATCAGCCATGTCATTGTATCCTACCAGCGTTCTCTGTGCGGCGATATAAGAAAGGGCCAGCACGGAACCCCATTCGGTGATGGCATCGAGCTTTTTGGCCACCTGCAGCATTTTATGAAACGACAGGGCGGAGATGTCGATGGTTTTCTGAAAGTAGTCGTAATCGAGGTCGTCGTAATCACGCTGTTTCCTGACATTCATCGACATCCCGATTGAATGGAGCACGAAATCAACTTTGCCTCCCAGCACCTCCATCGATTTGATGAACACATTTTCCAGGTCCTTCACGCTGGTGGCATCGGCCGGGATAACCAGTGCATTGCACTGCTCGGCCAGTTCGTTGATTTCACCGAATCGCAGTGCTACCGGCGTATTCGACAGGGTGAACACGGCACCCTCTTCATGTGCCTTTGCCGCAATCTTCCAGGCAATGGATTTGTTATCCAATGCCCCGAAGATGATTCCTTTTTTTCCTTTTAATAAATTATATGTCATTATTTTGGTTCCTTTTAATGAATAAATGATGGATTAATTTCCCAGCAATTCATGCGCCATTTTCACTGCTGAATCGGTAACGATGTCATTGCTGAGCATTTTTGCAATTTCAACCACACGCTCCTGCCCGGCCAGCTGTTTGATGAAGGTGGTCGTGTTTCCCTTGTTCTCGGTTTTGTAAACCCAGTAATGATGATCCCCCTTGCCTGCTATCTGCGGAAGATGGGTTATGGCGATAACCTGCATGCGGGTACCCATCTTTTTCAGGATGGTTCCTACCTTGCCGGCCACCTCGCCCGAAACGCCGTTGTCGATCTCATCAAACACGATGGTTGGCAGCAGGTTTTGCTGGCTGATCATCGACTTGATGCTCAACATCAGCCGTGACAATTCCCCTCCTGAAGCAGCATGGGACAGCTCTTTCATTTCAACCCCCTTGTTGGCGCTGAAAAGAAACCTCACCTTATCAATTCCGTCACGTGAAAGTTGGTCGGCACGCGAACATTCAATCCTGAACTGTGCCATGGCGATCCCCAGTTTTGCCAGTACCTGGCTGATCTCCCCTTCAAATTTCGAAAACACCTTAGTTCTTCCCGATGAAATGGCCTCTGCGCGGGCCATCAGCAGGGATTCTCCGGTTGCAATTTCCACCGACAGGCTGGAAATCTGGTTTTCAAGATCAACCACATCCACCGCCTTTTTTTCCAGTGCCTCCTTTAGCCGGATCAAATCATCCACCGAAAACAGCTGATGTTTTTTCAACAACCGGTTCAGGTAATCAAGCCGCTGGGTCATCGTTTCCATCGCCTCCGGATCGACCTCAATCTCCTCTTCAATAATAGATAAATCCTTGGATAAATCCTTAATATCTATATAATTACTATTTAAACGTTCAACTAAAACCTGAAGATCATTTTTATACCTTGCAACGCTGTTTATATGATGGATTGCTTCGGATAGCCGGGCCAGGATACTGGCTTCAATTCCCACGATCAGCTGGCTGGCGCTGAACAGGTTGTTTTTGATCTCCCCTGCGTGGGTCAGCAGCTGAACCCCCTGCTCCAGCTCCTCAAACTCCCCGGACTTTAAATCAGCCTTTTGGAGCTCATCGAGCAGGAAAAGGTTGTAATCCCGTTCAATGGCCGATTTTGCCTCGAGTTGCTGCAAACCTGCCAGTTTCTTCCGTTGTTCGAGCAGGTCTGAAAAACCGGCACGATACGAGGCCACCTGCGGTTGAATACCGGCGTAACTGTCGATCACCGCCAGCTGGAAGTTTGAATCATTGAGCGTAATAATCGAGTTCTGGGAGTGAATGTTGACAAGCCTGTCGCCGAGATCCTTCAGCAGGGCCAGGTTTACAGGAGTATCGTTGATAAAGGCGCGGGATTTTCCGCCAGGGCTTATCTCCCTGCGCAGGATGACCAGATCATCATAATCCAGTTCATTGACAATGAATAAGTTTTCAAGATTATAGCCGCTTATCTTAAATGTGCCTTCCACGACGCATTTCCTGGTTTCATCCAGTAAAATACCTGAATCGGCCCGTTGACCCAGGATCAGCCCCAATGCTCCCAGCAGGATCGATTTCCCGGCACCGGTTTCACCGGTAATCACCGACAACCCGCCTGAAAAATCAATTTCAAGCTCCTGAATGAGAATGTAATTTTTAATTGATAATTTAATGAGCATCGGTAACCATTTGAATTAAAATTGGTACGCCGGCTGTCGTTTGTTATTTAGCGTCTAAAATAGTCTGGTACTTGGAACTGCTGGCCGGATCGATCTCCTTCATAATGTTGACAACGGTGGTTTTTTCCATGGGGGCGACCCTTTGATCGCTGAAAATATTGATGATCTCATCCCTTTTGGCATCAAATATAAGCTGCAGGGCGTAGAGCCCGGGTTTTGCGTTATAGATACCCTGCAGCAGTTCGATTGCGGATGAAACGCTGGTTCTTCCCTGGTCCACCTTTTCATACATCTGGTCAAGACCCAGGTGATGGTATTTGTAGGAAAACTCTCTCAACCCTGAATTGGCGGCGTTCATGTAATTATTGTTCAGCCACCAGCGGTTTTTTTCACTTTCATAGGCTTTCCAACCGACCTCTGCGGCATTCTGGGCGGAGGAGACGACCGTCTGTGCTTTTTCAAAGAAGGGTGTACCTCCGGAAGGGGAAAACGAATCAAAGTAAAAACCGAGAACCGTATAGGAATAATAGGCCAGCAGGGCCGTGAGATTCGAGGAAAAGGTTCCGTCGGAAAAATCAAGCGGCTGGAATTCCACATAATGGAATTGGATATTTTTATCAATGGTGTTGAGCAAAACGGAATTATAGGCAGCATTGAGAACAGGCCTTCTGAGTACGACATTCATGGTGCCTTTAAACTCATCAACGCCCAGTCGTTCATTGATGGTGATCATGATGGTACATTCGATCCGTTCGCTCTCCCTTACATTATAGTTCGACCACTTGCGCGAATTGATAAATTCACGGATTGCATTCTGCATGGTTTCGTAGACCTTGCGTTCAGTCCCTTCAACCTTGGGAGTATTGATGGAAACCGAGCAGTTAAGCTCCTGGGCCTGCAGTCTCACCAGGGTGATCAGGCAAAAAAGAGCGAACAGGATTGGTTTGATGCTGGCCATGGCTATAATTTTCTATTTTTACAGATGATGTCAAGAATCTCTTCCGCAACTTCAGGTTTGGTTTTCAAAGTGCCGGGATACATCTTCTCATTTGAGTCGATGATCGTGATCTTATTGGTTTCGGTTCCAAAGCCGGCACCCTTCTCCGACAATGAATTAAGGACAATGTAATCAAGATTTTTCCGGTGCAGCTTCCCTGTTGCATTCTCAGTCGCATGGTCGGTTTCGAGTGCAAAGCCAACCAATACCTGGTGCTGTGCCTTTATTTTGCCCATCTCCAGGAGTATATCCCGGGTCGGTGCAAGTTCCAGGGATAAGCCGGATTTGTTTTTCTTCAGTTTTGTCTTCGACGGAACGGCAACCGTATAATCGGCCACGGCAGCCGCCATGATGACAATGTCGGACCGGGTAAATTCCTGCATGCAGGACTGGTACATCTCTTCAGCCGATTCAACCTCGATCCGCCTGATTCGTTCATTGCTGACCGGTATATGGATCGGGCCGGTGATCAGGACAACCTCTGCCCCTCTTCCGGCGGCTGCCAGGGCGAGGGATACCCCCATGGTGCCTGTCGAAAAGTTGCCGATAAAACGCACCGGGTCAATCTTTTCGAAGGTCGGACCTGCTGTGATCAGGATTTTTTTTTTATTCAGCGGTAATTGCGCGGTAAAATGGTCCCGGATGACCTGCAAAATCCGTTCAGGCTCCTCCATCCGGCCCGGGCCGGAAAGTCCGCTGGCCAGTTCACCAACCTGCGGTTCAATGATATGGTTTCCGAATGATCCCAGTTTCCTGACGTTTTCCCGGGTTGAAGGATGCGCAAACATATCCAGGTCCATTGCGGGCGCAATAAAAACCGGGCATTTTGCCGACAGGTAGGCCGTTATGACAAAATTATCGGCAATGCCGTTGACCATCTTTCCAAGGGTATTGGCCGTAACGGGTGCGAAAATCATCAGGTCGGCCCATGAGCCCAGTTCTACATGGTTGTTCCACTCTCCCGTGCCCGTTTTGAACGGGTCGATGATGACCGGATGTTGGGAAAGGGTTGCCAGTGTAAGCGGGGTGACAAAATCTGTTGCAGCGGGGGTCATGATCACACGCACCTCCGCCCCTGCCCGGATAAGCAACCTGACAAGAAACGGAATTTTATATGCTGCGATACTGCCGGTAATTCCGACAACGATTTTCTTTCCTTTCAACATGATCCGGCCAGATTGGGATTAAAAATCCTCAGGTCTTTCCTTGTGCGGATTACGAAAATAAACCTCGTTGTTAAGATATTCATGAATCGCAATCAGGGTGGGTTTTGGCAGGTGTTCGTAATACTTTGCGATTTCAATTTGTTCACGGTTCTCGAAAACCTCTTCGAGGTTATCGGTAGTGGTGGCAAATTCCGATAATTTCTGATTGAGTTCCTCCTTAATTTCAAGACCAATCTGGTTTGCCCGCTTGGAGATGACGGCAACAGTTTCATACATGTTGTTGGTACCTGCCGTAAAGTCCTCGATATTACGCGTAACCGCGTGCACATCCGTTTTTACCTTTTTATAATCCATGATTATCCTGTATTTGTTATTGTATTCGCGTTATTTACTTTTTTAGGTTTTTATTCTTGTATGCTTCCAGTTCTTTCTTTGACTTTGCCCTTAATTCAGTCGCTTCGGCAAGATATTTGCTGTTTGGAAACTGGGAAACGAAGTCGTTATAGGCTGTAACCACACCGGAATGACGGTCTTTCTGTCTTTCCATAATACTCTCATTCGCGTACCTGTAATAGGATTTAACGATCAGGAACATAACTTCTTCCTTATGCTGGGATTCGGGGAAATCTTTCAAAATATTGGTAAAACCCTTGATGGAAGCTGCGTAATCATCCATCCTGTAATACATTTTCGAAATCTTGTAATCCTTCATTTCAAGTTTCACCCTCAACTTGTCTATCAGATCGTTGCATTCAGAAACTCGTTTACTGGTGGGATAGGTATTCGTAAACAACTGCAGGTCTTTCAGTGCATCGTAGGTTGTGGTTTGATCAAGACTGTATTCCGGTGAATTCTGGTAGTTGCAGAAAGCGCTCATATACAGGCACTCTTCCGATTCAGGGGTATTGGGGTAATTGGTGGCGTATCGTTTAAAATAATAGGATCCAAGCGTGTAGTCACGCTGGTTATAATAACAATAGGCGTAATAATAGGCGATTTTCTGGGCCTTTTCGGTAGCGCGCATGGCTCCGGCCAGCTGATCAAACAGCTGGAGGGCCCTTGAGTAGTCCTTTTTTTGGTATAATTTCACAGCAGCTTCATACTTTTCATCAACCGTGCCTTTTTTCAAGATCTTCTGGAAAGTACAGGATGAAAATGAAAATAGCAAACCAAAAACGAATACAACGAGAACCCTATTTTTCATGGTGCAAAATTACAACTTTTGATGGAAATATCATAATGTTCTCAATGAGTAACGGTTTCAAGTATGAAAAAGTATTTGTTTTTTGGTACTTTTGCAGTTCAAAACACATTCATTTATCGTCTCACTAAATTTGTCAAGCCGTGGATCTTTTCGAAAAAGTATCGGGTAATATGGGGCCTCTTGGCCAGTTTGCCGATCAGGGGTATGGTTATTTTTATTTCCCAAAACTGGAAGGCGACATTTCAAACCGCATGTATTTCCGTGGAAAACCCGTGCTCGTATGGAGCCTGAATAACTACCTGGGGTTAGCCAACCACCCGGAAGTCCGGAAAATTGATAAGGATGCTTCCGAGCAGTTCGGGCTTGCAGCGCCCATGGGCGCCCGCATGATGTCGGGCCAGAGCGATTATCACATACAGCTTGAACGCGAGCTTGCAGCGTTTGAGAACAAGGAGGCCGCCTATCTCCTGAATTTCGGTTACATGGGCATGGTTTCCATCATCGATTCCCTGGTCGACCGCCACGACGTGGTGGTTTATGATTCCGAATCCCATGCCTGTATCCTCGATGGTTTGCGGTTGCATATCGGGAAAAGATTCGTATTTCCGCATAATGATATGGATAAGTTTGAAAGCCAGATCAAACATGCCCGGAAAGTTGCCGATGAAACCGGCGGCGGGATCCTTGTCATAACAGAAGGTGTTTTCGGTATGCCGGGCGACCTGGGAAACCTCAACGGGATTCTTGGTTTTAAAGACAAGTACGGGTTCCGTCTCCTGGTTGACGATGCGCATGGATTTGGCACCATGGGCGAAACAGGCGCCGGCACGAGCCAGGAACAAAAGGTGATGGATGGGGTGGATATCTACTTCGGTACCTTTGCCAAAGCGATGGCGGGTATCGGGGCCTTCGTTGCCAGCGAAAAACGGATCATCAAAGCGCTGACATTCAACATGCGCTCGCAGATATTTGCAAAATCACTCCCGATGCCCATGGTTGTGGGCTCGTTAAAACGCCTTGATCTGATCAGGACACACCCTGAACTGCGTGAAAAACTATGGACCATCGTTAAAGCCCTGCAGTCAGGACTAAAGGAAAAAGGCTTCAACATTGGAAAGACCCAGTCGCCCGTCACGCCGGTGTTTCTCCAGGGGGGGGCCATCGAAGCAACCCAGATCATTGCCGACCTGCGCGAAAACTATGGTATCTTCTGCTCCATGGTTATTTACCCGGTCGTTCCCAAAGGGGTCATTATGCTGCGGCTGATACCGACCGCAGCTCATACCCTTGAAGATGTCGCCATTACGATCGATGCATTTTCCGACGTCCGGAAAAAACTGGATGAGGGTAAATATACCCTTGGAAGGATTCCTGATTTTGCCGATAAATTTTAAACGATGCCCGATCGCCCCCTTGTCCAGCACAGCAAATATTACATAGCCTACCGCAAGCTCCGCTACCTGGCTCACCGGGGGACCCTGTTTTCTTTACCACAGTATGACAGGAACCTCCATCCCGATTTTCCAAAAGGAACCTTCTCGATCATTTCGGTCAATTCCTTTTTCATGTTCCTGCTCGCCTACCTGATCATCTATACGCTGCACCTTTTCATAACTGCAGGTACAGCGCTGCTGTTCGACATTCCCGTTGTCATCTATTATAAGGATGTTGATTTCCTGATACGGGGAATTGACTGGACCACCGATATGGTTACCGGGGTTTTCAGTGCCGGGCCGATATCCATGGTGGTACTCTCCCTGCTGTTGCTGATCCTTTATATCGCTGTTGCCACTGAAACCGGCATCCTGCGCCTGCTGGTGCTTTGGATGATTTTCCATTCACTGACCAGGTTCTTCGGGGAACTGCTGGTCGGGGCAGTCATGGGAAAGGGATTCGGCTATGTATTCCTCTATATGTTTGTCCTTGATACGAGCAAGGTAGTCCTGTCAATACTGGTCTTTGTGGCCATGTTCACCATCGGCCTGCTGGTCTTCCAGCTTTTTTTATATTCGTCCAATATCTATTTCAACGATCTGCGCAAGTCCTACCGGTTACAATTTATCCTCAGCCAGTTTTTTATTCCTTTTTTCCTCGGAAATATCATTATCCTGCTGATTAAAATCCCATCTTTCAGCTATTTCGATGCCACTTTGAACATTACCGGCATCCTTATCCTGATCCCCCTGCTGGTTCGCAGCGTAGGCTTCCAGGATATGTATTTCGATGAAGAACCAAGGGTAATTAAAATGAGGATGAGCATGATCGTGGTGACCATCGTCTCATTGGTACTCTTCAGGGTTATCTTTGGAATAGGAGTCCGGCTGTAACATGCCGTGATTCTAGTATCGGATGACCAGCTTATCCACGTAAATTTTGCTCCCCGCCTGAATTCTCACCAGGTAAATTCCGGGTAAAATTCCGGGAACACTGATCTCTGCCGACTTCCTGTCGGTACCCGGGTCAATCGCCGATGTATAGATCACCCTGCCCAGCGTATTGGTCACTTCGACAAGGACGGTTGTGGCGGAACCTTCGGGCAGGACAAGTCTGAAACTTCCCTCCGACGGATTCGGGTAGATCATCCCCGTGCTGATCGCCTTATCCTGCAGTCCATAGGAAAGAGGCTTAAGCTGAACATTCAGGCTTGTGGTGTTCCATTTGGTCACTGTCACATTACTGATGGTCTTGGGAAAATACCCTGTCGCAGAAAAGGTTACGTTGTAGCTGCCTTCTGCAATGGGTCTTGCATAAAACCCCGATGGCAGTGAGGAGTAAACCTCCGAAAAATCCATATCATGTAAGGCAATGTAAACCTTTGCCGCCAGGGGCAGCCCTGTCGCGGTATCGGTCACAATGCCGTTGAAGCCATAATGCGTTTCGGTTATATAGTTGAGAAAGGTATGGTAATTATAGTTCCAGTAAGTAATTAACTGATTGGCAGGAAGTGTTTTGTTGTATGATAGTTCAACCGTTACTTCACGACAATTGTGAAAATAGTTCATATAGTCCTGGCGGCCGCCATTCAATTCGTACCATGCGTATCCGTTGGTAATACCATTCATTTCGTCGGTGAAGTATCCCGACGGGCTGTATTTATGAACGGTATCGGCCCATTCACGGCCTACAAACTGCCACCATGCATCATCGGCAGCTAACTTGGGCCAGGTATCCCAGGGATAGTTAAAAACCTCCGAGCCGCCGTGAAAATTGGCGCTCATGGTAAAATGGTTTACAGCGGCGTAGGCCATCCAGGCCTGGGTTTCAGCCTGCCAGGCATTGCCGTCGGGGTGCTGCCCGACTTTCGGGTCAGGGTAATTACGGTTCAGATCAATGCCATTGGCATTATACCGCTGGGAGCCAAGAACGCTGCCGTTGCCACCGTGGTAGGTCCCGTCGGGGTTGGCAAGCGGATTGATAAAGATCGCCGTTGTGTTGACCATATTGGTAATGGCAGGATCGGTGCCGTAATTTGACAACAGGTAGTCGATCAGGTGCAGCATCAGCACATAGCCGGTGGTTTCATCACCATGGATACTGGAGGTGTACAGCAGTTCAGGTTCCGCCTCATCCTGGTTTACATTGTTGCTGATCTTGACTGCCAGGATCAACCGGCCCTGAACCGTGGTCCCTACCGTATCAAGCCTGCAGATGGCCGGATGTGCAGCAGCGAAACCAACCATGTCGCTGACATATTGGTCATAGGTAGGATAAGCATCCCAGGTCGTGGCATTCAAAGGTCTTTTAGTGGAGCCATAGGGATTCACCTCCATTTCGGTCAATAAACTCCCCGGATGCGGCAATAGTGTATAAACCAGGTTCTTACTCAGAAATGCAGTGAATTCTTTCCGGTTGGCATAAGCAAAAAGTTCATTACCCTTCACCCTGTCGATTGAAATTATCCTGGTAAGATTCTGAATATCCGACCTGTCGTGGATCGTACATTTAAAATATACCTCCTGGCTTTTCCCGAACAAACTGTCCAACACCTCTCTCCCGGATGTTTGTCCAAAGCTGGTTAACGACAGGCAGCCCAAAACCAGGATGATCGTTGCGTGTAAAAACTGTTTCATAGGACTATTCAAATTGGTCAATTAGTTTTTTAATCCGTGAATAAATCTCGTGATTGACCGGAACCAGCGGCAATCGCAGGTAGTTGCTGCATAATTTTTTAATTTCCAGTGCGGCCTTTATCCCGGCCGGGCTTCCGTCGGCAAAGAGAGCGTTGGTAAAGTCGAGAAGCCTGTAATGAAGCACGCTGGCTGCTTTGAATTTCCCGGCTAACCCAAGGCTTACCATTTCAGAAAATTCCCTGGGGTAGGCATTGGCCGTGACCGAGATCACTCCGTCGGCCCCGATGGCAAGCAACGGCAGGGTGATCCCGTCGTCGCCCGACAGGACCAGGAAATCGTCAGGCCGGTTTTTGATCACCTGGCCGATCTGGTCAAAATTGCCGGAAGCCTCTTTAATTCCCACGATGTTAGGGCAGTCGGCTGCCAGGCGCAGCGTGGTGGCGGCGCTTATGTTGCTGGCTGTGCGACCTGGCACCGTGTACAGGATCACCGGGACGGGACTTGATTCGGCGATAATCTTATAATGCTGGTAGATCCCCTCCTGCTGCGGCTTGGTGTAATAGGGGCATACCGACAGGATCGCATCCACGCCGTTGAAAGGGGTTCCGTGTATGGAAACCACCACTTCGGCCGTGCTGTTCCCGCCGATCCCGATCACCAGCGGCACCCTTTTGGCGATTGCCGAAACGGAAAACTCAATCAGCGCTTTCTTTTCATTTTTCAGGATGGTGGAGGACTCTCCCGTGGTGCCCAGGGCGACAATAAAATTAACGCCCCCTTCGATGGCATGGTTGATAATCCGTTCATATGCATCGAAATCAATGGCTCCCGATTTTTTAAAGGGAGTGACAATAGCCATTCCGGTCCCTTTGAAGTCTTTATACCCTTTTCGCATGAGGATGAATAATTGTAAGGTAATGCTGTATTTGTCCGAGATAATCAGCGGTAGTCATGGTTGGTTTCATATCAATCATCAGGTCGTAATACTCCGTATTCTCTTCCGAGAATTTTCCAACCCTCAGTAAGGCATTGGAGAGACCCGAGATATATTTCAACGGGAAATTATCCTGCATGCTCAGGTCGATCAACAGGTCAAACTCCTTTTCAATAAAGTCGCGAACCTGCGTGTGGATTGGTTTATAAAACCAGGTCAGGTCGCGCCTCGAAAAGAAATCATAGGAAATTTTTGGTAAAAACCGCTGGATCAGGTTTTTATTTTTAACAAATCCCAAGGCCTTCACCTCCTTGTGCTTACCCTGCAGCTGGGAAACGAACTCCGATACAAAATCATAATCGGGAACCTCATCCAGGGTGTACAGAATACCAATGCGTTTGGCATCCTGCAGGCTGGTCATTTTACACTGACGGGCCGACTGCGACTGTTCTTTTTTGAAATAATACTGACCAATTCTGATCCTGAGATTATGAAACATAACTTTCAGTTATTTTTAAAATATAAACTGATCCTGCAAAGTTACTCAATACTGGTTAACGATGCAAGAATCACGGCAATAACTTACAAACGCATCCCTGTCCGGATAAGTATGATTCAAATGTTAATAATCTGGAAAATATGCAATAAAGGCAGGTTGTTTCTGTATCTGGCCTTATGATGAAGTTGAAGTTGGTGATAAATTGTTAAATATTAAAGATATAACCACAATGGCACAATGAAGGCACAAAGGCCACAAAGGAAGAAATCGGAGTTATCCGGTTAAATTACAGTGTCTTATATTCTTTATATGGGTTTGATGGTTTCCTTAATTGTATTGGGTCTATCTTTGCAGAAATAATGAAAAATGCAGATAACTTTTCTGGGTACGGGGACTTCACAGGGGGTCCCGGTCATCGCCTGCGATTGCAGTGTTTGTAAATCGGCCGATCCGCATGACAAGCGTCTGAGGTCGTCAGTTTCAGTGATAGCAGGCGGCAAACGCATTGTCATTGACTGTGGTCCCGACTTCCGCCAGCAGATGCTGCGCGAGGATATCCGCTCCATCGACGCCATCCTGGTTACCCATGAACACAAGGATCATGTTGGCGGACTGGATGATATCAGGGCCTTTAATTATATCAACCGCCGCGCGGCTGAAGTTTATGCCTCGCGGAAGGTACAGCGTACCATTAAAGCCGAATTTTCCTATGCATTTGCAAAGGAGCCCTACCCGGGGGCACCTAAAATAAACCTCCATACCATTATCAACACGCCGTTTATGGTGGGCGACCAGAAGGTTATCCCGATCAGGGCCAGGCACTACCAGCATAATTTTGTCTTTGGCTTCAGGATCGGGGATTTTACCTACATCACCGATGCCGTTGAGATCGGCGAACGGGAAAAAAAGAAGATCAGGGGAACAAAGATCCTGGTACTCAATTCCCTGAGGAAACAGAAGCATTATTCTCATTTCAACCTGGACGAGGCGCTGGCCCTGATGAAGGAGTTTTCACCGGAACAGGGATTCCTGACCCATATCAGCCACCAGATGGGGACCAGTGAAGAGGTCGGCAGGGAACTGCCGGCGAATGTCAGGCTGGCATATGACGGCCTTACCGTCGCTTTCTGACCTGCTTCAGCGTTAACAGGTTCATGGGATTGCTGCCCAGTCCGTCGATATTTTTCTGCACAAACCTCAGCACCTGGTCGTAATAGAGGATGACCACCGGTGCCTCCTCCATGATGATCGACTCCATTTGCCGGTAATACAGGTATCGTTCAGAATCATCAACTGTCGACATTGCACGTTCGTACAAACGATCGAACGCCGCATTGGAAAAATGGGTGTAGTTGGGTCCCTGGGGAGAGAAATTGGCAGAATAGAACATGGAGAGATAGTTTTCCGCATCCGGGTAATCGGCTATCCAGGAGGCCCTGAAAAATGGCAGCTTCCCCTCTGCCTTCATCTCTTTGACCGCGGCCGGCGGACTGACCTCGATCTTCACCTCTATCCCGAGATTGGCAACCTGGTGCTGGATGTATTTACAGATGTCGAGGTAATCGGGCGTGGAGGTCAGGATCACAGGTGGCATGCCGGTTCCCCCGGGAAAGCCTGCTGCCGCAAGCAACTGCCGTGCCCTGGCCGGTTCGTAGTCATAAAAGATCCGTCCTGAATCAAAAGATGGCAGCCCCTTCGGCGTAATCCCCTGGTAGCCTGGGGTTCCGATATTATTGCGCAGGTAGCGGATCATTTTTTTACGGTCAAAGGCGAGGTTGATGGCCTGCCTGATCCGCTTGTCGACCATACCGGCGGGTTTTGCCGGGCCTGCCCTGCCGACCAGAAAACCCAGGTATTCGGTGTTCAGGTAGGGTTGGGTAATAAGGTTAATACGGGATGCATACTTTGGTTGCAGTTTTCCCTCCCGCGTGAGCAGTTCATCCTTATAGGTAGGATCGATGCCTGATATGAAATCCAGGTTGCCCTTGATGAATTCAAGAAACGCCGACTGCTTGTCGGGAACAAAGGTGACCGACACGGCATCCAGGCAGGGAAGCCTTTCACCTTTATCGTACTCAAAATAATGTTCATTTTTAAGCAGTACCAGTTTCACCCCCTCCTGCCACATTTTAAACCTGAAGGGACCCGTTCCAACCGGGTTGCGGCGGAAATCGGGGCCGTAAAAGGCAATTGCTTCAGGCGGCAATACCGAGCAATACTGCATGCCGAGCATGCTTAAAAAGGGCGGGTAGGGCTTGCGCAGGCGGATAATGAAGGTTGAATCGTCAGGAGCCTCAAAGGCTGGTTTCCCCTCCTTTTCCCTCACGTTGTTAAAGATCCACGCCCCAGGTGAAGCCACTGCCGGGTCGGTGATACGCCTGAAGGAAAAGGCAAAATCGCCTGCCACGGCCCTCCGCCCCTTGCCGCCCGGAAATGCCGGGCTGTCGTGGAAATAAACGTCCCGGCGAAGGTGGAAGGTATAGGTCAGTCCCGAATCGGCAATATCCCACGACTTTGCAATACAGGGTCGCGTCGCCATCTCGTTACTGAGTTGCACCAACCCGTTGAACAGCTGGTTGGTCGCCCAGATGATCGTCTGGTCGCGCGCGAAGGCCGGGTCGAGCGTTGTGATATTGGCCGCTTCGTTATACCTGAACACCGACTTGCCGTATGGCTGGCTGTGATTCGTGCAGGATACGAGCAGCGCGGGAAATAGCAGGGAAAGCAGGGTTGATTTTTTCATATCGGGCAGCACAAAAATATCTGTTTTTTCCGTAAAGGAGGGTATTCCCGGCATATCTTTTTTCATTTGACAGTATTGCATCCGGGATCTCTCTGAAAGTTATCCCGGTATTGTGCCGGAGCTCACCTGAAAATCATTATTTTTGTATCATTCATTTTCATAAAATCCTCGTTCATGAAACGTTTTTCCCTTTTGCTTGCAGCTTTCCTGCTCCTTGCAGCCGGTTCCCGCGCACAGGAACAAAAATTACAGAACGGAGCCTACTTCTGTTCACAGAAAAAATCATCGGGCCGGTTCCTTGCAAACAAGCCTTGCAATATTACAACGGTACCTCCGCATTCCTTCAACGTGCTGAAGTATACCATGAGTGTAGATCTTTACAACTGTTACATCACCCCCTACCCAAAAAATTTCAATGGCTCTGTGATCATCGAGTTCAAGATCGATACGGCGCTGAACAAAATCAAACTGAATGCCGACAACGTTTCGCTGACCATCGATTCCGTGCGGCTTGCAGGAGTATCCTTTACCCACGCAAGCGATACACTGAAGGTCCAGCTTAACCGCACCTATCTGGCTGGCGAAACGGCCAGTGTGAAGATTTATTACCATCATAACAACGTGGCAGATGGGGCTTTTTACGTGAATACAGGCTTCGTTTTCACCGACTGCGAGCCTGAAGGCGCACGGAAATGGTTTCCCTGCTGGGATCATCCGTCCGATAAGGCCCTCTTTGACCTGACTGCCAAGGTTAAAGCCTCCGTCCGGCTGGGTTCCAACGGCAGGCTCGCCGATTCGACCCTTGTCGCGGATGTGCTCACCTATCATTGGATTTCAGACCAGAATGTGGCAACCTACCTGATGGTCATGACCTCCAAGATCGATTACCAGATAAACATTAACTACTGGCATAAGCTGAGCAATCCCGCCGACAGCATTCCTTTGCGATATTATTTCAACCTGGGCGAGAACCCGGCCCCGGTCATGTCAATCCTACCCGCAATGACTACCTGGTATTCACAGAATTTCATTGAGCATCCCTTTGCCAAGAACGGGTTTGCCACGCTGAATTCGGATTTCGTCTGGGGTGGAATGGAGAACCAGACCCTGACAAGTCTCTGCCCCAATTGCTGGCAGGAAAGCCTGGCAGCGCACGAATTTGCCCACCAGTGGTTTGGCGACATGATTACCTGCGGGACGTGGGCCGATATATGGCTGAATGAGGGATTTGCCACCTGGTGCGAAGCTTTCTGGTACGAAAGCTATGGCGGTTATACCGCTTATAAGACAACGATCAACAATGATGCGAATTATTACCTTTCGACAAATTCCGGATGGGCTATCTCTGACCCTACCTGGGCGGTCACCACTCCGAATGTGAATACGCTGTTCGATTATTCCATCACCTATATGAAGGGCGCCAGCGTGCTGCACCAGTTGCGCTATGTTTTGGGCGATTCCCTCTTCTTTGCCACCATGAAAAGCTACAGCGCCGATACGTTGTTACAGTTCCAGTCGGCTACCATCCAGGATTTCAATGCAAAGGTCAACCAGGTCACCTCCGCCAATTACGACTGGTTCTTCGATGAATGGATCTTCCAGCCGAATCACCCTGTTTACCAGAATACCTATAATATGCAGGATATCGGGGGCGGTTTATGGAAGGTGAACTTCTTTGCCAAGCAGGTGCAGACCACACCTCCCTTTTTCAAGATGCCCGTTGAGATCCTGGTGCATTTCCTGAACGGGACTGATACCACGGTAAAAGTGATGAACGATGTAAACTACCAGCAATTTGCCTGGACCTTTAACAAACAGCCCGTCTATGTGCAGTTTGACCCCAACCGCCAGATCGTGTTGAAAGCAGGTTCCACCGTGGTGGGTGTTGATGAAAATCCAACTGGTGGCCCTGTCACCCTGTTGCAGAACTCCCCCAACCCTGCCAGCCTCACGACAAAGATCACCTATAACCTCGACCAGCCGGTCAATACCGAGCTTGACATCACCGACCTGCTGGGTATCAGGGTCATGCAACCCGTAAGGGGTATGCAGGGTGCCGGGATGCACGAGGTGACTGTTGATTGTTCCGGACTGAAGGCCGGCACCTATCTGTATAAGCTGAAAGCTGGTACCTTTGTGCAATACAGAAAACTGGTAATTGTAAAATAGCCATGAAGCCATTTTGTCGTGCATGGCTATGGCTGTGCCTTTCCATCCCGGTGATGGCGCAAGCTTTTGCACCGGTTCCGGCTGATACCGCCCATTTTTATACGAAACACAGTTATGATGTGTTGAAATACAAGCTGGATGTGGGGCTTTACCAGTGTTTCATAAACCCGTACCCGCGCACCTTCCATGCCAGGGAGGTGATTTCATTGAAGGCAGACTCCGCGCTCGGCTCCATAAAACTGAATGCCATCAACACCTCCCTGTCGATTGATTCTGTCAGATTGGCTGCTGTTGCTTTCCGGCACGTGAATGACACCCTGACCCTCCAGCTCGACAGGAGTTATCAACCGGGTGAGATCCTCGATGTTGCCATCTATTACAGTCATAAAAATGTCAATGACAATGGATTCTATGCCTCCTACGGCACGGTTTTCACAGATTCCCCGCCGGAGGGAGCCCGCAAATGGCTGCCATGCTGGGATCGCCCGTCAGATAAGGCTACCTGGGAACTGACAGCACGGGTCCCGCTTACGGCAAGGCTTGGATCAACGGGATTTCTCGCCGATTCGACAATATCGGGTGATACCATCAGTTACCACTGGAAATCGGATATCCAGGTTGCAACCTACCTGATTACCCTTACTTCAAAGATCAATTTCCTGATCCATAAGCGTTACTGGCACAATCCAGGCTCCTCCGCCGACAGTATCCCCATCATGGCCTATTACAAGAGCGGTGAAAGCCTGGTGTTGCTTGACAGTATTATCGGCCCTGCCACTACTTTTTTTTCCTCAAAGTTCGGGAGGTATCCCTTCGAAAAGATTGGCTTTGCGACCCTGAACAACTCCTTTGCCTGGGGAGGAATGGAAAACCAGACGATGGTCAACCTGATGCCCGGGGCTTATAACAATGCAGAGATTTTTGTACATGAACATGCTCACCAGTGGTTTGGCGACCTGATCACCTGCGGTACATGGGCGGATGTATGGTTAAATGAAGGCTTTGCCACATTCTGCCAGAACCTGTGGGTGGAACATTCACTGGGGAACGCCCTCTACCGGTCCGGGATGGGGAACCTGGCCAATTATTACCTGTCGGCCAACCCCGGCTGGCCGGTATACCAGGCTGCCTGGGCGATCCATACCCCGTCGGCAAACTATCTTTATAACCAGGCAATTACGTACGACAAAGGCGCCTGCGTGTTGTTCCAGTTGAGGTATGTGCTGGGGGATTCACTCTTTTTCAAGGCGATGCATGATTATGCCACCGATACAGCCCTGATGTTCCGGCACGCGGTCACGGCCGACTTTGCCGCGAAGGTGAGCCAGTCGGCCGGACAGGACCTGAGCTGGTTTTTTAACGAGTGGGTTTATTCCCCAAACCACCCGGTTTACCATAACACCTTCGAGATCGACAGCCTGGCGGCAGACTCCTGGAAGGTTACCCTGCTGGTCAACCAGCTCCAAACAAACCCCGATTTCTTTAAGATGCCTGTTGAATTCCTGGTGAGTTTCAGCAATCAGACCGATACGCTCGTCAGGGAGATGAACGACGTCAACCACCAGGCTTATTCCTTTATATTTACCAAAAAACCGGTTGCCGTTACCTTTGATCCCTACAGGAATATCCTGCTGAAACAGGCTGCAACCATATACTCCGTAAAGCCGCAAGGGAAAGCTTCAGGATTCATTCTTTGCCAGAATGAGCCAAACCCTTTCTCGGGCAGCACCGTCGTCTCCTACCGCGTGCCTGTGGCCGCACGGGTCAATATTTCGGTAATGGACAGCTACGGCAGGTTGATCAACTGCCCGGTAAATTGCCGGCAGCAGCCCGGGTTATACAGGATTGAACTCGCAAACCTGCTGTTATCCCCGGGTGTCTATGTCGTCAGGATGACCTCCGGGAACTTCAGCGATTCGAAAAAGATGGTCGTCGTAAGGTAAGAGGCTTTGAATATCAGTATTTTAACACAAGCGGGTTTTCAACAAGTTCGCCAAGCAAAGCAAAATTCCCGATCTCTTTCATTTCACCGATGTAGTGGAAAGTCAGTCCGGTAATATAATCGGCCTTGATCTCTTCGATATCCTTTTGGTTTTCCCTGGAGAGGACAATATCGGTCATGTTTGCGCGCCGGGCTGCCAGCATCTTCTCTTTGATTCCACCGACGGGCAATACCTTGCCGCGGAGGGTTATTTCACCTGTCATGGCCAGGCGCTGGCGCACTTTACGCTGTGTAAAGGCCGAGGCAAGCGCCGTGAACATGGTGATGCCGGCCGACGGGCCATCCTTGGGAGTGGCGCCTTCGGGAACATGAATATGGACATTCCAGCGCTGGAAGATGTCGGGATCAATCCCAAACACCTCTGAATGTGCTTTAAGGTAAGCCAGGGCAATGGTTGCCGACTCTTTCATCACATCTCCCAGGTTCCCGGTGAGGGTTAAATCGCCTTTACCCCTGCTGAGACTTACTTCGATGAAGAGAATCTCACCCCCTGACATGGTCCAGGCAAGGCCGGTTACCACTCCCGCAATATCATTGGAAATGTACTTTTCAGCCTGGAAGATGGGAATGCCCATGATTTTTTTCAGGTCGGCCTCCACCAGTTTCTTCTTAAACTTTTCATCGGAGACAATTGATTTTACCTTGCTCCGGACGATTTTCGCGATATTTTTCTCGAGCGAACGGACGCCCGATTCACGGGTATAATCCTCGATGATCTTTTGCAACACCTCCCTGCTGAACTGGAGCTGGCTTTTTTTAACGCCATGCTCACGGAGCTGCTTGGGGACCAGGTGTTTGGTGGCAATCTCCACCTTTTCCTCCAGCAGGTAGCCCGGGATGTCGATGATCTCCATCCTGTCGCGCAATGCCGGGTGAATGGTACTCAGGGTGTTGGCGGTGGCAATGAACATGATCCTCGAAAGATCATATTCGATTTCAAGATAGTTGTCGTAAAATGCGATATTCTGCTCCGGGTCGAGCACCTCCAGCAAGGCTGCCTGCGGATCGCCGTTGATATTCATGCCGATCACCTTGTCAATCTCGTCAAGGACAAACACGGGATTCGATGATTTGACCTTTTTCAGGCTCTGCAGGATCCTGCCAGGCATGGCGCCGATATAGGTCTTGCGGTGTCCCCGCAGTTCCGATTCGTCGCGCAGGCCGCCCAGCGACATGCGTGTGTATTTGCGGCCAATGGCGCGCGCAATGCTCTTCCCGAGGGAGGTCTTGCCGACACCCGGAGGGCCAACCAGGCACAGGATGGGCGATTTTAGGTCCTGCTTCAGCTTGATCACTGCCAGATGTTCGATGATCCGTTCCTTAACCTTTTCCAGTCCGAAATGATCCTCATCAAGAACCTGCTGAGCGTGGTCCAGGTCGAGATTATCATCGGTATATTCTCCCCAGGGGAGCTGAACAAGGGTTTCAAGGTAGTTTGTCTGGATAGAGTATTCTGCCGCCATCGGGTGCATCCGCTGCAGTTTGACCATCTCCTTTTCAAATACGTCGGAAACCTCCTTCGACCACTTCTTGTCCTTTGCCTGTTCGCGGAGGGAGTTGATCTCCTGGGCGTTGGGGCTGCCGCCAAGCTCCTCCTGGATCGTCTTCAGCTGCTGATTCAGCAAAAAATCGCGCTGCTGCTTGTCGAGATCCGTTTTAACCTTGTTCTGGATATGCTGTTTCAGGTCGGCAACCTGCAGCTCCTTGGTGAGATAGGTCAGCACAAGGTTTGCACATTCGGTCAGGTCGGAGACCTCCAGCAGTTTTTGCTTGTCGGCAATCTCGATATTCAGGTTTGACGAAATAAAGTGGACCAGGAACGAGGGTGATTCGATGTTCTTGATGGCAAATGCCGCCTCTGAAGGGATATTCGGCGATTTGGTTATAATCTGGATGGCTAGGTCTTTCAGGGAGGCGATAAGGGCGCTGAACTCCCCGTTTTCCTGGGGGATCACGGGCGCTTCGAAGGCGGTCACGGAGGTCATGATATAGGGCTCCGACTGGATCATCTCCCTGATGGCAAACCGGCGTTTTCCCTGGATGATGGCGGTATTGCTGCCATCAGGCATCTGCAGGATCTTGATGATATGCGCCACGGTGCCTACCGGGTGCAGGTCTGTAAACTCCGGATCTTCGACCGTTGCATCTTTCTGAGCCACAACCCCGATGATGCGAGTGCCTTTGTAATACTCCCGGATCAGTTTGATCGATTTGTCGCGCCCTACGGTGATGGGAATAACCACTCCCGGGAAAAGTACGGTGTTACGTAAAGGCAGGATGGGCAATATCTCGGGGACATCCTCCGTGTTCATGGCCTCTTCATCCTCGGATGAAAGCAGGGGGATAAACTCGGTTTCCGAATCAATAATATCTGAAAACATCAATGAATTATGCTCCATTTGGGGTTGCGTTTTTTAAAATAGACAAAATGTCACAATTCCTGGCATGATTGCCAGAATTGTGACAAAGGCAATTAATGTGCCAGAATCGTTTCAGACCCGTTTAGAGGTATTTATTCTTGAGGGTGATGTTGTAGACACTGGTGAGAAGGTCCCGCTCGATATCATTCAGTTCCCTGTTCCTGCGTTTAAACACGATTTCTGCAACCTCGAGCGCCTTCTTGATACTGTAGTTGGTATACCCGGCGGTTCCACCCCAGGTAAAGGAGGCAATGAAATTGCGCTGGAAACCGGAACCGAAGATATTGGCATTTACCCCAACCACCGTGCCGGTGTTGAAATTCGTATCGATGGCGCATTTCGAATGGTCCCCCATGATCAGTCCGCAGAACTGCAGGTGGGTGTTGATAAAGGTCTGCTTGCCGTAACTCCACAGGCGAACGTTGTCGTAGGTGTTCTTCAGGTTGGAGGTATTGGTGTCGGCGCCAAGGTTGCACCACTCCCCGATGACAGAGTGTCCCATAAAGCCATCGTGGGCCTTGTTTGAAAACCCGAACAGCACCGAGTTGTTGATTTCACCGCCAACGCGGCAAAAGGGGCCCACGGTGGTGGGACCATAGATTTTGGCGCCCATTTTCACCTCGGCGCCTTCGCACAGGGCAAAGGGACCGCGTATCACCGCGCCCTCCATGATGTGCGCGTCTTTGCCGATATAGATTGGACCGGTCGTCCCGTTCAGGATGGCACATTCAACGACGGCGCCTTTTTCAACGAAGATGTTTTCAGCACCCAGCAACCTGTTGGTTTCACTGATTTTTTGCGACTTCCTGCCCTTGGTGATCAGGTGAAAATCTTCCTGGATGGCAGCCTCGTTCTTGGAGAAGATCTCCCAGGTATGGTTGATCTTTAACGGTGCATCTTCCATCTTGATCTCTTCGATGCCCCCACCTGTGGAATCACCCAGGTTATCGAGTTCCTCCTCGGTAACATGCAGGGCGATGATGGTGTCTTTGTAAACCACCGTCTGGTTGGGCTTCAATGCTTTTATCGCGGCAATGATCTCATCATTCGGGCAGATCGAACCATTGATCAGGACATTTTCTGCCTCCTTCACGATGGGAAATTTTGCCGCAAGGTAACTATCAGTCAATGAAGATGTTGTAGCTTTAAGCCGCTTTTCCCATTTTTCCCGGATGGTGAGTATCCCGATGCGGATATCGGCTACGGGGCGTACAAAGGTGAGGGGCAGCAGGTTTGTGCGGACAATATTTTCGTCGAATAGGATGTAATTCATGTTGCGACAGAATTATATAAGGTTAAGATTATGGTTTCCTGTAGGCAAAAATAGGAAATAAACTAAATAAAAAAAAGCCTCCGGAAAAAAACGAAGGCTTTTCGAAGAATATTGTTGTAGTCTCTTATTTTGCAGCTGCGTTCCTGTCAATATGCTTCTGGTAGCGGCTTTTGAACTTGTCAACACGGCCGGCGGTATCAACCAGTTTCATCTTTCCTGTGTAAAAAGGATGAGAGGTATGCGAAATTTCCAGTTTAATCAATGGATATTCCTTTCCATCTTCCCACATGATGGTTTCTTTTGTTTTAACGGTCGATTTCGACATAAATGAATACTCGTTCGACATATCTTTGAATACGACCAGGCGGTAATCTTTAGGATGGATATCTTTTTTCATTGCTAAAAGGTATTTTTAATGAGGGCGCAAAATTAATCATTTTTATTTGATTTCCAAAGAAAATTTATCTGTAACTCAGGAAAGTAAAAAGTCAAGGGTGTCAACCTCATCGGCATAGTCCCATAATGCCGGTCGCTGGGCCTCTCCCGGCTTAACAGAAGGAATGGCCAGGCTGGCTGCCGATACGACGCACTGGATGGAGTCCCTTCCCGATGCAACGGTCTTTTCAGCATCCCCGACGGAATGGCAGTATTCATAATTCAACACCGCGATGCGGGATGCCAGGGCCCGGTCTTCCTTCAGCAGCAAACACCCCGCATCAATAAAAGGGGTCTGGCTGACCAGGAAGATGGATTTATTGTAGTCGTAGTTGTTACAGTATTTATGATGATTGACAAACCCGGCATATTTCTGTAATGCCTTGATGAGCATGGAAAAATCATATCCCTCAGGAATGAATATTTTAGAAACACTCCGGCAGCCCATGCCGAAAAACAGCATTATATCATCCGCAAGCAGCTGCAGCACAGCCTCATCCTCACCCCCGTCAAGAATGGCGATGCTGTTCCTGTTTCCCCTGATAATACTCGGATACCGGCCAAAGTAGAAATTAAAATAACGCGAAGTATTGTCACTCCCGGTGGCTATGACGGCATCGAAATTCTCCAGTTTTCCATCGGTAAATGCAATGGTATCCTGCCATTCAGGATACTCAGCCGCGAGCATGGAGGCCATGGCAGGAATCAGCCTGGCGTCGGAAGTCGACAATCTGCCGGTAAACTGGTGACCCGCCAGCAGTACACTAAGGAAATCGTGAAAACCCACAGCCGGGATATTACCCGCCATCACCACCCCTACCCGCTTTCGGCTGGTTTGCCGCTTGATCCTTTGCTCATAGGGGCCAATCCACTTGGCAAGATTCTCCGGCTGAAGGGCTTCACCCAGGCTGTTCAGCGCAATCCTGGTATGTTCAGGCGTGAACCAGCCATTTTCTGCATACGCTTGTGCTGCTGCACGGGACAGCAATGCCAGATGAGGATCCTGGCTGTTCTCATGATACCTGCGGAGACACTCACCCAGCCATTCAAATGATTTTACGCGGTCGGACAGATTCATCATATTAATTTTTGCAAAGTTAATCCAATATATAACCTGTAAAATGTTGGCATACCATGGATGTTTATCGCCGGATTTCTTACTTTTGCTCAATCCGGGCTGCTATATACTATGCTGAACTTTCTGAAACTGACGAAACATCTCCTGACTGCCATGGTCATTACCGGTGGTTTGCTCACCGCGTATGTTCCCGTTCTGGGCCAGGAATTCAGAACCATGAAGCAGGCTGAAGATACGCTCTCGGCCATCCTCGCAACACTTAATAAAGCTGAAACCGACAGTCTCAAAGATATCCTCAATGACCATTTTTACCAGGCCCTGGAAAAGGCGCTGATGCTTCCCCCGGCTGATGATTACCCCTTTGAATCGCTGAAGACACTTGCCAGGATCAGCCCGGACGACAATAAATTCAGGATATACCACTGGAATCTTCCCTCAGCGGAAGGTAAAAAGAGATATTTCGGCTTTCTCAAACTGCTGCATCACGATCCGCCGGTTATTTACCGGCTTAGAGACTACACCGATTCAATTCCTGACCCTGAAACCGCCATCCTCGACTGCAACCACTGGTTTGCGGCACTCTACTATACGGCTATAACCGGCAAGACCGCATCGGGCAAGACCTATTATACCATGCTCGGGTGGTCGGGCAGCAATGCCAGCATTACCCAAAAAGTCATCGACGTTATCTCCTTTGATGAGCAGGATATCCCCCATTTTGGCATGCAGGTCTTCCCCGACTTCGACACCATTGGCATGAGCCGGATCATCTTCCGTTATTCCGCTTCAACCTCCATGTCGCTGAAATATGAGGAACAGATCGTGTCGTCAAACAAAAAATGGAATGCGAAAAAACGTGAATTTGATACGAAAACCAACACTGCCATGATGATCGTCTGCGACCGGCTCGTGCCGCTGGATCCCCGGCTGGAGGGGCAATTCCAGTTTTATGTTGCAGCAGGCGAAATATTTGACGGTTTTCAATTTATGAATGGTCATTGGCATTTTATCCGCGAAATTGAAACAAGGAACAAGCATTAGCCAAAGGAGGGAAACTTTACCATAAGGAACTGCAAGATAAATTTAGCCACTTGCTTTTAATTCTTATCTTTTTTTTATATTTTTGAATTCACAATTAAAAGCATTTACTTTGTTTGCTTATTCATGCAACTTCAATATTTTTCACATCAATTTATAAATCAAATAATTACATTATGAAAAAGCACAATTTTAACGCAGGTCCCTCTATTCTGCCTCGCATTGCCGTCGAAAATTCAGCAAAAGCTGTTCTGGACCTAAATGGTATCGGTTTATCGTTGCTGGAAATTTCCCACCGCAGTAAGGATTTTCAGGCTATTCTCGACGAAACGATGTCATTATTCAAAGAGCTTTTGAATATTCCCGAGGGATATGAGGTTCTGTTCCTGGGTGGTGGAGCAAGTCTCCAGTTTTGCATGATCCCCTACAATTTCCTCAACAAAAAGGCTGCCTATCTCGAAACAGGCGTATGGGCCCAGAAGGCCATCAAAGAGGCCAAGTTTTTTGGTGAGGTCAATGTTGTTGCATCTTCGGCCGACAAAAATTTCACTTATGTTCCCCGGGACTATACCGTTCCTGCCGATGCAGACTATTTCCATATCACTACAAATAACACGATCTATGGTTCTGAACTTCATCAGGATATCGATTGTGCAATCCCACTCATCGCCGATATGTCATCCGACATACTCAGTCGCCCGGTAGATGTTTCCAAATATGCCATGATCTATGGCGGCGCCCAGAAGAACCTGGGACCTGCAGGGGTTACCTTTGTGATCATCAAACAGGAGTTGTTAAGCAAGGTTGAGCGCAAAATCCCAACGATGCTGAACTATGCCACCCATCTTAAGGAACCCTCCCTGTATAATACGCCTCCCGTATTTGCCATCTATACCTGCCTTGAAACGCTTCGCTGGATTAAAAGTCTGGGCGGCGTAAAGGTGATCCAGGATATGAACATCAGGAAAGCAGGGTTGCTGTATGATGCCATCGACAACAGCAAGATGTTTGTCGGCACCGTTTCCAGGGAGAGCAGATCGCTGATGAACATCTGTTTTGTCATGAAAGAACAATACAAGGACAAGGAAGATGCCTTTATGGAATTTGCCAAGACAAAGGGAATGCTGGGTATCAAGGGTCACCGTTCGGTCGGGGGATTCAGGGCTTCCACTTACAACGCCCTGCCGATTGAAAGCGTACAGGCACTGGTTGATGCCATGCACGAATTTGAAAAAAATAACGCATAAGAAAAATCATATGGCCATGGAACTGTGATAGCCTGCTATTCAGTTCCATGACCTTTATAAACTATTAATATATGACAAAAGTATTGGTTGCCACCGATAAGCCTTTTGCAGCGGTAGCGGTAAAGGGTATCCGGAAAGTTGTGGAAGAGGCTGGTTTTGAGCTGGTTCTTCTCGAAGGTTATACAAGCCAGGATGATTTCATCCGTGCCGTTGCCGATGTTGATGCCGTGATCATCCGCAGCGATAAAGCAGATAAATCGGTCATCGACGCCGGTAACAATTTAAAGATCGTCGTGCGCGCCGGGGCGGGTTACGACAATATCGACCTCCAGGCCGCGACAGCCAAAGGGGTAGTTGCCATGAATACGCCTGGTCAGAATTCAAATGCCGTTGCAGAACTGGCGCTTGGAATGATGGTGTTTTATGCCCGGAATTTTTTCAACGGGAAATCAGGCAGTGAACTTATGGGCAAGAAACTGGGTATTCATGCCTATGGCTTTGTCGGAAAGAATGTTGCCCGCATCGCCAAGGGATTTGGTATGGAGGTTTATGCCTTCGACCCTTTTGTGTCGCGACAGGAAATTGAGAAGGACGGTGTCAAATGGGTGAGCTCGGTTGAAGAGCTTTATGGTGCCTGTCACTATATTTCCCTCCATATCCCGGCCAACAGCCAGACCAAACAATCTGTTAATTTCCAGTTACTTTCGCGGATGCCTGCACCGGCATGCCTCGTTAACACGGCACGCGCCGAGGTCATCCATGAAGCCGACCTGCTTAAAATGTTCCAGGAACGCAAGGATTTTGCCTATCTCAGCGATGTGGAACCAACCAACAAAGCCGAAATCGAAGCCGCCTTCAAGGCGAAATTCTTCTGCACCCCCAAGAAAATGGGAGCCCAAACCGAAGAGGCCAATGTAAATGCAGGGATTGCTGCTGCTAAACAGATCGTTAATTTCCTGAAGACCGGAGATAAAACATTCCAGGTAAACAAATAAACCCTAGGTTTACTTTTTTGCTGAGATCATTCGAACAAGGATCCTTTTTCCACACGTAACATAAAAATTGAGCTAAACCATGGAAAACGAACACGAAAGACCCACTACCTTCTTCAGATTTGAAGACCTGAGAATTTACCACAAGGCTCTTGAATACGTCGATTGGGTGTATTTAATGGCGAAAAACACAAAAGACGATCCTTTCATGAAATCGTTTTTTGAAAGGTTTCTTACCTCCGCCAACGGTATTGCTTTAAATATTGCAGAAGGCTCCTCGAGGAATAAGAGTCAGTTTGTATATTATCTTAAAATGGCAAAGAGTTCCGTGAGGGAGTGTGTTGTATTATCCACGGTTGCCAAAAGCCGGTCGTTCATCACCGACAGCGCCTATGACGAATCAAAAAACTACCTGATGGAGATGACAAAGATGATCGGCGCCCTGATCGGTTCCCTTCAGCGAAGTGTTAAACCAGGCGAACTCGACGACGACGACAGTATGGAATAAACGTTACCTTCATTGGCCGGCACGGCATTACCTGCTTGTAAATCTTGTAAACCAACTATTAAAAAACTATCAAAAACTATGGCAATACTGAAACCTTTCAAAGGACTGAGGCCTCCCAGAAAGATCGTAAAAGAGCTGGCCTCCAGGCCTTATGATGTACTCAATTCAGATGAAGCCCGCATCGAGGCAGCAGGAAACCCCTATTCACTCCTGCATATCATCAAACCCGAGATCGATCTTCCTCCATCCGTTGATATTCATTCACAGGTTGTTTATGATAAGGCTAAGGAAAATTTCGACCTCTTCAGGCAACAGGGATGGCTGGTCTCCGACGACCACGATCTGCTCTATATCTATGCGCAGACCATGAATGGCAAAACCCAGTATGGGATTGTCGGCTGTGCCGGGGTTGAAGATTACATGAACGGCATCATCAAAAAACATGAGCTGACCCGCAAGGATAAGGAGGAGGACAGGATGAAACATGTGCGCATCACCAACGCGAACATGGAACCTGTATTCTTTACCTACCCTGCCGTCCCTGCCATCGATAACATCGTTGCCGGCTTCGTTCAGAAGCATGCACCTGAATATGATTTCACGGCAGATGATGGCGTAGGACACCATTTCTGGGTCATCCGCGACCAGGAAACCATTGCTGAGATCGTTGCTCTCTTCACGAGGGTGCCCTTCACCTATGTAGCCGACGGGCATCACCGTACGGCTGCGGCCGCACTCGTGGGCAACGAGAAAAAATTGCAGAGCCCCGGGTTTACCGGTATGGAGGAATACAACTTCTTCCTCGCTGTCCATTTCCCCGACAACCAGCTTACCATCATCGATTACAACAGGGTGGTAAAAGACCTTAATGGCATGACGGAAGCGGAATTTCTCAAAAAACTTGAAACCGTCTTTACCATTGAAAAAAAGGGTACTGATATTTTCAAACCGGAAACACTGCACACCTTCGGACTCTACCTTCCGGGCTGCTGGTACTCCATGACGGCAAAACCGGGCACCTTCAACGACCTGGATCCTATCGGCGTGCTCGATGTCACCATCCTTTCGCGCCTGGTACTGGATGAAATTTTGGATATCAAGGATCTGCGTACTTCCACCCGCATCGATTTTGTGGGCGGCATCCGCGGCCTGGGAGAATTGCAGAAACGGGTCGATAGTAAGGAGATGGCGGCGGCTTTTGCCCTCTTTCCCGTGTCGATGAAACAACTGATCGACATCGCCGATTCTGGCAATATCATGCCCCCGAAGACTACCTGGTTCGAACCCAAACTACGCTCGGGACTGGTGGTTCATTCCCTTGAATAACATTAAGTGAAATTTATCGTAAAAAGAGGGCGTCCCAAAAGGTCGTCCTTTTTTTTGCCCCCAGTCCGGCATACTGTTCACCGCACTGTGTCAGCATGCGGTAATCCTAATTGTTCATATACATCGAGAAAACCGTCTGCAGGTAGGCCTTTCCCTCCTGCCTGACCGAATCGGGCACCTTGCCATCGGTCCACCAGTAATAAAAATTGGGCTTGACTTCATAGGTGAGGTAGGCATTGGGACTGATCCAGCCAAAGCCGTCTTCGGTTGTATAATAGGCAAATTCAGGAACTTCCGGGTTGAAGAGGTTCTTGCTGAATATAAATTTCCCGGACGGCAGGTCAAGCTGGCTTAACAATGTGGCGGCTATGTCATGCTGGTTGCCCATCTTGTGCCAAACGGTTCCCTGGTACTCATCCCTGATAACATTTCCATAAAACAGCATGGGTATTTTATGGTATTCCCTGGAGTAGGGATGCCAGTTACGGTAGGAATTGTGACTGTGGTCGGCCACAATGATGAACAGGGTGTTGTTAAACCAGGGCTCTTTCCTGGCCCTGGCAAAGTAGTCGCCCAGGCAGTGGTCGGTATAATAGGCGGCGTTGATGTACTGGTGTTCATTATCGCCCCACGGCAGAGGCTTGCCGAATGGCTGGTCCCAGGGTGAGTGGGTGCTCAGGGTGAAGAGGGCGGCGAAAAAGGGTTGCTTCATCCTGCCGATGTCGTTCTCCATGTAACCCAGCGTGTATCCATCATGGATCCCCAGCTTTCCCTGTGGCATGGTACCCGGGAAATCAGCCCCCTCCATGATCTTGTTGAAACCATTGAAGATGATGTAACTCTTGATATTTCCGTAAATCAGCTGTCCTCCGAAGTAAAAGGCCGTGCTGTAGCCTGTTTTCATCAGGTCCTTGACGATACTGGGCAACTTGACGAATTTGTCGGGCTGAACCGTGATGGAGCTGACCGGGTGAGCGGGAAACCCGCCGAAGATTGAGGCCATCCCCTGCTCCGAACGGGATCCGGAGGCATAAACCTGGTCAAAGAGGATCCCGTTTTTTTCCAGCTTCCTGAATTCAGGCGTGATGCCCGGCTCACCGCCAAGGTCTTCGATAAGGTCGGCCGACCAGCTCTCAAGGATCAGCAGGACAATGTTCGGTCTCTTGGTTTTCAGGATACGGGTCGTTGAATCATGCGGGGCATGGTAGATCTTTTTCATATAGGCCGCGGCCGACTTAGCATCCATGAAAAGATAGGGATTGTGGTCGAAGTTCTTCAGGTTTTCAAAGACACTGATATAGAGGTTGAATGCATTATTTACGGAGGCAATGTTCAGTATGTTGTGATCGGAATAATACGACTGGCTCTGGTTGATAGGAATAGCCTGGACCCCGCCTCTGAGGCCGACAACCAATAACCCGGGTGTCAGCAGGAAAAACAGGAGGGTGAAAAGGTAATTTCTTTTCGCATGCTCGATGTGCAGGAAGAAGATCTTAAGGTAACCATAGATCCCGATGACGCACAGGACCAGGAAAAGCATGATCAGCAGGTAAAAGGTGCCTGTTTCGGCCGAGTTGAAAATTTCACCGGGGTGATTGAAATATTTCACCACCTTGTAGGTTAGTTTGGTTTTCCATTCGGCATAAATCCCCATCTCCCCTGCTGCAGTCAGCGAATAGGCCACAACCAGGAGAGAAGTGTAAACCTTGTTGATCCAGTTGAACCATCGAGGGCTCCAGAGTGACTGGATGGTCAGCAGCAGGAATGGAAAAACAAGGATATAACAGGTGGTGGCCAGGTCGAGTTTCAGGGAATACCAGAAGACCCCGAGAAATTCGGTCAGCAGTACCTTTTCAACAAGGATGATTTTCAGGTAATAGAGCAGGAAAATCAACCGCGACAGATTAAAAAAAAGTATCCAGAACACCAGCTGGCGCAGTAAAGAGAGGACTATTTTTCTCATATATTATTTAAAATGCAAAGGTAAGGTTATCTCACGTACGTTCAAATTCGTATTTTTGCCATTACCTAACAAAGTTCCTTGTGACCATTGCCGAAAGCCTTCTGAGGCTGCAACTATCAATTCCGGAGCATGTAAGAATTGTTGCTGTTTCCAAGACCAAACCGGTTTCAGCGATCGTGGAGGCCTATGCTGCCGGTCAACGGCTGTTTGGCGAAAACAAGGCCCAGGAGCTGGTTGCCAAACAGGCACAGCTTCCTGCCGACATTGAATGGCATTTTATCGGTCACCTGCAGACAAACAAGGTCAGGTATATCGCCCCGTTTATCAGTCTTATCCATAGTATCGACAGCCTAAGCCTCTTAAGGGAGGTAAACCGCGAGGCGATGAAAAACAACAGGGTCATCGAATGCCTCCTGCAGTTGTACATTGCCACGGAAGAGACAAAATTCGGACTTACCCTTGAGGAGACAAGAAATTTGCTGGGGGATGGAGCGATCCCGGAGCTGAAAAATGTCAGGATCACAGGGGTGATGGGAATGAGCAGTTTTACCAGTGATAAAGCCCTGGTCAGAAGGGAATTCGCAACCCTGCGTGGCTGGTTTAAGCTTATAAAAGAGCAGTATTTCTTCCAGGCTCCTGAATTCAGGGAATTATCCATGGGAATGTCAGATGATTATCGAATTGCCGTTGAAGAGGGCAGCACCATGATCCGCATCGGGACCACTCTTTTCGGAAACCGTTAACCAACCCGTTACGACTGTACGTATGAAAAAATATATTTTAGCTTTCCTGGTCATCCTGGTCACAGCAACTCCCGGAAAAACGCAGACACTGCCGGTAAAGCAGTTCTGCCGGCATTATGAGGGGGCGATCCACAAGGATATCAAACTGACGGTAAACCTTGTAAGGGTAAACGACAGTTTGTATGGGGATTATACAGTCGGCGGTCCCGCGGAGCAGAATGGCAGGTCATCCACCCCGCATACCAGGCTTCTTTCCGGGAAGATGAACCCTAACGGCAGTTTCCGGGTTAGGGAGTATCCCGGAGAACACGGGCCGGTGATCAACGGGCATTTCACAGATGATCAGCATATTACCGGTATCATTTTAAATAAATCAGGAAGTGGAAAAGGACTTCCTTTCCGGCTGGAAGAAAATTATCCCGTTGGAATGACACGCTTTAACCTGAACTATGAAGAGGACAAAATCAAGCTGACGGGTAATGCAGGATCTCCCAAGGCGGTGGTCAAACTCTCCCTTTTGTTGCCTGCAGGCACAACCCCGGCCGATGATTCCCTCCGGAAGTTCATCCTCCGGAAATTCACAGGCAGGCCTACGATGGCAGGCAAGCCTGAAACTCTCCTGGCCGGTATCAGGCAGGACTACTTCAGGGAATATGTTACCAGCAACAAAACGCTTTACGAGGAGATGCCAGGCGCCAGTTTTGAATGGGAACTGTTGAGATATACCCGGATCGTATATAACGGGAACCACAGGGTAACCTTTAGCATTAGCTCCTATTCCTTTACCGGTGGGGCTCACGGAAATGAAACACAGAGTTTTACCACGGTCGATATGAAGAGTGGAAAGATACTGTCAATGACTGATCTGTTTAAACCGGGCTATGACGAGGAGCTGACACGCCTCCTGACCAGCAAGCTGCATAAGGCGAACAACCTTGACGAATCGCGAAAACTGGTTGACGCCGGTTACTTTACCGATGAAATAAAGCCAAGTGCTAATTTTTATCTCGACGAAAACGGGATCGGGTTTTGTTACAACCAATATGAGATTGCCCCCCACTCCTTCGGAAGCACCGATATTTTTCTTACCTGCGCGGAGTTGAAGGGGATTCTGAAACAGCCCTTATAAACCGGTCTTTTCCATGAATATCCCGGTAGATTTCAACATTGGCAAAGCCAAGGCCAAGAAGATGGTTGCTGATTTCATGACCGAACCGCTCATTGATCTCAAAAAACAGTGCCCCCGGCCGGGTCAGGTGTAGCACCCCGAAGGCCGCTATCGCATGGTAAAACAGCAACGGGTCCCGGTCTGGCACAAACAGGGCATGCGATGGCTCAAAGTCTTTGACGTGCCGGCTCATTTGGTCTTTTTCACCTTCAGTCACATAGGGGGGATTGCTGACAATCAGGTTAAACGTTCCAAGGTTAGCCTGCTCTTTTTCAGAAAGAATATCCGACCTGACCAGTTTTATTTCACACAGGTTATCCATTGCATTCTCCCTTGCAACCTCCAGCGCCTCCTCCGAAAAGTCGAGACCGGTAACCATAGCCAGGGGAAGCCTTTTCTTCAGGTCGATTGCGATACAACCCGACCCGGTGCCAATATCCAGGACTGAAATTCCGGCACCGTCATGACCCGCAACACTTGTTGCGACCAGTTCACACAACTCAGCAGTTTCGGGACGGGGTATCAGCACCCGTTTGTCAACTTTGAACCAGCTGCCATCAAACCATGCCTTTCCCAGGATATATTGAATGGGTTTCCCCTCGCTTAGATCAATCAATGCATTGGTGAACAGTGGCTTCACTGATTCAGGAATATGCTCGTTATAGGACGAGTGAACTTTCGTCCTGGACCAGTCGAGATACTCTTCGAACACCATATATATAAGCTGACTGATCTCCTCCCTGGCATACATTCCTGAAAGCCGTGAATTGAAATCTGAAATAAGATGTTTTACTAAAAAATCGCCATTTTCCATCCTTCGAAGTTAAAAATAAAAGTAATTTAGCGGCGATGGAACTTTCAACTGATTCTTTCCGCTCCATTTCCGGCGAATCGCGCGGGATATACAGGGAAAAGGCAAGCAAATTCATTGCCGTCGCGCTGCCGGTATCGTCGGAAGATGAGGTCAAAGCCAGTCTTGAAGAGCTGAGGAAAAGTTACCACGATGCAAACCACCATTGTTATGCATACCGTTTAGGCCTGGAAAACCAGGCTTACCGGGTGCACGACGACGGCGAACCATCGGGGTCGGCAGGGAAACCCATTTACGGGCAAATCCTCTCAACCGGCCTGTCGGATGTGCTCGTGGTCGTCATAAGATACTTCGGGGGCACCAAACTGGGGATCCCGGGACTTATACATGCCTATCGCATCGCTGCCCGGGAGGCGCTCGACCAGGCGGAAATCATTGAAAAAGTCATCCGTGTACCATTAAAAGTTATCTTTGAATACCCGATGATGAATGAAATCATGCGGATATTGAAAGAAGAGGGAGTGAAAATCATCAGTCAATCCTCCGCCATCAATTGTGAAATTGATTTCCAGGTCAGGAAGAGCAATCTTGAAAAGGTACGTACCCGCCTGACCCGGCTGAACAAAGTGGAAATTATATCGTTCTAACGCAGTTACTGCCAGTTTTACGGCTCTATCCAGTCCGGTTAAAAATTACCAAAACAGCTGATTTTGCTAACTAATTGAAGGTTAACGAGGATGTAATTTATAATCATTCCAAATACCCGATTACCCCGGTTTTCTGAGAGGCTACAATTAATTGATGTAATGTTTTTTAGAGGGATTTAGATATAGTTAAACATTAGGTTTGACCGGTTTTCGGGAAACAAAATTTTAATAAATCAAGGCTTAAATATTTTTTTTTTTAACTTTTTTTTCCAAATTTTGTTAATTAAATAATCTGAACGAATCAAGGATGATTTTGGCTTGCCGACAAAATCCATTAGATTGAAAAGCAAGCCGGTAAATAATCTACAGCAATAAAACCCGAGGTATTGAATTGATGGAAAAAAGCGCAGATGAAGTTTGGGAAAGTTGCCTGAAAGTCATAAAAGATAATATTAACTACCAAAGCTTTAAAACCTGGTTTCACCCGATTAGGGCGATCAAGCTGAAAGACCAGGTTTTAACGATTCAGGTTCCCAGCCAGTTTTTTTATGAATGGCTGGAGGAACACTATATTGGCCTTCTTAAAAAGACGATTAAAAAGGAATTGGGAAATGAAGGCCGGTTGGAATACAGTATCATTGTTGACAACAGCGACAGTGATCCCGGGCCTTATACCATCAAGGTCCCCACCGGCGAAAAAAAAGCAACCTTAAATCAACCGGTTTCCATGCCCCTCGATCTGAACAGAGGATCATCAAAAGAGATTCCCAACCCGTTTATCATCCCCGGGCTGAAGAAGATTAAAATTAATTCCCAATTGATTGAGAGTTACTCTTTTGATAATTTTATTGAAGGCGATTGCAACCGGCTTGCCCGTTCGGCAGGGTTTGCCGTTGCCAGCAACCCCGGCAAAACAGCGTTTAATCCCCTGCTGGTATACAGCCATACCGGCCTGGGTAAAACCCACCTCTCCCATGCGATAGGCCTGCAGGTGAAAAATAATTTTCCTGAAAAGACGGTCCTGTATGTTACAACCGACCAGTTTACAAACCAGTTTATCGATTCTGTCAAAAACAACAACGCAAACGATTTCATCCATTTCTACCAGATGATCGATGTGCTGATCATCGACGACATCCATAACCTGGCCGGGAAAGAGAAGACGCAGGATGTTTTCTTTCACATCTTCAACCACCTGCACCAGAAGAGCAACCAGATCATCCTGACCTCCGACAAACCGCCGGTTGAGATGAAGGGGATCGAACCAAGGCTTCTTTCCAGGTTCAAATGGGGCTTGTCGGCCGACCTGCAGGTACCCGACCTTGAAACGCGCATCGCCATCCTGCATAAAAAGCTTTACAACGACGGCATCCAGATTCCAGCCGAAGTTGTTGAATACCTTGCTTACAACATCAATACGAATGTCCGCGAACTGGAAGGTGCGCTGATCTCCCTGCTGGCCCAATCCTCGCTGAACAAGAAAACCATCACCCTGGATCTTGCCAAGCAGATGATCGACAAGTTTGTCAAGAACACATCGCGTGAAATCTCGATCGATTATATCCAGAAGGTGGTGTGCGACTATTTCAACATTCCGGTGGAGATGATCCATTCCAAAACCAGGAAACGTGAAATCGTCCAGGCAAGGCAGCTCTCCATGTATTTCTCGAAGAAACATACCAAATCGTCGCTTGCCAGTATCGGCCTGCACTGCGGGAACAAGGACCACGCCACCGTCCTGCACGCCTGCCGTACGGTCAACAACCTGGTTGAGACTGACAAGCAGTTCCGCCAGTTTGTCGAAGAACTCGACAAGCGGATAAAATTGTAACCCCCAGCCCGCCTTGGTAAACATCCTGTTTGTCTGTACCGGAAATATTTGTCGTTCCCCGCTTGCCGAGGGTATCATGAAGGATAAGCTTAGCGCCATGCATTTCGGCGGAAAGGTCGATTCCTGCGGGTTTGAATCCTTTCATACCGGCGATCGTCCCGACCGCAGGGCACAGGTCACCGCTTCCCGGCATGGGCTGGATATCTCCGGTCACCGTGCCAGGCTCTTTACTACCCGGGATTTTGATGACTTCGACCTGATATATGTGATGGATACCGGCCATTTCAACAGCGTCATGAAACTTGCCCGCAATGCCTCCGACCGGGCCAGGGTTGATTATATGCTGAATGTGCTTTTCCCCGGGCAGAACCTGGGGGTGAAGGATCCCTGGTACCACGACCAGGAGGCCTTTGAGGAGGTCTTCCTGCTGCTCGACCAGGCCTGCGGAAAAATTGCTGAAAAATTATTAACCGATAAAACCCGGTCATGACCCCCGGAACCGAGATCCAGCCTGATGCCGAAACGATCCTCCGGGCCGCCCGCAGAATCAGTCCCTATGTCAACAGAACCCCCGTCGTTACCTCACACACCATCGACCGCATCTTTGATGCAAAGGTTTTCTTCAAATGCGAGAATTTCCAGAAGGTTGGGGCATTCAAGGCCCGCGGGGCGACCAATGCCGTGCTGTCGCTCGACAAAAACCTGCTGCATCGCGGTGTGGCGACACATTCATCAGGCAACCACGCCCAGGCGCTTGCATGGGCTGCTTCGCTGGTGAATGCAAGAGCCTACATTGTCATGCCTTCCGACTCCTCCAAGATAAAAATTGCTGCCGTGAAAGGCTACGGCGGGGTGATAACCCTGTGTGAACCCAACCTTGCCTCGCGGGAAACAACCCTGGCGGGGATTTTGGTTGAAACCGGAGCCACAGAGATACATCCTTACAACAACGAACGCATCATTGCCGGGCAGGCAACGGCCGCGCTGGAACTTTTTGATGATGAAAAGGAGCTCGACATCGTGATGGCACCCGTGGGCGGCGGCGGGTTGCTGAGCGGCACCTGCCTTTCTGCCCACTATTTCAGCCCGGCCACGAGGGTCATCGCGGCCGAGCCGGAACAGGCCGACGATGCCTGGCAATCCTTTACCCATCAGCGGCTGATACCCTCGGTGAATCCCGACACCATTGCCGACGGTTTGCGGACTTCGCTCGGATCGATCACCTTCCCGATCATTCTCAGCCATGTCCATGACATCGTTACGGTGCGTGAAGAGAGCATCGTGAAGGCCATGCGGTTTTTGTGGGAACGGTTGAAAATCATCGTGGAACCTTCATCGGCGGTACCTTTCGCAGCCATTATGGAAGGGAAGGTCAATATCTCCGGCAAAAAAATCGGGATTATCCTCTCGGGAGGAAATGTCGACCTCGATGCGTTACCCTGGATAAAGCAGGAACTGCCCGTTGGAAACGGTTCGCAGAAAGCCTGAAGGCAAATAAGGGCTTTTGATATCTGATAATCATATGGTGAATAAAGGAAAACTATACCTCATACCATCCCCGCTCGCGGAGGGCCCTGTTGAGATGGTCATCCCCGAAGGGACACTGGCGGTCATCAGGCGACTCAGGTATTTTATTGTTGAGGAGATCCGCACGGCCAGGCGTTTCCTGATCAAAGCCGGCATTACCTGCCCTGTCGATGAGTTGACTTTCCTGGTGTTCAACGAACATTCCGACCTGGCAAACCTCAACCAGTTTCTTGCCGCTGCAGGGGAAGGCCTGGATATCGGGCTGTTGTCGGAGGCGGGTGTTCCCTGCGTGGCCGACCCGGGAAACCTGCTCGTAGCTGCCGCCCACGAACTGGGAATCAGCGTGGTTCCCCTGACAGGCCCCTCCTCCATCCTGCTGGCGCTGATGGCCTCCGGTTTCAATGGCCAGCATTTTTCCTTCCTGGGTTATCTTCCTTCGGATAAAGTTCTGAGGGTGAAAAAAATAAGGGAAATCGAACGCACCGTCCGCGAAAGGGACCAGACCCAGATCTTCATCGAAACACCCTATCGTAACCTCCAGATGCTCGAATCGCTGGTCAGCGTGTGCCAGGAAAATACCCGCTTGTGCATCGCATGCGATGTGACGGGGGCGAACGAATTCATCGCCACCAAAACCATCGGCGCCTGGAAAAAAGCCAAACCCGACATCAACAAGCGACCTGCCATCTTCCTCCTTTACTACTGAAAACCTCATTAATACTTGTAGAAACTTTGGTATTGTTTTTCATGGTGCCATTGTGCCTTCTTTGTGTCATTGTGGTTAAAAACAAACCCAAATGAGCCGGAGATCGTTTTTAAAACCGGGATTCGTTTGTAACAAATCGGCCAACCCCTCGTCTTACCTTCATTATTTCTCACCTTATAGGTTCATCATTTGGAAACTGTACTATCCATCAACGACATCTCGAAGCGATACGGCAAGATCCAGGCTGTCAGCAGCCTTTCGCTGGATGTAAAAAAAGGCCAGGTTTTCGGGATCCTGGGGCCCAACGGCAGCGGAAAAACCACCACGCTCAGCATGATCCTTGACCTGATCAAAGCCAACAGCGGCAGCTACCAGTGGTTTGGCAAAGCGCCATCGACCGCGAGCCGCAAACGGATCGGGAGCGTTATCGAAAGCCCCAACTTCTTTCCCTACCTGAGCCCGGTAGTCAACCTGAAAATCGTTGCCGACATCAAGGGAATCGGTTATGACGACATTGACCGCGTGTTGCAGCTTGCCGGCCTTTATGAGAGAAGGAATTCCCGGTTTAAAACCTTTTCATACGGGATGAAACAACGACTGGCCGTTGCCTCGGCGCTCCTTGGCAACCCCGACATACTGATCCTGGATGAGCCCACCAACGGGCTCGACCCGCAGGGGATCGCCCACATCCGCGAACTGATCCTGCTGATAGCAAGCCAGGGAACCACCATCATCATCGCCTCCCACCTGCTCGACGAGGTTCAGAAAATCTGCAGCCATGTGGCCGTGTTAAGCAAAGGACGCAAGCTGTTCGATGGCAAGGTCAGTGAGGTACTGGCGATCTCCGACTCCATGGAGCTCTCAGCCCGGGAGCTGGAGGCGTTAACCCTTGCGGTGAAAGCATATCCCTCCTATCATTCGATGACGCTGGAGGGAGACAATATCCTCGCCTGTTTCAGCGATGCCGTCAACCCTGAAGTCCTGAACCGGTATTTCTTTGGCAAAGGGATTGTCCTGACCCATTTATCGGAACGCAAACGCACCCTTGAACAACATTTCCTTGAACTTTTACGCGACAACGCATGAGAAAGCTCCTAAAAATAGAATTTAAAAAGATCCTGACCTACAAGATCTTCTGGGTACTCTTCGGACTCTACTTCCTCTTTCTTGGCGCAGGTTTGCTGATGGCTGAGTTTATGATCAACAACATGGTTGACAACATGAACAGGCACTCCCCCATCCCTTTTCCGCATGTCAACATCTATTTTTTTCCATGGGTCTGGCAGAATATCGCCTTCTTCGCCACCATCCGTTATGTGCTGATCTTCCCCGGGATCATCATCCTGATCCTGGTCACCAACGAATACACCTTCAAGACCATCCGGCAGAACATGATCACCGGGATGAGCAAGGCCGAGTTCCTGGCTTCCAAATTACTGCTGATCCTGGTCATATCGGTCATCATGACCCTTTTTCTTACCCTGAGTACCCTGGTCATCGGGTTGTCGCATACATCGGCGACCACCTTGCAGCTGGTGCTTCAGAAATCCTCCTTCATTGCCGGCTTCTTTGTGACCATGTTCTGCTTCCAGGTTGCCGCCCTCTTTTTTGGCTTTATCCTCCGCAATACGGGACTCTCCATTGCCATCTTCACACTTTATGTATTCATCGCCGAACCGATCCTCTACCACCTGCTGAAGGCACCCTTTGTCTTTAAGAACAACATCTCAACCTACCTGCCGGTAAATTCGATCCTCCGGGTGACCGAATACCCGGCGATTCCGGTTCTCAAACAGGTGATGGGGCTGAATTTGCAGGATTCGGTAAGTCTCTGGGCCTGCTGCATTCCCATGATATACGCTGTGGCGATGGTTGGGATCGTCTACTGGAGCCTGGTGAAAAGGGATTTATAACAGCGGTTAAAGCCCCTCTCTTTTCCGGATGACCCATTCGGCGGTAAGCAGCAGGACGATCAGGGCAAAAAGCCAGGGATTGCCAATCAGGTCCGACATCCGGTTCTGGTAAATGGCAACCGAACGGATATCGTTTCTTGCCAGGATCTTTCCTGCCAGTTTTCCGATGTCGGCCGGCCTAACCATCTCACCGTCGTGGGCAGATGCAATCCGGAACAAGAGGTTATGGTCGGCAACCAGGTTCGAACTTTCTATATTGACCTTTTCGATAAATAGCTTCCCGGTTTTCTCATAGCCGGTTTGCCCGCTCTTTACAGCAGCCTTGTAATTGTATTCGCCTGCCGGGAACATGCCTGCATTCAGGAAATAACCCTTCCGGGTCTTGCTGAAGACAAAGGGATAACTTTTGTTTTCATGGTCGGTCAGGGTCAGGCTGACGTCGGGCTGGTTGATCAGTTCATAGGAGCCGTTATACAATTCAGCCTCAAATTCAACAGGCTCGTTTTCATAGCTTTTATTCTTAGTGCGGATCCTGAAAAAGCTTTTATCATCCTTTGCGGAGAGATACTGGGCCGTTTTATCGATCCACAGGTCGAAACTTTCGTGGTTCGATTGCTGGATATAGTTGGAGATTCTCCATCTCCAGATGTTTTCACCGGCGATAATGCCCACCTTGCGGTCAAGGGCATGGGTGTAAACGACCATGGGGGTTTTGGTCGCCACATTCCCGATTTTCTGATAGAACAACACCTCTGCCAGCGGGCTCACCTGGTAGGCTCCGAACGGGCATTGCAGCGGCGGAAATTCCCTGAAAACAGCCTGGTCCTTCTGATCGACGGTAAACAGCGAAAAGTCGGGGTTAAACGAGGGCTGCGATTCCGAGAAGGCATTTCTCGGGGAGTTGACGATAAGCCCGGCCTGGAGGCGGTTAAGGGCATTCAGGTCGGTTTGGGAACCCACGATGACAAGCAGCGGGACCTTTGACTGCAATAACCCCGTAAGATCAGTGACATTGGTAATGGAGGGCAGCTGATTCAGAATGACAAGGTCATATTTCTCAAAAGACCGTGGCATCGTTTCGGTGATGATCGTCTCCACCTCAAAATGGGATGAACCCTCCAGCGCCTTTTCGATCGCCATGATGTCGGGATGCGGTGCGGCCGAGACCAGCGCGATTTTCTGCCTCGCCTCCAGCACCTCCACCAGGAAGTCGATATGGTTGTTGGAAGGACTTCCCTCCCCCTCCAGCTTATCGAGCTGAAGCGAATACCGGGTCATGCCAGCCTCCTTTGCCTCCAGTAAAAAGGTAGCCCGCTGCAGCGAACGGTCGCCGGTTGCCCTGAGCTCCCTGGATTCAATGAGGCGGGTTCCTTGTGATAGACTTATTTTGGTTTTCAGTCCGTTGCACTTATTCATTGCAACCAGCACTTCAACAGGGAACTTATCGCCCCTGTAGGCCGTTTTGTTGACAAGCACCTTCAGGATGGAGATATCTTTTTTCAGGATCGTATCTCCCATGGCAAGGGTATAGACCGGGAAGGGGATCTTCTGGGCGGCATAAAAGGGATCGGTCCCTTCATTGTAGATGCCATCGGTGGCCAGGATTACGGCAGCCGCATTCCTGTTGGTATAGCGGGTATTGACCTCCCTGAAAAAAACAGAAATGTCGGTTTTGGAGCCCTTGTAAGTTCCACTGAATCCATTGGTCAGCTTATCATCAAATGAATAGACCCTTACCTCGCATTTTTGCTGAAGGGTGGCGACAAGCTGTTTCAGCTGTCCGGGAAAAGTATTCCGGCACCAGGTCGAATCATTGCCCATGACCATCGACTGGGAATTATCGACTCCGATAACGATTACCGGTTTTTCAAGCCGTTTTTCAGTACGTTTGATCAGCGGAGACAACAGCAGGAAGGCGATGAGCGAAACGGATAAAAACCGCAGCGCCGCCATCCCCCAACTGAAAATGTTCGCCATTCCCCTTTTTACATCGCGGTAATAGAGCACCCATGCATAGAGGGCCCCAAGCAGGAGACAAAGAGGAATTAAACCGGAAGGGTATTCAGTAATCATTAAGTGTGTAATCCACCGCAGACAGGAATTGCCTGTCCGTTGATGTAAGAACTCAGGTCTGAAGCAAGGAATAAGGCAAGGTTTGCAACATCGTCGGGAGTGCCGGCGCGGCGCATCGGGATATCCTGGATCCACTTGTCGCGGGCCTCCTGGGGCAGCTTGGCTGTCATCTCGGTTTCGATATAACCCGGGGCGATGGCGTTGCAGCGGATATTGCGGGAACCAAGTTCCTGGGCGATTGATTTGGTGAAACCGATAATCCCGGCCTTGGATGCCGCATAGTTCGATTGCCCGCTGTTTCCCTCAACGCCAACCACCGAACTCATGTTGACGATCGAACCGTAACGTTGCTTGATCATCACCCGCTGGATGGCTTTGGTAAGGTTGAACACCGATTTCAGGTTCACGTTGATCACCCGGTCCCAATCCACCTCGGTCATCCGGAGCAGCAGGTTGTCGCGGGTGATGCCCGCATTGTTAACCAGGATATCGATGGTTTGAAAATCCTCAAGAATCTGGCTGATAAGTGATTCACTGTCGGTAAAGGAACTTGCGTCGGAAGCATAACCTTTGGCTTTCACGCCGAAGGCGGCCAGCTCCTGCTCCAGCAGTTTGGAGTCATCATTGTATTGGATATCTGAAAAGGCAACATTAGCGCCATGTTCGGCAAATTTCAGGGCAATTGATTTACCAATTCCCCGGTTTGCGCCGGTGATCAGTGCTGTTTTTCCTTCAAGTAACTTCATAGGTTCGTGTTATAATTTTTGCAAAGATAGGAATAACATAAATAGGTGGATTAAATCCATTTAACAAGGTTAAAATCCTGGCGATGAGGCAGTAACGGGTTTTTCGGGAACAACCTGAAGGCGTAATCATAAACGCCGGCCTGTTTGAAGGGGATATCGCAGGCAAAGGTTACCAGGTTGTTTTCAGCGCTTGCCATGGTCATCGCCTCGATAAAGATAGGCTCCTTTACCTCGTCGTTGACCTTTTTTCCGAAAAGCACCTCGATCCCGATATCGGTTCCCGACAGTTCATTGAGGTCGAGGGTAATCTCGGCCTTGAAGGACTCACCCAGGGATAACGGTTTCTGGCTTGAATCGGGAATATTCACCCCGATCACCTCGATGCTCTCCCATCCGCGGCTTACTTTCCGCTTCCAGCTGGCAATATGACGCGCCATCTCGTAGTTTTTTGCCGCCATCAGCCGCGACCGTTTAAACAGCGGACTGTAATACTGGCGGATATAATCATCCAGCTGCCGTTTCATGGTAAAATGGGGGGCAATCTCGGAGATGGTGTTTTTGATATAGGAGACCCATTTCACCGGAACATTCTGTTTATCCACATCATAATAGATCGGGATGATCTCCTCTTCAAGAATGGAATAGATGGTTTCGGCATCCAGTTCATCCTGGAACTGGTGGTTGTCATAGGTCGACTCCTCCTTGAGCATCCAGCCGGCATTGGGCCGATAACCCTCGGCCCACCAACCGTCGAGTACGCTGAAGTTGACAACGCCGTTCATCACGGCCTTCTCCCCGCTGGTACCCGAGGCCTCAAGCGGCCGTGTGGGCGTATTGAGCCAGATATCCACGCCTTTGATCAGGTATTTGGCCACCTCCATGTCGTAATTCTCGAAAAAGAAGATCTTGCCGACAAATTCGGGGATATGGGAAATCTCGAAGATCCGCTTGATCAGATCCTGTCCGGCTTTATCGTTGGGGTGAGCCTTTCCTGCGAACATAAACTGTACGGGCCGCTCCTTGTTGTTGACGATACGCGAGAGCCTGTCGAGGTTGCTGAACAGCAGGTGAGCCCTCTTGTAGGTGGCGAAACGCCTGGCAAAGCCGATGGTCAGGGCCTTTGGGTTGGCCAGTTCGCGGATCTTGAAGATCAGCTTTGGATTTTCATGACGGCGGGTCATGTCATCATACAGGTGCTGCAACAGGAATTCCGTCATCTGGTTTTTCTGTTTCAGCTTGGTGTTCCAGATCGTCAGGTCGTCTACCTTATGGATGTTTTTCCAAAAGGAGGGATTTGACTGATCCTGGAAATATTCTTCGCCGAAGGTCTTGCTGTAGAGCTGCTGCCACGATTTGGCCGTCCAGGTGGGAAGATGTACACCGTTGGTAACATAACCGATATGCAGCTCTTCGGGATAATAGCCCTGGTATAGTTTTACGAACATCTCGCGGGTAACCCTGCCATGGATCTTGCTCACGCCGTTGATCTCCTGAGAAAGTTTGGCTGCCAGCACACTCATGGAGAATTTCTCATTGGTATCGTTATCGGCCATGCGTCCCAGGTTCATGAACTGTTCCCACTTCTGGTTCAGGTGGTCGGGGTAGTGCGACAGGTACCTGCGAAGAAGATCCTCCGGGAAGGTGTCATGGCCGGCCGGGACCGGCGTGTGGGTGGTGAAAAGGGTCGAACAGCGCACCATCTCCATCGCCTGCTGGAAGGTGAGTTTCTCGTTCTGGATCAGTTTGCGCAACCGTTCGAGCCCGATAAAGGCAGAATGCCCCTCATTGCTGTGGTATACGTCGGGATTGATCCCCAGCGCATCGAGCATGCGGATGCCGCCAATTCCCAAAAGAAGTTCCTGGCGCAGCCTGTTTTCAAGATCCCCGCCGTAAAGCTGGTAGGTAATGCTGCGATCTGCCTCTTCGTTCTCTTCAATATCGGTGTCCATCAGGTAAAGAGGAACACGGCCCACATCGCAACGCCAGATCTTGGCATACATGGTGCGTCCCGGCAGTGCGATGGAGGTTTTGATCCAGTTGCCCTGTTCATCCCTTACCGGGATCAGCGGCATGTGGGTGAACTTCTGCGGCGTATAGATGGCGATCTGGTCGCCGAAGATGGAGAGACTCTGGGTAAAATAGCCATACCGGTACAGCAGGCCAATACCCACAATGTTGTAATTCGAATCGCTGGCCTCCTTCAGATAGTCGCCGGCCAGCATTCCCAGGCCTCCTGAAAAGATCTTGACGGTGTCGTGCAGCCCGTATTCCATGCTGAAATAGGCCACCATGTCGTGGGGTTTGTCGGCAGCCTTCGACATATAGCGGTTAAAATCGGCGGTAACCTTGTCGAGTTTGGCAATGAACATCTCATTGGCGCTGAGGTCCTGCAACTCCTTGTATGACAGCGATTCGATCAGGGCGATGGGGTTGAACTTCAGCTCGTACCAGCGTGCCTTGTTGATCATTTCAAAAAGCTCGGAACCCTCGTAATTCCACGACCACCAGAGGTTCTTTGCAAGCCGTTCAAGGCTTGCCAGGTTTTCAGGAACACGCTGCTGTATCAATACCTTTCTCCAGTCGGGCCTGGCATCGCTGCTGCTCTTCGGTAAGGCAGCCTGCAACTGCGGCTGTTTGCCGGCATACTGCTCAGCCCTGGTCACGGTTTCACCAATCGCCTCGGAATAGGCCTCGCGGTAATTCCCGATGAGGTTTTTCCATAATACCGACCTTGAAATTTCATAAGCTTTGATCCTGACCTTGATGATCTCCTTTTCGGTTTTGGAGATACAGTTCAGGATATTTTTCACGATATTTTCCACCACCTCCTGGTCATTGTCATCATTGCGTTCGATGATGCTGGTGCAGTCCTTGACCGTGGGAAACAGCGCCTTGATCCATTGGCCGAAGCCGGTAAGCGAAGTTGTGATTGTCGGAATGTGAAAAGAGAGGCTTTCGAGCGAGGAATATCCCCAGGGTTCGTAATACGAGGGGTACACCGTGCCGTCAAAGCCAATCAGCAGGTCATAATATTTCAGGTTAAAGATACCGTCGGTGCCATTCAGGTAGGTCGGGATATACACCACCTTGACCTGGTCTTCGGGGCGGTTCAGCAAACCTGCAGATTTTATCTTACGGAGGATCTGGTCGTTGTCAGGGTCGGCAAGCACATGGGTTGCATAATCCTCCTGTCGCGGTTGGCGCCGCTCAGCGGAAACCATGCGTTCGGCAAGGTCCTTGCGGGGACCGTTGAGCCCCGACGACACGGCGATGCAGGCTACCAGTGTCTGGGCCAGTTTTGGCTGTTTGTTCAGGATCCCGAGCGCATCGATAAAGATCTCGATGCCCTTGTTACGGATTTCGAAACGGCTGCTGTTCAGGATCAGCACGCTGTCTTTGGGAAGCACCTGCCCGGTAAGGGCGCCGGCAACATCCAGCAATTTTTCGCGCGCGGCCGTACGCTTTTCAGGAAAGACTTCATTGGCGGGCACCCAGGCATCATCGAAACCATTCGGCGTAATGAGGTCAACCTCCTTTTCAAGGAAATGACGGCACTCGTCGTTGGTGATCTCACTGAGGGTGGTAAAACAGTCGGCCTCATGGGCCGAAAGTTTCTCCAGCGAAAACTTGGCCATCACGCCAAACTGCCTGGCGATGGCTTCGGCATTATAGTTCAGCAGGTTTGTATACAACGGTAATCCCGCATTGGCGATACTCCTGCCAACCACGGTGCCGTGGGTGGTAAAGATCGTCCCGATCTGGGGTACCATCTCTTTCAGGTATAAAATCCCCGTCCCGGTCTTCCATTCATGGAACTGGGCCACGATCTTATCGTGATGCGACAGGTTACAGTTATAAAAACTCTCGATGATCAGGCCGGCGGCATAACCAAAAAAGGCAGGCTCTATATAATCCCAGTCACCCGAAAGGGAATCCAGCTTGTAATGTTCCCAGAAATGGGCGAAAATCTTGTCCTTTTCAGAAAAAAAGGAGGTGAAGTCAACCAGGACGACTACCGGGCTTCCGGGGATCTTCCACCGTCCGATCTTTACCCGTAACCCTTCGGTTTCGGCAACCTCCCGCCACGACTTATATAAAAATTTGTCCTCGGTGAATTCCGGGTTCTGGTGGGTCTCCTTCCATACATCCGGTCCGATGAGAATATAGTTGTCTTTGAATTCTTCTGCGAGCGTTTTTGCTTTGGTTGATATGGCTGTATGAATTCCACTGATTTTATTGCATACCTCCCAACTGGTTTCAAACAGGTAGTCGGGAGTTACAAGCAGTTTATCCTTTATCATCAATGAGTTGGTTTTCTGAATAATTTATAAGTTGCCTTTTTTGTAAGATTTTATTGAAATATGGCCATTGCAGGTATGCCCGGCGTTAACCTTTTTTACCTCCTGCCGGTTTTGGTTTTACGGTTGCAGGTGTTTTAGGTTTGGCCTCTTTTTTGGTTGGTTTCACAACTTTCGCCTTCGCGTCAGCCTCCTTTTTCGGAGCTTTGGCGACAAGGCTTTTTGTTTTGGCTGTCTTTGCTGCAGTTTTAGGAGGAACAGCTTTTTCGGCCGTCACAACCACTTCATCCTTGGCGGCCTCCAGGGCTTCAGCATCCTCATCAACCCTGATCATGAAGTCGGAAAGGACATTCATGTAGTTGATAAAGGCTTCATAGGGAGAGCCGTAAGGATTGAAATATTTATGGACTTCTCCTGCTGAGAACCATTTGGTGCACATGTAATAGAAGTGGTTGCTGGTTTGCAGGTATTGCCAGTCTTTCAGGATCTGCTTGTTTTTACATTTCCTGATTTTTGGTTCATAGGAATATAATTTGGCGAAGGCCTCGTCCTGCAGTTCATTGCCCAGCCACGCCGTAAGGTCGCGCTCCTCGTCGGCCCATGAGATGGGATGAAGCACCGAGATGGCCGCCACCGGCTGCAGCTCATTGTACAACTCCTCTGGCGTGCTGAATTTGAAATTCGATTTCGAAAATACCGTCCCGGGAAGGAATTTGAAGAAATCAAAGATCCCGGTCTCCTTCCACTGGTGTTCCCCTATGGTTTCATAATCGAGGAAAAGGTTAACCACCTCTTCGTTCTTATCGACCTTTTCTATCCAGTTTACAAATTTTTCGGTTGTCAGGGGCCATTCCGACCAATCCTGGTTCGAAAACCGGAAGGTAAGGTCGTCGCTCAGCCTGAAGTTCCGCAACAGGACCTTCAGCTTGGGGTTGTTCCTGTTACAATACATGAAGTTGGGACTTTTCCACCCGAGGATATGTTTGGCGCCTTCGGTAAGCATGGTATGAAATCCCATGTCGGCCACCATTTCGCCGATCTTGTCGGAGTAGATCAGCTCGGTATTCCGGAAGGTCGTCGGGCGTTTGCCGAAAAGCTCCTCGATTTTGGCGGCATGCATCTCCACCTGGTTTACAAACTCATCCCTGTTGGTAAGCGAGGCAAGGGAATGGGCGTAGGTTTCCGCGATAAATTCGACCTGGCCGGTGTCGGCGAGTTGCCTGAAGCTGTCGATCACCTCCGGAACATGAGCCTGCAGCTGTTCCAGGGCTGTCCCCGAGATGGAATAGCTTACCTTGAAGGCAGTGCCATACTCCCTGATGAGTTCGAGCATCAGGTTGTTGGCCGGCAGGTAGCACTTTTCAGAAACCCTGCGGATGATATGACGGTTCTGGTAATCATCATAATAGTGATGATCTTGTCCGATATTGAAAAACCGGTAGGTTCGCAGCCTGAACGGCTGATGTACCTGGAAATAGAGGCAGATGGATCTCATATGATCAATTATAAAACAGCTTGATTATAAACTTCAATTACATTAATGGCAGCATTTTCCCAGATCAGGTTATCGACCTCCGACTTCCCGTAGCGGATGAACATCTTGCTAAGCCCTTCATAGTGAAGAATTCCGTAAATGGCATCGGCAAGTGCGTCGATATCCCAGAAATCGACCTTCAGCGCATGCTGCAGCACTTCGGCCACACCCGACTGCTTTGAGATTACGACCGGCACGTTCGACCGCATGGCCTCCAGGGGAGAAATCCCGAAGGGCTCCGATACGGATGGCATCACATAAACATCACTCATGGCAAACATGGTGTCGACCTCCGGACCGGCCAGGAATCCCGTAAAATGGAACTTGGTGGCAATCTTAAGCTGGGCGACCCTGCGGATCATGCGGTTGAGCAGGTCGCCCGAACCAGCCATGACAAAACGCACGTTCGAGTCGCGCTTCAGCACCTTGTAGGCCGCCTCGACAAAATAATCGGGTCCCTTCTGGTAGGTTACCCTCCCCAGGAAGGTCACCACCTTTTCTTTGACATGCTTGGTAACGCCCTCGAGGTCGGGCCTGTCGACAGGTTCCACGGCATTGTGCACGGTGATCACCTTTTCGGCAGGAATACCATATTTTTCAATGACGATCTGGCGCGTGAGGTTGCTGACCGTGATCACCAGGTCGGCCTCGGTCATCCCCTGCCGTTCAATATCATATACCGGCTGGTTTACATTTTCGCCCGATCGGTCAAACTCGGTGGCATGAACATGCACCACCAGCGGCTTCCCGGTGATCTTCTTGGCCGTGATCCCTGCAGGATAGGTAAGCCAGTCGTGGGCATGAATGACATCGAATGTATTGTTGGCGGCGATGGAAGAGGCCACCAGCGCGTAGCGCGACACCTCCTCCATGAGATTCGGCCCGTATTTTCCCGAAAAGGTATATTGTTTGGAAAATACCGAATGCTGCTCCTCGGAGGAGGTGAGCTGATCGGCGGTGACCACCTTCTCAAACTCTTCAGGGTCAAGGTAGGGCACCAGGTTCGACCCGATCTCCATGAACTGGATCTTGTCCCAGTATTCACGGGTTTCAGTTTTACTGAAGTCCAACACGACATCGCTGGCATTGACCAGCCGGAACCCCTCCTTGGTTTCATCCCCAAAGGCTTTGGGAACAACGAATATTACCTCTACGCCATGTTTCACAAGACCTTTTGTCAGCCCGAAACAGGCAGTACCCAGTCCGCCGGTAATATGCGGGGGGAATTCCCAACCAAACATCAGTACGCGCATTCTTTTAAAATTTATAATGAAGACCACCAGGCCACATCCACCGGTTCACATCGGCGGTGATGAGGCAGTGAGGTCTATACTTTCTCTTGCTTTCTGATCATATAGTCGATACGTAGCAATTCCGCCACCGACCATGCCATCGAGATGGCTCCGCGGCCGGTATGGGGCGGATCGCCGTCATAAAGTTCGGAGATCGTGCCGATGCCATGTTCCGTCATCACCGGTTCAAATCCTTCATACAGCGATTTGATCATGGATATCCCGCTTTTCCCGTGAATCCTGAGGTATCCCTCCACAAAATGGCCAAGCAGCCAGGGGGTTACCGTTCCCTGGTGATAGGCCAGGTCGCGTGTGTCGGGATCGCCGTAATAAGACCCCTTGTAAACCGGGCTCTTCGGCGTTAAAGTCCGCAATCCCCGGGGGGTGAGCAACTCCTGTTTGACCCTGCTCAGCACATCCTTGCGGATCTCCTCTCTTACCGGGCAATAGGGAAGTGATGTCGCAATGACCATGTTGGGCCTGACGGTCCAGTCCTTGTAGGAACCATCCACAAAATCGGCCAGGTAACGTTTTTCGGCACTCCAGAAGGTTTCGAAAAACGATCCGGGTATCAGGCAGGAAATATCTTCCCATTCCTTGCAAAATTCCACATCTCCGTCGATCCTGGCCATCTCCAGGCTGAACATGATGGCATTATACCATAAGGCATTCACCTCGACCGTTTTCCCGATACGCGGTGTAACAGGCTTTCCGTGGGCGATGGCATCCATCCAGGTAAGGGCAACCCCGGGAACACCGGCATAGATCAACCCATCGGCATCCATTTGAATGTTGAAGTCGGTGCCGTTACGGTAACCCTCGAGGATCAGCTTCATCTTTTTGCCATAGGTTGGCCAGATCTCTTTCTTCTCGCCCGAAAACAGTGCATATTGCTGCAAAGCCCAGAAAAACCAAAGGGAAGCATCCGAGGAATTATAGGTTGTCCTGCTGCCGCAGCCAAAGTTGGGGAACAGCGGGCCCTTCATCTCCGAGATCATGGTGTCGATGACAGCCCTGAAGGTGGCAAAATCACCATTTACAAGGGTAAGCCCGGGTAGCGATATAAAGGTGCTGCGGCCCGAACGTCCAAACCAGGGAAACCCGGCGATTATCTCCGTACCCTTTCCCTTTTTCACGACAAACTGCTGCGCTGCATTGGTAAGGCAATTGGTGAAGTTGTTCCGGGGGATCCTCTTCTCCAGCTCCGCGTCAAAGGTGCGTTTCATCGAGGTGGTGTTCAGCTCCTTTGTCCCCGCGGCAAAAAATACGCTTTCGCCGGGTTTGATCTCAAATTCGAAAAATCCAGGTACATAAAGATCCTCCTGGTATTCAAAACCACGCTCCATCTCCTCCTGGTACTCTATATTATAATACCAGTCGGGAACATGGGTATATTCATTGGGTTTTGAGATTTGCATGAACAGGTCGGTATAGCCCTGGTACATCCTAACCTTTATCCCCTGCTGTACTTTTTCATATTTTTTATCGGCGAGGATGTTCTCCCTGCTGAGGGCATGGATGTTCCGGAAGGCAAGGAACGGGGTTAGCCTCAGTTTCGTAGGCGAATGAGCCTCCACCAGGGTGTATTTGATGATCATCCTGTCTTCGCGCGTGGTAAAGACCATCTCCTTGGTAAGGATCACCCCGCCTACCCTGTAGGTCATCTTCGGATAGGGCTCCGTCACAAAGTCCCTGATATATTTATGTCCCTTTGGCTTGTAGATGCCGCCGGGGTATTTATGAATCCCGAGGTTGAAATCCGATTCCATCTGGATCACCGTTTCATCCAGCGAAGAGAGCAGCACATGGTTTTCATTGTCGATGCCGGGCTGCGAGGTCACCAGCATGCCATGGTACTTGCGCGTATTGCAATTGATAATGGTTGAATTGGCATAGGACCCGGCCCTGTTTGATCGCAAAACCTCACGGTTTAACGAGTATTCCAGATTTACGAGCTGATTCTTATCAAAATTGATGTAACTCATTGCGGTTGATTTTGATATGATACTATTTGTTTCTTCGGGCTATCCGGGACTTGTATCCTGGTGCGTCACAGCGGACAGAAAAAGAATATAGCGGTGATCCCGTTGCAATAACGGTACCCCCGGATGTTTTTCGATCTGCAGCGATTGAAAAGCGTCTGAAACAGGCCTTTTTTTCAATCATACCGCCACATGCCGCCATTACGGGAATGGCAAACAAGTGACTTTTCGGCGTGTCCTGAATTTTCAAATATAGGTCATAAAATTCAATTTGCAAAGTTACAATATTCCCTGTTTTCATCGTTAGTCTAAATAAAACTTAAATTTTCCGTAATTTTGACGCGCTAAACCACTGTTATCATGCGATTTTCCAGAATTCTGTTTTCCCTCTCCGCATTTTGTTTTCTGGTGCTGGTCCAGTTTGCCTGCCGGAAAAATGATAAAGTCGATACCAGTCCCGGGTTGAAACTTACCTTTTCGACCGACACTGTTTTTTTTGATACGGTCTTTCCAAGCATAGGGTCGGTCACCCAGCGGCTGGTCGTTCACAACCCCAATAAAAACAAGGTAAGCATAGCCTCCATCAGTGTTGCCGGCGGGCCAAACTCCTGTTACCGGCTGAATGTAAGCGGATCGACTGCCATTCCCGCCACCAACGTTGAAATTCCCGGCGGCGACAGCCTCTTCATCTTTGTCAGGGTTACCATCGACCCCAATAACCTCGACATTCCCTTTGTCGTCAGCGATTCCATCCAGTTTGTCACCAATGGCAGCCACCAGCAGGTGAAACTGGTTGCCTGGGGTCGGAATGCCGTTTTCCACAGGAATGAGACGCTGAAGAGCAGTGTCACCTGGGACAGTGTGAAGGCTCATGTTATCTATGGTTCGCTGATCGTCGGGGGGGGTAAGTCCGGCCCGGCCACCCTGACCATCATGCCCGGTACCCGGGTCTATTTGCACAAAGGTTCCTGGATGGAGATCGCGGCAGGGTCAACATTGAAAATTCCCGGCACGCTTGACCATCCCGTCAGGTTCCAGGGTGATCGTTTGGACGCATTCTACAAGGACCTGCCGGGTCAGTGGGAAGGTATTTACCTTGATGCCGGCAGCAAAGATCATGTTCTGAATTATACCTTTATTAAAAACGGCGTCTTTGGCCTGTCGGCCGACTCGCTCGGCGGCCAGGGCGCGCCCTTGCTGACCCTCAGCAACTCGATTATAAGGAATATGACCACGGCCGGCCTCTATGCCTATGCATCGTCGGTAACCTCCGTGAATTGCGTGTTTGGCGACTGCGGCGGATCGTGCGTGTATGTCGACAATGGCGGCACTTACGATTTCAGGCAACTGACCATCTCCAACAACTGGTTTTCCACCGTCAGGAGGGTTGCCTCGGTATACCTTTCCAATTTCACCTATGACACGTTGGGAAACCAGCTGACAAACCCGCTCTCGAAGGGGTACTTCGGAAATGCGATCATTTATGGTTCAAACGACGATGAGATCACCCTTGATTCGGTTGCTGCCGTTGCATTCAACTGTACGTTTGATCATGATCTGATGAAGTCGCGACTGGCAGGACATGCCTCCAGGTTTGTCAACTGTATCTTCAACAAGGATCCGCGGTTTGTGAATGTGGCCAAACAGGATTACCGCATCGACAGCCTCTCCCCTGCCATCAACCAGGGCGCGGCACTGGGTGTTCCTTATGATATCCTCGGCGTCAGCCGCGATGCGCAGCCCGACCCCGGGGCCTACGAGTATGTGAAAAAGAATTAACCTACTTCTTAAGTTTATCAAGCTCCTCCACCATGGCGGCTCCCAGGTCGGCCGGCGAATCCACCACGTGAATGCCGCATTGCCTGAGGATCTCCTTTTTGGCCTCGGCTGTATCGGATACGCCCCCTACGATTGCGCCCGCGTGGCCCATGGTGCGGCCTGTAGGAGCAGTAGCCCCCGCGATGAAACTCACCACAGGCTTGGTGCCGTGCTGCTGGATCCAGTAACCGGCGTCGGTTTCCATATTTCCCCCGATCTCGCCGATCATGATGATCCCTTCGGTGGCGGGGTCGGCCATAAACATCTGGACCGCCTCGGCGATGGTGGTTCCCGGGATGGGGTCGCCCCCCACGCCGATCATGGTCGTCTGGCCAAGGCCGGCCTTGGTGATCTGGTCAACTGCCTCGTACGAGAGGGTCCCTGAGCGGGAGACGATCCCGATAGTGCCCGGCGTGTGGATAAATCCCGGCATGATGCCGATCTTGGTACTGGGCGGGGTGATGATCCCGGGGCAGTTTGGACCGATCATCCTTACGCCGTGACAGCGGAGGTATTCTTTTACGGTAATCATATCCTTTACGGGAATGCCTTCGGTGATACAGACGATCAGTTCGATCCCCGAATCGGCTGCCTCCAGGATGGCATCGGCCGCCAGGGGGGGCGGGACAAAAATAATGGATACATTGGCCCCCGTAGCCTTGACGGCATCGGAAACCGTGTTGAAGACAGGCCTGTCAAGGTGCATCTGCCCGCCTTTGCCGGGGGTCACGCCGCCGACGATATTGGTACCATATTCGATCATCTGCCCGGCATGGAACGAACCCTCATGGCCCGTGATGCCCTGTACAATTACCTTTGAATCTTTGTCAACCAGAATACTCATGAAACAACAATTAGAATTTTAACTAAATCTCCTGTCCCTTGGCAAATCCATTGCGAATTCAGTCATACGCACTGTCAGTAAACCCTTGCAGGCTGTGATCCATGCGTTCGGTGTCACGATCCGCGATTTCCCGTCCCAAAGATACTCCGATTTAAAAAAAAGAAAACTTTTTCGTGATAATTTTGTTTAAACCCTGATAATTCCTAAACTTTGTAGATTACTGAGAACCCTGTTTATGAGAATAACCTCCGCCTCCGACACTATCTGTGCCCTGTCAACAGCCCCGGGAATGGGCGCCATTGCCGTGATCAGGCTTTCGGGACCCGATTCGTTCAGGGTCATCGGGCAGATCTTCAAACCGGCCGAAAAGGGACTCGACGTCGGCACGGCCCAATCACATACGATTCACCTGGGGACGCTTGGCAATGAGGCCGGGATCCTGGACGAGGTGCTGGTAAGCCTTTTCAGGTCGCCCCACTCCTACACCGGCGAGGATGTGATTGAAATTTCATGCCACGGCTCGGTCTATATCCAGCAAAAGGTGCTTGAGCTGCTATTTTCCTGCGGACTTCGGATGGCCAACCCCGGCGAATTCACCCTGAGGGCCTTTATGAACCGGAAGTTCGACCTTTCGCAGGCCGAGGCGGTAGCCGACCTGATCGCCTCCCATTCCGCCTCATCGCACGATCTTGCCATTCAGCAGATGCGGGGAGGCTTTTCACGGAAGATCCATGCCCTGCGCCGGTCGCTGATCGATTTCACCGCGCTGGTAGAGCTGGAGCTCGACTTCAGCGAGGAGCATATGATCTTTGCCGACCGCAGCGACTTTAAGGAGTTGCTGGCCTCCATCATCTCGGAGTTGTCGGCGCTGATAGAGTCGTTCAGCCTGGGCAACGTGATCAAGACGGGCATCCCGGTGGCCATCATCGGCAAGCCCAACGTGGGCAAGTCGACCCTGCTGAACGTACTGCTCAACGAGGAGAAGGCCATCGTCTCCGAGATACCGGGCACCACGCGCGATGCCATCGAGGATACCATCGTCATCGGAGGGTACAGCTTCCGGTTTATCGATACCGCCGGTCTGCGTGCCGCCGAGGACCAGATAGAGACCATCGGGATCGAACGCACCTGGGAGAAGATCAGCGAAGCCAGTATCATCCTTTATGTTTTCGACGCCACCCAGCAATCGTTTGCCGATGTAAGCGAAGCCATTGGCGAATTCAGGGAGTTCACTGCCGGCAATGCGCGCACCATGATCCTGATCGGCAACAAGATGGACAAGTTAAAGGTATTGCCGAAGGGATTCAGGGAATTCGTTGAGTATGACACTATTTTTGTCTCGGGCAAGCGCCGCGAGAACATCCACGAGATTGCGGCCCACCTGCTGAAGGTGGTGGAGAACACGCGGGTTTCGGATCACACCCTGGTGTCGAACAGCCGTCATTACGAGGCGCTCCGGCGTGCCCTTGATGCCGTGATCTGCGTGCGCGACGGCCTCACCGCGGGCCTCTCCCCCGACCTGATGACGACTGATTTACACAGTGCGCTGTATCATCTTGGAGAGATCACCGGCGAGGTGACGACGGATGAGATTCTGGGGGCGATTTTCAGCAGGTTCTGCATCGGCAAGTAACCGGCACAAAACGAACATATAACCAAAACTGTATAAGTAACGTAAAGCCCGGTAAATATGGGCTTTTTTAATTATTATTGTTATAACCCTTTACGTATCGCTGGTGCATGGTTCAGCATGAATCGGTACCTTTTGATTTGGCTCAATTATAATATTGGTGAGTATTTGTACTTCGGATCAATAACCGGGGAATTAACTTGACACATTTATACTGTTGAATACAAAATAAGCACAAATACCAGGGTATTACAGATTTGTCAGTTTTGTTGAAAATAGTTTACAGCCAGAGTTACTGTCGCCCAATATTGCAGCGATAATTGCGCAAAACGTGCTTATAAAGCCAGTAACGAACTTCCAGGGTTGAAACTGGCAACAAAGGGTCTTAAAAGTCACGAAACATCCGTGTTTATTCTTACCGGAGGTCAAGGTTGATGTCAAATAAGCACTCTGTCGGAGCGGAATTTAACTTTGAGTCAACTTTTTTGTTGATTATCTTTTATAACTTTATTAATGTGACAGGATATCCTGGTTAATACAGTGTTTCAGAGATTATTCTTCAGTTCTTGCTTAACGGATATTCAATCCTGTCAGTGAACTTATTGAGTGTTTTTCCCAATTTCAATAATTTAAAATCCTCATACCTCCTGCCGACCAATTGAACGCCAATCGGCAACTGGTTATCGCTCATTCCTATAGGTAAAGTCAGCACGGGAGATTCAGTAACACTGAATGGTATTGTATAGGCCTGTGTCGCCATGTAATAATGCACTTTATTTTCATTTACGATTAAGGGATCGTTATAAACACTGAAGTTCCCGTAAGATTTACTTGGCCTATGATGATTGAATGCTGTTGTGGAACTGACAGGGCAAATCCAGGCGTCATATTCGTTGAAGAAATTTTCTATTTGCGTAATCACGGTATCCTGAAACGCTGCGGCTGCCATGTATTTTTCCACCGAAATCGGTCCGACAATATTTTGATGCATGGGAACCTCTTTTAGAACTCCTTTGGTAAAAAAGGAACCCAGTCTTCGTGAAAAATTTGAGGTTTGATATCCCCCCTGCATGCCGACTATGCTTCCCCAGGTTTTCCAGACTTTATAGAAATCTATATCGGGAATAACTTTTGTTACAGTTGCGCCGGCAGTTTCCAGTCTTGCAGTATATTCACCTATCAAACGTTTTATTTCATGATCCACGGGAATACCGCCAAACTCATCAGTCCATGCAATTCTCATTTTTTTAATATCCGGTACATCAAAATTTCGTGATACAGGCACAAGCCTTTGAAATTCGTTGGTAGGATTGGCTATGATGGTTAGTGCCAGTTCCAGATCCTCAATTGTCCTTGCCAAAGGTCCGGCACATGCCATAGCTCTTATACCATTTACTGTTTCTTTAGGGTCTGTCTGAATTCCTTGTAACGATGCCACGCCATATGTGGGCCTGAAACCATAAACACCGCAAAAGCTGGCCGGCAAACGAATTGAACCTGCCAAATCATTTCCAAAGGATAAAGGTGTCATCCCGGTTGCCAAAGCTGTGGCGCAACCGCCGCTGCTTCCGCCGCTCGTTTTTGAAATGTCCCATGGATTGTTGGTTCTGCCAAAAACAGGGTTATCTGCCTGCATGTCCATGGCAAGTGTGGAAAGGTTCGTTTTCCCGATAATGATGCAACCTTCTGCCAATAGAAGCTTTACAATCTCTGCATCCCCGGCAGGAACATGATCCTTCAAGGGCAAATAACCTGACGTGGTTAGGATTCCTTTTGTTTTAAAATTGTCTTTTATGGTGATGGGTAAACCATGGAGTTTTCCCCAGGTTTCGCCTTTACGCAATGCACCGTCAGCTTCCCTTGCTCTGTTTAGTGCCTGAGCCCTGTTAAGCGTAACCACCGGATTATAGGCATGGTTATACTTGTCTATCTGCTCAAAGAAAGCTGTAACAACTTCCAGAGAAGTCAATTTGCCCGACCTGATGTTTTCGGCTAAATCAGCTGCGGATGAAAAAACAATACTTTTCTGTTCCATACTAACTGTCTTAAGACCCTATTTGTCCTTTGATGCTGAAATCCGTCATCACCGTTGCACTTTCCTGGAAAATTTGAATAAAGGTACGGCAAATTTATAGGAGCTGGATTGGCTGATTTGATTATAGATACTGGCATATGCTGCCTCCGGAAGAAAAATTGGCAACGAAACTTTCATGTGGAATTGCAATGATCATGGCCTTGCCAAGGGTTACCACATCCGTAAAATGGAATACAAAGATATTCCGGCAACAACCATATTCCTGGTACTTTCAATTTTTGTGGCAGTGAACCGATGTTAATCCTCCCCCATCCTCGCTTTACCCCATTCGGCAATCGCATCGAGCACCGGAAAAACTGTTTCTCCAAGCGGTGAAATTGAATATTCCACCCTGGGAGGAATTTCTGCAAAAATTTTCCTTACTATAAAGCCGTCCTCCTCCAGTTCCCGAAGCTGGGATGTCAGCATTTGTTTACTGATGATTGGGATAGCACGCTGAAGGATACCAAACCGGTTTATACCCACCTTAATCCGATGCAGGATGACCGGCTTCCATTTCCCACCTATTTTATTCATGGTGTAATTGATCGGGCAATGTTCAAACATTTCCCTCATTTTTTCAGGTTCCTTAATAAAAATTTCCATTTTATCTTATTGATATTCAATATTAGTATGCAAACATATACTATGTAATATATTTATTACTACTTGTATATCCGGAACAAATGTAAAACATTTGCACAAAATTCTAAAAAACAAAACATGGAAAATCTAAAAGAATTGGTCAGCTCATTTTATACCAAATGCCTGACGGTAAATCCGGATACGGATGTAGCTGCCTTCATGGGAAGTTTATTATCCGATAATTTCCAGTCGCAGAATGCCAAAGAGGTCAAAGGTAAGGCAGCCCTGACAGGGCAGGTCCAGTTTTTCTGGAAACTCATCCCGGACCTGAAATGGGAACCCCAGGAAATCCTGCAGGATGGAAATAAAGTTATCGTTCGCAGCACATTCAGCGGTTCTCCCAAAGGGGATTTTATGGGTATGAACCTTGATGGTACACGGTCGTTTAAGACAATGTCCATTGACATCCATACGGTAGAAAACGGTCAGATAATCAATATCTGGCACCTGGAAGAATGGCCGACCGCCATCGCACAGCTGAAAGGATGATTACGGAACAGAAAATTGCATTGATCTCAGGTGCTACAGACGGCATCGGTAAGGCAACAGCCAGGAAGTTGCTTGAGGCGGGGTGGGCAGTTGTGATCATTGGTCGCTCCTCCTTACGTTGTGACACGACCGTAAATGAATTGAAAGTGATGACCGGCAACGAAAAGATCAGTGCAATTGTCGCTGATCTTTCATTACTGGGTGAAACCAGAAAAGCATGCCTGGAATTCCTGGAAAATAATAAACGACTGGATTTGCTTTGCCTGAATGCCAACGCCATTTCCAATGAACGGATTATTACCAGTGAAGGATTTGAAAAGAATTATGCACTAGGGTTCCTTTCGAGGGTTTTCATGACAAGGAAACTGCAGGATGTACTTGAGAAAACAAAAGGCTCGCAGGTTCTTTCCGTTGTTGGATTGAACCGGGTCAGGCCTGATTTTGACGACCTCACCATGCAAAGGGGATTTTCAGGATCAAAGGGATTAGGAAGATGGCAATGGTCGGTGGATCTATGGAGCCGTAAATTCAACAAGCTGAATTCGGTTCCCGTAAATCTTTATATGCCCGGGCTGGTTAAAACAAAGATACTTGCTAATGAGCCACAGCCTATGAGGGCTCTTGTAAAGGTCCTTAATTTGGTAATGGGGATTTCTGTTTATAAATCGGCAGAGAATATTTTCACCGTAATGAACGACATTGCCTTTAATAATCGCAGGGGCGTGCTCTATTCCTATAAAAAGATCAAACATTTGCCAAAACTGGAGATGAAGCCGGATGACACGGAACGATTATGGGGTATCACAGAAACAATGGTTAATTCCTATCTATAAATAAACCCCAAAAGGGAAGTTGACAACTTTCAATTGATATGCTTTTGACACCCTGCAATTGACATAGCACGCCACTCTGATGAAATATCCTTTCACCAGTTTTTAATTGATTTGCGAATGTGTTTGATTTAAGTGTGGGAATGACGGGTCATATTGGGCATTAATTTCAATTTAACCAGGTGGGCCAGATACCTCCAGGGGAGAGGTGGATTTTGTCATCCAGAATAACGATCGTGTCATTCCGATTGAAGTAAAAGCAGAGGAAAACCTGAAAGCAAAAAGCCTGAAATCGTTTTTTGAAAAGTTCAATCCTGCCATGTCCGTCAGAACATCGATGCCAGACTATCGAAAGGAAAGCTGGCTGGTCAATGTCCCATTATACGCGATTGATTCATTTCCTTTCTGAACGGGTATTTGGCTTTATTTCATTTTTTCTTCCCCGTTTGTACCCCGAACTCGTAACTACCTGATATAGAACACGAGTTACTGTCTGCACCGGCAACTTGGCTCTATATTGGGTAAATAAAACTATTTCCTGTTGAAATTTCAGTTCCGGTGGCAGCGAAAGTGGCAGATGCCCCGGCAGCGATTGGTGAAAATAAACAAGGGAGGCCAGCCTTTTAAGCCGCCCTCCCCTGTTTATTGGCAAACCTGTGTTAAAACAAGCAGATCCTGACCTTGTTACTTGTTGGATAAAGTTATCGAGATCACTGTTTTGAGGGAGGTCGTTGGCCTTCCGATCAGTTTCGAAAGCAGATGACCGTCGTCGAATAGATCGCCCTTTTCGGTCGAAACATGGAATCCTGCATACAACTGTGCCACGAACCCGGGCAGTCCTGCGGCGACAAGGGCCGTTTCATAATCGGCAGCCGGGAGGTTCTTATACGCAACGGGTTTGCCGGAAACTTCCGAAAGAACTGCTGCAATATCGTTCATGGTGTAGGTTTCATCACCGGCAAGTTCGTAAACCTTGCCGGAATGGCCTTCACCCGTCAAAACAGCCACATCGGCTTCGGCATAATCGACACGGGCTGCTGAAGAAATTTTACCTTCGCCCGCGGCGCCCATCAGGACGCCATGTTTAACGACCTCGGCAAGCATGCCCAGGTTGTTCTCCGTATACCAGCCATGGCGCATGATGACGAAGGGTACCCCCGATTCGGACAGCGCCTTTTCCGTGGCCACGTGCTCAGCGGCCAAACCCAGGGTTGAGGTATCGGCCCGGAGAAGGCTGGTATAGACGATCTGCCCCACTCCTGCCTGCTTGGCTGCCTCAATCACATGGATATGTTGCGCAGCCCGCTTGCCGATCTCGTTGGCCGAAATCAGCAGCAACTTATCTATTCCCTGCAGCGCTCCTGCCAGGGTGCCAGGCTGGTCGTAATCAAACTGGCGTGCCTCCACTCCGAGCCCGGCAGCTTTTTCCGGTGTGCGGACCAGTGCAACGATATTGTCCGCAGCAATTTTTTCTTTTAATTTTTCAATGACGATGCGACCAAGCTGGCCCGTCGCTCCTGTTACTCCGATTTTCATGTTTTAATCCTTTTTAAAAAAAGTGTGACAATTATGGTTAAATATTTACTTACAAAAAGTATTTAACTTACTTTTGGAGAGTCAAAAATACAACCAACCAGATTGCAAAACAAGAAGGCACGAAAAGGTGCCCTGGTTACCCGGAGGTTACAAACGCTCATTATCAACAGCATATGATAGAAAAAAAATTTGAAAAATATGGAGTTGCAGAAGATTGCCCGATCAGGAATGTCGTTGATCGCATCGGCGACAAGTGGTCGGCACTGATCCTTTTGCTTCTGGCGGAGGGAGAGGTCATGCGGTTTAACGAGATTCACAAATGGATTGGCACCATTTCGCAAAAGATGCTTACGGTGACATTGAAGACGTTGGAAGCAGATGGACTGGTGCTTCGGACTGCCTATCCGCAGATCCCTCCAAGGGTTGAATACAGGTTAACCAGTAGGGGAACAAGCCTGATCCCCCACCTGCGTGGCCTTGTGGGCTGGGCGGCAGAAAACCTGCAGGATATAAGGGAATCGAGACGGTCATTTACCGGAGGGCTTGATGGGATGGCAGGCGTTCCGGGCGGGCGGGTAATTTCTGGGATATGAAAGCCTTATTCGGATTTTAATATGAAACGGCCGAACCTGTTTCTGACAGGGCCTTTTCTGCAGTCTAATCAAAATTGTTCTGAAAAACATGGTTTCAAACAGGCTCCGAAAGTAAAAACGAAAGGGGCTGCCCCATTTCTGGTACAACCCCTTTCTCAACCCTTGAAAAATTGAATATCCGTTATAAACGTTGGCGGCATTTCTCCTCGTCAAGGAAGTTCTTTTTTGCCGCGGTTTGAAGGTTCTCAAAGTCCTTCCGGTTGCCGGTCTTGTGGATCACCATCTCCTGCTTGAGGTTGATGATCTCCACATTGACCTGTGCCAGTGTAATTCCGGATATGGTTTGTTTTGACTCCATGGCCGGTTTCAATTGCAATTTATTGAATATGTTACAGATGGTCGAAGATGAAAAGCAGGTTGCCGGAGCCGGCATCCGGCAACCATGTTTCAGAGAGTTACCTGCAGGCTGCCTGCATGGTTGGGTACATCAAAAGCCTCGGCGGTTACCGTCAATCCCTTGATGCCGGTGATCGTCTTGTCGGCGGTGAATACCCAGCAGTCGGCCGACAGGTCTTCGGTGCAGGGGCCCTGCTCGATATCGCCCCCGGAGGCATCTTTAATTCTGACATGAACCCCTGTCACCATGAAATCGCCTGCGACGACAACACGGATGGTATCACCGGTATTACCGGTATAGCCCGAGGTAATGATTTGTTTTATCTCAGGCGGGCAGAGGTAGTTGGTTACAGCTATTACGTAAGGAGATTTCATCCCCGAAGCCATCGCAGTATACGATGCAAGTGTTGCCGGATCCTGGAGGGCCTCCTTCGCCCAGCGGCTTGCAATCTTAAATTTATGCCGCACCTGCAACTGCGATTCGGATGCTGATTTGAGACTCTTTTTTTGCGGTTTTGATATGATGCTCATATCACCGCGGTTACGGAAAACCAGCTGATTGCCGAATTTCCCGCTGTAGGTCCTGGTGAGGACATTGTCTTTTGTGTTTGACATGATTTTAAAGATTAACAGGTTTTTAAATACGGCCGCTGTCGCAGCCTGGTGAACTTTGTTTGCACAAACAATATCGTCGCAAATATACAATGTCCCGAAGGCCTCCGGTAGTGTAAAATGGTGTATACACCTTTTGTAAATAAATGATTTACAGGAATTTTGCACGCTGTCTTTCGAGAAATCCTGTGATATATTTCTCCCAAATGTGCACTTCAGCCAGTAATTCTTCAAGTGTTTCAGGGGATGGGTCGTCGAAGTGGTTCCGGAGGCTGTGAGGACTCAGGTTTTCCTGTCGCGAAGTGGAGCAGCCGGCCGCGATGCTTCTGCACAACTCTGAAATATTGGGGTTCTCGAAAATGTTCCGGTCGCAAAGCAGGCGCAGCATGGCGCAAAAAAAGGAGACTGTGCACGAAAGCCTGAACTTCCGGTTGGGCATTCCGGAAAAGAGCCCTTTCGACAAAACCATGATGCCGAGGCTGGCCCCGGTAAGGCTGTTGAGCCATTCTTCCAGTTTCTTCAGCACCAGGTAATAGATCCATGCATGCCTGCGGGTGAGACCGACTGCCTCTTCCATGGTTACCCTGTCCTGGGTCTGTTCACCCTCAAGGCGGCAATTAACCATCTTCATCACCCAGGTGGCCCGGTTCTGCCGGTTTTCGTCGTGCAGGGGGAACTTCATCACCACCACGGCATGTATGATTTTGCGGAGCCTGCGCTGCAGCAGGCCGAAAAAGGCCTCCGTGTCGCCCGCCGAGACCTGTCCAAGGTTTTCGCGGAGCATATCCATGGTTTGTGCCCGGAGATGCTCCATCAGGTGAAGAAAAGAGGAGGAGGTGTTACAGCCGTTTACCGATAAGATGACAAGGTTCCCGGAGACAGCGGGATTTTTATTATCCGCCCGTCTGCATTCAATCCTGATCCTGGAGGCCTCTTCGAGATCGCCGAGCAGGTAATCGACCAGGTAGGGAAAGGAGGCAGTTGAGTGCATGGCTGCGGGGGTATTTTCGTTCTCATACCCTGTTTATAGCAAAACTTATACCAAACTGCTATTTTCTCAGATAAAAATGGGGTGATTGTTACAAAAAAAACAATCCTGAATATCATTCAATCAGAATGTTGTGCGGCCACCTCCATCAAACATCTGCATGCGGCAGATCAACAGTTTGGTACCGGTTTCGGTTCGCGGCTGTTCATTTTCATTAAGGTTCTCTAACCCGTGTTTCACATTCTCCAGGGGGTGTTTAACATTTTCCAACCTATGTTTCACATTCTCCAAGGGGTGTTTAACATTTTCCAACCTCTCTTCAACCTTTTATTAACAGTTACGGCTTATAGCGTTCACTAAGCGTTAACTAAGCATTAAAGTCGGTGGCTTAAAGGGCCCCCTCTCCCATCAGGATGGCTATGCAGGGGATTGCAGAAACGGGAGGAGTTGCATTGATATGCTCAAATTATCGTTCGATGCAACATCACCGATGTAGAGAAAAAGATCACTTTATAACCTTGCGGTTCTGGGAATTGATCCGTCGTTCAAGCTAAAGTTGCCAAAACTGATCCTTTAAATTCCCGTTGATAGTAAAAACCCGTATGGATCAGATAGTTAAAAAAGTCATGGACCTTTTTCACTGGATTGTTAAAAAACACTGACATTATAATATATGCTGGGCCAACGGAATAAACCAATACCTTTACCTTGCCTGACTTCACCAAATGAAATATATAATCCTGGCCATAATATGGATTTGCTATTGCACGATTCATAGTGCAATGATAACGCCGAAAATCACCAATTTTCTAAAAAAGAAGCTTGGAGACTTATTTAAGTACTACCGGTTATTCTATAACATCGTTGCCCTGGTTTTACTGATACCGGTCGTTTTGTACACTTATTCGATACGGCAAACACCATTCTTTACATGGGAAGGCTATCTCCTTCCGGTTCGATTCCTACTGCTGGGAGCAGGATTGTTTTTATTCTACACCGGTGCCCGGCAATATGATATGTCAACTTTCTTAGGGTTGAAACAGATTAAGGAATCAGTAACCCACAACCTCATTAACACGACCGGACAACTCAATTCAAGCGGGATATTGGGTTTTGTAAGGCATCCTTTTTATGCAGCCACTTTCCCAATAATCTGGGCAACCAACCTGGATGTTACTTTTTTAATAGTTAACTGTATTCTGAGCATCTATGTAATCATTGGTACCCTTCTCGAAGAACAAAAACTTATTCTGGAGTTCGGAGATGAATACCGGGCCTACCAGGAAAGAGTTTCGATGCTTTTTCCCATGAAATGGATTCTTGATAAATTGAATTCCTGGAAAGATCACTGAAACCCTCCCCTATCCATTATTCAACTGTTCTCAGTTGCATCATCCTGGATTCTCCCGCTGAGCTTTTTTCATAACGACTTCCAATTCGGAAATCTGCAGTGGTATTTGGAAAGAAAAATAATATTATGGCTCTTTTTAACAAATATTTGTTAATTTTATAACAATTAAACAGTCATTAAATTCAGGCATTATGAAAAAATTATCAGCCTTGTTCATCGTGGGTATTATCCTTCCCATGATGCTTGTTTCTTTCACACCAGAGAAACCTTCGAAACCAGAGACGGCTCAATACATCGTGATTGCCTGGAATGACCTCGGCATGCATTGCGCAAACCTGGATTTTACCAACATGTGCATTCTACCTCCTTACAACAACCAGAAAGTTCACATCATCCAGCAAGGCAGTTCAACCGCATTGCCAATCGTAATGCCCCATTCGAGCGGAATGTATGTCACATATGAAATTCCCGGTAATACATATTCCGTAGGTAAAACCAATTTCTGGACCTATGCCCAGCATTTATTCGGGGTCACCCTCGCACCGAATGTTGGTCTTGCAGGCTTTGGGTTAACCGGTACCATGCTGAATGCTGACACCATCAATTACCATTACGCCACAGGCATTCCCATTACTGCCTATCCTGACGCTGCACTCACAACTTCTACCCCTTACCAGCTTACTCTGATAAAAGCTTTTACTTCAGGCGGCACCCAGATTGGTTCAACACAAAGCGTGATCCCTATTTCACATGAGATCAATTGTGTAAGTTCGGGCTGTCATGCCAGCGAAATGGCAATTTTACAGGCACATGAGCAGGTTTCCGGTTTCAATATCGCCAATAAACCGATTCTGTGCGCCAACTGTCACTCAGACAATGCTCTTGGAATGCCCGGAACATCCGGGACACCTCCTTTTTCACAGGCGATTCATCAGAAACATGGTGGTTTTATAAATACCGGAACCATCGCTGACTGTTACAAATGCCATCCCGGGCCAAACACCCAGTGCTGGAGGGACACCATGCACAGTTCAGGCGGGGTTGTGAACAAATGCCAGGATTGCCATGGCAGCGTTTCCAATGTTGGAAATACTATTGAAAATGGCCGGAACCCCTGGCTGCAGGAACCATCCTGTGGTGCAACGAACTGCCATGGCCCGAATTATGCAGAAGAGCCTGGCTTACTGTTCCGTCAATCAAAAGGGCACGGTGGCCTTTTTTGCAGTACGTGTCACAGTTCACCCCATGCCATTTTACCATCTTCAAGGCCTGAGGACAATGTCCAGAACATCGCCCTACAGGGCTTCTCAGGAACACTTAAAACATGCACTGTTTGTCATGGTTATACTCCTGCCGGCCCGGGCCCCCATGGTTACAATCCTTTGGGAATTAAACCCATAAATGGGAATATCCCGGCAAAAAACCAGCTGCTTCAAAACTATCCGAATCCGAGTACTTTTATGACCAACATCCCTTTTCACATCAGTAAGGCGGGAAAGGTTAAAATTGAAATCCTGGATTTGAATGGCAAACATGTTACTACGCTAATCAACAACAATTTACAACCCGGTGAGTACAAGGAAGAATTTTATACCAGCAAGGTAACTTCCGGAACATACATCTGTGCCATGAATGTTGATGGTAAAACTGAGTTCATGAAAATTGTTGTAATGAAATAATTGCGCTGCAGAAGGAGATAATAGAGTGCGGGACATTCCTGCACTCTTTTTTTGAATCGTTTAAATATCACCAATTGATTTTTATTATTATCTTTGCTGCCACAAAAATGATTTATTATGTGGATAGCAATTATTGTAGTTGGAGTCTTGGCCGGTCTGGCAGGCCTGATAATCCTGAATGCCAGGAAGCAGATGAAGAATCTGAAGGATGTCAAAGACAGTGAGAAGGTTAAAATCCTGACTGATTCAAATTTTCAGAACAAAATTAAGACAGGTACGGTGCTGGTCGATTTCTGGGCTTCATGGTGTGTTCCCTGTAAAATGATGATTCCTGTGCTGAATGAGGTTGCCGAGGGGGCGAACGGAAAATATACCATTGCCAAAATCAATGTTGACGAGCAAAAAGGCACAGCTGCCAAATTTGCAATCCGCAGCATCCCTACCATGATCCTGTTCCAGAATGGCAGGGAGGTTAAGCGGATTACCGGAGTTAAAACAAAGGATTATTTATTGAAAGAGTTGGACCGCAGAATTAGTCTATAAGCAATATGTTAAAAATCAAATTTATCCTTATTGTCCTGGTTTTTGCTGCAGGCATAGCCAATGGATTTTCCCAGGTGAAGTCAACCACGTTAAAGCCCCGGGTTGAAGTTTATTATTTTCATCCGACAGAACGCTGTCCGATTGATCAATCGATCGAAGACAACACCCGGCGATTGATGCAGAGCAGTTTTGCCAAAGAAATAAAGGATGGAACGATTAAGTTTCAGATCATCAACACAGATGATAAATCACAGGCGAAAACTGTTGCACGTTTTGACATCAATGCCCAGGCATTATTTGTCGTGAAATTATCAAACGGCAAGGAGAATAAAAATGATCTGACACATTTTGCCTTCAGCAATGGTCTAAGTAATCCGTCAAGGTTCAAATCAGGGTTGAAGGATGAGATTGAGAAGGCTCTCCATTAAATAAAATATCGATTTCCCCCCTTTCCCTGATACATTCCGCTAGCTTACTTTTCAATTTCCAGCAGGTCATCTGGCGGAGTTCCATCTGCCGGGAAAGTTCGTAGCTGGATATTCCAGGATCCTTGCATACCTTATACATGATCTTAAAAGCCTCAGGAAGTGCAATCCGACAATGATGAAATATTGTATGTGAGGTAGCCGACTCCTCGCGCTTACATCGGGTACAACGTCTGGAAAAAGAGGTCTTCCCGCCACAATAATTCGTGTTGCCGCATCTTCGGCAAGTATACCCATCAGCCCATTTCTGGTCTGCAATTAATTTCAGACATGCTTCATCTGAATCGAACGATTTGATTTCAAGCAGGGCAAATTGAATTTTCATACGAGTAACCGAATTATTTTACAAAATTAATAAAAATAGTGATACTTATGCGATTTATTCTAAAATTGATTTTACCTTTGCACCGAAACTAAATCTCATCTCATTATGAAAAAATATTCATTTTTAGCAGTTGTCCTTTTTATGGTTGCACTCGTATCATGTAGCAGCGTTGGTGGCGATAAAAAGGAAACCGCCGCTTCCGGGCTTAAGGAAGGTGCCGTCAATCAAATCAGCACCGAAATGTTCAGGACATTGGTTTATGACAACCAAAAAACTCCGACAGAATGGATTTATGCAGGAACCCAACCCTGTATCATTGATTTTTATGCCGATTGGTGCCGACCTTGTAAAATGGTCGCTCCGATTATGGAAGACCTTGCAATGCAATATAAGGGTAAAGTTGTTTTTTATAAAGTCAACATTGACCAGGAAAAGGAACTGGCACAAATGTTTAACATCCAGTCGATCCCGGCCATTCTTTATGTTCCTGCAAACGGAAAACCACAGATGGCAGTCGGTATGTCCAGTAAGGAAGAGTATATTCAGCAAATTCAATCCTTACTTTTAAAACCAACAGCCCAGAACTGACAAACTGATCAACCAAATAGCCCTGGTACTTTTTCATTGTAAACTGTCGGAGGTCAAAACACCTAAGTGAAAGAATAGGTGAACAATAAATAACAGAATAAAATTAATGAACATTTGTTCATAACTGTTAAATATTGACTATTTTTGCACATCTAACAGACAATTTAAAACTACCCAACCATGAAAATCGCGATCCCATTTCACAATGGATATGTAAATGAACATTTTGGCCATTCTGAAAATTATGCAGTATATACCATCAACCCCGAAAACCAGATAGTGAATCGTACCGTTATCAAAGGAGAGGAAGGGTGTGGCTGTAAATCAGGGATCGGAGCAGTTCTGGCCAGTGAAGGAGTTACACTGATGCTTGCCGGAAATATCGGCGGTGGTGCAATTCATCACCTGTATACCGAAGGTATTGAGGTTATTCGTGGTTGTTCAGGACTTGCTGATGAAGTTATTGTCAATTATCTGAATGGTAAAGTCACTGATGGTGGTAAAACCTGTGAGCAACATGCAGGATGTGACTCGCACGCTCACTGACCTTTACCTGATAATCCGCCCTGCTTAAGATAGAGTTGATGGTGGTAGCTGTTTTCCCGGATCATTTTCTTTCCGCATTGCGGACACGAATTTTCCCGGCATGGGACACCAGGTTGATGAGGGATCTTGGTATTGCAATTCAGGCAAATACAAAACCCGGGTTCCTCTTCGTGCTTTTGATGCTCAACAACATCAGGTTTATCGGATAGTTTACGGATATTTTCTGAGTTACAAAAGGAACAGGATTGCATCTGTTTTGAACTGATCAAAAGTTTGTGACATGCTTCACAACGATACCAGAACTCGTCTGTGTGATAATCTCCCCCCCCGATAAATATGGCTTTACCATCTACAAAAGCCTCGGCAATTGTCCGACGGGCTTTTTCATAGATCCTTGTCAGGGTTGGACGCGAAACCGCCATCTCCTGGGCTGCCTGTAATTGGGTCATGCCCATATAATCCAACAAGCGGATCGCCTCATATTCTTCAAAAAAAAGAATAACAGGTTCCAGGTCAGAGATCGGGATACCGAAAGGTTTGAATCCCTCCATCTGGGGCGGATGCGTTACATTGCGTTTTCTTTTAGGTCGTGGCATATTGTGGCTAAATTACAATACTTATGAACATAAGTTCAGATAAATTATTACTTTTGTTCGATGCATTGCAAAAGTAAACGAATTACTTAAAACCCCTTTATGGAACACATTGATTTTTCTCTTGTTGATTGGTCAAGGGCACAATTTGCGCTCACTGCCATGTATCATTGGATTTTTGTGCCGCTTACCCTGGGATTGTCTTTCATCGTGGCCTTCATGGAAAGCCTCTATGTAAGGACAGGAAACCCGGAATGGAAGCGCATTACCAAATTCTGGATGACGCTCTTCGGCATTAACTTTGCCATTGGTGTCGCTACAGGACTTATTATGGAGTTCCAGTTTGGCACCAACTGGTCCAACTATTCATGGTTTGTGGGTGACATATTCGGTGCGCCGCTTGCCATCGAAGGGATCATGGCTTTTTTCCTGGAAAGCACCTTCATCGCTGTTATGTTTTTTGGCTGGAACAAGGTAAGTAAATCCTTCCACCTCCTGTCCACATGGCTGGTGGCTATTGGCTCCAACCTTTCAGCACTCTGGATCCTCGTTGCAAACGGATGGATGCAATACCCTACCGGGATGAAATTCAATCCGGATACGGTACGCAACGAGATGGTGAATTTCTGGGAGGTTTTGTTTTCACCGGTGGCCATCAACAAATTCCTGCACACCGTGTCGCAGGGATATGTGCTGGCAGCAATCTTTGTGATCGGGATCAGCGCATGGTTTTTAATAAAAAAGAGGGAACAACTGTTTGCAAAGCGCAGCATGATCGTGGCCGGGGTCTTTGGGTTACTCTCCATCATTTTTGTCATCCTGACCGGTGACGGTTCTGCCAGGACGGTTGCAAAATATCAGCCCATGAAGTTCGCTGCCATGGAAAACCTTTACACCGGCCAGCAGAATGCACCACTGGCAGCATTCGGCATCCTGCAGAAAGACAAAGCCCAGGGGGAACATAAAAAAGAGGATTTCCTGTTTAAAATTGAAATTCCAAACATGTTGTCGTATATGGCATTCCTGGATGCAAATGCATACGTACCCGGTATAAAGGACCTGGTACATGGAAATCCGCAGCACAACATCCTGTCTTATAAGGAACGCAGTGAGAGGGGCAGGATTGCCATTAACTCACTTGCACAATATAAGGATGCGAAAAAAGCAGGAAATGACAGCCTTTCTGCAGCTGCGTTAAAGCGGTTTGAAGAGAATTATCCAAATTTTGGTTACGGCTATTACGCCAATCGCGATATTCATGAACTGGTTCCGAGTGTTCCAACCTCCTTTTATTCCTTCAGGATCATGGTTGGTCTGGGATTCCACTTCCTGGTTTTGTTCATTGTCATATTATGGCTGACTCTGAAAAATAAAATTGAAACGAAACGATTCATTTTATATACAGCGCTCTGGACAATTCCGCTTGGCTATACAGCTTCCATGCTGGGCTGGGTTGTAGCTGAAGTCGGCCGCCAGCCATGGGTCATCCAGGATATCCTGCCTACCATTGCCGCCGTTTCTCAGATCAAATCATCGTCGGTGCAGATCACCTTCTGGATGTTCGCGGTCATTTTTACAGGGTTGTTGATTGCCGAGATAAAAATCATGACTACCCAGATCAAAAAAGGACCGTCTAAAGAAGGATCATCCACTATTCAATAATCGTTAAAAAACTGAATTATGTTCGAAACATTTTCATATATCACCTTGCAGGAATACTGGTGGATCATCGTTTCATTGCTGGGAGCCATCCTGGTTTTCCTGATGTTTGTCCAGGGAGGGCAAACCCTTATCTATACACTTGGCAAAACCGAAGATGAACGGACTGTTTTGGTCAATCTCCTCGGCAGGAAATGGGAATTCACCTTTACGACCCTCGTTACCTTTGGTGGTGCTTTTTTTGCCTCCTTTCCCCTCTTCTATTCTACCAGTTTCGGAGGTGCCTATTGGGTGTGGATGCTTATCCTGGTTGCGTTTGTCGTCCAGGCCGTTTCGTACGAATACCGTTCGAAACCCAACAATTTCTTCGGGCACCGAACCTATGAAGTTTTACTTTTCGTCAATGGATTACTGGGAACTGTATTAATTGGCACCGCTGTCGCCACCTTTTTTACCGGTTCTGATTTCCTTGTAAACAAAATGAATTTAACAAACCTGACCGGTGGGAAAATGCCAATCATTTCAGAATGGACAGGCCCTGCCTATGGTTTGGAAGCTGCATTGAACCTGCACAACCTGACGCTGGGATTAACCGTCTTCTTTCTGGCCCGGGTACTGGCCCTGCTCTATTTCATGAACCGTATAAACAATGCGGCCATCATGGAACGGGTAAAAAAGCAGCTCCTTTATAACGCCATTCCATTCGTGGTTTTCTTCCTCACCTTTACGATATGGTTACTTTTATCATCAGGATTTGCAGTAAATCCTGAGACCACCATGGTATCCATGGAACCGTATAAATATCTGCACAACCTGATCCATATGCCGGTGGTGGCGATCTTGTTTCTGCTGGGTGTGGCTATGGTGCTGATGGGCATTATCCGTCCGATCACCTGCTTTGTCAAATGCAGCACCAAAGGGATCTGGGCGGCCGGGATCGGTACGATCGTCACGGTATTCTCACTCTTGCTGCTTGCAGGTTTCAACAACACGGCATATTACCCTTCAACCCGTGATTTGCAAAGTTCCCTGACCATTCAAAACAGTTCGTCAAGCCATTACACCCTGGTAGCCATGAGTTATGTTTCGCTCCTGGTTCCATTTGTTCTGGCCTATATCATTTATGCATGGCGGTCGATCGACAACAAAAAGATCGATATCGAGGAAATGAAAACGGAATCTCATATTTATTAAAAATTGACCTGATGATAACTGAAATTATTTGGTTTTTTAGCTGGCCCGTCCTGATCCTGGTTTCATGGGTTGTTGTTGCAAATGTTGTTAAAAAGTTTGAAAAGCAACTTTAGGAATCTTCAGAGGAATAGTTGATAAATCAGCGTTGCACGAAGCAAACACGAAGTCAGCCTCTATTGCTTTTTCCCGGTGTTGGGAATACATATCTTCTGAATACACCTCTATTTTGATATACAGTTTGATGTTCCCGGCTTTTGAAATTGTGCCGGTTATTTCCACTATGGTATTAGGCAAAATTGGCTTCAGGAAACGAACATGTTCAATTTTTACGGTGATCATCCGTTGACGGGTGTAGCGCGTTGCCGTAATAAACGCAGCGTCATCAAGCCATTGCATGACCTCGCCGCCAAAAAAGGCTCCATTTGAGTTCAGGTGCTTTGGGAAAACAACCCTGAATTGCTGAGTATGGAGATTGAGGTAACGAGTTGGTCAGGCATATTTTTTTTTGCAAAGTTAATGTATTGCGAACATATGTTCACTACTTTTGCAATGATAGAATATGACGATCACATCCTGCATCAATAGTGCTATCTCTGTTGAAAGAAAAAAGGCCAGTGATTTCGTGAAATTTCAAACTCTAAAATAAAAAAAATGGATTTAAAAGATGCTGGTTTCGACACCAAACTCATTCATGCCGGGGAAATCGATGATCAATTCGGAAGTGCGACCGTTCCCATTTATCAAACTTCCACCTTCCGGTTTAAAAGCGCCCAGCATGGGGCTGATTGTTTTTCAGGCGCCAGCGATGGCTATATTTATACGAGGATTGCAAACCCGACGATCCATGCCCTGGAAGAAAATCTTGCCGCCCTGGAAAACGGATATGGAGGTATCGCTACCGGATCAGGAATGGGCGCCATCACAACAATTTACATGGCACTGCTGAATGGAGGAGATCATATCATCAGTACCGACGCGGTTTATGGACCAGCAAGGGGTGTCCTGGAACAGGATTTCGGCCGTTTTCATGTTGAGGCCTCATTTGTAAATACGGCCGATGTTGAGGAGATCAAAAAAGCGATCCGGCCAAACAGCAAGGTCCTATACATTGAAACACCTGCAAATCCGACGATGGAGATCACCGACATTGCCGCTTGTGCCAAAATCGCAAAAGAGCATGGCCTGTTGTTGGTCGTTGATAATACATTTTGCACTCCATACCTTCAAAAGCCGTTGGATCTCGGGGCAGATGTCGTTCTTCATTCCGTAACAAAATTCATCAATGGTCATGCTGACATTGTGGGTGGAATAATCATAACGAAAGAAGCTGTTCTATATAAGAAAATAAGACATTGCATGGTATACATGGGATGCAACATGGACCCCCATCAGGCTTACCTGGTATTACGGGGTGTAAAAACCCTGTCATTGCGCGTTGACCGGAACCAGGAGAATGCAGTTAAAGTGGCAGATTTTCTCGAAACCCATCCCAAAGTAGCCTGGATCAAGTATCCCGGGTTGAAATCGCATCCGCAGTACGAACTTGCAAAGCGGCAAATGACCGGCGCCGGCTCCATGATCAGTTTCGGGCTGACCGGTGGTTTTGAAGCGGGTAAAAAGCTGATGGATAATGTTCACCTTGCTGTTTTGGCCGTATCATTGGGTGGAGTGGAAACACTGATCCAGCATCCTGCCTCCATGACCCATGCAGGCGTTTCAAAAGAAAACAAAGAGCAAGCAGGGATCACCGACGACCTTGTAAGGTTCTCTGTTGGAATTGAAAACGCAGAGGATATCATCAGCGACCTGAAGCAGGCATTGGAAAAGGTTTAATTACTTTAAGTTCCTGAAAATCAATTTAATTAATTACTCCGGCACCCCAGCCTGTTTTGAAAAGATAAGCTTTAATGCCATGATGATCAGGAAAATTCCAAAGACTTTTTTCATGATATGTTCCGGGAGGTTCAACGCGATCTTTGATCCAACGTAACCGCCAATCATAAAGGAAACTGCAATAATTACGGCATACCATATATTCACCTGGCCGGCTTTATAATAGTTGTAGGCTGCAAACAGCCCGATGGGAGGCAACATCACCGCAAGGCTGGTGCCTTGGGCCGTATGCTGATCAACCCCCAGGAAATATACCATGGCGGGAATCATGATGATGGCACCACCAATGCCAAAAATTCCGCCGAAAACTCCGGCCATTAGTCCAATGACGATAAGTATTAATGCTGTTGTTGTTTCCATTCTTTGTCCCTGTTCTAGAATTAAATTCAAAATCAATTCAAAAATCAATAGATTAATCCGTTTATATTTTGCAGAAATGTTGGCAAACCTGGCTAGCAGACATCCGAGTGAAAAACTTTTAATCTGAAATCTGACATGGTTGTGTAAAAATAGTAAAATTAGCCGTCGGTTAAAAAATTAGTGATATTTATGCGATTTAATAAAAATTATTGTTTACTTTTGCATCGTCTTAAAAACAGCTTTGAAAGAAGATCAGGTGTAACTTTGAATGAATCACAATATCATGGAAATAAAAGAAATAAATAACCGGTACAGCGAACTGGCAGAATCGGAATGTTGCCTTTCCTGCGGTGGAGCGATCAACTATGCTGAACCCAAAACCGGAGAGGTGTGTGTTGACCTGGGCAGTGGTCGTGGAACGGATGTTTTACGCATGGCTGAATCGGTTGGCACAAGCGGATTTGTTTACGGAATAGACATTTCCGATGGTATGCTTGAGAAAGCCCGCCGCAATGCAGAGAAATTCGGTGTAAAAAATGTCAGTTTTGTAAGAAGTGAACTTGAAAAGCTTGAACTTCCTGATAAAGTGGCGGACCTGGTAATCTCCAATTGCACCCTGAACCATGCTGCCGACAAGCAGTCTGTCTGGAATGAAATCTACCGAATCCTTAAAAAAGGCGGCAGGTTTGTGATCAGCGATATTTATGCCACCACTGCAATTGCAGATGAATACAGGAATGATCCTGTGGCAGTGGCTGAATGCTGGGCCGGATCGGTGACCCGTGCAGAGTATATGGAGCAACTGGAAAAGGCAGGTTTTGCCTCCGTTGAAATAATTGAAGAATCAGTCCCCTATGCCAAGGGAAATGCAGAAGTGGCCAGTTTTACCATTGCCGGGAAAAAAGATTCCTGTGGTTGTGGAAAGTAACACCTGATGCAATTGTTGAAAATTGGATTACTCAGAATCAAATATAAACTCTAAAAATTCAAACAATGAAAAGTCTCGTTAAAAAAAAGGTAAAAGCTCCAAAGGCAGAAACAAAAAAGGTTGCACAGTGTTGCGCCAAAACGTCGAAAACCATTGTGGGTTGTCACGATTAAGATT
>JBAXOB010000014.1:0-89514 GCA_037133475.1 Bacteroidota bacterium
CACGGTCTTCCCTGTTTTTGCAAAACACCATTATCCGGTTGCAGGAACCTATACGGTAACACGAACTGTCACCTACAACACGAACTATCAGGGAGTTTACAGCATCCAGGTCAGCATTGTGCCTATGCCCGACGCACGGTTTGTTTATTCGCACAACCAGGTTTTTACCGATTCTACCGCCTGCGCAAACCAGCCGGTATATTTTACCGATCAATCTGCTTCCTCCTCAGGAAACATCATACAATGGAACTGGAATTTCGATGATCCTCTCTCTGGCAGTGACAACACGTCGATTTTACAGAATCCCGTACACCTGTTTTCAGGAAGTGGACATGTTTACCATGTTTTGCTCCAGGTTACCGATAATGTCGACAACTGCCGGGATACGCTGCGAAAGGACGTCCCCGTCCAGGCGCCTGTCCCCGTTGCGTTTATCGTACCCGACAATGTTTGCAAGGACCAGGAAACCACCTTTCTGGCCGACCTGACCCTTATGACTCCGGCGAATATCGCCACGTGGGACTGGGATTTTGGTGATGCAACGGCCCACTCGGCCAATCCTTCAAGCGCATCACATCAATACGTTACGGCGGGAACCTATACAGCCGTTCTTACCGTCACAAACCTCCTTGGGTGTACCAATTCCTTTTCTAAAACGGTGAATGTGATCCTACCGCCTGTCCCTTCTTTCAGTTTTAATGCCGCAGCCTGTGATGGATTACCTGTCCAGTTTATTGATCAGTCATTCATCCCAACCGGCATCCCGGGCTATATCAATAGGTGGATATGGAGTTGGGGCGACGGGACCACTACCACGGTAAACCTCCCTGCCTCACCTGATGTCACTCATGTCTTTCCCGCAGGTGTATTTATTTTCAACGTAAGGCTCACGGTTATTTCTGTATTTGGATGCAGGGATTCTGTTGCCCACCAGGTCAACCTTATTCCTTCCCCGACAGCCGATTTTGAGATCCTGCCGGCCACTCCCTCCTGTGAAAACCAGGTGGTTCAGTTCGCCGATCTTTCACACGCAAACGGAGGCGCCGCTATCGTCAACTGGCTGTGGAATTTTGACGATCCTGCCTCCGGTCAGAACAACACCTCGGCAACACCATCTCCAACCCATATTTTTGTCAGCCCTGGTCCATACCAGGTAATGCTGACGGTTACCAATGCCAGTGGATGTATGCAATCTGTCACAAAACCGGTAACGATTAATTTATCACCTGTCGCCGATTTTACGGCGCCTCCGGCATGTATGGGATCAACAACCACGTTTACCGACAATTCACTTGCGAATGCCGCGGCAATCACATCCTATCACTGGATTTTCGGTGACGGAGGGACCTCCGCACTGCCATCTCCCCAGCATACCTATTCGACCTACGGGAATTACAATGCGACGCTCATAATTGTCAATTCGAACGGTTGCAGTCAAACCGTCACCAAACAGGTTACAGTTTATCCAACGCCGCAGGTTAACTATACCTATTCGGCTGCGGGATGTGTAGGAGGACCCGTAACATTCAATGATTTGTCGAGTATTCCTTCCGGTTTTACGGGATACATTAATCAATGGGTTTGGGACTTTGGCGATGGATCGCCACGGGTTACCATAAATTTCCCCAATTCCCCGACCATAACCTATACCTTTAACGGTACGGCAACATCCCATGTGGTTAAGCTTATCGTTACAACAACCGATAACTGTACAGATTCAATTTCAAAAACAGTCAACAGCCTGCCCGCACCTACAGCCAATTTCAGCTATTCGGCCACAACCTGCGCCGGGCAGGTTGTCAGCTTCACCGATTTATCCCTGGCCAACGGAGGAGGCAATATTCAAACCTGGAGCTGGAATTTCGGTGACCCGTTATCAGGGACAGCCAATTATTCCAGCCTCCAAAATCCGGGCCATACCTTCACCGGCCCTGGCCCATTCTCTGTCACGCTGACCGTAGGATTGACGAATGGATGCAATGACATCAAAACCATTCCGCTCACGATCAATCCTCCCCCAATTGACGATTTCACGGTTTCTGTACCTTGCCAGGGAATGCCGGTTAACTTTACTGACCAGTCCGTTCCCAATTCGGCTTCAATGGTCTCTTACAATTGGAATTTTGGTGACGGCGGGAGCTCGGCGCTGCAAAACCCGCAGCACCTATATAATTCCTACGGCACCTTCAGCGTGACCCATACTGTTATTAATTCCCTTGGCTGTATCCAATCTGTAACAAAAGTCATCACGGTATTCCCAAAACCACTGGCCAATTTTTCATTCTCTCCGCTGACCTGTTCGAACGCCCCAGTTACATTTACCGATCTCTCCTCCCTTCCTCCCGGGGTTTCTTCCACAATCAGCGGATGGATCTGGGATTTCGGCGATGGTTCCGGCCCCGTGACCATCGCCTTTCCTGCAAACCCCGGTATCACGCATGCTTTTGCAGGGAATGCCCCTTCACACCTGGTCACCTTAAAGGCCATCACCACGAATGGTTGCATGGATTCCATCCAAAAAATTGTGATCAGTGAAATATCACCGACTGCCGGATTCAACTATGGGATAATTACCTGTGAATCACAGCCCGTGCCGTTCAGCGACCTCTCCCTGACAAACGGCGGGTCAGCCATCAGTGCATGGAACTGGGATTTTGATGATCCCTTAAGCGGATCCAACAACAACAGCGCTATTCCAAATCCTATCCACCAGTTTTCAACTTTTAGCGACTATCACGTCCGGCTGATCGTTATAAATATAAACGGCTGCCGTGACACACTGGTCAGGACAATCCATGTAAACCAGGATCCTGTTGCTGATTTCACAGTTACCGGAGGATGTGAAGGGAGCCCGACCCTCTTCACGGATGCCTCCACCCCCAATGCCATTTCGGTTATCTCGTTCTCATGGGATTTCGGTGACGGAGGAACATCAACGTCCCAGTCACCCCAGCATACTTATCAGTCTTACGGAAGTTATGGGGTTACGCTGACCATTACCAATTCCAACGGTTGTTTCCGTTCCGTCACCAAACTGATACAGGTTAATCCTAAACCGGTCGCTGATTTCCATTATTCATCCCCGAGTTGTGTAGGAAATCCTGTTCATTACTACAACGCATCTACGGTACCATCCGGTTACTCCTCCGGAATTCAAACCTGGCAATGGGATTTTGGCGACGGCTCAATCATACCTTTAATTACATGGCCCGCAAACGCCGACATCACACACACATTTGTCGGGAATGCCACTTCCCACATGGTGTCGCTTACCGTAACCACGTTCGACAGCTGCATTGGCGTAATCACAAAAGCGGTATCGAGTGTCCCAACCCCCATCGTTGACTTCACCTATTCAAGTATTATGTGTGATAACCAACCCGTTCAGTTTACCGATCTTTCTGTAACAAACGGGGGTGGTAACATTCTGAACTGGACCTGGACCTTTGGCGATCCGACCTCCGGAACGAACCTGTCGCACCTCCAGAATCCAACCCACCAGTTCTCGCAGGCAAGCCCACCGCATCCCGCTTATGATGTTAAACTGATTATCGAAAACTCCAATCAATGTAAAGATACGGTTGACAAGTTCCTTGCCGTCAACGAACGGCCGGTTGCCGACTTCACTGCTGACACTGTCTGTGCCGGCAGCCTAACAACCTTTACTGACAAGTCAATTTCATCCACCGGAACGACCGTAGTCAGTTACCTTTGGGATTTCGGCGACGGGCACACCTCCACCGCCGTCAATCCAACCCATCAGTATGCATTGGCCAATACCTATACCGTAACACTGACCATTGCCAATTCCCTGGGTTGTATCAAGGATACCGTACATCAGGTGATGACGCTGGAAAAACCTGTCTCAGCATTCAGTTTTGTTGCTGGCAATTGTTCGTCCGACTCGGTACAATTCCATGATCTTTCAGTTCCCGGCAACGGCAATATATCCTCCTGGGTATGGGATTTTGACGATGGAACTGTTGTGCCCCCCATTATTTTTCCTGCGAATCCTGATATCAGGCATAAATTCCCGGGGGGAGGCACCTACAATGTCAGCCTAACCATTAATACCTCAGCCAATTGCACTGACCAAAGGACCAACCCTGTCCAAATCGGTTTCAACCCGATTGCTAATTTCACCACCGGGCCCACGCCGTGTGCCCTGGCACTGCTTCAGTTCACCGACCAGTCACAACCGAACGGTGGCGCCGCACTTACAAACTGGAACTGGGATTTCGGAGATCCTGCCTCGGGTGCCAACAACACCTCAAGCGTCCAGAATCCAACGCATGCTTTCACGGCAGGCGGCCCATTTACCGTAAAATTCAGGGTAACCAACGCCGACGGGTGCTTCGACAGCCTTGTTCCTCCCAGGGTAGTCACGGTAAAACCGGCACCTGTGGCCATGTTCTCGGCTGATACGACCTGTACGAATGTCCCGGCCCAGTTTACCGATCTTTCAACAACCCCGGCAGGGACGATTATTGCTTGGGACTGGCATTTCGGCGATCCCGCCAGTGGCTCCAATAATCATTCGACGATTCAGAATCCCACCCATACGTACAATTTGCCCGGTATCTATTCCGTCACGCTCCAGGTAACCAACTCTGATCAATGCGTAAGGGATACTTCCCTGTATGCGATGGTGAATCCCAGCCCGCAGGCCATGTTCCAGTACGGAGCCGCCTGCGTCAACGCCGGAACACAATTTACCGATCTGTCCACTGTAAACAACAGCACCATTCAGGGCTGGAGGTGGGATTTCGGAGATGGAACGCCTGCCGTTAACATTCAGAACCCGGTCCATGTCTACACCAGCGCAGGCACCTTCCAGGTTTCATTACGGGTAACAACCTCCTCGAACTGTACTGATTCGCTGACAATCCCGGTAATTTCCCACCCCGCGCCAGCAGCCGCCTATACCTATATTCCGTTCTTTTGTCCAAAGGGGAAAGTTGATTTCCAGGATCAGTCAACCTCCAATGGTTCCGGAATCATTCAACGTGAGTGGACTTTCATTCCCGGGTATACTTCGAATATCCCGGCTCCCTCCTTCACCTTTCCCGTTGCGGATACCACCTACCTTGTTTCACTGGTTGTTACCGATACATACGGCTGCAAGGATACCGTGGCCGACAGTGTCCATATCAAACCCGGGTTCCGGTTCAACTTTGCCTTTGATACGGTCTGCCTGGGTTATAAAACCCATTTCCATCCCGAAAACCAGGCAGCTGGAGATTCTCTGTATTACGTATCATGGAACTTCGGGGATCCTGCATCAGGCATAAACAACACCTCGTCGCAATACCACCCGGAGCACATTTTCTCGGGAGCAGGAACCTATCCTGTGAAAATGCTCTCATACAATTCAGACAATTGCCTGGACAGTGTTTACCGGTCTGTCCTGGTTTATGCCCCGCCCAGGCCGTTATTCAGCTATACGTCGGTTCACTGCGACAGTACGGTTCAATTCAGGGATTCAACGCAGAATTACGGTTCCGGCAGCGTTGTAAACTGGACATGGAAATGGGGGGACGGGAAACCGCCCCAGACGATTCCCGCACCGGGACCCGGCAACACGATACACCGGTTCGACACGGCAGGAATCTACCCGGTAACCCTGGTAATTTCCAACCAGAAAGGTTGTACCGACAGCATTATGCGCAACGTCAGCCATCCAGGGTGTATCAAGGCAGTTTATATCGTTAAGGATACTCTGTGTGCACGTTACAGAATTGCATTTTACGACAATTCATGGCCCGATACGCTTATCAAAAAATGGCGCTGGATGTGGGGGGATGGAACACCGGATACAACTTACTTCACTCATGGCTCGCCGATTTACCATACTTTTGCCGACAGCGGTCACTTTCAGGTGAAACTCGAAGTGCAGACCCAGGCAGGCGTAAAAACAATTACCGATCAAAGTTCAGCAACCGTAACGATTCACCCGACACCGCTGCCTCTCTTTTCAAATGTCCCGTCCTGTTTGCATGAAAATGCCGTTTTCAGGGATACCTCAAAAACATGGGGAGAAAAGAATATCAGGTGGGACTGGACTTTTAGCCCGAAACCCGGTGATACCTCACACCTGCAAAACCCCGGTCACATGTTCGATACTGCCGGCATATACCCGGTGACCCTTGTCGTAATGAATAAATATGGCTGTAAAGATTCACTTGAAAAGCCTACCCGCGTTTATGGGCTGCCTGCGGCAAGGTATTCGAACTCGGCTGCATGCCAGGGAACACCTACTTTTTTCTTTGATCAGTCCATCCAGGCCGACACGACCCTTTCGGCATGGCGTTGGTTTTTCGGCGACCCGAAGTCTGTCGCGGATTCCTCCCATGAACAGAATCCTCAACACAAGTATGACCTGGCCGGACAATTCTCCATCAGGATGATCATCAAAGACCGTTTCGGCTGCATGGATACGGTTGATTCGGTAGTAAGGACAAATGCCAGGCCTGTAAGTTCATTCAGAATTCTTGACAATTTCAGCAGCCGACAGGGAACCATCAAGATTGAAAACCTCTCTTCCGGTGCCGACAGCAGTATGTGGGATTTCGGAAACGGCACCTTTTCAACCGACAAAAACCCGGTGGCGGTTTTTACCGATGACGGAACCTATATCATCAGGCTGATCTCCCTGAACCAGTTCGACTGTGCCGACACCAATTATTACGAGTACAGGTTGTTTTTCAAGGGACTCTATGTGCCGAATGCATTTTCGCCTTCAAATGAAAAACTGACTGTCAGATTGTTTCAGCCTGTGGGTGTCAACCTGAAGGAATATCATGTTATGGTATTCGATATGGGCGGCCACCTGATGTGGGAATCGTCGCGGATTGACGACAAGGGAGCGCCGGTTGAAGGTTGGGACGGGACCTTTAACGGCCAGCCGATGCCACAGGGAAATTATATGTGGAAAATTGAAGCACGGTTCATTGACGAATCACCCTGGACAGGATCGGAAACCGGAACCGGGAACAACAAGACAATCGGGTCGGTTATCCTGTTACGATAGGAGCAGGTCGTCAAGCCGGTCACGACTCCCAGCTCCCCTTCACCACGCTGCCATGGTTCTCATCATTGGTAACCTTCAGGTAGGTCTCGATTTCGGTCTGCATCTCCTCCACATGAGAGATAACGCCAACGATCCGGTTCTCCTTTGAGAGTGATTTCAGGGTCTCAAAGGCCACATCAAGGGTATCCTTGTCAAGCGTGCCAAATCCCTCATCCAGGAAGAAAAAGTTTTCGGAAGACCCGGCCAGCTTGTGGATACTGTCGGCCAGCGAGAGCGCCAGCGAAAGCGAGGCCTGGAAGGTCTGCCCTCCCGACAGCGTCTTTACATTGCGCAAATGACCCTCATTCATATAATCACGTACCTGGAAACTGTTGTCCTCGGCAAGCTCGAGACCCAGTTTCTGGCGTGTCAGCTTACCAAACCGCTCGTTGGCTGCTTTACACAGGTTGTCAAGATAAACGGTAGAGACATAATTGACAAAACCGCTGCCGCGGAAAAGATTTTTCAACTCGGTGATATCTTTCCCCCTTATCGTTGCTTTGTCAAGGTCTTTCTTCAAAGAGGCATATTTCAGCGCTTTGCCTTTCATGGCGATGATGGACGATTCAATTCCTCCCAGTTCAAGGTTAAGGGTATCGAGCCGGAGTTTCAGTGCGTCGGTCTCCTGCCTGAATAAATGATGTGCCTCCTCATCATAGGTGCGGCCTGCCATCTGTGTTTCAACATCCTTCAGAAATCTGTCACCGGCAGCAACCTCCTGGCGATAATCCTGAAGCCTCTTCCTTTGTGGCTCAACCTCCATATCACTTTGAAGGACGACCATTACCTGGGAAAGATCCCTGTCGCCGTTTTCCTTTAGCTTTTTTTCGACTGCAAGCCTGATATTTCCTATCTGGACCTGCAGTTCAACCTGGTTTTTCTCCTTTTCGCCAATCTTTCCAGTAAGCTCTGAAATTGATCTGTTTAACTTTTCCAGCTCATTCGTGGCACCGGTGAATTTGCCAGAGATCAACGTATGCTGTTTGATAGCCTCTTTCGATTTTTCAAGAAGCTGTGCCGATGACAATTCTCCTTCCGCATCAGGATCGACCAGGGTGATCTGCCCGGCCAGCATCTGGATTTTGGTTGCTGCGGCAGTCAACTCCTGCAGGATCTGGTTCAGCTCCAGTTTTTGCTTTTCAACCCTGACCGCATCTTTTTCGCTTTCGTCAGCCATCCTTTTGAGTTGCTGCCCGGCCGTTGCGATTTGTACGGAAACCTGCTCATAAAATGAGATTTTCGCCACCACCTCCTCTTCACGATCCTTGTCAAAGCCTGCCCAGGTAAAGGCTCCCTGGTGCCGCGCTTTTTCCTGCAGCAAATCCTGCCGTGCATCCGCCAGGTCTCCGAGCTGCTGCTTCACCGATTCCTGCAGGGTAAGGTTGGGCGTGAGGAATTTCACAAGGTCGTTGCATTTCTTCAACTTGTCGGCATCAGTTTTTCTTCCGCCCCTTGCCAGTTCCAACCCGTTTGCAACGTCAGTGGGGTTGAGTTTACGGGGGTGATCTTCAGAACCACACAAAGGACAAGGCTTTCCATCGTGAAGCCCGGCGGCATAATCCTCCAGCTTTTTCCTGATCTCCAATCCTGAAATTTGTTCATCCCAACCCATGATCCTGCTTTCACAGGAAACTGACAGAAGCTCAGCCTCGTGGATAAAACCCTGAACATCTGCCAGCAATGGGTCACTGCCGAACAGCGCAGAGCGGAAAATTTCAGCAACTGCCTGGTTGTTCAATGTGGCCAGCGTAGCCTTCAGATCGGTGGTTTTCCTCTGATTTTCGGCCACTGTCCTTTCCAGTCTGTGTGACTCGGCAAACCACCCCTGGATATCAGCAAGCATCTTGTAATCAGGAAGTTTTTCCTTCAATGATTCCATTTCAAGAACATTCGCCGAATGAAGATCCTTAGCAGCCTGTATCCTTTTGAGCGCCCCTTCCAATGATGAACGACAGTCCTTTTCCCTCTGAACCAATGCCTGCTGTATGGCCCTGTTTTCCTTGATGGACGACAGTTTCGCCCATTCTTCCGATTCACGGAGCAACACCTCCCTGTTATCAAACTCCTTTTTCAGCTCCTCATAACTTTTCCTGACCGACAGCAAATTTTTATGCAAGTCAGCCAGTACTCGCTGTTCGACTGCCATTTCGGCCGCGGTATTTCTGAACTTAAGGTCTGACATTTCAAGCAGGTTCACATCAGTCCTGAAGACCCTTGAACAGAGTTCAAACTCAGCGAGCCGGGTCTCCAGGTCCTGCATAACATCCTTTGACTTCATCAGGTCAGCCTGGCGGTTACTCCTGGATAAGTGGTCGGCCGAGAGTTTTTTAAGTGCTTCCGCCTCCTGGACGAGCCTTTCATGTTGGCCGAGATCCGATGTTACCCTGGTTTTTTCTTCCAGCAACAAGACTCGTTTGTTCTCCAATCCGCTGATGGTTTCCTGGCTGATCTCCCCCACCCCCTGCATTTCACCGGTCAGCAACTGGATGGCGGTATCATTCCTTGCCTCCATCCTGCCGATTTTATCGGAAAGTTCATACCTGGAAAGGTTGAACAGCTCCTTCAGCATGGTGGTCCTGTCGGATGAATTTAACTGCAGGAACTCCTGGAATTTGCCTTGGGGAATGATGATCGTACGGCGGAAATTCTGGTAGTTCAGCCCGGTGATGGTCTCTATGTCGTCGGTTGAAATGGGAAACCAGTCATTTTTCACGAACCGGAAGGCACGCCGGTCGAAGGTTCCGACCTCCTCAAACCTCTTTTTATTCCTGGCCCCGGTAACGACAAAGCGGTAGCGTGTGTCATCCTGTGACTTGAACTCGAAATCGATCAGCAGCTTTGCCGATTTCAGGTTCATCATGTTGTAACTGCGTTTGTCGCGTGAATTCAGCCGCTCGGATTCGCCGTAAAGGGCAAAAGAGATGGCCTCCAGGATGGAGGATTTACCGCTACCGACACCGCCAAAAATGCCAAAAAGCCCCGACCGGGTGAGATTGCTGAAATCGATGGTTTGGCTGGCCCTGTAGGAATAGAGCCCCTCGATGGTTAATTTTAATGGTATCATGACTGTCCCTCCTCTGCGATAACCTCCCTGAAAATTTCCATGATCTGGCCGCCCGGGTCCTGTCCCTTCTTATGGTTGAAGAAATCGATGAAGAGTTCTTCTATCCCTTTGGTAAGATCTATCACACGGCCACTTTCGTTGCTCTCGCCCGCTTTTGCACGCGATTCGGGGATGATGGTGACAATGGCGGGATGGGCATCGAGCAGCCGTTTCCTGTCAACGGCAGCCAGGTATTGATCGGAAACGATGGTAAGTTCTACAAATACCTCCTGGTTTGCTGTGAGCCATTCCACCGCTTCGCCAATATCCCCGAACCGCATCCTGACGAGCCGGCGGCCCTTTTCCAGCAGGATTTTGCGGGTGGTGACCGGTTCGCCGGCACCGGCTTCAACCATGACCACGAATTTATCCTGGTCAGCCTCGCTGAAACTGTATGCCAGCGGACTTCCCGAATAGACGACCGGGCAGGGCTTCGTGGCGACCACCTGGTGGCGGTGAAGGTGTCCCAGGGCAACATAACCGATTCCGTCAGGCAGGCCGTCAGTAAAGATCGCCGGCGCTCCCCCGACGTAATTGATGCGGCGCTGCTCCTCCGGCTCCTCGGGCAGCGACCCGGCGTCTGGGGCAAAAAGGAGATGGGCAACGAGTAGATTGACGCCGCCGGTATCGCAGTATTTTTCGGCGAGGTGATGCCAGTGGAGGCCCAGCACCTTCCTGAGTTCATCGCCGGTGTCGGCCACGCCAAGACAGCTCTTCAGCCTGAGTTCGTTGGCATACGGGGTCAGCAGCAGCCGCAACGGGCAACCTGCGCCCTGAAGGTGCAATTCAATAAAACCCTCTTCACTCCTGGTCAGCGCCATTCCCGGTTCAAGGGAGAAGGGCTTCAGCAATGCATTGGGACTGCCGGCAAAGATGATGCCGCACTCCCGGGCCAGCGGGTCGGGCGCATCGATCCGCTCGGGCATATCGTGGTTGCCCGCGATGGCGATCACCGCACGGCGACCGTTGCAGGCAAGCCTTTTAAGAGAGCGGTAAAACAATTCGACAGCTTCCGCGGGGGGATTAAAGGTGTCGAACAGGTCGCCCGAGATGACAATGGCATGAACATCTTCCCGCTCTGCTATTTCACAGATTTCGGCCAGTACGGCCTCCTGTTCCTCCAGCCGTGAAAAGCCTTCCAGCCGTTTTCCAAGATGCCAGTCGGAGGTGTGCAATATCCTGATCATAATCCGATATTAAATTGTTCAACCTATATCCTGGGGATAGGTCCCAACCCATTTTGCTGCCTGTAGGCAATCATCGGGGGAAGGTTATCAATATCATCGATTCTTGCAAGAATCCATGAATACAGGTTGATACCATGGGGAGGTAATACCTGAACCCTTTGAATAACCGGATTAATTCCATAGCCTTGAGGTGGATTAGTCATCCATTCGGCAATTGCACCCTTTTCCGGGGTTGTTATATCACCATAAAGGATATAGAGTGCATTCGCGGGAGGGGTGGCAATAAAATCAACCCCAAAGTCCTTAGGTCCGTTTACGTAGTGGGGATGCGTTTTCCAAACTGGCGATGCTTGCCAGAGACCATGTATCGCCTGTGCCAAAGCAATATTCTGCTGACAATTGTTTTGACCCTGCCGGCACCGGATCCGTAGGTTGACTGCAAAGTGCCAGTCAGGTTGATAGGGTCCCTGATACAGGTTTTGCAATGGTATGGGCACCAGCCCGTAAGGATTTAACCCACCATGATTATTTCTACTATAGAATCCGAAACTAAATACAACCAGACAATCACGCTGTGGATTAATCTGGTAAAAGTGACAATCCACATGATCCTTTACCCAAGGTGTACACATAAAAAAAGTTTTAGGTTAATAACTAAAAATTTCAGGTAATTGTTATGATTCTATAAACTTTATTTGAAAAAACAAATATAATCTAACAATTAATACCGAAGTGAAATAAATTGATTTCTTTTAGGATAGTTAAAAATCTCTATATTTTTTCGAGTATTCGCACCATGCTGAGGGTATCAAGTTTACAGTATTCCAGCAGGTCCCGGCGGATGGAACGCAGGACTTCCGGGTCGGGTTCGGTAAAGAGGGCTTCATAGGCCATGCAGGCCGCACCCCCGTCGCTGATCCCAAGGCTGGCATAGGAAAGTTCAGGAACGATGGCAGGCAGCACCGCTTTGAGCGAATGGCTGCCATTCATCTCGGTCGTGTAGAGATATTTCCTGCGAAAGGGTACCATCAGGTCGGCAACCCTTGTGAAGAGCGGGAAAATGCCGGGTTGGAATTCAGGAAAATCCCTGCCCACCTCCCTGAGAATGGTTTTTTCAAAACTCTGGTTCCAGACCAGGATGCTGCCCCTGTTGCCCAGCCGGCCGAGGAGCGAAACGATAAATGCCGGGCGCGGATCTGCAGGGGGAGTACTCAGGAATTCATAATGGCGAAGGGTTCCCCCGGGAGTGTCGACCACATGCAGGGAATACTGGAAGGCGAGCTTCTGGTAGGGCCGTGTATTCTCGTATAACGGTACCGCCGGCATAAAGGTCTCGAAATCCATAAAGTACAAGGGGTATTCCAGTTTATCCCGGAAAGCGTCCAGTTCATCCTGGTTCCGGTTAGCGGGGAAAGGGTCGCCTGGCGATTCTGCCGCGATATGGTCCTTCAGGCAGAATTCAATGAAATCACACGGATACGACCGGTAACATTGCGGCCCCATCGTTATGCCTGGTATCGTCCCGGCTGCCAGCATCTGCTGCAGGGAGGCAAGATTTTCGGCAACCGCCTTCTGCCTCCTCATGATGGTGCGCGTGACAGGCTCGATATGGAAAAGTGACGAAAGATCCAGCGCTCCCTGGCGAATATACCTGTTATTCAGGTGGATCATCGAAAAATCCTTAACGGCCAATCCTGAACTTTTCATGACAAAATACTGGAATGAAGCATCCTGGAGATGGTACTCCTTGATACGCGTGGCTGCCTTCACCTCATAAGCCTGCCACTGATCACCCTCTTTAACCAGGATATCCAGGTAACACAGCGTTTCACCATCCCCAAAGGCAGCCTCGTAAATTACAGGGCAGCCATCCTGGATCAGTTCAGCCGTAAAGGCTATATTTTCAGTGTAATTTGCAGGTTCCCCCCGGCTGGCGTCGATACCACCCGGGAAAAGCTGCTGCGCCAATCGTCCCACATCGTGACCACTGTTGAACAGGTTCTGCCGGCCCTCATCGGGTTCATCCCGATCTTCGGGCTGGTTATAATGAAGGTATAACGATTTCTGGCATTTTACACCACGGATAAAACCTGATTTTGAAATGGACCTCATGGACAGAATTGTATATTGAAACAAAAGTAAACATTACCTCTGCCAGAATGTGACATGGTGAATAACTATTTGAAGAATAAAAACCAGTGAAGACGGGATACCGGAACCCCTGCCCGAAAGCAGGATCAATGTCGTTTAATGAATACGCGGGAGGTCGATTGTTTGTCAAAAAAGAGGAGTATCGAATAAACGCCATCGGGCAACTCCCTGATATTGATTTTATTCTCTTTTCCGTAGAGATGCCCGGTTTTAACCCTTTTCCCGTCGGAGCTGAAAATAGTGAACGCTATCCCGGCCTTAACCTCCTCAAAGGAGATGGTTATCGCATTCCCTGCAGGGTTTGGGTATATCTGCAGGTTCCGGTGCCAGTCATGTTCGGCAACAGCGCCCACGGTGTTATTCCCCGAGATGAGCTGGAAATCGGGATCAAAGATGACCGAATCGACGGCAAATGGGATGGTGGCGGTGAAGGTCTGTCCCGAAAAGCTGTTGAAACCCCTGATAAGGGTATCCCGCGTGGCATTTTTAAACTGAACCGGGATGGACATCGGGAAAAAGGTTACGGATGGATGCGACTGGGTTTGGCTTACGGTATAGGTTACCGCATTTCCCGTCTGTGCCCAGTCGATATGATAGGATGGGTAACCTTCGCCCGTGAACCAGTCGTTGAAATACCAGGTCAGGTCGTGACCATAGGCAGCTTCGAGATGCGACTTCAGGTCGGCTGTCCGCGCAAATCCATAAGCAAGCGTTGCATCCGCCAGGTAACTTCTAAGGGCGGAGTAAAAGAGTGCATCGCCCATGATCCACCTCAGCTGATGCAGGATCAGCGCACCTTTTGCGTAAGAGAGACGACTGTCGAAGATACGGCCCACGCTGGTGGTATCGGTGCAAAACACCGACCCGCCCGGCTGCGAAACAACACTTTGAACCCTCACCTGCCTGAAACGTTTCCACCAGGTGGGCGACAGGTGTTCATAACAAAGACCTGACAGGTAGGTGGCAAATCCCTCGTTGAGCCATATGTCGCTCCAGCTTCCACAGGTAACCTTGTCGCCGAACCACTGGTGGCCAAGTTCATGGGCTATCAGCTCATACCCGAAGGATACAACGAAGGTCATGGTCTGGTGCTCCATGCCTCCCCCCCATCCGAATTCGGCATGACCATATTTTTCATTTTGAAAAGGATAAATTCCAAACAAAGTATCGTACAGCTGGATCATGGGAACTACGGCGGCAGTCTGGGCAAAGGCTGCGGCAGAATCCTCGGGATAGACATAGTTGATAACCTTCAGCGTGTCGGATCCGAAGGGAACCAGGTGGGTATAGCGGGAATAGTTGGTCACGGCAAGACAAACAAGATAGGTTGCGATGGGATACCTGTGTTTCCAGTGATACACGACATCATTACCCACGGGTGTTGCCGAAACCAGGGTGCCGTTGGATGCCGATTTGTAGGCAGAAGAGGTTTTAATGTAGATATCGATGGAATCGGCTTTGTCGGTCAGGCTGTTTTTGCAGGGCCACCAGTCGCTGGCGCCGTAAGGCTCTGAAAGCGTCCAGATGATGGGGGCGCCGCTGTGCGTGCTCTGGACAAACGAGCCGAATCCATTGTCGGGAGGCACACCGTGGTAGAATACCGTGACCGAATCGTACACCTGCACGGGCAGGGCTGCAGGAAACTTTACCGACAGCAGGTCGGATGCATGATTCCAGGATATAACCTGGTTGTGGTAATACACCGAATCGACCCGCAATGCCTGGTTCAGATCAAGGATGAGGGAATCGAGCGGCTGGGCGACCGGTTTAAAAAGCATGGTGACATTCCCGGAGACCTGTTTTACGGCCGGGTCGATATTCCAAAAGCAACGATACCAGCGGACATTGTAATTCGTTGTGCTTTCGGCCCTTGTTCCCAGCATTTTCGATACATGGGCATCACGCTCCATGTTTGCAATCTTGTTCAGGTTGTTCCCTTCGAAGGGGACCTGGGCCCCAACGTATCCTGAGACAAGCAATATAACCGCAGCGATCAGATTTTTCATTTCCGGTTTGATTTATTGGTCCACCGTTAGTGGATGATCTTTTCATTGACCTTTTGATAATCCCTGACAGCCGGCTCATTTTCCAACCCCACCTGTCGTATTGCCAAAATAAGACAGCAGGCAGGAAACCCATTCGAAATAGCCGTCCCTACCGCTTCTGCGACTCCTTTTCCAGCTTCGTAATCCGTTCAGCCAGTTCGGGCAGGTTCCTGAACAGGGCTATGGACCTCCTGAACTTTGACACCTCCAGGGCCGGCACTCCCAGGTATGCCTGCCCGGGTTTGGTAAGGCTTCGCGATACGCCGGTCGCACCGCCCAGCATGGTCCCGTCGGCGATGGTAATATGGTTGGTCATGGAGACATGGCCGCTGATCATGCAGTTCTTTCCGACCTTTACCGAGCCGGCAATGCCTGTCCCGGCAGCGATGACGGTATTTTCACCTACATCCACGTTATGGGCGATGTGGATATGGTTATCGAACTTAACCCCTTTTCGGATAATGGTCGAGCCGAAGGTGGCACGGTCGATGGCGCAGTTGGCGCCCATCTCCACATCATCCTCGATGACCACGTTGCCGATCTGGGGTACCTTGACATTCAAGCCATCCTGCTGGTTGAACCGGAAACCGTCGCTGCCGATCACGGTACCGGCATGAATAATACAGTTTTTACCAATCACGTTATCGGAATAGATCTTCACGCCTGAAAACAGCATGGTGTTATCACCAATGGTGCAGTTATCGTCGATAAAGACATGCGGATAGATCTTTACATTTCTCCCGATCACCACCTTGTCGCCGATCACGGCAAAATCGCCGATATAGATGTTTTCCCCAAGGGTGGCCGTTGGAGAGACCGAACTGCGGGGAGAGATGCCCCGTTTGTCGTACTTGATTTTATTATAAACCTCGAGCAGCTTTGCAAAGGCGATGTCGGCGCTTTCAACCCTGATCAGGGTTGCCGCAACGGGATGTTCGGCTACAAACGAGTTGTTCACAATGACGATCGACGCCAGTGTGCTGTAAATATATTGTGTATATAGCGGATTTGCCAGGAACGACAGGGAACCCGGCACCCCCTCTTCAATTTTGGACAATTTCGAGATGGTCGCCCCGGGGTTGCCCTCCACGGTCCCATTGATCATCCCGGCTATCTGTGCAGCGCTGAATTCCATAGTTCAGGTATTATTTGGTTTTCGGCTGCAAGATAATATTTTCAACCTTACCGGCAGAGATTTTACCCAAATCAGGACAGAATTATATTCGCGCGGATACAATAAAATCACAGTCGAACCATCGGGATACAGCTTACCAGCCGAGATGGCCGATTGGGACCGGGTGCACGGGTCCGAAACAGAATTTCTTTAACATCATGACACACCAAAAAATCAAGGCAGGATAATCTCCTGTTCCATGATCACATCCCTGTTGATCGCTTGTCAGCTCCCGTTTTATTCGTAACCGCACCTGATCACTGTCGGACGACATGACACTGATGTTCCCTGTCGATTTTTTTCTGGGTGGTTTTAATGACCACCGAATTCGGAATATTTTCGATGATTTCGACCGTGATGGGCGCATTTATGGCTGGAAAAATCACCCAAAGGCCGGCAGGAAAAAAACAAACCCTGACCAGTCACTGTGACCCGCCGGCATAAGGGTGACGTTGAAAAAGCAGTTAACATTTTTAAAGTGATGAGATAATCTTGTGCAATTCCTCCTTCGTTTTTCCAAGCTTTATCTGCAGCCGGCCCAACATTTCATCCTTCTTGCCCGATTCAAACATCAGGTCATTATCGGTTAAAGCGGCAAATTTTTGTTTGAGTTTGCCTTTCTGTTCATTCCAGGTCCCTTTTACTTCGGTAGTATTCATTTTGTTAATTTTTTTTCATGAAAGAATTTTCACGCAGCAAAGGTGATTCATTTAAGGCCGGCAATGGTTACACAATTCGGGATAAGAGTTACATCATTCACACATTTGCCAGGTTTACATAAACCGGAAATGGTATCAAAACCGTTCATGTTGATATTGGTTGTTAATGAAGATGAAGATCGGAAACGGTTTCCGGAGAACTGTCATGTGGGAATTATATAATTAATCTCCATAATTCTACAAGAAGGAATCAGTTTAATAGCGTTACCTTGACAAAATAATAGAAACAACAAGTTCAGGTGATTTTCAAATTATGTTAAACAATAAAAGCCAGGTGGAAACACCGGAAGACCAGACAAAGCTGGCTGACTCTGAAACCCGTTATCGCCGCCTCTTTGAAACGGCCAAGGACGGAATTCTGATTCTCGATGCCGAAACCGGCATGATCATGGATGTAAACCCGTTTTTAATAGAATTGCTGGGCTATTCCAAGGAACAGTTTATTGAAAAGGCAATATGGGAGATCGGTTTCTTCAAGGATATCGTGGCAAACCGGGAGAATTTTGCAGAATTACAGGTAAGGGAATACATCCGTTACGAGGATATGCCGCTTGAAACCGCCGACGGGCGCACGATCCATGTGGAGTTCGTGAGCAATGTCTACCTGGTCGACAAGCAAAAGGTAATCCAGTGCAATATCCGCGACATGACCGAACGGGTCAGGGCCGAACTGGCCCTGGTCGTCTCTGAAACGAGATACCGCAGGCTCTTCGAAACAGCCCAGGATGGTATTCTTATCCTGGATGCCTCAACCGGGATGATCATGGATGTGAACCCGTTTTTAATTGAATTGCTGGGCTATACCAAGGAACAATTAATTGAAAAGGCTATCTGGGAGATTGGCTTTTTCAAGGATATCGTGGCAAACCAGGATAATTTCATGGAATTACAGCGCCGGGAATATATCCGTTATGAGAACATGCCCCTTGAAACCTCCGACGGGCGAACGATTCATGTTGAATTTGTCAGCATTGTTTACCGGGTTGACAAGAAAAAGGTAATCCAGTGCAATATCCGCGACATCACCGACCGGGTCAGGGCTGAACGTTTTCAGAAACTTTCCAACGTTATCCTGAGGATACTGACCAGCAGCCTGGACCTGGAGAAACGCAGCATGGACATCATAAAGGCAATCCAGGAGGAAACGAAATTTTCAGCGGTCGGGATTCGTCTGCAAAACCAGGAGGACTTTCCCTATTTTGTCCAGATCGGCTTTCCCGTTGAACTGATTCAAAGGGAAACCACCCTTGTTATCAGAGACGGGAAGGGCAGGGTATGCAGAGACAAAGATGGCCGGCAAATATTAGCATGTGCCTGTGGACTGGTACTATCCGGGAACACAGATCCTGCTTCACCATTTTGCACGGATTCAGGGAGTTTCTGGACAAATGATTCGTCGCAGATGTTATCCCTTCCAACCAACTTTGACCTGATACTTCATCCCCGGAACATATGTATCCATGAGGGTTTTGGCTCAATTGCCATCATCCCCATCCTGGCCAATAAAAAAATCGTGGGTGTTCTGCAGCTGAATGAAAAGAAAAAAGGGGCCTTTACGCATGACATGATCCTCTTTTTTGAAGCGATCTGCCTGATAATCGGAACAGCAATCATGCGCAAGCAAAACACCGACGAACTCCTTATCGCAAAAGAACACGCCGAAGAGAGCGACCGGCTGAAATCAGCCTTCCTGGCCAACATGAGCCATGAGATCAGGACCCCGATGAACGGGATCCTCGGCTTTGCCGGGCTGTTGAAAGAGCCGGGGTTAACAGGCGAGGAGCAGGAAAAATACATCAGTATCATCGAAAAAAGCGGTGCCCGGATGCTCAATATCATCAACGACATTGTGAGCATCTCGAAAATTGAATCGGGGCAGATGGAAGTCTCCTTTTCAAAAACCAATGTAAACCAGCAGATGGAATACATCTATACCTTTTTCAAACCCGAGGCTGATCGTAAAAACATACAATTCAGGCTGGAAACCTCCTTAACTGCCGAGGATTCTATTATATATTCAGACCAGGAAAAGATAACCGCCATCCTGGTCAACCTCACCAATAATGCCCTTAAATTCTGCGACACAGGTTCCGTGGAGTTTGGATGCAAAATGAAGGGCAATTTCCTGGAATTCTTTGTGAAAGATACCGGTATCGGGATACCGGTACCGCGGCAAAAAGCAGTTTTTGATCGTTTTATCCAGGCTGATATCAGCGATAAAAGGGCATTCCAGGGAGCAGGCCTGGGATTGTCCATTTCAAAAGCATACGTGGAAATGCTGGGTGGTTCCATAACGCTGGTCAGCGACGAAGGAAGGGGTTCCGAGTTTACCTTTACCATTCTCCATGCCCCCGAGGATGAATCAGCGGCGCCGAAGATCCAAGCATTCATGCCGGCAATTGAAGAGAACCATATCTCAAACCTCAATATACTGGTAGCAGAAGACGACGAAACATCAGGAATTTTGATAAGCCTTGCCATCCGCAACCTGTCCAGGGAAATTTTCAGGGCCTCCAACGGCGCAGAAACCGTGGAGATTTGCCGTGCCAATCCTGCAATCGATGTTATCCTGATGGACATGAAAATGCCCGTTATGGATGGATATTCAGCAACCCGGGAGATCCGCAAATTTAATAAAACAGTGGTTATCATCGCGCAAACCGCTTACGGGCTTAGCGGCGACAAGGAGAAGGCGCTGGAGGCGGGATGCGACGGCTATATCGCAAAACCCTACAGCAATAATGCGCTGAGGGCCATACTAAACGTCTGCATGAAAAACAGGTAACCGGAACTTGTCGCAATTGCACCCCAAATACTTCATCCGGTGCCATTGTACCCTCATTCCATAACTCCCTAATTCCCCCATTCCTGCATTCCTGCATTCCTGCATTGTTTGCATTGTCTGCATTGTCTGCATTGTCTGCATTGTCTGCATTCCCCCATTCCTGCATTCCTGCATTCCTGCATTCCTGCATTCCTGCATTGTCTGCATTCCTGCATTCCAGCATTGTCTGCATTGTCTGCATTCCTGCATTGATTTGAAAAAACAACAGCTTCTTGAAAGGAGGCCATCCCTAAATAAACTGGATGCCAATGAGCACCACGGCTGCCACGGTCATCAGCGTAAGCGTGGCAAATCCGAGGAAGTTGGACCACTTCCCGTTTGTATATTTCCCCATGATCTTCTTGTTGTTGGAGATATGGAGGATAATCGCAATAAGCACAGGCGCGGTAACGCCGTAAAGGATGGCCGAATAGATCAGCGCCTTGACCGGTGAAATACCCACGTAGTTCAGGGACAATCCCAGCAAAAGAGATACGGCGATAATCAGGTAAAATGCCTTTGCTTCGTGGAATTTCTTATCCAGCCCCTCTTTCCAGCCAAAAGTTTCGGTAATGATATAGGAAAGCGACCCGCTCAGCACGGGGATGGCCAGGAGCCCGGTTCCAATCACCCCGAGGGCAAAAAGCAGGTAGGCCGAATTCCCGACCAGGGGCTGCAATGCCCGGGCAGCCTGTTCAACCGTATCTATTTTATGAATCCCGGCGTTAAAAAGGACCGTCCCGGTGGTAAGGATGATAAAAAACATGACAAGGTTGGAGAAAAGCATGCCGAAGTCGACATCCTGTTTCATTTCGTCCATCACCCTTTTGTTGACAACCAGCTGCTTCTTCCTGATTTTCCTGTCTTCAACCTCCATTGTTGCCTGCCAGAAGAAGAGGTAGGGCGAAATGGTGGTTCCCAGGATGGCGACCAGGATGCTGATAAAGTTTTTATCAAAGATGATTTTCGGGACCAGGGTGGCTTTCAGAATGGCCAGCCAGTCCTGTTTGAATAAAAATGGAATTACAAGATAGACAAACAGCGCCAGGCAAAGGTATTTCAGGATTGCTGCCATTTTCCGGTAGGGCAGCAGGATAATGAGTCCCAGCAATAAAAAGGTGAAAAAGATGCTGAACCATGTTGCATGGATGGTTGGGAACAACAGGTTCCCGACGGCCCCCATGCCTTCAATATCGGCGCCGATGTTTAAAACGATGGCGGGAAAGCTAAAAAACAGCATTAAATATAAAACGGGTTTTGAATAATTTGACCTGAGGGTTCCTGCCAGGCCATGGGAGGTAACCAGGCCGATCCTGGCGCACATCTCCTGGATGGAGGCCATGAGTGGGAAGGTGATCAATGCGGTCCAGAGGGTCGATAGCCCATAGGCTGCACCCGCCTGCGAATAGGTTGCAATGCCGGAGGGGTCATCATCACTCGCGCCGGTAACAAGCCCGGGGCCCAGGATTTTCCAGAACCTGAAAAATTTATTGAAAAGAATTTTCTTAACTGTCATCGGTCGAATGGAATGCGTTGCCGTGATTGATTTTAATGAAATCTATGTTCGTCCGGATACCGGCGAACCAGGGAGTTGTTTTCTCCTGAAAAGGCCCAGGATCGCCCTGCCCGCTGAAACAACCAGGTCAGGATGATTCTCAATGGCATTGGTGACACTCACCAGCACCGCATCACCGGCCAGCCTCCTGAAAGGGCTTTTCGTCATGCCGGCAACAACCTTCCTGGCAAGATAACCTGCCGTCAGCCCTACCATGGTGTACAGCAGGCTTCCCTTTCCCTCCTGGCTTGCGGTGCCGCCCTGCACGAAGTCCCGGAGCATGTTCACCGGCTGCAAGGTTTCAAACAGCGTCATCAGGTCGGCATTAAGCACCTGTTTTTCCGCTGCGCGCCTCTGTTCAAGCCGGGTAATAGCTTCCCGCAGACCGGTCAGCGTATCGATATTTTGCATGATCAGGTTATTGAAGTACTTGTTTAATAATAAAATCCCCGGCGGCTTTTTTTATCTTCTTCCGCAGGAAAATATGAAGGAAACCTGCAGCCACAAGGTAAAAGGCAGCTACGATGAACAGTCCATACCAGTTTTTACCCAGCATTTCACCCAGGAAAAGGGCAACCGCCGCACTCAGTAAAAGGAAAAACATGGAAACCAGGAGCCATACGCACAGCCTTGGGATCAGGGAGGCCACTATTCGTGTTAACGCCTCCAGTAACCTGAATTTTGAAAGTTCAAAAGTTGTAGCACTAAATGCTTCTACGCGTTCCATTAAACGTTCGACTGAGTTTTCCCGGATTTCCATATTTTTCTTTTTAGCCTGTTATTTCCGCCCCTCTTCGACGGCCTCTTCAACTTTCAATTTTCCTTTGTCCGCCATCATCCTGGCCACTTTTTCAACAGAGTCGAATTTGACCTTGATACTTTCGATAAAGTCATTGAACTTCTCCCCGATTTCATCGGTATACTCATCGCTTTTACGCGAGATTTTTCTTCTTGTCGATGATCCTCTTGCCGGGGCAAAAAGAATCCCCAATGCAGCGCCGGCGGCAACGCCTGCCAGCACACCTAATACTACTTTTCCTGAACGCATGATGTTTGATTTTTAAGGGTTATTTATTTTTTCCTTTATCATTCCCGTGATTATCCTTCTTGTCATGATCGTGACCCGGGGGTGAGCCATTGTCATGGCCATGCTGATCGCTGTTATGGCTGTCGTGACCGCCATTGTCCCTGTTTTCATGATTGGTTTCATGGGGCCTGTTTTCCCCCTGGTTTCCCCTCCCCGGCCGTTCACCGATGGTTTTCTGCGGGTGGCCGTGGTATCCCTTGGCATATCTCCCTTTATATTCCCTGAAATGGGTGTATGGGGTATTTCCGTGGTAATCATTCATCACAACTTTATACCCGCCGTAGAGGTCATAATTCTTATACCTCGCCGGGAGATAGGAGCGGTGAATCCATGCTCCGTCGCCATAATAGATAAACATGGAGGCATTAATATCGTAAAAGGCCTCCACGTCAGGCAGGTAGTAATAATGCGCCTCTGCGACCCCCGAGGGTCCCCACATCGGAGGGGCACCAAGGTTCAAACTCACCGAGAATTGCGCCTTTCCCTCCGCCTGTGCAAAAAACAACACCAGGCTGAAGAGGAATAGTTTTAGAAATTTCATCCTATTGGTTTTTATAATCCGGTTATTTTACATTTTTGACGGTCAGGTCCTTGAATGCCTTGCCCAGTTCATCCATATCATGGCTGAATTCAGCCTTGAAACTCTGCCATTGCGCTTTCCCATTGGCCTGGTAACCTGCCATTTTCATCTTCATTTCGGCATTTTTCTGTTCCAGTACGGCGATTCTCCTGTTGTAGTCAGCCTTCACGGCATGCTTATCCTGCGCGATACTCGCCTTTAAATCGCTCAGGGCCTTGTCATTGGCTGCAATCCGCTCAGCGGTCTCCTTTTTATAGCTTTCCACATCGGCAAGGTATTCCTTGTTTGCCTGGTCCAGCTCCTTATTTGCCTGTGATACCTTATCCTGGGCATTATCCACCTTTTCGGCAGATGTAGTACATCCGGTCATGAGCGCACCTGCCAGTAACATGCCTGCCGCGAGTGCAAAAATTGTTTTTTTCATAGTTTGATTTGTTATTGGTTAAAATTGTTGTAAAGTGGCTGTCGTGAAATTCGTTGCAGCCTGCCGGGCAACCTGCCCGGTGCTACAGGGATGCTATGATCCTGTTCAACTCCTCCTTGGTTTTCCCAAGCTTGACCTGGAGCCGCCCGATCATCTCATCCTGCTTGCCTGCTTCAAACATCACATCATTATCGGTTAACACCGCGAATTTTTGCCTGAGCCTTCCTTTATGTTCATTCCAGGTTCCCAGTACTTCAGTCGTATTCATGTTTGGTTTTTTATATGTTTTTGGATATTGCAAAGGTGAGATTATGTTCAAGGGAATTTGTTACACTACTTTGGCAATTAGTTACATGATTCACACCTGCGGTTCCAACCGGCGGGAAATACCCGCAGGCAGGTTTCAGCGCATGTCACAGGGCCTTTACTGTCGGTAATTTCATAAGCACTTCGGGAACCAGTTGCATGGTCAGTCCCTCCTGGCCCAGGTTGGTGAGTTCCACCTCGCAGGTAATGGAAACCTCCTCGCCTACCATGATGCCACCTGCCTCCATGGCAGTCGTCCACACCAATCCCCAATCGCTCCTGTTCACCTTCCCGGTCACGGTAAACCCGGCCTTTTCATTTCCCCAGGGATCATTAACGATTCCGCCGAACTGCACCATTAGCATTACATTTTTGGTGATCCCCCGCATGGTCAGTTCACCCCACATTTCATGGTTTCCCTCCTTGTCTGTTTTTCCGATGGAGATGGAGGTGAAGGAGATCTGCTTATGTGTTTCAACATCAAAGAAATCAGCGCTTTTTAAATGTTCATCACGTTTTGCATCGCCCGTACTGATGGAGGATGCATCGATCCATAGGTCAATTTCTGCCGTGGTGAAGTCTTTCCCACGGGTATAGATGCTGGCATCAAAGGTCCGGAAGGAACCTCTGACACTGGTAATCCTTAAATGCCTTACTTTAAAGGCAAGTTCACTATGAGCCTGGTCGATCGACCACCTGGTTTTGGAAGTAACGTTCGTATTTTTCATCTTAAATTAGTTAACTGGTTTGCGGTATATTGTTTCTCCATCTGCTCCCGGAGCATGCTGCAAAGATGGGTTGCCCCTGCTTGTGAAGTGTTATATAAATATGGGATTAAGTTGCAACATTCACACATTCACGGGTAATATCACAAGGAGATTGCCCTGACTGCCCGTATCAGGAATTCCGGTTTATGAATCGAATCATACACCGGCATCACCACCCTGCCTGTTTCAAATAAGCCATAAACGGCCATCTGGGCGGTTCGTACGGAATATTCAACGGTAAACACGCAATCTTTCGGGGCTTCGGCAAACTGGCCCAGAAATGAAAAATTGGTAGCGCCCTTTGGCAGCACATCGGGCCGGTCGCCCGATTCCCTTGGCATAAACAGGCTATCCACAAAGGGCATCGCCACCGGGATGCAGTTTACCTTTCCGGATTCCATCACCGGTTTCATCAGCTCCTGGATCTTCAGGTGAAACCATAACTCTTCGAGGATCTCTTTGCCGCTGCATTCCGCCATCGTCTTATTGATGAAATTTCCCTTCCGGTCGGGGTAGAGTCCGTAACCCCAGAAAATTTTAACATGACCGGGCTGGTTCGGGAAATGGGGCTGACGGGCAATCACAAACGACATCAGCCAGTTTGAATCGGTGATGGTCACCAGCCCCCCGGTACCGTCAACATTTCCCGAAAAATTCTCCATATAATCATGGAAGGTGCTATCTTTCAGGGTGGCGGTAAAGGAATACCATTTCTGCAGCCCGATATCGCTGCAAAAGGGCTCCGGGTTTCCGAATGCGGCGTCTCTTGCGGCAATGTTTTTCCATAGCTGCCATGACCCCGATTCCCTGATTCCCTTTAATTTTGCTGCCTTGTCCCAGGTGCCGTTATCGGTGCATTCGGTAAGCGAACCATTGGTAATGAAAACATAATCATTGTCGCCAAGGACAATTTCATTTTTATCCTTCAAATGCAGCACCGTGGCAGTTTTCTTATCCGACGACAGGTTGAAGTCAATGTCGGTAACCTCCACCCCCATGTCGAATTGCACCCCCCTTCCCTCAAGGTATTTTTTCATCGGCAGCACCACCGAATGGTACTGGTCGTATTTGGTACGCAAAATCCCGCCCAACTTTGGAAGAACGTCGACCAGGTGGATAAACCGCTTCATGTAGCGTCTCATCTCAACCAGGCTGCTCCATTTCTGAAAAGCAAACATCGAGGTCCAGATCAGCCAGAAGTTGGTGGTGAAAAAATCCTGGTCAAACCATTCTTCAATACTTTTTTTACCGAGTGAACGCTCGGAGGAGAAGGTGAGTTTAAGCAGTTTTGACTGCTGTGCCAGGGAAAGCCCGAAGGAGGAGACATCCTGCTTCAGCCCGTTTTTCAGCAATCGTGCCTGTGCATTGGAGACAAAACGGTTATTGAATTCAAACGATTCATCCCTTACCGAAACCGCAGGATCCTCGAGGGAGGGGATGAAGGAGAGCAGGTCCCAGTAGCAGGTATAATACAACTCGTGCATCCGCCCGCCCCTGGCGACAAAACCCGTTTCTGCATCGCCCGAGCCGTCCAGCGCTCCGCCGGCAATATTGTTTTTCTCCAGGATATGGATATTGGAACCGGGGACACCTGCATCTTTTTCAAGATAGAAGGCGCTGGCAAGGGAGGCTATTCCGCTCCCGATAAGGTAGATGGTCGATTCTTTGGCGTTTTGTCGTTTCGGCTGATGCATGATGTTGTTGGATTTATGGTGTGTTTCAATATTATTTAGCATGTGGATTTTCGGTCGTTACAGGTTAATCCTGGTTTTCAATGACCAGGTCGTTGAATACGATCCAGGCACCCTCGCAGTTCCAGGCTATCCGCCCGGCCTCAGCCTTCTGAAAGTCAGAATTTACAGAGCCGCAAAGTGTGACAATCGGGCCGGCAACATTCACCAGTATCTTCTCGTCATTGATAGACCAATCGCTGACAAGATCCAACTCGATTTTATGTTTCTCAAGTTCGTCTTGCGTTTCTGAATGGATGGTCAGGTTATTGGTCACCCCTTTGACTCCAACCAGGTCGGCAACAGATCTGTCGGCGGCCTCTCGCTGATAGTTCCAGTTAAGATCGCCTTCCAGTGTAATCCAGCCATCTTCAACGATTACTTTTACTTTTCTGACAGGCACCTGCCAGTTCCAGTTAAAGGCGCTTACAACTTCCTGGGCTATTTCACTGTCCGATATGCTCCACGTGCTGGTATTCATGGTATCTGTTTTTAGGTTTGATCCGCAGTTTCACCTGCTTTTTGTAGAATGCAAAGGTGTGCCCGTCGCGGGCAGTTTGTGTTACAAAATGTTGTAAATAACTTGCAATATTCACACCCAGGCTGTTCAACATGCTGCATGAAACCAGTCATGACGCCGCAGGGTCCCGCCCTGGCGTGGCCCCTGCACCATGGCAATTGTGTCACCTGGCCCGGATATCCAACATGAAGAGGATATTAACGTGATATTGAAATAGGTCAATATCAGCCTCAGGGATCAATGTGTGAATCATGCAAAGTATTTACAGATTTCTGTAACACTTTCAAGGGCGGGCATCCCTAGTTTTGCTGATACTAATACCAGATTGATATGATAAAGTATAATCCTGTTGTGAAGGTAAAGGGATTCGCCCGCGTGCAATCCGTGAAGCTGGGTGAAAAAACCATGGCGAAAACTGCGCAGGCCGACAGCTTTTTCACCACCATTGCCGACGTTTACCTGTTTATCGCGAGGATCATCAGGGAAACCTTTACGCGCGACTTTGAATTCCGCGAGTTTTTCCGGCAGTGTTTCCAGATTGGGAATAGATCCCTGCCGCTGATTTCGGTTACCGGGATCATCATCGGACTGGTACTCACGATCCAGTCGCGGCCGGTTCTGATTCGTTTCGGGGCGGTGTCGCTGCTGCCGGGGATGGTGGCCATTTCCCTTATCCGCGAGATGGGGCCGGTGATCACGGCGCTCCTGTGCGCGGGCAAGATCGGATCGGGCATCGGGGCCGAACTGGGATCGATGAAGGTGACCGAACAAATTGATGCCATGGAGGTCTCCTGTACCAACCCGATCAGGTTCCTGGTAGTTACACGGGTGCTGGCCGCCACCCTGATGATTCCCCTGCTGATACTTTACGCCGATGCACTGGGCATCCTGGGAAGCTGGGCAGGCGCAAACATCAAGGGTGATGTAACCTTTTACCTCTTTTTTTCGCAGGCCTTCGGACATGTGAGGTTCATCGATTTTTTCCCGGCCATCATCAAATCATTTTTCTTCGGGGCCGTCATCGGACTGGTTGGATGCTACAAGGGCTACAATGCCGGTCGCGGAACCGAAAGCGTCGGGATTGCCGCAAATTCCGCGGTGGTGCTGTCATCGCTGCTGGTTATCATCATCGACATGGTAGCGGTCCAGTTAACCGACCTGCTTTACTGATAAAAACAAAATTCCAACAATGAGTACCAATCAAACCGGATCAAGGATTGAAACTCCCTCCCCGGCCGAAAGCAATAAACCGGTCATCCGCATTGAGAACCTGAAAAAATCATTTTCCCTGCAGGCGGTGTTGGTCAATCTTTCATTAAAGCTGTATAATGGCGAAAACCTCGTGGTGCTTGGCAAATCGGGTTCAGGCAAATCGGTGCTGATAAAATGCATCGTGGGGCTGCTCACCGCCGACAGCGGGACCATCAGTGTCTTTGACGACAATGTGGCAACTCTGAACAGGAAGGAGCTGGGAGCATTGCGCCAAAAAATCGGGTTCCTTTTCCAGAGTGGCGCCCTGTATGATTCCATGACCGTAAAACAAAACATGGAGTTTCCCCTGCGCCGCACAAAACGGGATCTAACGGAGAGGGAAATCGACGACAAGGTCAACGAGGTGCTTGAAAATGTGGGTCTTGCCGATGCCCTGCATAAAATGCCCTCCCAGCTTTCGGGTGGAATGCGCAAGCGGATCAGCCTGGCGCGCACCATTATTTCGGACCCGCTGATCATGCTTTATGATGAGCCGACCACGGGACTCGACCCCGGAACTTCCGACGAAATCAGCGAACTCATCAACGACGTTCAGACGAAATATAAAACATCCTCCATCATCATCACCCATGATATCAGGTGCGCCAGGAACACGGCAAACCGGATCATCATGCTGCGCGACGGGGATGTATATGCAGAGGGCAGTGTGGCTGACTTTGAAAACTCAGCCGATCCTGTACTTCATTCATTTTTCAAATAACCTACATAATTCATTGAAATCCATGGACACGCAATCACATAAATTCAAAGTAAGGCTTGGGATGTTTATCGCCGGCGGCCTGGCGCTCTTCGTGCTGGCCATCTTTATCATCGGGAAACAAAAAAATTTATTCAACCCGGTGTACCGGCTTACCTCGGTTTTTTCAAATGTCAGCGGGCTGCAGGTCGGGAACAACATCCGTTTCTGTGGCATCAACGTTGGCACAGTTGACCGGATCACGATTATCAACGATTCAAATGTGAGGGTTGAAATGCTGTTAAAGAAAGAGGTCAGGCAGTTTATCAAATCCGACTGCGAGGTGGCTATCGGTTCCGAAGGAATTATCGGCGACAGGCTATTACTGCTTTCCCAGGGAGGCACCGGTTCACCGCTGGCAAAAGAGGGACAGGAACTGGTATCGGCCGAACCTGTTGAAACCAGCGCCATTATGAGCAGCTTGCAGGTAACCGCAGGCAATGCCGAGATCATCTCACAGCAGCTGGCCGAAATCATGGTCAAAATCAACGATGGGAAAGGCACCCTGGGAAGGCTGATCCAGGATACATCCATCGCGGAGAACTTCAGCCAGACGATGGTCAATATCAAGAGAAGCACCAAAGGGCTGGACGAAAACATGGAGGCGGCCAAGCACAACTTCCTGCTCAAGGGCTTCTTCAATAAAAAAGCCGCGGCGGAGGAAAAGGTGAAAAAGGAAACCGAAAAAAAGAGAGTATCCGAACAGAAAGAGGCCGATAAAAAGAAATAACGAGGATCCAGGCTGATGCCCGGTTTTTGAATAAACAAGGTTAAAAATAACCCGTCAATGAAAAAATAGTTGAACTTTGTCTTTCATGAAAGTACCGGTTTTCGGGTACTCCCAAGAAATTCAGCTATGAAAGATATCGTATCGCCTGATGGCTCGCCTGTGGTAAAGGTTGCTTCGCTCATCATCATCCTGGCAGGCGTAATTTATGCAAAATCGATCATCACCCCCTGCCTGCTTGCGTTTTTCATCAGTATAATCTGCGCCCAGCCCATTGCCTGGCTGGAGGCCAGGAGGGTGCCGCGGTGGCTGGCAATGATCATCGTTATCCTGGGACTGGTCCTGCTTTTTTCGGGATTTGCCCTGCTGATCGGGGGAACTTTATCATCGTTTTCCAGCAATGTGTCAAAATACGAGATCTCCCTCACCTCCATCAGCGACTCCTTTATCCGCTATCTGAATGACAAGGGGATCAATATTCCCGACAACCAGCTGTCGAATCTGATTCAGCCTGCCAGGATCCTTGAATTCACCGCTGCGGCCGTAAATCAACTCCTCAATATGATGGGGAATACCTTCCTGATCCTGCTGATCGTGTTGTTCACCCTGATGGAATTCGGCAGTTTTTCAGTCAAAGCCAGGGCCATCCTGGCTGTTTCAGAAGATTCGATCTCCTATATTTCCACCATCACCCAAAATATCCGCCACTATCTCGGCATCAAAACACTGGTTTGCATCGCCACAGGCGTCCTGATCTATGTTGCCATGCTGATCCTGGGCGTTGACTATCCCCTGCTGTGGGCATTGATCGCTGCTTTGATGAATTACATCCCGAATATCGGATCCATCATTGCGGCGGTTCCGGCTGTACTGTTTGCCCTGGTACAACTCGGGGTGCCAGGGGCGCTTTGGACCCTCGGATCTTTTTTGCTGGTAAACAACATCCTCGGCAACTTTGTTGAACCCCGGATCATGGGCAAAGGGCTGGGGCTTTCAACCCTGGTTGTCTTCCTCTCCCTTCTCTTCTGGGGATTTATCCTGGGAACGGTGGGGATGTTCCTTTCGGTACCCCTTACCATGACCCTGAAAATAATCATGGAGCAGAACCCGAAAACACACTGGGTGGCAATCCTTTTGGGAACACCTGCTGAAGCCAGGCATTACCAGCAGCAAAAAGCCACGGCGAAAAAAGAGGCCGCAGGGCATTAGCTCCATTCCGGGCATTAACCCAAAATAATACGGCCGGGCTTGCAGCCCGGCCGTTTACATTCAATCAAATATATAACAACTGCTTATTCTCAGTTCTGCACTTCGATCCTCCTGATGACCTTATACTGGCTGTTCAGGAATACGACAAAATAGAGGCCGTCGTTTATCGGGCGAAGATCGATCTGTACATCAAGCCTGCCGCCAACGGTGCGGGTTTCGGGAAGTGCGAATACCTTACTGCCGACCATGTCATACACCAGGATCGAAAAGAGGCCATCTGCAGGGCACCGGATTGATACCGTGAACTCGCCGTTGTTCGGAACAGGATAGACATTGAAGGATGCCGATGCGGGAAGGTTCTTCATCCCTGATAAGGTAACCCAGACCTTGTTTGAAATATCCGACACACACCCGTTCAGTGTCACAGAACACCAGTAATTTCCGCTATTGCCGGTCACGGTAAAAACCTGACCGGTAGCCCCGGCAATTGCATTGCCCTCAAAATACCACTGGTTCCCTGCAGGAGCGCTGCTGGCTAGTATGTTGCCGGTTGCCGAAACCTGGGGAGCCGGCGGGATCGCGTTGACCATGATCATAAAATCGGGGGATAATGGCCCGCTACCGCATCCATTAACGCCACTGACCGTGACGACATCATTGCCGGCAACCGGCCCAAAAGTGACCTCTACCTGGTTAGTTTCAGCCCCGGCGGTTATGGTGGCGCCTGCCGGGATAGTCCAATCATACCCGGTTACACCCATGATGGATGGAGTACTGAAAACAACACCCGAAGCACCCGCACACACTGCCGGTGGTCCGGTAATGAGCCCGGCTGCAGCCGGCATTGAATTGACAAACAGGTTATAGGCTGTTGGTGCTGATGCTGCACAACCTGATGAATTGCTATAGTTTACCGTCACCACCTGCTGCCCGGTACCTGTCCAGGTTATGTTCAGCGTGCTGGTACCCTGCCCGTTTGCAATAATCCCGTCCGTTACCGTCCATATATAATTGGATTGCCCGCTTTCTGTATAGTATATGTTGTTCGTTGATCCTGCACACGGGTTGTTGGTGCTTCCTATCGTTGGCACCGGAGAAGGGTTCACAGTCAGCGAAACATTTGCCGAGGTAATCGCCGGAAGGAATGCGCCCGTAACAACCACGTTGTAATTTGATCCCGCATTAGTTAAACCGGCCGGATTTATGGTTAAGGTCTGGGAGGTGGTGCCTGAAATATTCCCGCCATTTGTAAGGTTGACACTTCCCTTTTTCCATTGGTAGGTAAGGGAAGTTCCTGATGCATTAATCGAAAAGCTGGCACTCCCACCGGCACAAACTGCCTGGCTTACCGGTTGGGTAATGATGGTAGGTGACGCCGAACCTCCGCAACCCGGGGGCATGATGGCCGTAATGGCAGTTGTACCCAGGGCGCCGGTGGTGGTTAGCCCCCTGCCTTCAAGGTTCACGCCGGTTTTGAAGAGCATGGCCCCGTTATTGCACACAATGGTTCCTTTGAAAACGGAATAATCATTGATCGACACCGCCCCGTCTACTTTCCAGTAGACATTTTTTGCCAGTGTCCCGTTGGTCAGGATCACCCTTGCATAAGTGCTGGTCGAAAGCGCGCCATTGATCTTGATGACAAATACCGCGTTTGCATTGCCCTGTGCGTTGAGGTAGACTGTATCGGTAAAGGTGGTCGCTGCGTTCATCAGGTAGGTGTGCGGCGTAAGTACCAGGTTCCTGCCGAACTGTGCCGGGTATAGCAGTTCAATATCATAGGGCAGCGCGTTAAGGTAAGTATATACAATACCCAGGTCAGCCGCCGCCTGTAAGGTTGCGCCATCCGGGATGGGGTGGATGGTCCCTGTCACAAACAATGGATTAAAACCTGTTGTCAACCCGACATTGGTACCGATATCTCCGGTGGCGTATGTAATTCCGGCATTGGTCACAGGTCCGCTGGCCGACAACAGCACAAAGCAGCCTGCAGTGGCAAGGGCGGGTGCTGCGGGCCCCGTAAGCACAGGAGATCCGCAACCGATGGGTGTATAGGCCATAACGCCTGCAACATTGACGGCGCCGGAGGTGGAGAGCGCTCTTCCTTCGAGGGTATCACCGGTGCTCATGCTGATGGCCGCATTGTTGGCAATGACAGTACCTCTCATGGTGGTGCCTGCTGCCATACTGACGAGTCCTTCAACTTTCCAGAACACATTGCACGCCTGCGCTCCATTGATCAGTCTGACCTTAGCATTGGCACCTGTCGAAAAGGGTCCCTGGATTTTAAAAATAAATACCGCACCGGAATTTCCCTGGGCATCCAGGGTAAGATCCAGGTTCAGGGTGGCGGCACCCGGGATGGCATAAACACCCGCGTTAAGCACCTGTCCGTTTCCCAGCAAAGGCGCCGGGAAAAAGGCCGGAACCGCACTGTTCAGCAGGTTGCAGGCAATCAGCAGGTCTGCCGCGCACTGGGCGCTTGCCCCACCGGGAGACTGCATCACACCATTCACATTGCCAAAACCGGTGATGGCGCCATTATTGGTACCCACGTTGCCGGTAACCTGGGAAATGCCTGTATTGCCAACCGCCCCAACCGTGGAGAAAAGAACGAATCCGGCGGCTGTTCCAAGCGGAGGAGCCTGTGCAAAATTCAGTAAAGGGAGTAACAAGATCAAAACTGCTGAAAATGACTTAAATAGTATAGTTTTCATTTCATTTTTTCTAATCTGTGAAGGAATTTTCACAACACGACAAAGGTCGGCGAGTTCCATGGCCGGTGTGTTACACAATATTCTAAATGAGTTGCATGATTCACACCTCCGCCGGGTAAAAGCGTTTTACCCCGGCGCCGGAAAATCAAAAAAGCTCCCCGGCATAGGTGCCAGGGAGCCTGTTATTAACCGGGATGATCAGGGCCGAACTATTTGGCCGGTATGATATCCAGGATGACCGTACGGTTATAGAAGCGTTCCTCGGGGAACCTGTTTTCAAATGGCGTCAGGTTCTCATCCTCGCCAAATCCATAAACTTCGAAGGTGACATCTTTCCTGCCTGCTTTGGCCAGTCCATTTTCCAGGATCTCTTTTACATCATTGGCCCGGGCCAGCGACAACTTCTGGTTATAGTCCTCGTCGCCGATGACATCGGTATAGCCATGCAGGATCAGGGTCGCGTTTACAGGAATCGCAGGAATTACGATCTCATTCAGGTATTTTTCATAGGTGGCAGTTGCCTTAGATTCATTGAATTCATAGATGATGCTGAATCTTGTCAACCTGTCGGTTTTGGGCGGTGTCCACAGCGTCATGGTAACGGAGGTATCTCTCCTGACGGACATCCCGGTTTTCGTCTGGCCGGTCATGGTGATCTTATACACGCCCACCGGCCTTTCACCCAGGATGGTTTTTCCGGGCATGCTTACCATTTCATGTGTATAGGGTCCGTAATTCTGAACGGCTCCCCGATCGTCTTTAATTTCCAAGGACCAGGAGGTGAGTGCCAGGTTTCCGCCATCCACCCTGAAGGTGACATAACTGTCAAGCGGTGCCTTCTGCACGCCAAAGATCTCGACAGGTTTCATCTGGCTTTCGGGGCCGCTCTGAAATTCCATCAGCATGGCAGGCGATGTGCTCCAAATGGAGACCCTGCGGTCGCCTTCACGGAGAAGGTCAAGTTCTTTGGTACCACCCGGTTGTTCCGAGGGAATTCTTGGCTTCACACGACCTTCCGTTATAATCCTGGATGGATCGATGCCAAACACAGTTGTCAGGTAATTTTTCACAGATTCGGCCATGACCCGGCCCTCTTCGGGACCTGCCATGGAGGCGCCTGTCAGCCTGATGGAAGCCGCCGGGTTTTTCTGCATCCGGTCGCCTGTTATGTTAATGATATTATAATAAACAATCATCTGCCGTTCAGAGCGACCCGCCAGGTTCTTCGGTGGGAATAATTCAAGATGGTCCTCTTTGAATCCTGCTACCTGTTCTTTCGTCAGCAAAACATACCGGGCCGGGATCTCCGTTGATCCAAGGTCAAAAAACACATAGTTGCGAAGGGGGAATATCTCCCTGACATTGTATTCGGCAGGGATATTTTTTGGAGCAACCACGAAAAACCTGATTTTCGGCTCGGGTGCCGCAACTATTGCGGCAACAGGAATATCCACAACCTTTACCTTATCGCTTTTATAGGCAAATTTATAGGTAAGGCCGATGGTAGCCGAGCTATACATGTCGTTGACCATTTTCATGGCTCCGCCACGGGTCATATCCAATACATCCGACTTCTGCCATCTCCATGAAAATTCAACAGGAATGGAAAAATGGCGGTTGATGTTGAAATCAAACCCGATACCCGCATCCGCTTTGATTCTCAGGTCGCTGTGACCAATTCCGTCCGAATTTCCCACATCCAGCGCATTGTGCTGGCGGCCCAGGTAAGCAATGTCCTTATCAAGGATCAAATCCCGTTTGGTGCCCATCGACTGGTCCAGGCCAATCCCGGCAATAAGGTAGGAGGAGAAAAACCGCCCGGGCTTGTAGCCCATGGCCCAGTTTACCCAGTTAACCGTCACCTGCACGTCCGTTTCGACAATATTCGTTTTGAAACTTTGCGATATGTACCCGGGAGTGCCGTTTCCGCCATTATAATCCCAGGTGAACTTGTTTTCCACCCGGCTTTGTACCATGCCATAGGCGATTCTTGCCCTTGCACCGATAACCCTGGTAAATTGTTTTGTGGCAACAACGCCGACATTATACCCGACACTGTTTGGATAAAGGTTGATCCATAGGTTTTTAGAGAGGTCGCCATTGAATTGCATGACCCCGCCAAAGACTCCGACGGACCAGTAGTTGTAAGATTGAGCGGCATTATCGCTTTTCCCCTGTACTTTCGAAGCCTCCTGGGCTATGGAATGGAAGGGTATGATTGCCACCAATGCGACAATCAGTAATCCTGAAATTGTGTTATAGAGCTTTTTCATATTTAATTTGTTTTTTGTATTAAGTTGATCCTGAATTATTTTTAAATATTCTCCATTATTTTTTCGATCAATGAGGAGGGATTTCTCCGCCCTTATGATCTTCGGGTTTTGCCACATGCGGTTGTGTAGGCTGTGACCTGGGCGCCTGGCCGGGATGCTGCTGCTGTGTTTGCGGCGGCTTCGAGGGCTGCTGCTGCTGCGGGGCCTGGCCGGGATGCTGTTGCTGTGTTTGCGGCGGTTTCGAAGGCTGCTGCTGCTGCGGGGCCTGGCCGGGATGCTGCTGCTGTGTTTGCGGCGGCTTCGTTGGCTGCTGCTGTTGCGGTGCCTGGCCGGTTCTCACCGGCGGCAATGACTGATGTTGTACCGGTTGACCTGTCTTCACAGGGGGTAAGGGGTGGTGTATCTCCTGTGGGTTCCCGGCGGGTTTCGGACTTGCCGCGGATCTCTGTGCAGGAGATTTGAAATCCTTCATATTTTCAACCTTTGCAGGCGCCGGTTTCGGGCCGGATGCCATATTTTTCTGAACCTGGGGCCTGTACAACTGCAGCTGGTTTTTATTCAGACTCTGCCCTTGTTTCGGGTTTTCCCTGATGGTCACCGGAACAATTGGCTTACCAGCGCGTTTTTCAACCTCCGATCTCCCGGGCCCGGTATTGTACCTTATATTACGGCCGTTATTTTCGCGGGGGTTGTTGATCACTGTGGAATTATGAACGATGGTGACATTCCTTACGGAACTGACATAATAATTGTTTATATCATGCCGCCCAAAATCGCGGTCCCTGACAAAGGTCCACTGGTTATCCGGCACGTAGTAACTATTGCCATAGGCAATACTGATACTGATCCCGGGACCAATGGGAGCCCAACCGTAATAACCTTCCGAGCTTCTCCACGTTACCCATCCCGGTCCCCACTCATTATCGGGTACCCACATAGGTCCCCAGTTGGGATCGTCGAACCAGCGCCCATAGTGGAAAGGGGCCCATCCCCATGAGTAACCGGATACCCAGGTCCAGCCCTCGTCGGTGAAAATCCAGTATCCGTTTGTAGAATAGGGGATAAACCCCGGCCCGGCATTGGGCACCCACACATACCCCCAGGTAGGATTGTTTATCCAGGTACCGTAGGGACTCAGTTCATTATAAAATTCCTGGTAACTGACCGATGTGCCCTGAGCCGGTGCCCTCTGAGGCAACATCCCTGTAGCTGTTAGCAGGACGAGGAATAAAACAATACATTTCATTTTAGCATTCATAACTCATTTTTAAGTGATGTGATGATCAGGCTGCAAAGGTCATTACACGGCTGGGGGATTGTGTTACATAATTCCGGGGAAGAGTTACATCATTCACATGCGGCTACTCTTCACGAAGTGTGAATCATGTAAGTAAATTCAATAAATATGTAACAATTAAGAACTTACGGGTGCCCATCTTTGCACCTTGTTACTTACCTAAAAAAACAACCCATGAAAAAACGAATTCTCGGCCTTGCATTTCTATCCCTTATTATGAGCATGGCTTTCATCTCCTGTGTATCAAATGCAAAATTCCTGGCCTCGGAAGCCAATGGCGCCAAACTCCAAAAGGAGAATTCCGACAAACAAAACCAGCTGATCGAGTGCACAGCCCAGGCAAAGAGGCTAAAGGATGAAAAAACCTCCCTGCAGGGTGAAAACGCATCCGTTCAAAATGACCTGAAGGCCCTGACTACCGAATCAAAAATGACCATTGCCGACCAGGCAAAAAGGTTGAAAAACCTGCAGTCGATGATCCAGTCGCAGCATGATGTCATGACAAGGCTTCAGAATTCAATTGCGGAGGCATTGCTTAACTACAAGGCCGATGAACTTTCGGTCTATGTTAAAGATGGTAACGTTTATGTGTCGCTTGAGGAGAAGCTGCTTTTCAAATCAGGCAGCGATGTGGTGAACCCCCAGGGCAAAGAGGCGCTGAAATCACTGGTCAAAGTGCTTAACAGCACGAAGGATATCACCGTTATGATTGAAGGACATACCGACAACATCCCCATCAAAACAAAGCAGTTTGAGGACAACTGGGATTTAAGCACCGCAAGGGCCACCTCGATCGTACGGATCATGACCAATGACTATGGCTTCGACCCCATCCACATCACGGCATCAGGCAGGGGCAAATTTCATCCTGTGAAAACAAACGAAACAGCTGAAGGCCGCGCAGGAAACCGCAGAACGGAAGTGATCCTATCTCCCGACCTGAAGGAGCTTTATAAGCTGCTGTATTAATATATTTTTTTCTGCGGAATCCCCCTGATAACTTATAATAAAACTGTGAACGATCATGCAGGTCAATACCGGACGGTCGGAAAACAAAACAAGGATCGAATAATAATAACTAAAGTTAATTTTACTAATATCCACAAAATGAAAAATTCAGCAATCATTCTTCTTTTCTTCATATTCGCAGCAGGAATCTCAGTTGAGACAGTCAGCGGGCAGGGGCCCGTCAACCCTGCCGGCGCCGGAAACGGCATCCTGGGATTCGGCTTTGGTCCCGGTATCCCCTATTTCGGGGGGAGCGGTTTTGGTCCTGCCATCCTGGTGCATTACGACCAGAGCATCTGGCGCGCAGGTCCCGGGAGCGTTAGCCTCGGCGGCCAAATGGGAGTCTCCTTTTTCTCGACCGATTTTACCCACAGGGGAGATCCCTATACCAACAGGTGGACAAACGTCGGCATTGTGTTCAGGTCGGCCTACCATTATGGCTGGAAAGTGCGCGGGCTCGACACCTACGCCGGTTTTGGGGCAGGTACGCTGTTCAACATGTACCGGAATACCGAGTATGGTGCACCGATTAATGATACCCAGGTCGGCTTCCTGCCAACCTGCTTTATCGGAGGAACCTATTTTTTCAACAATGTCATCGGGATGAATGCCGAATTCGGGTATAATTTCGCAATTGCCTCCATCGGGCTGGACTTCCGGTTTTCCAGGTAGTTCGGGATACCTTTACGGTAAAATTTCAATTTCGGCTGCTTCTGGTTTACAGGGGCAGCCTTTTTTGATTTCCCCCTTGACATCATGAATTCAACCCCCGGTGAATCATTCGCAACACATTGCTTCCGAACGGGTCACAGGCAGCAGCCAGGGCATCGCGCAATGTGTGAATGATGCAAAATATTCGAAAAATTATGTAACGGCCACCGGCCGGGCCGGGCATACCTTTGTCAATACAAAACCTTATTCACTTTTACTAAACCACATATCATGGGAAATTTACTTTACATCATCGCGGTTATTCTTGTCATCGCCTGGGCTATCGGGTTCTTTGCTTACAGCTTCGGAGGCATCGTGCACATCCTGCTGGTCATTGCCCTGATCGCAGTTATCCTGAGAGTCATCCAGGGAAGAAATGTTTTATAACATCCCTGTAGCTATAATTAATTCAGAATCCATCACATCGTGATAACCAAAGAAGTAACCTTTCCGTTTTACCTCAGGGCCACCATTTTACTGGTGGGATTATTGGCACTCGTTGCCTTCCTGTACCTGGCCCAGCGGATCATTGTCCCGATCGTGTTTGCGACCATTGTAGCCATCCTGCTGCAGCCGGTTGTGAACATTTTCGTCAGGATAAAACTGAACAGGATCATTGCCATCGCCATCACACTGGTCCTGACCTTCCTGGTTATTGCCGCCTTTTTTGCACTCCTGTTTTCACAGGCCAGCCGTTTCAGCGAATCATGGCCGCTCCTGGTCGACAGGTTTACCGTTATCCTCAACCAATCGATCACATGGTACAGCGGGTATTTCGAAATCAATCCCAAACGGATCCATGAGTGGATTGCCGATTCCAGGGAGGAACTCATCAGCAGCAGCACCTCGGCGATCGGTCACACCCTCTACACGATTGGCAGCGGACTGATTGTCGTATTCCTGGTGCCGGTCTATATCTTTATGATCCTTTACTATCAGCCCCTCCTGCTTGATTTTATCCACAAGTTGTTTAACGAAAGCCACCAGGGACAGGTAGCCGAAATTGTGACAAAAATAAAGGGCGTTATCCAGCGATACCTTACAGGGCTGATCATTGAGGCGGTGATGATCGCCGTCATGGATGCCACGGCCTTGTTTATCATCGGAATCGATTACGCAATCCTGCTGGGCATCATCGGGGCGGTGCTGAACGTGATTCCCTACATAGGGGGAATCATCGCCGTGGCTTTGCCCATGATGATTGCCGTAGCCACCAAATCGACGGTATGGCCCGCCTTTTACGTTCTTGCCGCCTATTATTTCATCCAGATGGTTGACAACCATTATATCGTGCCGGTAATTGTATCCTCCAAAGTGAAGATCAATGCCCTCTTTTCGGTTATCGTGGTCATTGCAGGAAATGCCCTGTGGGGAATTTCAGGCATGTTCCTGTCGATCCCGCTGCTGGCCATTGTAAAGCTCATTTTCGACCACATCGGCCCATTGAAGCCCTGGGGATTTCTGCTGGGCGACACCATGCCGGAGCTGATTACCTTCAAACCTTCCGGTAAAAAACTGAGAATTTAACTGTTACAAATAATTCGCAGTTGGTTGAAGGTTAAATTTACCGCAAGTTGCGCAGTGTTTCAGGCATTGTTGAAGGCATAGCTATAAAGTTGACAAAGTCCTGAAAATTGTGTGAATTATACAAATAATTTCAGGAATTGTGTAAAACTAAATCCTGTAATGTCCCCCAAATTTGCACGATATCTTGCGGGGTGCAGGACATGAACGTTCAACCTTGACTCAACTCATTTTTTCAGAACGGGTCATTTCACGAAAGCAGTGATCATAATGCCTTTTTTTTTCAGAATTACGGATGAAAAAGGGTATGCATTCCAAAAGAAAACAATCCGGATGAAAATTTATATTAAATACATGGTGAGTATCCGCTGTAAAATGGTGGTAAAAACCATCCTGAAAAAACTGGGGCTCCATTTCATCGTGGTCGACCTGGGCGAAGTGGAGATCATGGAAACACTCAGCGGGGAGCAGCACAGCCAGCTGGCGGTTGCATTACACGATGCCGGGCTTGAACTGATGGATGACAAAAGAGCGGTCCTGATTGAAAAGATCAAGAAGGTCATTATTGAAATGGTGCATTATTCCGATGAAATGATCAAGGTTAACTTTTCTGATTTTTTAAGTAAAAAACTAAATCATGACTACACCTACCTGGCCAACCTGTTTTCAGAGGTCCAGGGAACTACGATCGAGCATTTTATTATCTCCCATAAAGTAGAACGAATAAAAGAGCTGATCATTTATGACGAGCTAAACATCACGGAAATAGCATGGAAGCTGAATTACAGCAGCGTTGCCCATCTGTCGAACCAGTTTAAAAAAGTCACAGGCCTCTCCCCTTCCCATTTTAAACAGCTGAAGGATAAACGGCGAAACCCGATCGAGGATGTGGGAAATGATTAACGGATATCTCATAAATATTAGACAAATTATATGGAAATAGCAAAATCTTTGGACTCGCAGTACACCAGGAGTTTGATGGAAACCTGCCTGGATCCCCTCGTGACCATCAACGAGAAGGGCCAGATAACCGACATGAACGCGGCATTGGTGACCATTACAGGAATTTCGCGTCAAAACCTGTCCGGAACAAACTTCTGCGATTGCTTTACCGAACCCGGTCATGCCACGGCGCTGTATATGGAAATTTTCACAAAGGGATCTGTTGGCGGGTCACATCTTTCACTTGTCAATCCTAAGGGTGCAATTTCCGAAGTGCTGATCAACGGCTCTGTTTACAAGGATAAAAATGGGATCGTACTGGGTGCCGTGGTAGTTGCCCGTGACATTGCCGGGCAAAAGCGGGCGCAGGAGCTGGTTATCGCCAACAGGGAACTTGCCTTCCAGAACGATGAAAAGGAAAAGCGTGCCCAGGAACTGATCGTCGCAAACAAGGAACTTGCCTTCCAGAACGATGAAAAGGAAAAGCGTGCCCAGGAGCTGATCATCGCCAACAAGGAACTGGCCTTCCAGAACGATGAAAAGGAAAAGCGTGCCCAGGAGCTGATCATCGCGAATAAAGAGCTGGCCTTCCAGCACACCGAAAAGGAAAAAAGGGCTGCAGAACTGATCATTGCCAATAAAGAGCTGGCCTTTCTGAATGTCGAAAAAGAGAAACGGGCAGCAGAACTGATTATTGCCAACTATGCCCGCAGCCTGATTGAAGCAAGCCTTGATCCCTTGTTTACCATCAGCCTCGAAGGGAAAATCACCGATATGAACAAGGCTTCGGTTGATATTACCGGCGTGGCGCGTGAAAAATTGCTGGGTTCCGATTTTTTCGACTATTTCACCGAACCGCAAAAGGCACGGGAAGTTTACCTGGAGGTCTTTGCCAATGGCTATGTGGCGGATTACCCGCTCACGATCAGGGATGGAAAACTGACCGATGTCCTTTTCAACGGCTCTGTTTATACCGATGACCAGGGCGAGGTTATTGGCGTGGTGGTCGTTGCACGGGATATAACCGATCAAAAAAGGGTTGCAACGGAATTAACCGAGGCCATCGTGTTTGCCGAACTGGCCACCGGAATCGCCGAAGAGGCCAAGATCAAGGCCGAAAATGCCACCCTTATTGCAGAAAATGCGGTCAAGGCAAAACAGCAGTTCTTGTCGAACATGAGCCATGAAATCCGTACCCCGATGAATGCCATTATCGGTTTCACCAAGGTGCTGCTGAAAACCGACCTGTCGGTCAAGCAGCGGGAATACCTGACTGCTATCAAAATGAGCGGCGACGCACTCATTGTGCTGATCAACGATATCCTCGACCTTGCCAAGGTGGATGCCGGCAAAATGATATTTGAGCAAACCCCTTTTAAAATTGCCCTTTCCATTTCCGCCATGCTGCACCTGTTCGACACTAAAATACAGGAAAAAAACCTGCACCTGTTTAAAGAGTATGATGACCGTATCCCTGACGTATTGGTTGGCGACCCGGTCAGGCTGCACCAGATCATCCTGAACCTGGTCAGCAACGCCGTGAAATTCACCACCAAGGGGTCGATAACCGTGAGCGTCCATATGATCAAGGAGGATGCAGAAACCGTAACCATTGAATTTACCGTTTCAGATACCGGTATAGGCATCGCAGAAAACAAGATTGACAAGATTTTTGAAAATTTCCAGCAGGCTTCGAGCGGCACGTCAAGGTTGTATGGTGGCACAGGCCTTGGTCTTGCCATTTCGAAACAATTGGTTGAAGCCCAGGATGGGACGATCCGCGCCGAAAGCACGATCAATGTCGGCTCCACCTTCAGCTTTATCCTGTGTTTCCTGAAAACCAAGGTGGAGGCCGAATCTGATATGCAGATCCTGGAACTTGACAGCGAGATTAAAAACATCAAAGTGCTGGTTGCCGAGGATATCCCCCTTAACCAATTACTGATGAAGACATTGCTGGATGATTTTGGTTTTGAACGGGATATTGCGGCCAATGGGAAGATTGCGGTTGAAAAGCTCAGGGAGAAACCCTATGATATAATCCTGATGGACTTGCAGATGCCCGAGATGAATGGGTTTGAGGCGACAGAATATATCCGCAGCACGCTGAAACTTCAAATTCCGATCATTGCGTTAACGGCCGATGTAACCACGGTTGACCTGGCCAAATGTAAAGCGGTTGGGATGAATGACTACATCGCCAAACCTGTAGATGAAAGGCTGCTTTACAGCAAAATTGTCGGGTTGGTAAAAAAACCCGGGCTAACCAAGGAACCTGATCTATCAGAAACGGAATTGATGACCGTTGCAAAGCCCAGGTGCACCGACCTGGAATACCTTATGCGCCGTACAAAATCAAATCCCAAACTGATGATGGAGATGATTTCACTCTACCTGGAACAAACACCCCTGCTGATCACCATCATGAAGAAAAGTTTCAGGGAAAAAGACTGGACATCGCTGCATGCTGCGGTGCATAAGATGATCCCCTCTTTTGCGATTATGGGGATCAGCGTTGACTTTGAAAACATGGCAAAAAAAGTCCAGGACTATGCCGGGGTGCAACAGCAGGCCGAAAGCATGCTGGACCTGGTCAGGCAGCTTGGGAACGTATGCACACAGGCATGCGGCGAGCTGGAAGAGGAGTTTAACCGGATCAAAAACGATAACCCGTGAGACCCTGATCAAGGTTCACTCGTAGAGAAATGTGCCCGTAACGGGCTTAATCCCCAGAACAGGGGCCTAAATGATTCGCAAATAAATTAATCTGCAGATAATGAAAACCGAAAATAAGATCAAATTGTTCCTGGTGGATGACGATGCCCTGTTTCTGAAATCACTGGAAATTGAATTCCTGCAGCATGCCGACTTTGCCATTGAAACCTTTGCAACCGGCGAACTTTGTATAGCGGAATTATCGCACCTGCCGGATGTGATCATCCTGGACTACATGCTCGACGGTATCGACAGGTTCGCCATGAACGGGATCGACACCCTCGATTTAATCAAGGCCTTCGACCCTGATATTCCTGTTGTCATGCTGTCATCGCAGGATAAAATCGAGGTCGCTGTGAATTGCATGCACCACAGGGCATTCGATTATGTGGTGAAAAGTGAAACTGCCTTCCTGCGGCTGCAGAAGATCATCTCCACAATTTTCAAGTACAAGAAAATGGAAAAGGAGTTGAACTGGTATATGGAGAGGATGTAAAACCTTCCCCTAAGATCAATGTTAACCCCCTTGTTGATCCGGCAGACCTGCATGCAAAATTGGTTCGCTGTAATACCTGAATTCCTGCAAGTTCCCTCCCGGGACGACCATTGAAGCAGGGTTCCAAAATGTTTTATCCCTCCTACTTTTAACTGGCCTGTATCATTTCAAACCCGTTATGTGTGAATCATGTAACATAATTTTGAAATTATATAACACATTCCGCATCACCGCGAACGACCTTTGTCATTATGAAAACACAACATGACAAACCGGATTTGCCGGACCAGACCAACGATTGTAATATGAATACTGATTTCACAGGATATCCCCTCTACCCTTCAAGTGAGGATATTTACAACAAGCTACGGGAGGAGCGGGATGTGAATCCCGAAGATATCGCCAAGGCCAAGGACCCTGATGAAACTGACAATGCTGTATTCCCGTATGATTCCTCTATCAACACGGGTTTTCCCGGCAGCGAACTTGACGTTCCGGGTTCTGATCTGGATGACCTGATGGAGGAGGTGGGAGAAGAGGATGAGGAGAATAACTTTTACAGCCTGGCCAATAGCGAACAGGGTGAAACCGACGATGATAACTCAATGTAAAAAATAGATGAAAATGGAAACTACCAAGAAAAAAACAGTACTGATTGCGCTGGATTATGATCCGACTGCAAAAAAAGTGGCCGAGGCGGGATTCTCAATGGCAAAGGCCATGAATGCAGAGGTGATCCTGCTTCATGTGATCTCTGATCCCGTTTACTATTCTTCCGTTGAATATTCCCCGATTATGGGATATTCAGGATACCTGGCCCTGGAACCAGTTGTGCTGGAAAGTGCCGAGGGTCTTAAAAATGCATCCCAGCAGTTCCTTGAAAAAACCCGTCACCACCTCGGAGACACAACCATTAAAATACGGGTCGAAGAGGGCGATTTCGGGGAAACCATCCTGAAAACAGCAAAGCAGCTCCATGCCGATATGATCGTGATGGGCTCGCACAGCCACCGCTGGCTCGACGAGATCCTGATGGGCAGTGTAACTGAAATGGTGCTGCATCACACCACCCTGCCCCTCTTTATCATTCCTACCAAAAAACGGAGTTAAATTTTGGTCAGATTGAGAGACTGTTTACATATCATCAACAGAAATAAACAGACCCGGATCAACCGTTTTAGTTGAACCTTATACAAAACGCAAATTCAGGCAGCAATGACAAGGAATACCGCAAAACCCGGAGGATCTCCGGTATCGGGGCAGCCTGGCAACAGCGGGATGAACCAAAAAAACAAGGTCTCAGAAAAGCCTGCAGTCCGCTGCCCTAAAACCCCGTCAACGGCATATGATACCGGCCGGAAATTCTGGCAGGCGCTGGGGATCTGGGCGTTTGACCATGACTGAAAAATTAAGACAATTCATTAAAAACTCATCATATGGAACCGATTAACATATTACACCTTGTTGAACCATCAGCAGGTACAGAAAAACAGAAGAAGACAACGACAGAAACCATTTTCAGGTTTCTACTTTTTATTTTCATGCTGTCATGGGCAGCCTTACTGACATCGTGCTTCGTGGCCGTGCCCGTTTCGCGGCACCCGCCAAGGCCAGGTTTTATCATTGAGCAAAATGGCCATGATGAACATCATGACAACGGAAGGCATGAGGGGAGGAAAAACAAAGAAGAAAACCAGGAATACATCTCAACTCCATGACCTTATGAACTTCGTTGACTATTATAAAATACTGGGAATCGATAAAAAAGCTACCCCGAAGGAGATCAAATCAGCCTACCGGAAGTTAGCCAGGAAACTGCATCCCGACCTGAACCCGAATGATAAGGAGGCTAAAAGCAAATTCCAGCAGATCAACGAGGCCAACGAAGTATTGAGCGATCCTGAAAAAAGAAAAAAGTACGATCAGCATGGCGAGGACTGGCAACATGCCGATGAATATGAAAAGGCCCGCGGGGATCAGCAGCAATCGTCCGGTTCGCAGGGTTTCCGCTCAGGCGGCATGCCGCCTGAAGGCGATTTTTCAGCTTTTTTCGAATCCATGTTTGGCGGTTCAGCCAGGCCGGGAAGAGGTCGCCAGGTAAAATTCAGGGGGGAGGACTATCATTCGGAACTGCGTCTGGCCCTAATTGATGCCGGTAAAACGCACAAGCAGACCTTGACCGTAAACGGGAACAATATCAGGATTACCATCCCCGCCGGCATTGAAAACGGGCAAACCATCAAAATTTCAGGGCATGGCGGACCCGGAGAAAACGGCGGACCCGACGGCGACCTGTTTATCACTTTTTCAATTGAAAACCATCCCAAAATAAAACGGCTCGGAAACAATCTATATACCACGGCCGACCTCGATTTATATACCGCCATCCTGGGTGGCGAGGTAACGCTCAATACCCTCACCGGGAAGGTAAAACTAACGGTGAAGCCCGAAACCCAGAACGGCAGCAGGATAAAATTAAAGGGGAAAGGGTTCCCGGTCTATAAAAACGAGGGCCAGTCGGGCGATTTTTATATTACATGGGCCATAAAAACACCCACAAATTTAACCGAACGTCAGAAGGAATTATTCACTGAACTGTCAACATTGCAATCTTAAACTGGAACAATGCAACGGGAAAATTTAATAGCATTAGACGAATTCTGCGCCAGCCACGGCATCGGAATTTCATTTATCGGTTCATTGCAGGAGAACGGACTGATCGAAGTTACCAGGATTAAAGAGAGCTCCTTTATCGAAGCTGATCAATTGCAAAAACTGGAGACAATTGTCAGGTTTTATTATGAACTTGACATCAATATTGCAGGAATTGAATCGATTACCCATTTGCTGAACCGGATCACCTCGATGCATGAGGAGATGACAGTACTGAGGAACAGGCTCCGCCTTTACGAATCATTCGAATAAACCGAACTTGGCTAAACTTCAATTCCGGAAGTTGCCCATACAGCCCGGAATAACGGCTTAGCAGTGAGATGAGTGCCCTTTCCCTCCCTCCTGCCCCAAAGGGGAGGCAACCCGACAGGTACGCTTGCCGGCGGCAAACCAGGTTTCATTATTTTTCTTATCTTTACCATGACTTCATTGATCATCCTCAATAAAACCATACTATGGAGCAGAACCCTCAACCCTTCTGGAGTTTTTCAGTTACCAGCCTGCTTGACAGCCTTCATGCGGATACAGGTGGACTCACCTCAAATGCGGCAGGGAAACGGTTTGTTTTATACGGGGCAAACAGGCTTAAACCGCAAAAAAAATCGGATATCTTCACCCTGCTGATCGCCCAGTTTAAAAGTCCCATCATCCTGATCCTCCTGCTGGCAACAGGGCTGTCGTTTTTATTGCACAACCTGGTGGATGCCTCCATCATCCTGATCATTGTTCTCATCAGCGGGCTCCTGGGGTTCTGGCAGGAACACAGCGCGACGAATGCAGTCGCAAAGCTGCTGGCCATCGTGCAGATCAAAGCTGCCGTTCTCCGCGACGGGAAGGAGCAGGAAATACCCGTCGAAAACATCGTTCCCGGCGACATCGTGATCCTCAATGCGGGAGATATTGTACCGGGCGACTCCCTCCTGCTGGAGGCAAAGGATCTTTTTGTCGACGAAGCGATGCTGACCGGCGAAACCTATCCTGTTGAAAAACTGGTTTCGGTATTGCCAGCCGATACGGCGCTTGCCCAACGGGCAAATACGGTCTGGATGGGTACGCATGTTGTCAGCGGCACCGCAAAAGCCGTTGTAGCCCTTACCGGGAAAAATACCGAGTTTGGAAAGGTTTCGGAACGGCTGAAACTCAAATCCCCGGAAACCGATTTTGAACACGGAATCCGCAGGTTCGGCTATTTCCTGGGCGAGGTCACGCTGGTGCTGGTGGTCATGATCTTTGGCATCAACGTATACCTGCACCGGCCGGTTCTGGAGGCATTTTTGTTTTCACTGGCCCTGGCCGTGGGGTTAACACCGCAGCTTTTGCCGGCCATTATCAGCATCAACCTTGCGCATGGGGCCAAAAAGATGGCCGGGAAAAAGGTGATTGTCAAGAGACTCGCCTCCATCGAAAATTTTGGCAGCATGAATATCATCTGCTCCGATAAAACCGGTACACTGACCGAAGGTACTGTAAAGATTGAATCGGCGATGAATGTTGATGGCGGTGCAAGTGAGAAGGTATTCCTGTTTTCCTATCTCAACGCATTTTATGAAACAGGTTTTACCAACCCGATTGATGCGGCGATCCTGAGCCATCGCACGATTGACCTTGCCGGATACCGCAAGGTGGATGAAATCCCCTACGACTTTCTGCGGAAACGCCTGAGTATCGTGGTAGCAACAGGCGATCAGCATCTCATCATCACGAAAGGGGCACTTGCAAATATTCTCGAGGTATGCACTTCCGCTGAGAACGCGGATGGCAGCGTCACCGACATCGCCCCCCTGCAGCAGCAGATCGGGGAACACTTTGTTGACTTCAGCAACCAGGGATTCAGGACGCTGGGGATCGCCTATAAAAACGCAGCGCCCGATACCCTCATCCATAAAGCAGATGAAACAGGGATGACCTTCCTGGGGTTCCTGACCCTGTTTGATCCTCCTAAACCCAACATCCTGGAAACCATATCCTCCCTGAAAAAACTTGGCGTCGCACTGAAGATCATCACGGGCGACAACCATCTTGTCGCCTCGAGCCTGAGTAAAAAGATGGGGCTGTCGGAAAACAAGATCATTACCGGCCCCGAACTCCGGCAAATGAGCGACGGAGCCCTGCTCAGGAAGGTTGGTTCGACAGATGTCTTCGCCGAAATTGAACCCAACCAGAAAGAACGCATCATCATTGCCATGCGCAAAGCGGGGAATGTGGTGGGTTATATGGGCGATGGCATCAACGACGCATCGGCCCTTCACGCAGCGGATGTGGGCATCTCTGTCGATACGGCAGCGGATGTCGCCAAGGATGCCGCCGATATCGTGCTGCTCGAAAAAGACCTCGGTGTCCTCGTGGAGGGTGTGCGCGAAGGCAGGACTACCTTCGCCAACACCCTGAAATATGTTTTCATGGCAACCAGCGCCAATTTCGGGAATATGTTCAGCATGGCGGGAATCTCCCTGTTTATCCCGTTCCTTCCACTGCTGCCTAAGCAGATCCTGCTGACGAACCTCATGACCGATTTCCCTGAAATGACCATTGCCACCGACCGTGTTGACGAGGAGATGGTCAACTACCCAAGGCGCTGGGATATCAAGGCCATCCGCAAATTTATGATTACTTTCGGATTGGTGAGTTCCCTGTTCGATTACCTTACCTTTGGCCTGCTTTTACTTGTCCTTCGGACCAATGAAGGCCAGTTCAGAACAGGGTGGTTCGTCGAATCCGTAATTTCCGCCTCGATGATTGTACTGGTCATCCGCAGCAGGAAACCCTTTTTTAAAAGCCTGCCAGGGAAATACCTGCTGATCGCCACCTTAACCATCGCCGTACTGACCATTCTGCTGCCCTTGTCGCCCCTGGGAGCACTGTTCGGATTTGCGCCGCTCAGCCTTACCACCTACCTTTTGCTTCTGGTGATTGTGATTGTCTATATTGCAGCAGCCGAGATAGCCAAGCATATTTTCTACAGGAAAGTCAGGTTTTAAGGGCAAGAATGAGACTGCAGGGAACCTAAGAGGGTTATTTGCCTCCTAAACGTTTGTAAATCATAGCCGAGATCCCGCTGACGAACGCTGTCTGTTTTTCGATGTGATTCCCGCGGGTCATGATGGTGAGGATATAGGGGGAATTATGGGCGTAAATGATGCCTGATTCTGAAAAGTCCATCACACCATTAATACCTCTTTCCCCGAATTTATGAGCAACGACGGTGCCTTCGGGCAGTTCTTTTACGAGCCCTTCCCTGAAACTGCTCTCCGTCAGGAGTTTCAGTCCGTATTCCGAAAGCTCTTCGTTGACAAAAGTTGCATTGTAAAGTAACCTGAAAAACTTCGAATACTGCCGCGGCGAAATTGAATAGACTAAATCGCCCGGTTCATAGTATGGGATATCGATATCCTTGAAAAACTCGCGGTACTGACTGGTGTCCATATGGCAGTTCAGCAAATAGGTGGCGTTATTGTCCGATTCGTCGATCATATACCTGAGGAGCCTGGCAACCGGGTACTTCCGACCGGGAATAATAGAATCTCCTTTGTATTTCTGCGTCGGGAAGCTGATACTCGCCTTCTCGTATACGAATTCCTTTTTTAAGGTTCCCGGGTGGAGTTCCTCCTGCTTCAGGTAATAGAGCAGGATGGGCAGTTTCATGAGACTTCCGGGATGGTAATCATGGTTCCCGAACATACTCGTCCAGAAGCCGGAATTCATGTCCTTCACATAAACCGATGCGGCGGTGATCATGCCGGTATTTTCTGCCTGCTCGATGAATGCGGCAATATCGGCTTTAAGGGATGAGAAAGCTTCCGATTCCGACTCCGATTCGGCAAGAAGCAGCGGGCGTGTGTACTTATCGTGCGCATCTGCAAGCCGGATGATCGCCAGGGAACACGGGCTGCTGGTGAAATGCTGGCTGGCCGCGCGATTTGCGGCCCGTGATGCCTTGATTATGAAGAAAACATTGGATGCCAGTAGGATGAGGAGGAGCCCTGAAAACAGGACAACAATGCTTCTGAACCTTTTCAAAGATTTTTTGGTGGCAGTTTCACCATCCGGGAGATGATGATGTGTTTGTCGCATTGGCGGTAAGGTTAGTTTCCGTCAGACACTCATATGGGTAAAGGGTTGCCCGGATTAAAAATAAATCATCACAGGGCTGATTATCCGTAAGGCATTATTAATACCAGCATTCAACCAAATCGAAAGAGGGGATTTCCAACCATTCGCTTTCCTGCCGGGGGAACTGAAACCTTGGATGAATTGGCAACGTCTTAATCCAGGTGGTAGATCAAGGTCACGCCTGCGCCCACATGACTCACAGGGAGAACCTTTAATTTCTTAAGGTGGTTGTTCATGATCGTCCGCCCGATGGCAAATCCCAGCGCCGATCCTACAAACACGTCGGAGAACCAGTGATCGTTCTGGTAAACGCGTGAGGCTGCGGTAAACCCGGCAAAAGAGAAACAAAGAATGGGCACCCAGATGGTCTTGCTGTAGGAGGTGGCAACGACCGTGGCTATGGCAAAGGCAACCGTAGAATGTCCCGACGGAAATGAGCTGTTGGTTTTAAGGGTAAACGGCCCGTCCCATAAATTGGGATTTGGTGGATTATCCTCGTAGGGCCGGTGTCGCTGGGTAAGTTGTTTCAGCACCTCGGCGGCAACAAAACCCAGCACATAGGCCTCCACTCCTTTCAGTGCCGTATACCGGGCCTTGTCATTTTTGGTAATTGCCCCGACCCCGTATAAGATGCCCAGTGCCGGGATACTGTAGAAGCCGCTTCCCAGCCTTTCAAATCCGTATTTTGCAGCCTGATCCAGGAATTGGGTATGGGATAACTGAACTGCTTTCTGAATCCTGGCGTCCTGGGTGAAGAGTACCGCGGTGACAAGCACGACACCTGAAGCGGCCATCCACTGGTATTTGTTCCACCTGTAAGGTGCAATGGCAATATCCCTTGAATCGGTCAGCCACGATTTGAAATAGGCCTTGTCGGGAATGGTCGAAAGCGTCCGTTCATTTTTAGGGATCGCCCGCAGCCTGACATAGGAGGTATCCTCCTGCGCCATTATGTTAACACCAGAGATAAAAAAAAAGACAATAACGATGATAGGGGCGATTTTCATTCGTGTCAACATGGGATAAAATTTCAGATCTTGTTATCTGATTTCAAAAATAACATTTCCTTCAGGTTATTGTATTATATAATTCCGGTTGAATTTTACATAATTCACACATTCCCTTATTAAAAAACACCGGTCCTGAATGGATCGGTGTCAACGCATGACGGCACTTCATCGTCTCTTTTCAGACATGAATATTCATCAGGTAGGCAAAAAGTCCGAAAACCTTGAGCAGCCATACGATCACCACAACCACGACCACAACGTTGAAGATCCTTTTTATCTTGATATCCATCGGTATGTAGGAGTTGACGAGCCAGAGCAGCACTCCGACGACGATCAGTACGATTAATATTGTAAACAGTGGCATAACATATATTTTTAGGTAGAAGGCAAAGGTACAGGTCAGAAAGCCGGCAAGTGTTACATAACAAAATGAATAACTTACATCATTCACACATTGTTGGCATAATTTCAACTGAACCGGCAATGCATTCCGTTATTTATCAATGGACCAGGGCCCTGCTATTCCTTTTCCGCTCCCGGCGATATTTTTCCCTTGGCGGAAACTGGTTTAATTCATTCAACCTTTCGTAGGCTCTCAGTACCGATCGCGGGAACACCCCATGATAACTGATCCTGTAAAAAGAAAATCCATTATAGGGGATGACATTAACTGCCGCTGACATCTCAATCCTGTCTGCCACTTTCCTGCTTCTGAAAACTGAATAAAAAACCTCCGAGCGCCGGTGGTTCAACTCGCGGAACCTGTTATTTATCAAGGATGAATCGATAATCCTGGCATATTTTTCCTGGTTGGTGCAGAGTGCGGGGTCGTGGGTCTGGCTGTTTAAATACTGCAAAAAGCGGGGATCCTGCGGCGACAACCTGTCCACAGTTTCTGAATCATGTTCATTGAAGGTCCTGCTGGTTTTTTGACTGGCCGCCAGGAAATACTTTTTCTTTGCTTCAAAAAACAGGATATACTCCTTTTCCCTGGCATCGTACTGGTGCGGTTCAACAGAAACTACCGATCCGGGATTTTCGGCAAGGAAGTCCGCCATTTTTATCATAAATTTTTTCTGCCTGTCGCTCAGTGAGTACTGGCGCATCTGCCATTTCAATGTGAGCGACTTTTCAATTTCAGTCTCAAGGCTACTGACCTCCATCCGGTAAGGCGTGGTGAGCGGTTTTATAAAAATATTTTTAACAAGATCGGCCAGGATATCCCCCAGGTGGAATTCAGGGACCTTCAGGTTTCCTGTTATCGGAATTTCATAGTCAATCACATTCCCCTTTTCACGGATTAATGACATGATAACGGTGAGCGGAAGCCATGTGATGCCCCCGTTCTTCAAATGACCTGCAACCCGCGGGTCAATGATCACCAGGTGGTTATTGCTTTGGATGATCCCCTTCCTGACTTTCCACGACCCATTGATTTCCAGGCTCCCCCTGTCAACAGGAAAGGAGGTGTAGGTGACCAGGTAGGGGTTAAACATGGCGACAGGCAGTTGCTGAAGGTGATATTGCAGATCAAAATCGGTGCTGTCGCGGGGGTTTACTTTTAGGGTGACCATGGCATTGCCATATGGCAGAATCCCTGATTTAACAACCACATCAATCCATTTTTGCCTCTTATAAACAGAATCGGCCGTTATCTCCAGCGGGCTTAACTCAACTGAAAATTTCTCGAAGGGTTTGTAGTCGTTGAATTTAACATCCCCCCTGCAAATTTCAAACCTGTTGATCCTGTAGTTGCTCTGGAAAAAGTTCGCCGACAGCATTTTAATATAGCGGCCTATTTCAATGACAAGATTAAACCGGGCAGGATCTGAAATTACCCGGTTCATTTTTCCAGCGCTGCTGTCAAAGATAACCTGCAGGTTATTAAGCTTTTCATAGTGTTCGAATTTGAAAATGGGGTGAATGAGCGATACGGTATCGAACTGGTATTGATGTTTGCCGGGGTTAATGTTGATAATTGACAGGCTGAGGCGGTCAAAGGAAAACAGGTCATCACTCCGGTTTTTCCCAAAATGAAAATCATTGATGGCCATCCGGCCTGCGGCCGAGAGATTTTGTTCATCCTTCAGGTTACCGGTTGCCTTCAGATCGACGTCGAGGTTGGCGGTGAACTTGCCGCCACTGACCAGGTCACGGAGGTACTGACCAATGAGGTTCAGGTCGAATTTACGGGCGATAACCCGGTACCGGTAATCCATTGTCCTGAAATTTATGGTAAAATCGCCCCTGATATCTCCTGCCCCGATACCGGGCTGAAGGGCAAACTTTGCCGCCAGGGTGTCGGCATTCCACCTTTTCCCGGTACTTTCGATATTTACGTGACGGATAAAATAGTCGACCGGAACCTGCCGTTCGTGAAAATAAAATTCACCTTCGGTAATGTTAACATGGAGAAAATTAAGATGGACCGCCGAAGAAGTTTTACGCTTTTTCGACGGGGTAAACCTGGTTACCAGGTCACTGAAATTAAAATCCTTTTTATCCATGAAAACCGTTCCCCTGGGCTTGTCGAGGTCGAGTTCAGTTATTTCAACAATTTTATGGAAGAGCTGATGCAGGGAGAACGTTGCGCTTAGCCCATTCGCCGTAAAAAAAAGGCTGTCGGCCGGCCGTCCTACATTCCACTTCGTTGATTCATAAATCTTAAGGTTGCTGATATGGACATAGCCGGTAAACGGATTCACATAAATCCAGCCCGTGGTGATTTTCCTTCCCGTTACCTCTTCATCATAACGTCCGACCAGGTACGCGGCCAATGGGGATGCCACGATGATAACAACCACAAAGAGAACTGTAACGGTACAGATCAGGATCGCAACCGATTTTATCAACCTGGATTTCGTAAATTTCATTGGCGGTGGTATCGTCATCATTGCCGGATGGCCATGCGGTTACAGGATTACCCCCTGACAGGGGCCAAAGCCTAGCGACCTATTATTTCAGGGCCAGCTGGCGGCCTGTTCCCAGTTTCCAGTGTACACTCACCCCAACTTCATCAGGAGAAGTAGTGAGACCAAGGGCAAGATACCTGCTGCAGGGAACCTTGTGTAATGCCGGCACCACGATCCCGATAACGGCGCCCAGCACAAAACCAACGGCAACATCCGAGGGGAAGTGATCCAGCGATTTTATCCGCGCATAACCTATAGCAAGAGGCGGTACCGATGCAGCAAGGTACAGGAGATATTTAACCGCCCCGATATTGGGATGATAATCGCAATAGGCCTTGACCATAAAAAAGGTGCTGTAGGTGCACGATCCGACATGCCCGCTGAAAAATGAATTGCGGCTGTTGTTGTTCGCACGGACATCGTGGGCAAGGTCGGTATAATACACAACCGGGCGATAACGGTTGATGAAGGTTGGTCCGAACGGGCTGTAATTGTACATACTAAAGGTTACCGTGTGCCCCTCCACGTAAATTAACAACAGGTCCAGCCAGTCCCGGCGCATATTTTTATCAATCATCAGCAGGCTGGGAAGCAGGAAAATACCAATCTCCCCGTAATCCGATATTTTCTTGAATAATGGGCGGTCTGCCGGATTCTGCTGCAACGACCACCTGTCAATTGAGTTCAGTAAATTTCTCTGCAATTCCAGGTTTTTTGGAAGAAGTTCCTCATCGGTAACAGCTAATTTGTTTTTCAGGCGGCTGATGGCAAAAAAATCTCCTGCCATCCCCACGCCAATAATACTGCCTGTTACGATGTAGTTGACACGATACACTTTTGCTTTTTTTACAACTGTTTTCGTTGAATCGGAAGATTGGCAAAAAATTCCCAGGGGAATGAAAATGACCGCAAAAAAAATGACCAGGGCTTTCATAAGGTATAGTGCAAATTATGGGTGAATTTGCCGACGGCTACCTGGTGCCTGCGATCAGTTGCAATGGAAAAAATAATATTCAAACCAACTGCGGACAGGATAGGTCAACAGGTGCAAAGATGCAGCGGAATGGTTAAAGGAGTGTTACACAACTTTGAATGAAAGTTGCATCATTCACACATTTTCGAGGGCGCTCCGCTTTTTTGTTTTGAGCGACTTAAAAAAGGAGGGCGTCAGGCCGGTCACCTTTTTAAACTGGTGGGAAAGATGCGCCACACTGCTGTAATGCAGTTTCCAGGCAATTTCGGAAAGGTTAAGCTCGTCGTAGATGATCAGCTCTTTTACCCTTTCAATTTTATGAAGGATCATAAAATGTTCAATGGTAATCCCTTTGGTTTCGGAAAAGATATTGGCAAGATAGGTATAATCGTAATCCAGTTTTTCGCACAGGTAATCTGAAAAATTCGTTTTTGGCAGTTCATCGGAATAATGAATCATTTCAATAATGACATTCTGAATTTTTTCAATCAGGATGGCCTTTTTATCGTCCATCAGTTCAAGCCCCGATCTTCGTAAGGCAATTTTCAGTTGTTCACGCTGCTGTTCAGAAATATCTTCCATAACCTCAACTGTTCCCAGATCCACGGTAAGATGGTGCAGTCCCATTTTTTTCAATTCCTCCTTTACCACCATTTTACAACGGATGCTTACCATGTATTTGATATAGAGCCTCATGCGAAGTATCCTTGTTTTATAACCTTTATCTTTTTATGTTCATTTATTTTCCTTAATTCGTTCAATCCCGGCATTCCGGGTGAAATTGAGATGATCTGATCAAAATTATAAGAAAGAACACTACCCGTCCTGCAGCCTGTCAGGCGGGTAGTGCTCATTGACATCAAAAAATCAAGGATGCCTGTTTGATTATTTTATGACAACCAGTTTCTTCACAAGCAGGTTACTCTCCGTGTTGATGATGATGTGGTAGGTTCCCTGCGGCGCCGCTGAAAGGTCAATTTCATATTCGGCGGATCCTTTGCATTCTTTGGTCAGGATTACCTTACCCGTGAGATCCTGAACGCTGACATCCATCCTGCCTTTATTTGCCTGGCCCGGGATGATTTTAAAGATACCCCTGGTTGGGTTTGGGAAGATCTGAATGGAATTTTCGGGATGTTCAGCCACACCAATGGTCGATTTTGCCTGGGAAACGGTAACGGTCTGGACAGGAAGCGACGTACCCGTAACCTGGATGTTGGCCACCCTTGCGAGGTGGTCGGTATTTACCGTATAATCGGCTACGATGGTGCCATTTCCCGACCCGGAGGCGGTAACGGTGCACCAGGAGGCATCGCTGACCACGGTCCAGTTAACGTTGGCGGTGACGGTAAAGGCTGTAGTTCCGGCATCGAAGGATACATTCTGGATCGGGGGCGTTACACTCATCAAGGGGGTATAGCCTGCCTGGGTAACCGTAACGGTTTCGGAAGGGATCCCGGGGGCGGTAACCGTGACATTGCATACCCTTGGGTTCAGGGTGGGGTTCTCGGTATAGGTCGCAACGATCGCACCATTCATCGATCCCGAGGGTGTCACCGTACACCATGCAACATCGCTGGTAACCGTCCAGGTGGTGTTGGAAGAAACGCTGAACTGGGTGTTGCCTGCAGGAGAAGTTACATTGATGTTGTGCGGCGTAACCGACAGCATGGGAGCCACGGCAGCCTGGGCCACCGTAACAGTTTGTGATGAAACGCCAGTTCCGTTGACGGTAATATTGGCAACGCGCGGAGTTACGGCCGTGTTTGCCAGGTAGGTGACCTTGATGGTGTCGTTGTTGACTCCCGAGCCTGAACTGGTAATGGTACACCAGGCAGCGTCGCTGGCTGCAGTCCATGTCGTATTGGAATTCACCAGGAAGGTGGTTGTCCCGGCATCCGTCATCACATTACGGCTGGGAGGCGTAACGGCAAGAAACGGGGCAACAAGGGTGGTAAACGACATGTTGGTCCCCGAAGCGGGGCCACCGGCGCTGGAGGCAAAAATCCTGAAATAATAGGTTGTCGCACTCTGCAGCCCCGTAAGCGGAACGCTGATATCCACGGGAGTAACGCCCGATCCTGCCGACAGGGTGGTCGTAGTATCGGTCATTCCAAACGGAGTGGTTCCATACCTGAAAAAGTAGGTTGTCGGCAGTCCGTTTGGATTGATCTGGCCGTTGATGTTGGCGGAATAGACCTTTACCGAATCGGCTGCTTTGGTAACGGCGACCGGCGGGATGCTGAATTTAAACGAGGCGATCTTGGTTTTCTGGTTGCCGCCATACATATCGGTATACCAGAATGTCTTGTCGTCGGTAGGGTCAACCGACATCTGGGAATAGTCTCCCCAGCGGTTGATCCCTGTCTGTGAATTTGTCCCGATCTGGATGGTATCTTCTGCAATATCAAGGACTCCGGTTCCGGCGGCATAGGCCGTTGCCGACTGTCCGCAATAGAGGATACTGGGATACATGGAGGTACTTGAAACGGAATAACCCAGCGCGAGTTCATTGAAGCCGTTCAGCATGATGCTGCCCATCCAGCGGCTGTGGATGTCGGGGGCGTAGGTTCCCTGTTGCCTGACCGACCAGGTTGAGGCGGTTTTCCGCAATTCATACCAGCGGATCCCGGCATGGTGCGCGCCGTCGACATTCACGGTATGACAGCAGACGATGGTCTGGTAACCACCAAAATTACGGTACTGGGGCACATTCATGATCACCTGGGGGATGCCGTCAACGCGCTGGCTGGTACCCTTCTGGTCAATGTTGTTCCAGTTGTTGCCAAAGCTGCTGCTGAATGGCTGTACATCCAGCTGCTGCGTGCGGACGAAGGTTGAAAGCGAGGGAGTTGTCCAGTTGACGCTAAGTTCATATAGCCAAAGCTGGTCGGTCCCTCCACCCAAAGCGTCGTCGTTGAAGGCGATATACATGCCGGGAGTACCTGCAGGCGCAAGCGGACCATCGTTATCGATGGGTGGAACACACATAAAACCGTCGACAGAGGCGGGACGCCATGCATTGTTAAAGGCAATTGCCTGGGCTACACCCCCGGTAAGCATCTGGTCGCGCTGATAAACGTAAATGTCATTTCCCGAACTGTTGTTGTCGCCCATGTAATAACCGTCGCGCCAAACGCTGAATTTCGGGTAATCGGGCATGGCATCCACCGGGAAGGAGTACTGGTGCCACGAGCCCAGGGGATCGTTGGTAGCCGAGATGGCGAACATAATATAGTTGGTCCCTGAATTCGGGATGGAAAATTCCGTCACGACATACCGGTCGGCCTGGTCATCATACAGCATAACAGGGTCGCCGTCATTCCTGTTGGCACCCGGCACACTGCCGAAAATCTGGTTGATATTGGTGGGACCGGCTACCAGGGTTCCCGATTTATCATAAATTGCATAAACACAGTTGATCAGCTGCATAAAATGGTTGCGCCCCGCAGTACCGTTGCAATCGGGGGGATAATAGGGTGAGCCCTGTCCCGGAAAATTCACAATCGGTGCTTTATTGCCGTTTTTCACAGTGCCCATAAAATCCTGCCACGCAGGATCCGGACCTTTTGGCAAAGCGGTGGATGCATAAGGGAAAACACGCTTTTTCAATCCCTCATTCAGCTCACGTTTCTTACCCTTTTTCACAAGCTGATCAAATTCGGATTTTGTCATAACCGGGGCATCGCGAAGTGGTTTGCTAAGTCCATAATAGGTGCCGGTAACAACTTTGGCCGGGTGTACCGGGATATCCTGGGCATAGAGCCCCAGCATAAACAGGCAGAAAAAGGTTGTAAGCAGTAAATGTCGTGTTTTCATAAGTTGCTAATTGATTATTTTACAAATTTAAAACAATATTTTACAAATCTGATGGCCCCGGAAAACAAATTCCTTAAAAACCGCCAGGATATATATTATGCTCATATTCTATAACTTAAAAAACAATCCACCCTAACATCCATCAGGGTTGATTCAATGAACAGGCTACCGTTATTTAAAGGATCCTAAATGAAGCAGCCGGCACTTTTCCTATGTCAGGGGAACAATCTTGCTTTTTGTCCCGATCATTTTTATATTTGCGCCAATTAACAAGCGTAATTCAGTACCTGTTTCACTGTTACCAGCATTTTAAAATACTGCAAACATTAACGTTATAACCATAGGATCAACTTATGAAAATCCTGAAAGATTTCAAGGAATTTGCCATGAAGGGCAATGTAATCGACCTGGCGGTGGGTATCATCATCGGCGCAGCCTTCGGAAAAATCATCTCATCCCTCGTGAATGATCTCATCATGCCGCCCATCGGGCTCCTGGTAGGCGGGATTGATTTCAAAGAGATCGTCGTTAACCTGAAAGAGGCCGTTAAAGACCCGGCCACCGGGAAGATCCTGAAAGAGGCAGTCACCCTGAAAATCGGCAATTTTATCCAAACGGTGGTTGATTTCCTCATCGTGGCATTTGCCATCTTTATGATGGTCAAGGCAATCACCAACCTGAACAGGAAAAAGACCGATTCCGCTCCCGTTGCCCCTCCTCCCCCAACCAAAGACCAGGAGCTCCTTTCCGAAATAAGAGACCTGCTGAAAAAGGGTCAGGGTGAATAACAAATAATTTAATATAAAAATTTCAACTGCTTTAATATGAAACAATTATATATATTAATATTGTCGGTTTTATTGGCCGGTGTCGCCTACGGCCAGGATATCCAGAAAGTTGCAAAGGCCAAGACAGAGGCACTGGCGGAGGTTCAGCCGGATAGCACAAAGTCATGGTTTGTCCAGGGAAACGGCTCCCTGCAATTTTCACAGGCATCGTTTTCAAACTGGTCGGCAGGAGGCCAGAATTCACTTGGACTGGTGGCCTGGATTAATTTCAAGGCGAATTACCATCATGGCAAGCATATATGGTCAAACAACATCGACCTGGGGTACGGCTTCAACTACCTGGGTAAAGGCAGTGATGCAAAATTCAATAAAACCAACGACAAGATTGAAATCACCAGTGCTTACGGATATGAACTGCACCCGAACAAAAAGTGGTATCTCACCGTACTGGTAAATTTCAGGTCGCAGTTTGACAATGGGTATAATTACCCTGATGACAAAACGGTCATTTCAAAATTCATGTCCCCCGGTTACCTGGTTGGCGGTATCGGGGTCACCTACGCACCCGTAAAGTGGTTTTACCTCTACCTCTCGCCGTCGTCGGGACGTTTTACCTTTGTTACCGACAAAAAACTTTCCGATTCGGGCGCCTTCGGCGTTGAAAGAGGAAAAACCATCCATGGCGAATTCGGCCCTTACCTGCGTGCCGACCTGAACAAGGACCTCGCCAAAAACATCAACATCACCTCAACCCTGGAGCTCTTTACCGATTATCTCCATAAGCCGGGAAACATCGACGTAAACTGGAGCCTCCTGCTAAGCATGAAGGTCAACAAGTGGCTGGCGGCCTCCATCCAGACACAGCTGCTGTACGACGACGATATCACCATTAAAACCGATCCGAACAAACCGGGAGGTCCCCGTACCCAGTTCAAGGAGCTGCTCGGACTTGGATTGACCTACAAGTTTAAATAACTATATTTAAAAACCATAATCCTCTTTTGCCGCCCTGACGAAAAAAAGGCGTCCAAAGAATCCAATTTTGAACTTGTGTGAACCATTTTTATCTTTATGGTTAGAAAACGCGTCGAATAAAGGGCACAATCCGTATGAAAAACAACAAACTATTAAACATGCAATAAGACTTTTTTTCAGTCTGATTAACATATGACAATAATTTTTCACGGTCGATAATCCCCCCTTTCTAATAATTTTATCCGTATTTTTGAAGTCAAAATAAATTGTTATGGCACATCATGCAGAAGACACCGGAACGCTCACCCATGAGCAACTGAAATTCAGGGAACATACTGAACGCGGGGCCAATTTTATCAAGATCGACCTGTTTCGTTCTGCCAGGGAGGAATTCAAAGCGGCATTGCTTTACAAGCCCGGCGATGAAGAATGCCTTCGGAAAATCGACGAGATGAATGCCAACATTGCCCGCGACCGCAAGACGATCTTAGTGGTAGCTCCCCTGGTCATCCTCCTTATTGTTGCAATTGCCTTGCTGATGTGATAAGGCCTCCCGTAAAACCCCAGTAATCCATGAAAGAAAAACCGATCAAACAGCTTGCCCTTGTCAGGAACGACCCATGGCTTGAACCAGCAGCCCCGGATATCATGGCACGGTATGAGCGTTACAGGTTCACCCTTTCCGGGATCGAAGAGGACTGGGAGAGCCTGAATAAATTTGCAAATGCCTACCAGTTTTATGGATTCCACTATGACCGGAACCTAAAAGGGTGGTATTTCCGCGAATGGGCCCCGAAGGCCCAGGATATCTACCTTTTCGGAGATTTCAACAACTGGCAGCGTTATTCGCACCGGCTGACGCCGAATAAATATGGACAGTGGGAGATATTCCTGCCTGATGAAGAATATAAGGACCGGCTGACGCACCAGAGCAAGGTCAAGATACTGGTGCATTCCGAAACAGGCTGGCATGAAAAGATCCCCTCCTATATCCACCGGGTTGTGCAGGATACCGACTCGGTTGATTTCAGCGGGCAGCACTGGGCTCCTCCGAAGCCGTTCGACTGGGAGGGCGACCATTTCGACATCGCACAGCTCAACGAACTGCTCATCTATGAATGCCATGTCGGGATGGCAATGGAACACCTTTCCGTTGGTACCTTTGTAGAATTTGCCGACTATATCATCCCCTACATTAAAAATTCAGGTTACAATGCCATCCAGCTGATGGCCCTTGCCGAGCACCCCTATTACGGCTCCTTTGGTTATCATGTCACCAGCTTTTTCGCGGTTTCGTCGCGGTTCGGCACTCCCGAGGAGTTGAAATACCTGATCAGGAAGGCGCATGAACAGGGAATTGCCGTGCTGATGGACCTGGTGCATTCGCATTCGGCAAAAAACACGATGGAGGGGCTCAACCAGTTCGACGGATCGGAGGACCAGTATTTTCACCCCGGTGAACGGGGCGACCATCCCCACTGGGATTCAAAATGCTTCAATTACGGGAAACGCGAAGTCATGCAATTCCTGCTTTCCAATATCAAATACTGGCTGCGCGAATTCCATTTCGATGGCTTCCGGTTTGACGGTGTCACCTCGATGATGTATTTTGATCACGGTTACCGGGAAGTCTGGGATCTCAACGGATATTTCAAGGATGGCGTCGAATGGGATGCGCTGATCTACCTGCAGCTTGCCAACACCCTTATTCACAAGGTCAAACCCCACGCGGTTTCCATTGCCGAAGATGTAAGCGGCATGCCGGGATTGTGCAGGCCCATCCGTGAAGGCGGGATCGGCTTTGATTACCGCCTGGCCATGGCCATACCCGATTTCTGGATCAGGGTGCTGAAGGAGAAAAAAGATGAGGAGTGGAACATCCATGAGATGTGGTCGGTCATGACCGACAGGCTGCCAGATGTAAAAACCGTGGCCTACTGCGAATCGCACGACCAGGCGCTCGTAGGCGATCAGACGATCGCTTTCAGGCTGATGCAGAGCGAGATCTATTTCAAGATGAACAAGGCCGACGAAAGCCACGTCATCGACCGGGGCATCGCCCTGCACAAGATGATCCGGCTGATCACCATCACCACGGGCGGCCAGGCCTACCTGAACTTCATCGGCAACGAATTCGGCCATCCCGACTGGGTTGATTTTCCCCGGGAGGGAAACAACTGGAGTTTCCAGTATGCCCGCCGGCAGTGGTCGCTGATCGAAAATCCCGACCTGAAGTACCGTTACCTTGCCCTGTTTGACCGCCAGATGCTGGCGCTGGTGAAAAACTTCAAGCTGTTCGACCAGGGTTTCGCCAACCAGCTGAATATGGATGAACAAAACCAGACCATCGTCTTTGAGCGGCAAAAACTAATTTTCGTATTCAACTTCCACGTTGCAAACTCCATTCCCGATTACGAATTTGTGGTTCCCGAACCGGGCGACTACCGGATCATCCTCAACACCGACCGGGCCGACCTGGGCGGTCATGACAGGGTGAACGAAAACCTGGTATATACAACGCGGTTTGATGCGACAACCCAAACGCATCACCTGATGATCTATAATACAAACCGTACCGCCCAGGTGTTCGAACGGATTCTTTAGCCTTATTTTTTTTCATATCTTTGCATGAAAATCCAGCGCTAAATCCTTCTCGTTATGAATTCTCTCCTTCATGGTGCCACCCTCCCGAAAGTCAAGCTGATGATGGTTTTTGTTTCTGCCCTGATGATCCTGTTGTCGGCAGGCAGAGAGGCCTCTGCAGCCCCCGACACCACCTGGTCGGTCACCTTCAGCGTCAACATGTCGAAGGCAGTTAAGGAACACACCTTCAACGCGGCTACCGATTCTGTTTTCGTGGTGCTGAGCCCGGGGATCGCCCCGCTGAAACTGGTTGAAGGAGCCGGGTATGTTTACTCCGGGACCTTGTATAATGAGATTGATTCCACCACAACCTATACCTACTACTTCAGAAAAAACGGCTCCACGCCTGAGGCCATAACCCGCCAGTTTATCCCTAAACCGGGAATGTCAACCATCGCCGTGTGGTGGAACAACGACCCGCTGAACATCACCACCTTTGTTGCCAACATGCAATATGCCGCACAAAACCAGCTCTTCAACCCCGCCACCGATTCCGTGTCGGTCGTGGGGACCATGAACAATATGAAGGGCTCCCCAAAGATGACGAGAATAGGCACTTCCCTGAATTATTCATATTATTACACCCTTGCCCCGGGCAGTGTTGTGGAATACAAATACCGCATCAACAGGGGCGACACTGCAAAAGGGCAGGCGGAACTGGTCAACCAGCCGAACCGTCTTATCCTTATTCCTGATACGCTGCTGGAAGTTACCGACGATTATAACAACGTCAACCCTTCAAAGCTGCTCATGACCTTCCGGTGCAACATGGCCTATTATGTAAAGTCTCACCGGTTCAGCATCTCGGCCGATTACCTTGACATTGCCGGAAGTTTCAACAATGGCGGGGCGCATGATGTTCTGTTCAGGTTGGATACCGACACGGTATATACCCTGCGGAAATTCCTGGATACCACCTATATCCACCAGGCGCCTATTACCTTCAAATTCAGGATCAACGGCAGCTGGAGCAGTGCAGAACTTACCGGCAAACCAAACCGCACCTATACCCTTCACGACACCACCGGTGTGCATCCCAATATTTTCAGCTGTTATTACAACAACCTCGACCCGACGATCCCCACGCGGCCATGGGCCTACAACCTTGGCATACAGGGCACCCTTATCCACAAGCAGATCCTGAGCGGCATCTACACCTACGAGGATGTCAACGGCATCCCTGAAGACAGCACCACCTACCGCTGGCTCCGCAGCACGGATGCAGCAGGCATCAACGCCGTGGCCATCGATTCGGCCCGGAAGATCACCTATACGGTTGATACGCTCGACATGGGCAAGTACCTGGTCTTCGAGGTGACCCCCAGGGCTGCAAAGGGTGATTCAGCCGTCGGCATACCGGTGCGCTTTGTATCAGGCGCAGTTGTTTACGGCGTTGGCATTGATGAACACCAGGCCCTGATTACCCGGGTTTATCCCAATCCTGTCACCGATCTCCTTACAGTCGAGACAAGCAGCGACGTTACCACCGTGGAACTGATCAACCTTGCAGGACAACGGGTTATGACGGCCCGTGGATTCCTGACGCGGTTGATCCGGTTATCACCGGGACATTTGCCCAAAGGCATTTACCTTCTTAAAGCAACTGCGAAATCGGGCGATTTCGGTGTAATCCAGGTTGTTAAGAACTAAACAGACTCCTTTCATCCCTGTTTTAAAACTGGAAATATTTTTTTATTTTTCACAAATGTTTTTAATTGGGTATCAATTCGTACCTTTGCAGCCACATTTGAAAGATTGTATCTCAATCTGTAAGTAATCCTTCCCCTTTTACAATTCAGCCCAGCATACACTTTTTTAATGAAACCCGGGTAAAACTGTTCTTCAGTTTATCATCGGGGTTAATCAATATTATATATATCTAAATCCATTAAATGAATTTTGAAAATCTGAATCTTATCCAGCCGTTATTGAATGCGGTAAGTAAGAAAGGGTACCTGAACCCCACACCAATCCAGGAAAAAGCAATCCCGGTTATTCTCCAGGGAAAAGATATTTTTGGCTGTGCACAAACCGGTACCGGTAAAACGGCTGCCTTCGCGCTGCCAATCCTTCAGTTGCTGGAAACTGAAAAAGAACGCACCCAGCGCCGTGCCGTGAAGGCATTGATCCTTGCCCCTACCCGTGAACTGGTAGCCCAGATCAGCGAAGAGATAAACAACTATGGCAAAGAACTTGACATACGCCTCGTTACCATCTATGGCGGTATTTCGCAAAAAGCCCAGACCCAGTCGCTGCAGCGCGGGGTTGATATCATCGTTGCCGCACCCGGCCGTTTGCTCGACCTGATGAACCAGGGATTTGTCCATCTCGATAAGGTAGAATACCTCGTACTCGATGAAGCCGACCGCATGCTCGACATGGGCTTTATCAACGATATCAGGAAGATCACCGCGAAACTGCCGGCAAAAAGGCAGACCCTGCTGTTTTCAGCAACAGCTCCTGATGAGATCAGGAAACTGGCGGCTTCGCTGCTGCACAACCCTGTACAGCTTAACCTTTCGCCGGATGCCATGCCACCCATCCTGGTGTCGCAATCGGTTTACCACGTAAAAAAGGAAAACAAGAAGCTGCTCCTCACGCATGTGCTGAAAAATGATGCTGTGGAACATGTACTCATTTTTACGCGAACCAAACATGGCGCCGACAAGGTTGTCAAGGACCTTATCCGCAACGGGATCAAGGCGCAGGCCATTCATGGCAATAAATCACAGAGTGCCCGTGACAAGGCGCTGAAGGATTTCAAGAGCCGGAGCATCCGCGTGCTGGTAGCAACCGATGTAGCCTCCAGGGGTATCGATGTTGACAAACTGACCCACGTAATCAATTACGAAATCCCGGAGCAGGCTGAAACCTATGTTCACCGCATCGGACGGACCGGAAGGGCCGGCGAAACCGGGGCTGCATTATCCTTTTGTTCGGCCGACGAAAAGGCCTACCTGCGAAACATCCATAAACTGATCCATAAGAATATCGATGTTGTTACCTCGCATCCCTTCGCGATAAATTAATAATCACCTTCTCCAGTAATAGCCGTGTGTGGATTTTCCCCTTAACCCCGGGAAATTCACACACGGTTTTTGCTACAATGACGCCAGATGGAAACAGTTTTCCGGACAATTCCGGCTACATAACAATACAAGTAAGTGTTATGGTACTGTATTTCAAATTGTTCGCTGACATTGAGGGATCTTGCATTCCAATCCAATATTTTATTGGAAATCAACATTTCTTTTTGTAATTTTATTGGGTCGCAGGGAGCTTTCAATTCAACAGACTCCGACCCTTTATGAACGCAAATGGAAAGATATTTCCGGTAATCATCATATGGCTAACAGGGACCATTATTACCCTTACAGGCCTTACGGCCGCGATTGGCTGGTTTTCCGGGAATAAAACCCTGATGGCCATCATTCCCGGGCTGGAGCCGATGATGGTAAACTCGTCGGTTTGTTTCTTTGCAGCTGGTATCGCACTGCTTTCATCCGCGTTGACGAAGGGCAGGTCCAGGTTGTACGTGGTACGCGCGCTTTCCATGGTGCTCATCTTCTTCGGCGTGCTGACCCTCATGGAATATTTTTTCCACCAGGACCTTGGCATCAACAACCTCTTTATCAAAGACAGGTATAGCAGGACAATTTTTTTTGGCGGCCACATGACCCTTTCAGCAGCGCTGAACTTTTTCCTTGCGGGGATTGCCCTTTATTATATCCATTCCGCCGGTAAGGTTTCATTCTGGATTGCCCAGGTTGCCGCATTGCTGACAGGGGTTATCTCGTGGATTGTGCTGGTGGGGTACCTGTACAATATCGGGCAGGAGTTCTACATAGGTCCTTTTTCGACCATGACCATCACCTCGGCCACCCTCTTTTTCCTCCTGGCAATAGGCATTTTTATCTGTTACCCCGAACAGGGTATATTTTCAGTTCTTTATGGTCACGGCAATGGAACCATACTGGCCAGGCTGTTTTTCGTGGCTTCAGTAGGTGTCCCGCTGCTAGCCGGTTTCCTGGTGGTGATTGGCGAAATTGCCGGCTGGTTCAATACAGCATCCGGATCAGCCATTGCCGCCATCATCAATGTAATCGTGCCGGGCACCCTGATCATTCTCTCGGGCAGGTGGCTCAACAGGTCGGAACAACTCGTGCAGGACAGCCATCACGCACTGCTGAAAAGCGAAGAACACTACAGGGGGTTGTTTGATCATATGGTCGAGGGTTTTGCCAACCATAAAATGCTTTTTAAGGATGGCAAACCTTATGATTATATTTACCTGGATGTTAATGAGGCTTTTAAAAAAATGACAGGTCTCACCGATGTGATCGGGAAAAGGGCAAGTGAAGTCGTGCACAATATCCAGCAGGACAACCTTGATATTTTTGAACGGTACCGTGAAGTTGCCGCTTCGTCAAGGCCATCGAGGTTTGAGACCTTTTCGCCGGCCCTTAAATCCTGGTTTTCCATCTATATATATACCTTGGAAAATGATGAGTTTGTAACGGTTATTGATAACGTTACGCAACGTAAAGAGGCTGAAGACGCCATCAGGCTGAATGAAGAAAAATTAAGGTTGCTGTTTGATGTACTGCCTGTAGGAGTCTCGTTTCATGATGCTGACAGCAGGATCGTTCAAATGAACCATGCCCTGGTGAAAATCCTCTCAGTTTCAGAGGATGCCCTGCTTGACGGGAGCCATCGCATCCGGACTTTTATCGACAGCAGCGGAAGGCCTGTTTCACAGGAAGAATGGCCTGTCATCAGCGCCCTGCGTGAGAAAATTCCGGTTCATGACAAAGAGATCGGCATCTGGCTCGATAACGGGGAAACCAGGTGGCTTAATGTCAATGCCGCCCCTGTTTCCTCTGCCAACCTGGGGGCGGTCGTGGTTATCACCGACATTACCCGTCAAAAACAGATCGAGATGGACCTGGTCGCCTCACAGCGGGATCTGCGCGATACCCTCACCCGGCTGACGGAAATGGAGGAGGAGATCAGGCGTAAAGCAGCCATCGAACTGCACGACCAGGTAGGACAGAATCTCACGGCATTGGTCATTAACATGAACTACCTCAAATCCCAGCTCATTTCCGGAGCAAACCCGCGACTGGTGAAATTCCTCGACGATTCGATCCAGCTTCTTGAAGATACCATCGCTCGGACACGCGACATCATGGCCGAACTTCGGCCTGCCGTACTCGAGGATTACGGGCTCTATGCAGCAATACAGTGGTATGCCACCCAGTTTTCAGGCAGAACCGGATTGCCGGTTATGGTCCAGGGGCGTGACCTTGCCTATCCGCTTCCCGCCCGGGTTGAGTATGCCATGTTCCGTATCGTTCAGGAGGCCTTTACCAATATTGCCAAACATGCCCATGCTTTGAAAGCAAGTATCAGCCTGGTGGAATCGGAACGAGAAGTAACCCTGGAAATTGCAGATGACGGAGTTGGTTTCGACACGGGTTCATTGAAACATAAAGAAAATCCCACACTGGGGATGATTGTCATGAAGGAACGCAGCAAGGCAGCAGGCGGCATTTTCAACATTACCTCGTTACCGGGACACGGAACCACGATTACATTTCAGATAACCCGCTGATTTATGGCTATTTCAGTTATCATAGCAGATGATCACACCATCGTTCGCGAAGGACTCCGCCTGATCCTGGAATCCTCGGGCGTGGCCTCGATCGTTTCAGAAGCGAAAAACGGACTCGAAGCGGTCCACCAGGCTCGCCAGTATAAACCTGAGGTAATCCTGATGGATATCGCCATGCCGGTGATGAATGGCATTGCCGCGACAGAACGCATCCACGAAGAATCCCCCTCCATCGCCATCGTGATCCTCTCCATGCAGTCAACCCTGGAGGATATTTACCGCGCCTTAAGGGCCGGGGCGACCGGGTACCTGCTGAAGGAATCGGCCGGCGCCGAAGTCATTGAAGCCATTATCGCAAGTAGCCGCGGCAAACGATACCTGTCACGCAAAGTCGATGACATCCTGATCGACGGCTATATTCACCAGCGCAACGGCATGAATGGCATCGGCCCTCTCGAAAGCCTGAGCCCCAGGGAACTGGAGGTTCTTCAAATGGTAGTCGAAGGATTATCCTCCCAGCAAATAGCAGAATTACTCTTCCTCTCTGCGAAAACCGTTGAAACATACCGGTCACGATTGATGCAGAAGCTCGGCATCAAGGACATCCCCGCCCTGGTCAAATTTGCCATCCAGTACGGGGTGACTAAAATTTAAGTGGATCCCCTACCCAACCTGTCAAACTTTCCCCACACAAGACCCCCTCTGTTTGGCAGTATCTTTAGCAGGTGCATGAAACCGTTCCTTTAAACATATCCATTGTGATCGTACTGATCCATAACGCTTTACGATCGTCCTGCCATAAATAGCTGGCAGAACTCTTTTCCCGGGCCGAAATTCCGGAAGCATCCACCGGGAGGGATGGTATTGACCATCCCCTGAAACACCCGGGATCCGTCGTGCTGCCCGACAAGGAGCTGCCTGATATGACGGTGGCTGAACGAACAGGATATCTTTGACAGGCTGCCTCATATTGTTGAGCGATGGATGGCCAAAGGAACATTTATTTGTTAGGTCTATGGAAACACATAACATTGATTATCAGAAAACCCACCGTCAATCACACGATATCCGTGATCCCAGGTATACGCGGGCGGAATCACTGGCCAATTTCGGTTTTTTCGAGGTTGACCTGCTTTCAGGATGGAACTACTGGTCACCCGGCATGTACCGCATTACCGGCTTCGATTCCGAAATACCGCCACCTACCCTGGAAACTCTATCCGACTGGGTTTTGCCAGCCGATCAGGGTAATTACAAATCATTCTATGATGAGGTATGCCGGGAGGGGAGTATCGGGTTTCTTGAATTCAGGCACCAGGACAGGGCTGATTCCATCAGCTCCTTTGCAGTTCACCTGGAACCTGAAGCGGACGACGAGGGATCGGTTATCCGGCTGTTCGGGACATTGCAGGAGATTTCTCCGGAGGGTATACCAACCCAGATAAATTCCTCACAAAACCTGCAATTCAATGCACCTCTCAACAACCTGCTGGAGGGTTGCCAGATCATCGGTCACGACTGGCGGTATCTCTATCTGAATGAACGTGCCGCCAGCTATGGAAGGTCGCGTGTTGATTCGTTGGTGGGAAAATCGGTCATGGAGATGTACCCTGGGATTGAACACACCCGGATGTACGAAGTCATGCATGAATGTATGACTGACAGGGTCAGCCGTACCGAGGATTTTGAATTCCTCTACCAGGATGGTGAAAAGGCCTGGTTTGAGTTCAGCATCCACCCGATACCCGAAGGAATCCTTGTCTTGTCGGTCGATATCAGCGGGCGGAAACATCACGGGGAACTTATCAGGGCCAGTGAAAGGCGCTACCAGCATCTTTTTGAACATATGTCGGAGGGATTTGCGCTGTGCAGGATGATCTTCGAGAAGGGCAAGGCTGTTGATTTCCTCTACCTGGATGTGAATGACAAGTTTGCTGAACTTACCGGGCTGACTGACGTGAAGGGAAAACTTGCCTCTGCGGCCATACCCGGAATCACCGAATCGGACCCCGAACTTATTGAAATGTACGGGAAGGTGGTTACAACCGGGATACCCGCCAAGTTTGAATTTTTTGTAGAGGCCATGAAAATGTGGTTCTCCCTTTCGGTTTACCGCCCCGAACCCGACCATTTCGTGGCTGTTTTCGACGTAATCAATGACCGGAAAAAAACAGAGGAAAACCTGCGTTTAAGCCGGAAAAAGTACCGCGACATGGTCGAGATGTCGCCCGATGCCGTCTGGGTAAACCGGGATGGTTTTATCGATTTCGTAAATCCTGCAGCGGTAAAACTATTTGGGGCAAACGCAGCAGGGGATCTTAAAGGGAAAGATGTTTTCACCTTTCTGCATCCCGACTCCTACCCGCTTGTACATGAGCGAATCCGGTCACTGACAGAGGGAAAACCAATTCCATTGGCTGAAGAAAAAATTATCAGGCTCGACGGTACCGTGCGATATGTTGAATCGGCAGCTGAACGTATCATCGATGAACCCGGGCTCGTCATCCAGGTCATCATGCGGGATATCACCGCCAGGAAAGAGGCGGAGCTGACCCTGAAAAACGAACGCGACCGTTTCTCCATGATTGCTGCAACGGTGCCCGGGCTGATCCTTTCCTTACGAAAAACCTCCGACGGTACCTTTTGCGTGCCATATGCAAGCCCCCAGATTGAAGAGGTGCTGGGCTTCAGCACCACGGAATTGCTTGAGGATGCCAGGCCATTGCTTGCAAGGATATTTCCCGAAGACCGGGATAAAGTCATCGCCTCCAACAGGGCATCGGAAAATTCCATGACCCCCTGGAATGATATTTACCGTTACCAACACCCGGCAAAGGGTGAATTATGGATTGAGGGTCGTTCAATGCCTGTCAGGGAGGCTGATGGCAGCACTATCTGGCATGGATTCCTTTACGATGTTACTGCTTCCAGGCAACTGGAAAATTCGTTACGGGAAAGCGAAGAACGATTCAGGGGATTGTATGATAATGCCACCATCGGTCTCTACCGGTCGACGCCCGAAGGCAGGTTCATCATGATCAACCCTGCCGGGTTACAGATGCTTGGATTCGAATGGCTGGAAGAGATTAATGAACGTAACCTGAAAGCAGATGGTTTCCTGCCGGGATACAGCTGGAAAGCGTTCCGGACTGCCATTGAGCAAAACGGCTTTATAAAGGGTTTGGAAAGCAGCTGGAGACGGAAAGACGGGTCGACCATTTTAATCAGGGAAAGCGCAGTGGCAATTTACGCAACCGATGGCAGCATTCAATATTATGATGGCACCTTCGAGGATATTTCAGAAAGGAAATCATTGGAAGAACAGGCCTTCCGGTGGCTTCACGTTTTCAGTGACTCAGGTTTGAGCCTGGCCATTGCCGATGCGAAGGACAACACTTTTTTACAAGTCAACCATGCATTTGCGTCACAACGCGGATACCAGCCCGAAGAACTCACCGGTGTACCTGTTCTCAGCCTCTACCATCCCTCCGTAAGGGATTACGTGGTCAGGCAAATAGAAAACATGGAAGCGTCAGGTCATTGCGTGTTTGAGTCGGTCCATCTTCGTAAAGACGGGAGTTCAATGCCGGTGCTTGTTGACATAACCCTGATCAGGGATGTTGAAGGAACCTCCCTGGCCCGTGTTGCCTATTCCCTCGATATAACTGAACAACTGCAACTGCGGGAGAAAGAACAGGCAACCCTCGGATTGCTCAAAATCTGCAATAACGCCCCCTCCTTCAGGGTGCTCATGCATAACCTGATCCAGTTCTTCAAGTCCTTTAGCGGTTGCGAAGCAGTTGGCGTAAGGCTGAAAGACCAGGAAGATTTTCCCTTTTATGAGTCGCTGGGATTCCCTGCTTCGTTTGTTATTCGCGAAAACCACCTTTGCAGTTTCGACGAATCGGGCGATCTGCTGATGGACGAGTTTGACCAGCCCGCACTCGACTGCATGTGCGGGAACGTCTTAAGCGGCCGTGTCGCCCGCAATCACCCATTATTTACGCAAAGAGGAAGTTTCTGGTCAGGCGATATCAATCACCCTGCGATGGCCAAAACCAGTTCCGACCCCTTTAGCATGACGCGTAACCGTTGCAGCCAGGCGGGCTATGAAACGGTGGCCCTTGTTCCCATAATGGCCAAGGGTAAAATTATCGGTCTCTTCCAGTTTAATGATCACAGGAAAAATCATTTATCATTGGAAAAAGTAACCCTGCTCGAGCAGCTGGTCGATTACCTCTCCATTGCCATGGCCAAAATACTTGCGGAAGAGGAGATCAGGAAGCTGAACGAGGAGCTCGAACAAAGGGTACTCGAACGTACAACCCAGCTTGCGGATGCCAATGCTCACCTGATCAGTCATGCCGACAGGATCGAGGATCTCTATAACAAAGCCCCTTGTGGATATCATTCCATCGATCCGACCGGTATCATCATGGAAATTAACGATACTGAACTTGAGTGGCTTGGCTATTCCCGGAATGAAATCGTCGGAAAAATCAATATCAATGACCTTTTTACAGAAACCAGCAAGCATGTTTTTACAGACAAATATCTGAACTTCAAGGATAAGGGATTCAGCCGTGATCTTGAATTGGAATTTGTTACCCGCAGCAACATGATTTTCCCGGTACTGGTAAGCAGTATGGCGATTTATGATCATGACGGGACCTATGTTAAAAGCCGGTCGTCGGTGGTTAATTTCAAGGAGGTGAAGCGTGCCAGGGAGGGACTCATTGAAAAGGCAAGATTGCTGGAGGAGACCAACCTTGAACTGGAGGCCTTTACCTACTCGGTTTCGCATGACCTGCGCGCCCCGCTCAGGGCTATCGACGGGTATACCAGGATCCTGGTGGAGGATTACGGCGCCCAACTGAATAAAGATGCAATATCGGTGGCTGCCGTTATCCGCGAGAATACCCATAAAATGGGAAACCTGATCGACGACCTGCTCGCTTTCTCCAGGCTTGGCAAAACCGAGATGTTCAAAGCCCGGGTCGATACGCAGGAACTGATTGACGAATGTCTTGTTGAACTTAAAACCACCATCCCGGAAAAGACGATCGTTTCCGTCAAATCACCGCTACTCCATGTGGAGGCCGACCGCTCCCTGTTGAAACAGGTCTGGATAAACCTGCTTTCTAATGCCATCAAATTCTCATCCAAGGTCGTAAAGCCTGAAATCGAGATCTCCTGCACCCGTGAAAATGACCAGGCGGTGTTCAAGATCCGTGACAACGGGGTAGGCTTTGACATGAAATACAGCAAAAAACTTTTCGGTGTATTTCAACGGATTCACAGCCAGCGGGAATTCGAGGGCACGGGCGTTGGCCTGGCCATCGTTCACCGCATCATCACCCGTCACGGAGGCTCCGTGTGGGCAGACTCGGAACCCGTTAAAGGTGCAACCTTTTATTTCAAACTCAAATTGTAACCTTACATTATGGAAAATTATTCCCCCGTAGAAATCCTGCTGATCGAGGATAACCCCAATGATGCTGCCTTGGCATTACGCGCACTCAGGCGCAAACACCTGGTAAACCACATCGAAGTGATCGATGACGGTGCAGATGCCCTTGACTTCCTGTTTCACCGCGGTAAGTATGAGGAGCGGATTAGCATGGCCCTCCCGAGGGTGATATTCCTTGACCTGAAACTACCCAGGATCGATGGCCTTGAAATTCTGAAGGAGATCCGTGCAAATGAAATAACGCGGAAACTCCCGGTGGTCATTGTATCCTCCTCAAAGGAAGATCCCGATATCAGCCGGGCATATGAACTTGGCGCCAACAGCTATGTTGTCAAACCAGTCGATTTCGAAACCTTTATCAAAGTCATATCAGAACTTGGCATGTACTGGCTTCTATTGAATGAACCTCCAAAAACCATCCTGTAATGCCGGCTGAAAAAAGAGATGATGTTGTTAAAATACTCATAGTAGAAGACAGGCCCGAGGATGCCGAATTTGACAAAAGAGAAGCAAATAAAGTATTAACATGCTGTGAGTTTCGCGTGGTGGAAACCCGTGAGGATTTCCTCCACGAACTTGAAACTTTTCAACCTGACCTTGTCCTTTCCGATTACTCGATGCCAACATTTGACGGGCTGACGGCCTTGCAGCTTTCGCTTGATCACAATCCTGTTACGCCGGTCATTATCGTGACAGGTTCAGTGAATGAGGAAACCGCCGTCGAGTGCATGAAGGCAGGCGCCTCCAACTATGTGATCAAGGAACAGATGCGCCGGCTGGGACCGGCCATCCTGCATTCTCTGGAAGAAAAAAAGGATAAACTTGCCCGGAAACAATCAGAAGAGGCCTTAAAAGAATCGGAAGAACGATTCCGGAATTATATCGAACTGGCTCCCGAGGGAATTTTCCTCACAGATTCCAGCGGGCAGTTTCTCATGGTGAATGAAGCAGCCTGCCGGCTGACTGGCTATACTCCTGTGGAACTGATGGAGAAGAATATAAGGGATCTGGTGTTTCCAGAAGATCTCGGAACCCTGCACCATAATTTCAACATGGTAAAGGAAACCGGGCAGGATAGTTCAGAAATACCTTACCGCTCGCATGATGGCAAGAGGGGAGTCTGGATCGTAAAATCCGTAAAATTGGGAGACGACCGGTTTCTGGGGTTTACCCATGACATCACCATCCAGAAAAATGCCGAGGAGGCCCTCCGCAAAAGCGAGATCCGGTTCAGGGAACTGTTTGAAAACGCTCCCATGGCCTACCAGTCGCTCGACAAGGATGGCAATTACATTGACATGAACCAGGCATTGTGTGACATGCTGGGATATGAGGCACAGGAGATGATGGGAACCTCCTTCGGCAATTATTGGGATCAGAAGCACCGTGATCAGTTCCCCGGCAACTTCAATTGTTTGGTTACCGAGGGATCGATCCGGGCAGAGGTTCCCCTAGTCAGTAAAGGCGGAGAGATTATAACCGCCCTGCTTGACGGGAGAACCCAGACCAATAACCAGGGAAATTTCGTTCGCACCCACTGCATCCTGGTGGATATCTCCAGCCGGAAAAAGAATGAAGCGGAGCTCCTGGCAGCCAAGGAAAAGGCAGAGGAGAGCGACCGTCTTAAGACTGCCTTCCTGAATAACATCTCCCATGAAGTGCGCACGCCGCTCAACGCACTCATGGGTTTCAGCAACCTGCTCAAGGATTCGGCCACAACCCCTGCCGACCAGGATTATTACCTGAGAATCATTAATCATAGCGGGGAAAGGCTGGTTAACGTGATCAATGACATCATCAGCATGGCCATGCTTGAAACAGGCCAGGAGGTTGTACGCGAAAGCCAGTTTGACCTGCTTGACCTGATGAACGAGGTGTTTATCACCTTCCAGGCGCGCGTTGTAACCTTCGAAATCTGTTTCAACTACCGCCCGGGCATTACCAGGGAGCAGTCGATGATCATTTCCGATGAATACAAGATCCGCCAGGTACTGACGAACCTTATCGGCAATTCCCTGAAATTCACAACCAAAGGCAATGTTGAATTTGGCTGCAACCTGGATGACACAACGCTGACCTTCTTTGTAAAAGATTCAGGAATTGGCATCGCTTCAGAGGATAAGCCCCATGTTTTCGAAAAGTTCTGGAAATCCAAACCCAGCGGTAACCGGATGTATGAAGGAACCGGCCTGGGACTTGCCATCTGTAAGGCATATGTTACGATGCTTAATGGCAAAGTCTGGATGCAGTCGGAACCTGGCTCTGGTTCTACCTTCTGGTTTACAATTCCATACCGGCAACCGGAAAAGCAACCCATTCCCGGTATCCCAGTAACACCGGCCGACCGGTCTCATCCGGTTCGACCAAAGACAATACTCGTGGCTGATGATGAGTACGACAACTTCCTGCTGCTGGAAATCATCCTGCAGAAGTTCAACGTCGGGTTAATCCATGTCTGGAATGGCATGGAAGCAGTAGAAGTATGCCGCAACAACCAACAGATCGATTTTATCCTGATGGACCTTAAGATGCCGGTTATGGATGGCATGGAGGCCACCCGCCTTATCAAACTGATGAACCCGGAAATCCCGATCATTGCTGTCACCGCCTATGCCATGAGCGGCGATGAAACCAAGGCGCTTGATGGAGGATGCGACTGGTACCTGTCAAAGCCCCTCAGAAAAGAGGTGCTGCTCGAAAAACTACGCCAGATGGGATTGATTAACGATGTATTGTCCTATGCACCGGGAGGTGCACATTTCTGATTCCTGTCAGATTTTAAGGCGGTTGGTTAGTTGCTTTAGAATTCTTTTACCAGGAACAGATAACCAGGAATCCGCTTTAACAGAAAGCATCTCCCGGTGTTTTGTGTCTCCCGGAAATTATTCTGTCGCAGACTTACAGTTTAATTTTTGCATAGAACATTTTTCTTTATTGTTTTTTCCACTGTGATTCCCCTCTCCATTTTTCTGGTTTTCAGTCCCCGGGCGGCAACTGCCATTTGATGCAACCCAGCTGATTCAAGGTGGAAAATTATTATACACCTACTTGTAATGGTGCAAAATTATAAAAAAGAAGATGTAAGTAAAGTAAATTTCTAACTAGTTATTCACAAACAGTTCACGTGATTCCTAACTAATAACCCATATCCTTAATAGCCTATATGAAAAAACAGGCCATAACATAAAGAGATAATCATTATGGTGTAAAATATTTTTACATGCCGGTTTCCGTAACCCGTTCATTTTATTTGTATTATACCATCACGCTTCGCATCGCCGGTTTACCATTCAGAGGGAAAAATTCCCATGCAGGGAAAAAACAAAAAGCAATGAATCACCTCCCGTTCGGAATGCACGCGCGGGGATGAAAGTATTACCTGAATTTCGTCATTTCGTCAGATTTTATTCCCGATCATTGTATCTTAGCTAAAAAATCCACCTGGCATACTGCCGGTAATTTATTCTTACCAGTTGGGTCTGTACCATTGGGAACAGAGTCCCGTTCAGGAAAATTCAAACTAAAATATGCTTGATTTACATGACCAATCCTGCCTATATCTGCGACAAACGCTATGATAAAACAGATTTCACCCGCATTACCATGGAAAAGGGTGATTATGAAAACTGCGATTTTAAAAATTGTGACTTTTCAAATACCGATTTATCGGCCATCAAATTTACAGGGTGCCGCTTTTCCGACTGCAACCTGAGCATGGCAAAGCTGCACAAAACCTCTTTCAGGGATGCGCAGTTCAACGGGTGTAAACTATTAGGGCTCCGCTTTGAAAACTGCACTGAATTTCTCTTTTCCGCCGGGTTTGACGGTTGCAACCTGAACCTCTCCTCCTTTTTTAAAATGAAGCTTAAACAAACTCATTTTAAACACTGCACTCTTCGGGAGACCGATTTCACACAGGCCGATTTAACCGCTGCTGTTTTTGATGACTGCGACCTCTCCAGGGCCACTTTTGAGAATTCGGTACTCGAAAAGGCAGACCTGCGAAGTTCCTATCTTTACTCCATCGATCCTGAGAAAAACAGGATAAAAAAGGCAAAATTTTCCCGGGCCGGGATTGCAGGACTTCTGGACAAGTACGACATTGAAATAGAATAGCCTTCGCTACCCTCTCGGATCGGCTTTCAGCGGCATCTTCGCCATCTGGTCGACATTCATGCTGGGAAAGCCGAACTCCTCCACGATTTTCCCCTTGACAAGATATACCCCGTCGCCCCGGAACGGGTACTGCGTGACCGCCTTCGGGAAATGAACGGTATCGAAAAAACGGCCGTTAACATCGATAAAGGTGCCGAAATGCATCCACTCCTTTTTGATCGTCCTGACATATTTGATCGTCACCAGCAATCCCAGCATGCGGACAGTCTTTCCCACGCAGCCCGCCATTTCGTGGGCCAGGATGTCGCCCCGGAATTTTGTTTCCAGCAGGTCGAAATAGCTGTAGGTTATCGGGAAGCCGAGCAGTTCTATCTCGTCGTACACATCGGTAAGGATATTCTGCTCCAGGAGGGGGAGTTCGAAGCGTTTCACCGGCAGGGCGCTGAACATCGACGCCTGGACCGTGAGCTGATTGTCGGTATCGTCATTTCCCGAAGCGCTGAATCCTGCCGCCACCGTGGATTCCCCGTTCTTCTGGCCGGCTGCCGGCTGGTTTCTTCCCAGGAGCATATGGGCCTCCCATAGCAGCGACGCCTTGGGTTTGCCGGTAAAGCGGAAGGCCCCGGCCCGGATCAGGATGATGAGCTGGTCGAGGGTGACCGGCACCCGCCCGATAAAATCCTCCAGGCCCGCATAGGGAATTTCGGCAGGCTGCCCGGAATCAGGAATGCGCAATTTAACAATCGACTTTGCCATGGCAGCCTCCAGGTTGGCCACATGGATAAATCCCAGGTAGATATCGTTCCCCCTGATACAGGTCTTATATTCACTCCGGTTTACGCAGGGCACATGCAGGTTTGCTCCCGAGATCCTGGCTTCATTGAAATAGACCCAGGAGGAGTAAAAGCCTCCGAAATTGTTGATGACTCCCGTGATAAACTCCAGCGGGTAATGGGCTTTCAGGTAAAGGCTCTGGTAGCTTTCCACGGCATAGGAGGCTGAATGTGCCTTTGAAAAGGAATAGCCGGCAAAGGATTCGATCTGCCGCCACACCTCCTTTGTCACCTCTTCGGGATAACCCGCGATCCGGCAGTTTTCGAAGAATTTGTCGATGATACGCTGCAACTCCTTCTTCGATCGGTACTTCCCGCTCATCGCCCTGCGGATCACATCGGCATCAGCCAGGTCGAGGCCGGCAAAGTGGTGACAGATCTTCAGCACATCCTCCTGGTAAACCATAACCCCGTAGGTCTCCTTTAGCTGCTCCTCCATCACGGGATGCAGGTATTTGAACTTATCGGGATGGTGAAACCTGAAGATGTACTCCTTCATCATCCCCGAGCGCGCCACGCCGGGCCGGATGATCGAACTGGCCGCCACCAGCGTGCGGTAGTTGTCGCAATTCAGTTTTTTCAGCAACCCCCGCATGGCCGGGCTCTCCACGTAAAAGCACCCGATGGTCCTGGCGTTGCGGAGCAGCTCCTTCACCTTCTCATCCTCCTTGAAGGCGCCAACCTGGTGAACATCGACACTGACCCCCCTGTTCCTTTTCACGATTTCCGCCGCCTCATAGATATGGCCGATTCCCCGCTGGCTCAGGATATCGAGCTTCTCAAAACCGATGTCCTCGGCCACGTACATGTCGAACTGGGTGGTCGGGAACCCCTTCGGGGGCAGGTCAAGCGCCGTATAGCAGGTGATGGACTCTTCCGAGATCAGCACCCCGCCGGCATGAATACTCCGCAGGTTGGGAAAATCGGCCATCATCTCCCCCAGTTCATTGATCTTCCTGATAATCTTGTTCTGATTTACCGCCTCCTCCGGATTCTTCAGATAGGCATCGATCTCCTGCTTCGGCAGTCCGTGCACCTTCCCCAGTTCCCTGCAGATCGATTTATCCCTGAAGGTTGACATGGCGCCGAGCAGGGCGGTATGTTCATGACCGTAACGCTTGAAAATATAGTCGAGCACCTCGTCGCGCTCCTTCCAGGAATAGTCGATATCGAAATCGGGCGGCGAGGTGCGCTTGGGGTTGATGAACCGTTCAAAATAGAGGTCGAGCTCGATGGGATCGACATCGGTAATTCGCAGGCAATAGGCCACAATGCTGTTGGCGCCGCTCCCCCTGCCTACATGGTAATAACCCCGCGACATGGAGTACCGGATAATATCCCATGTGATCAGAAAATAGGAGGCAAAACCCATCTTATCAATAATCTCCAGTTCATGACGGATACGCCGCCGGGCCTCGCTATGCCCCTTGCCATACCTGTACTGAAGCCCGTCCATGGCCAGCTTCTCCAGGAGGATGAGATCGTCGTAACGGCTGCCCGTATAGGTTTGCTTGTTCTTGCAGGCCTTGAAGTCAAAATCGATGGAACAGGCCTCCATGATCTTCTCCGTATTCCGGATAATCTCCGGGAAATCGCGGCAAACCGCCCGGAGCTCTGCAACCGGCAGCATGATCTCGTCAGGAGCGGCAATCTGCCGGGGCTCCAGCCTGCTCAGCAGCACGTTATGGTCAACCGCACGGAAGTTGCAGTGCAGTTCGTATTCCTGCCGGTTGCGGAAGGTCACCGGCGCCAGGAGCACCATCCTGGGAATAAGGTCACGGTGACGCGACAGCATCAGCGGACTGAGGTCGGACGGGCGGATGCCGATCAGCCCGTGGTGCGTAACCCGCGGGGGCCGGCCCTGCGCGGCCGCGACATGCCAGGGACAAATCCAGAACACATGCTCCAGCCCGGGCGGCCGGTCGGGCAGCGGCTGGTTATTCAGATTATGAAAGCTAAGGAATTCATTCACCTCGCGAAATCCTTCATTATCTTTCGCCAAACCGGTATAGAGATATTCATCCCCCCTGCGAAACTCAATCCCCCCCACAGGCCTGATCCCCTTCGCCTTGCAGGCCGCCACAAAATCCATGATACCCGTGGAGTTGTTGATGTCGGTAAGCGCTAGGGTATCCACCCCGCACCGCACAGCCTCCTCCACGAGGTTCTCAACAGAGATGGTCCCGTAGCGGAGCGAATAGTATGAATGGGAAGAGAGATACATGGCAAAATGGCAAGACAGTGAAACAGCAATACAACTTTTTGATCATATTCTAATCACTATCCGGATTACAATATAATCATTATTTTTGCATTTTGGATGAAAAATGACAGGTTACATCATCCTTTTGCCTTCCAAAAACGGGCAGGTTCACTGCCATGAATTCCGATATTTTGTAATTAGCCCTTTTATGCTTATTTTTGGCTCTTGCCATAAATCAATCTTGTAAATAATAACCAGCATCATGATTTCAGCTTCCTACATTACGGCAGATATTGCCAATTCAACGCAGTTGTTTTCAAGTAAGGAGATGGAGCGCCTCGCGGATGAAATCAGGCAGATTCTAACTGCCGGGCAGTGCATTTTCAGTTTCAGCCGCTTTGATTCCTTCCAGGCGATGCAGCGGGATCCCCTTAAATCGCTTGATCTGGTTATGCAGATCCGTTCGGCGGTGAGAAAATTCAACCGTCAGAAACCCGACATCCGGATTTGCCTGGGGCTGGGTTATGCGGCCCCTGAAATCACCGACTTTACCTTTGTAAAAGATGACCTGTTTGTCAATACAGGCAGGGCATTTGACAAAATGGTGCAGGAGCGGCAATGGTTTAAAATTATCGTATCAGAAAAGGAGCCGAACCCCGGGCAGCCAGGATTCACTGCCATCGGGCTCTTCATGGATTTCCTTTTCCGCCGGTTGACCTATAAGCAGGCAGGGGTGCTGTCGGACCTGCTGCACGATTATCCCCAAAAAGAAATTGCCAGGCTCCACGGGAAAAGCATGCCAACCATCAACCGGCAGGTCAGCGCCCTTTCGTGGGAAAACTTAAAGACAATCAACACTTTATACAGGGCGCTCATTCAACAAAACAGCCACTATGCAATTTGATTTATTATTGAAACTTGTTGCAGCACACCTGCTTAGCGACTTTTTTTTCCAGTCATCCGGATGGGTCAGATCCCGGAACCGCCTCCATTTCCGTGCCTGGCAGTTATACTTGCACGGGTTGATAACAGGTTTGACGGTGGTTGTGGTTTGCGGCCCCGGCCTGTGGTTCGTGGGAATGATCATTGCACTCAGCCACATTTTTCTCGACGGGATCAAATCATTTCTTAAACAGACCACAGCCGTATTTGTTGCCGACCAATTGATGCATCTTATGATTCTTACATTATGCTGGTCGGTGTTTACCCGGCTGGCATGGGACTTTCCCCTTATCATCAGGCTTTACGGCGATCCGCAGGTGTGGTTGTATGTCACCGCGCTGTTGTTTCTTACCGCGCCCTCCGGCATGCTCGTAGCCATGCTTACCGACCGCTGGCGGAAACAGCTTCCAGGTCTTAAAGCGGGCTCCTCCAGCCTGGATAAAGCCGGCATGCTGATCGGTATTATTGAACGATTTCTGATCTTTTACTTTGTACTCAACGGGAAATTCGAAGCCATAGGTCTGCTGATCGCCGCCAAATCGCTGCTCCGCTTCAATGAGAAAGAACGGCCGGAAGAGAAAACCGAATACCTGCTTGTCGGAACCCTGATCAGCGTGGCACTGGCTGCCGCAACCGCCGTTCTTGTATTAAAAATCCCCCTGTAAAGCGTTTTCTTCACGAACCCTGCTATACTTAGCTATTTCATGCTAATATTGCCATCTTTAGCTATTTTATGCTAATATTGATATTATTAGCCTTTTTATGCTAATATTAACACGATTAGTCTTATTACGCTAATATTCTACAACATCCCGATCTCACGACCCATGGTAATTCTTTTTAATCCCCCGGGTTTGAGAAAAGAGAGCGGCGACGGGCTGTTGAAAAATTGAAAATCAAATTCAATTTTGATTAATTTCGTCCCGGTCAACGTTGTGACATTTCAACTTCACCAAAGAAATCCGTTTAAACCCGGATGGCGGCCAGAAAAGTATCCGCCAACGGTAACCAAATAAACCTGTTAAGATTGCCAGGAGGAAAAATCTTCAGAACTATATTCATGCAACCCGTGATTGATCATTTGCAGGTATTCCGGGCAGCCTGAAAAAACAAATAGAATGCTATGAAAAAGAATCTTATGTTGTGTGGTGTTTTGGTATTGATCATTCTTCAATCACCTGCTTGTACAACTGCCATTATCTCCGGGAAATTCACAGCGGACGGGCGCCCGCTCCTGTGGAAAAACCGCGACACACAGGACCTGGACAACAAGCTGATGTATTTTTCCGACGGGAAGTATGATTACATTGGCCTTGTAAATTCGAAGGATTCACTGGGCGGGGAGGTCTGGGTCGGGATGAATACAGCCGGGTTTGCCATTATGAATTCAGTGTCCTACAATCTCAATCCGAAGGAGGAGTCGGATGCAGGCGTCAACGAGGGGAGGGTGATGAAAAAGGCGCTTCAGCAATGCGCCACAGTGGCAGATTTTGAGGAGCTGCTGAAGCATCTTTCCAAACCTTACGGGCTGGAAGCCAACTTCGGGGTGATCGATGCCCAGGGAAACGGCGCCTATTTCGAAACATCCAACCGCGGCTATTTCAAAATCGATGTGAATGATCCCGTTGCAGCCCCCATGGGGTATTTGATCCGCACCAACTATTCGTTTACCGGGCAACCTGACCAGGGACAGGGATACATCCGTTACCTGACAGCCGAAAAACTATTTTATCAGGCATCCGCGGCGGGCAATCTCACACCGGAATTTATCCTGCAGGATGCAGCCCGAAGCCTTTGCCATTCGCTGACCGACACCGATCTCAAACAAATCGGGACAACGGCAAAGGATAAATTTGTCTGGTTTACCGATTTCATCCCCAGGAATTCCACCGCTGCTTCCGTGGTGGTGCAGGGGATCAAAAAAGGGGAGTCCCCCGCAATGATGACCATGTGGAGTTTGCTCGGGTTCCCGCTGTGCTCGGTGGTCTACCCGGTTTGGTTTAACGACAGTCACCTGCTGCCCTCACTGCTGAAGGCCGGGAGCCATGGCAATGCACCGTTGTGCGACAAGGCATTAAAATTAAAGGAGCAGTGCTTTCCCATCAAACGGGGGCATGGCGACAATTACCTCAACCTGCCGGTCCTCTACAACAGCAGGGGCACGGGTATTATGCAGCAGCTTGCACCTGTTGAGGCACAGGTTTTCACAGAAACCAACGCCCGGATGAAATCATGGCGAAACACAGCCCCCGGTTCACGGGAGCTCCTGCAGTTTTATGATACGCTTGATCAAATGGTCGCCGGGGCTTATTTAAGAATTTTCGGACTCTGATCTGAACGCAAATAAAAAGAGGCCAACCCCGGCAACCAACCACAGTTATCACAAAAACATAAAAACTATCTTTGCACAACTGACGGAAAGGGGAACGTCTTCAAAAAAACAGCTTATGTTGAGGGAGCATGGCATTACTGTAAAACGGATTTACCTTCTGGGGATGCTGGTGTTTTTACTGACAGCCTGGTTTTCTGTCGGGTACAACCATTTTGACGAGCATTTCCAGGTAATTGAATTTGCAGGGCTGAAACTTGGCCTGACTGAAAAGGCAAATCTCCCGTGGGAATATAAATGTATGATGAGACCGGCCCTGCAGCCCCTCATCGTTACCCTTATATACAAATCCGTATCATGGACCGGGATCACCAATCCATTCCTGGTGGCCCTGTTCATCCGGCTGTTTTCGATGACGGTCACGCTGGTAAGCATTCACATGATCATCCGTGCCTATGCGCCCGGGATTTCGAACCGGAAAATGTTGATCGGATTCCTGTTGCTCTCTTTTTTCCTTTGGTTTGTGCCCTACAACAGCGTCAGGTTTTCCTCTGAAACCTTTGCCGGCAGGATATTCCTGGTCGGAATTGCCTGGTTCCTCCTCAGGGAGAAGCTAAAGCCGTTCGATTACCTGATGACCGGGATCATCCTGGGCATCGCCTTCATCACCCGGTACCAGGTTGCCTTTATGATCATCGGCTTTGCGGCATGGCTTGCCTTTATCAGCAAAGCCGGGTTTCGGAACCTGTTTCTTTTCTGTGCAGGGATCCTTGTTGCGGTTGCCTTCGGAGTATTGATCGACAGGTGGTATTACGAAGAATGGGTGCTCACATCGTGGAATTATTTCCAGCAAAACATACTCTTTGATAAAGCGGCCGGTTTCGGGGTTAGTCCATGGTGGTACTATATTGAACAAACTTTCCTGAATGCCTTCCCCCCGCTCAGCCTGGTCTATATCCTGGCTGTTTTCCTCTATATCTTGTATTACCCGAAGGATCTTCTTACCTGGACGATCGTCCCCTTTTTAGTCGCTCATTTCCTGATCCCGCATAAGGAGATCAGGTTTCTGTTCCCCATCATTGGTTTCCTGCCTGTCCTGATTATCAGGTCGGCCGAGGTTGTATTGAAGAAATCGGGGGAGGCCCTCCTGTATAAACGTGCAACAGCAGTTTGCATAAAGATTTTCTGGTATCTCAACATGGTCATGCTGGTGATCCTGATTTTCAGGCCGGCCGACGATCAGATTGCCTTGTACCGGCAACTTTGGAACACCTACACGACACCGGTCAGGTTTTATTTCACCGATGATAATCCGTATCACAGGGCAAAGGTCGACGTTCATTTCTACAAAAGGAATAGCCTGCTGTTAACCCATGTTGATTCGTTGCGGCAGATCGTTCCGTCGAAGGATACGGTCAGCCTGGTGGTTACCACGAAACCGCTTCCCCCGGAAGATGCAAGATTCAACCATTTGCTGGTTTTTGCCACATACCCGCAGTGGGTAAGTCATTTCAACATTAATCATTGGATGGATCGCACCAGTTTCTGGTATGTTTACGAGCTCAGAACAAAATAAGGTTGGTTATTTAGCATGAAAAAAACAGACTATTTTAATGGGTTTACCCTATTTGTAGCGGCAATCTGCCTGCTCACGCTTATATTGAATATGGTCAACAACCGGTTCCTGCTTGCCGACTTCATCGTGTATTACTCAGCGGCAGCCAACTATATTACCGGCAGCCCTGTTTACCTGGTTTCATTTTTCAGCGGTTCGGGATATTACAAATACACTCCTGCCATCCTCTTTTTTTTCATGCCTTACACCCTGTTGCCTTATAAAGTTGCGGCAACGATTCATTTCCTGGTTTTGGGAACAGCCTACGGGTATGCCATGCTCCTTCTCTCCAGGCTGGTTACCCGATACCTCCTGGGAAACAGGGTAAAATATGAATTATGGCTTCTTGCTCTCTCGTTCGGTTGTATCATGATGCATGTTAACCGTGAGTTGTACCTGGGGAACATCAATATCATCCTGCTGATGCTGAGTTGCCTGGCCCTGCGGGATATGCTCACCGCCAGGGATCTTCGCGGGGGTATCCTGCTGGGGCTCGTGGTCCTTGCCAAACCCTACCTGCTGCTCCTGGTGATCCCGCTTGTTTTCCGAAGACGCTGGCGGGCGCTGGCATGGCTATGCATAACGGGGGCCGTGGGGCTCCTGCTGCCATTCCTCTTTTCCGGCCCGCAGAAAAGCGTTCATCTGTACCGGGAGTGGATAAACTCGGTCCTGACGCATGGCGGGGAGTACCCGGGCAAGACCTCCATCGATTATTTCCTGCATAATCTGTTTCCATCGTGGCCTGGCTGGGGCGCCATCCTGATTTTTTCACTTTTCCTCCTCCTGATAACCGGCTTTATCGTCCGCAACATACGCCTGGAAAAACAGGAAGGGGTAACAGCCGGGATGGCCGGCAGGGACTTTACCTTCGAATGGTTCCTGATTCTCGCGCTGCTGCCGAATCTGATCAGGACCGACTGGGTGTTGATGATGTTCGCCTCGCCGGTCATTATTTTTATGATTTTCTATATCTCCTCACAGAGGTTATACCGGGTGATCCCGGTCCTGGTGGTACTCCTGCTGGTTTATGGCGCCAACTCCGACGACCTGCTGGGCAAATCCCTCTCCCATACCATTATGGAATCTGGGCTCATGGGGGTCAGCAATTTTCTCCTGGCGATGGTGGCCCTATACCTGTTTTTCCATAACCGGAAGGCAACTCCCGGCGCCGCCTGAGCAGCCCTGCCCCTGCCCCCGGTTCTCACGGTATCGCAGCCTCACTGCCCTGGATCGCCACTCCCCTTCTTACGCTCTTCTGCCCGTATTTCCGCCTGATCCGGTCGAGGGCCTGGTAGAGGCTGACCATCTCCACATTATCATCGAACATGTTAAGCTGGGGATTCCCGGAAACAAGGTTGCTGAAGCGTACGCCAATAAGGCGAATGAGCATACGGCGCTGGTAGATCCGTTCGAAGAGATCCTTCACCACAGGGATGAGCTGGTGGTCGAAGGCGGTGTAGGGTACATGCTGCTGGAGTGTGTGGGTGTCGAAATTCGAATAGCGGATCTTTACCGTCACACAGGAGGTCAGTTTCTGCTGGTCGCGCAATTCGAACGCGATCTTCTCCACCATCTTCACCAGGATCTCCTTCATCCGTACAATGTCGATGCTGTCCTGCTC
>JBAXOB010000015.1:0-89279 GCA_037133475.1 Bacteroidota bacterium
ATGGCATCGTACCTGCTTTTGGTTGAATAACTTAATAGCTGTTTCTTTGGTCATTTCATTCAATTTCTATGATCAACAAATTTCAAGATCTCTTTTACAAATATATTAAAAGATCTCGTCGGGAAAATGGAGGGAAGGGTGAAATCTTTGCTGACGGATTGCATAACACAAATCTGATACAGCGACAATATAAATCTTCGTAATCCCTAGATAAATGGGCGTTATAGCAAAAGTGTTCAAGCCCCTGGCTGACAACGAAGGAGGCTTAACGGCCTCCTTTTTTTACCGGTAGATTTCGATATAGGACCGCGGATCACCGGGATCCCTGGCTTGGTTCCTCTCACCCCAATGGAAGGGTACTTCCCGTAACAGGTGAAAGCAAATTCGATCCGGTCCACATTTCTAACGGCACCGGCGATGACTTTATACTTGAAACTCCAGTTGAGGGCCCCGGAGGAATTATGACCGATTTTCATTCGGGCCAGGTTTTTCCGCCAAAGCTTAATGGTACTCTTAACCCAGGCTTGGGCTATTTCAGGTTCTGAAAGTTTGGATTGGGAGATCTGCATTGAGGGCTACGACAATCGTCAAAGCCCGCTTCAATGGTTCAGTATATTTATATACGATTAGTTCTGTTTAATTGCCCGTACTTCGGCTGCACGTTTGTCAACAGGTACAACGGGCAACTTAGCCCCCTTTTTTACAGGAAGTTTACAAAGGTAATCCATGATGGCCTGCCATTCTTTGATTTCGGTCATTTGATTAGTTGCCAAAGCGGTTTCAACCCTATCCATTTCTATTCCCTTTGGAGCTAACATCTCAGCTGCATTATCCTTAGGCATTTCCAGCGCTTCAACCTTTGTCTTTAAAGGTTCCCCTTTTGCGTTTTTTGGCACCAATGGAAGCTGATCTTTTGAATATTTTGGAATTGCAGCTATGATCATTCCCAAATAAATTGGGGTGGTTAAACTGTACAATTTTTCGTCTTTTCCGGAAATATCGATCGATTTATAACCATGATCATAATCGCCAATTTCAATAGCTGTTATGGCATCGAACTTTGACCTGCTGGTATTATAAGTGAACTTCATTCCTGAAGAACGGGGGAAAAACTCGCCCGGGTGTGCCGGGTTATCAATAATGATAAATTCAAGAATGTTTTTAATTTCTTTTCCAGTGAAGTAAGCCGTCACCAAAGCACTACCTGCAGTCGGGTCAACAATACCTGATCCGAGCGGTGCAACAGCGAAAAGGTCATAAACGGTCTGAATGCCTGTTTTCCCCCTTTTCAATCCGGCACGCATCATGCCATTGGCCGTTAAGCCAATATCAGCATGTGTTGCCTGGCGAAAAGCATCGGTTACCAGGTTTGCGAGGAAGGTACCCGCAGCAATATCAGTAAAGGTATTCGGCAAATCCTTTGGTACGATGGCCAAAGGTTGGTCAATGCTGTATCCGCGTGAAGAAAAAACAGCTTTGGTGGCAGCTGGCTTGAGTTTATTGATCGCGTCCGCTATATCTTTATCGCCTTTAATGGCGTCGTTAACAGGATTCAATTTCCAGGAAACGAGGTTGGTTGTTTTTCCGTCAAACGACACAACCAGTTCCCCCAGATTTTCACCTTCTTTTCCGGTTTGAACTACTATCGAATGGTTTTTAAGTACGATCGCATCCTTGAGGGCAGTATGGCTGTGTCCCCCGATTACGATATCAATACCGGGAACAGCTTCAGCCACATGAATGTCGTCGCCTTTTGTATATTTTCCAACGGCATCCTTTTCCACCCCGCCATGACTCAGGCAGATTACAACATCAACTTTTAAGCTGTCGCGAAGTACTTTCACGATCTTCCTTGCTGTTTCAACCGCATCTGCAAACTTGACGGCACCGGCTCCACCTGTATAAAAAGTTGCCTCTTTTCCAAGCAGGCCGAAGAGTCCAAAACGAATTCCACCACGGTCAATTACTTTATAGGGCAGGATGAATCCATCTTTTGCCATTTTTTGCAACCCAACAAGGGTCGTATCATTTGCACCTAAATCAGTATTGGATGCAAGAACAGGCACAACAAATCCAGACCTGGCGGCAACTGATATTTCTTCACCCAGTCCTTTGGGACCCAGGTCGAATTCATGATTACCAAATGTTGTTGCATCAAACCCCATTTTGGCCATTATCTGCAGTTCGCCGCCAATTTCCCGGGTTGCAGCCCCGAATGGCGTTCCCATGCTGTAATCCCCGGCATCAAGGATAAGCAACGCCCCCTGAGTTTTATGAAGTTTTTTCTTCTGATGGATCAATCCGGCCAGGCGCGCATAGCCGCCAACGGTTTTGTCATTGTTCAGTTCGAAAGGGGTGTAATCCGATGAAGGGCCCATCCCGATAAAGCTCGAATGAAGGTCGTTGGTGTTTAATATTGTGAAGGTTTTTACCTTCGCCCTGTTTTCGGTCGTTTGGCTCTTCAGATGACCAAAACTGCAAATAACTGCTGCCGTTAAAAGCAGTAACCCATTAATCTTCATGGTCATGTAATTTAAAAAAACACCAACGGTCAACACTTGCTGCCGTTGGTGTTTATCTTCATTATTGGAATTTATGGTTTATTTTGCACGAAAGGCACGCGTTTAAGCATTTCCATCCTGATACCTGTTAAAATGAAGTACTCGATCTGATAAAACTGCGTGGCGACGAGTCCATTTGTAACAAGCTTAACCTTACCGTAATAGGTATTGATAAGATTATCAGTTTTTTTCTGGAGTGCAATAGCCTTTGTCGTCCAGGCATCAGCCTGGATGCCGGTCATATCCTGGTAGTGATCTGCATATTGTTTTAATAGTTCGATCCTTTCTTTCCCGAGAGCCTTGCGCTGAGTTTCATATTCATCATACAATTTCCAGAAGGCATCTTTCTGGGCTGCTGAAGGTTTTACAAAATCGGCAACCGCAGCCTTTTTATCCATTCCGAACGCGGCCTGCACAAGGTCTATTTCTTCTTTGTTGGACTGGGTATAGGCAAAGGATGTGATAAATAATGATACGATGATAAAAATATACTTTTTCATGTTAATCATTTAATTGTTTATACTGGATCATACTTGTTTTATTTTGCCGGGATAAAACTCACCGGGGGTCAAAGTTACTCAATGTCCTGCCGCTTTTTTAAATCCTGAATTCTCGATCACGATCTTTAATTCCTTCGCTTTCGCATCGAGGGTTGTTGATCCGGGGTACTGAGTGCCATCGGGGAGGTTGCTGTAAGTAACGTTAAAAATCACCGTTTGTTTCGGGTCATCTACGTAGGTGCTGACATCAGCCGCCATTAATTTCTGGCTGGTCTTATCGAAGGAAAGGGACAGGAGGTCACCCTTTTCATTATAATCAGGAAAGCCCAGTTTAAACTTCTTGCCCGGTTCCAGGATATTTACGGAAAGTTTACCGGCACCGTAGACCTTCTGAATCTTTTCAGCATCAGGAGGCAGGTAGGTTTGAACCTTTGCGACTGCTGCCTTGACATAATCAGCCATCTCCTCTTTTTTATTGGCAACTATTTTGCCTTTTAACCCGCCGGGAGTTTTAGTCTGAGTGCTGGCGCCGGTCGCAACTTTGGTCAGTTTACCGTCGACCCCGTAATAACATTGACTCTGCTTTACCGATTTTTTTTCGCCTTTGAGATAAAAAGTGGTGGTTTCAACCCATTCGTATTTTTTAAGGTTCCCCTTGCTGTCTGCAAGGTTCTTCTTAATCATGCCGATGGTTTCCTTCATATCCTCCTGGGCAAACAGTGCTGAAGTGAAGGCAACCATGACCGTTGCGAGCAATAACATCTTGTATTTCATAATATTCAGTTTTAGATTTAAAATTTATTTATTTTACAGTTATATTAGATTCCCTGAATCCTGATAAGCGTCTGGCAACATATCCCGACAGGCTCTTAACAGGCTATTAAGTTATATCATATATTATTCCGGGACGGTAATAATCAAAGAAATTTATGTCCGGAATATTTTCATTTAAAATGCAGCGGACTTCAAATAATGGCTGATGCTCATTAATGGAGTGAATTATTTGCCTCCGCCTGATGATCCATAGGTTATTGATTCCATCACACGGTCAAGACTGAAACTACCGGGTTTCATCCGTGGGGGAAAATCCCTGAAACTCTGTATCCACTTACCAACATAGGCAGCGGAAGGAGCAAATGCAAACATGTGCGTGAAATACCAATCTCCATATCCAATTGATTCATCCTGGGCACGTTCGAAAGGATCCATGCGCAGGTTTACAATCATGGGTGCTCGCAATTCCGTAAAGGGCTCTATCCACGTATGCAACCCGTGTGAATCCTGGCGTAAAAAAGTAACTTTCCAGTTTCCATAGCGAAGTGCAGCAACACTGCCTCCGTCGGTCCAGTAAATGAATTCCTTGCGGGGTGACTCACCTCCGTTTTTAAGCATTGGTAACAAGTTGTAACCGTCCAGATGTACTTTATAGTTTGTATTGCCTATCTGTTTCCCTTTCAGTAACTCGGCTTTAATACTTGTATCTCCAACGGCAGCCATTAAGGTTGGCACCATATCTTCAAGCGAACATATTTCATTGTTGATAACACCGGGTTTAATAACACCAGGCCATTTTATAAGTGCAGGGATTCTGTAGCCGCCTTCCCATTGTGAATTTTTTTCTCCGCGGAAATAGGAGGTTCCGCCATCCGGCCATGCGAGGAATTCATTTCCATTGTCTGTTGTGTACATCACAATGGTATTGTTGTCCAAGCCAAGTTCTTTCAGCTTATCCAATAACTGGCCAATCAGCTTGTCATGTTCAACCATCCCATCGGCCTCTACTCCAAGACCGGTGACACCAACCGATTCAGGTTTAAGATGGGTAATGACATGCATACGGGTGGTATTGTACCAGATAAAGAATGGTTTGTCCTCTTTCTTGGCACGATCCATAAATGCTATCGTACGTGCGGTAACTTCTTCGTCGATGGTTTCCATCCTTTTCTTGGTCAAAGGGCCGGTATCCTCAATTTTTTGTGTTCCATCCGCATTGGCAGTGCTATGGATGACTCCCCGCGGACCAAAATGTTTCAAAAACTCCGGGTTCTTCGGATAGTCAGCATTTTCAGGCTCTTCCTCTGCATTCAGGTGGTACAGGTTACCGTAAAACTCATCGAAACCATGATTTGTCGGCAAATGTTCGTCTAAATCTCCCAGGTGGTTCTTGCCGAACTGACCATTTAAATAACCCAGTGGTTTGAGCATTTCCGCAAGGGTTGGATCAAGTTTGGTAATACCCTCCTTGGCACCAGGCAACCCGACTTTTAAAAGACCTGTTCGGATGGGCGATTGCCCTGTTATGAAAGCAGCCCGGCCTGCTGTACAACTCTGCTGACCATAAAAGTCAGTAAACAGAATCCCTTCTTTGCCTATACGGTCAATATTAGGAGTTTTATATCCCATCATGCCCATGTTATAAGCACTGATATTAAAGGAGCCAATGTCGTCACCCATTATGATGAGGATGTTGGGCTTTTTGCTTTGTGCCTGCCCATCATTACCAAGCGCAAAAAACGCCAGTATGATTAAAGTGCAGATCAATTTGATTTTTGTTTTCATAAGATTCAGATTTGTTGATTAATTGGTAAATTCTAAATAAAATTCTATCAAGGCTTTGATGTAACCCGTTTTAAATTCTTAATTCATTTACTGACAACCATTTCAGCTGAAAGATCGTCAAATTTATTTTCGTGGTCTTTATTTTCATTTTGGTATTCATTCTCTCAGGTTTGATTTCAACTTGAGTTGAAATTCGTATCATCTTCATTCTGGCAGGTTATATTTTATCAAATCGATCAACGACTCCCCGTCAACAGGTTTTCGCTGGTAAGCTTTTACGCCATAGTGCCTGCAATATTCACGGCTATCGGGGTCATCGAAAGCAGTCACAACGATTACGGGAATAGATAAACCGGTTTCACTGAATTTCCTGAGCAGATCACATCCGCTCATTCCAGGCATGTTCAGATCAAGTACAAGCAGATCGCTGGCAGTAGGTATGACTTCCAATAAAAATGAAGTTGCGGATGCGAAGGATTTATATTCCACACCTGTCGATTCGAGGAATAACCCGAATGCACGCCTTACCGCATTGTCATTATCTATTACATAGATCATTTTTTTTCCCTGGTATTGTTGAGAAGGATTTTTCCCAACATTCAAAGATACTCCGGAAAAAAGGGGTTGTAAATAGAATGATTATTCTATACGTGCGAAAAAGACTGGTTTGCAAATAATTACAAAGAAATATTATGATTAAAAGGAATTAAACCGGCATTGCTTGCAATTTTTATCATTTCGGGGATTGATTTCACGCTAAGTTTATTGCAGATACTAAGTTTATGCAATTGTACCGTATGTTCGGTAATGTTGAGTGCAGCGGCAGTCTGTTTGTTAAGCATCCCGGTAATGATGTATTTTAGAATTTCAGTCTCTCTTGGCGTGAGCATTTCAATCAGGCTTTTCGCACTCCTGGCCTTATCTCTTTCCTTCTTTGTTTCATGACTTAACATAAAAGCTTCTGAAATGGAATTCAACAACTCTTCCTCCCTGAAAGGTTTTTCAAGAAAATTTACCGCCCCTTTTCTGATTGTCTGCACACTTAAATGAACATTTCCCTTGCTGGTTATAAAAATAATCGGCAGGTGCAGGTCGAGTGTCAATAGTTCGTCCTGAAGTTCCAGGCCTGATTTACCCTCAAGGTTGATATCAAGTATAATACATCCTGTTCCATTATAGGTATCTCGGAACTCCTCGGCACTTGAAAAAGCCTCAACATGGTAATCATATGCATTTAACAGAAAAGAGAGTGATCTCCTGATTGATATGTCATCATCAATAATAAAAACAGTATCACCCATTTTATTCATTTTTAACAGACTGAAGACTAAAAGAAAACCGGCTGCCTCCGGCTGGGATATTCTCTGCCCATATTTTGCCATTGTGTTTTTCTATGATCGTCCTGCAGAGTGTCAACCCAATCCCGAACCCGTCTTTCTTCGTCGTAAAAAATGGTCTAAATAGTTTTTCTTTTAGGACTGAATCAATCCCTGGTCCTGAATCACACACCGAAACAGTTGCCAATTCCCTGTTTAATTCCAGGACAATCTGGAGGATTCTGTTTTCAGGATTACTTTTTTCCATGGCATTCATGGCATTTTTAATAAAATTCATCAATACCTGCTGGATCTGTATTTTGTCTCCAAAAACACAAACAGGATCGCTGTCAAATCTAAGGACAACCCTTATTTTTTGTTTTTCTGCATCGGTCCTGATCAAATCAACTGTTTCCTGAATAAGCAAATTCAGATTTACAATTTCTTTTTCCCGGGTTTCGGACTTCATCAGGCTTTTAACACTGTTAATAATTCCAGTAGCCCTGATGTCATCTTCAAGAATATTATCAAACATCTTAGAAGCCCGGGCCATATCAAGCTTTCCTGTCTCAATGAAGCGCTTGCCGGCCTGGGCAGTGAATCTTATTGCGGCAAGAGGCTGAAACAGTTCGTGCGATAGCGATGCAGTCAATGTTGACATTTTTGAAAGCCTGTCGGCCCGGATCAGCTCCCTATGCATAAATTCAGTCTCCAACATTTTCACAGACATCACTTTTTGTTTTTTATTCAGCCTGAACAGGTTGATAATCAACAATGTTTGAGTAAGAAGAAATAACGTCACCCCCAAAACATACCATTTATATAAACCGAACAGAGATACATCTTCATTGTAAAATAAACTACCCGGAGGAATTTGTTTTGAATACTGGAGATGCCATCGCTTGAGCTGCTGCCAGTCGTAAACATGCTTGTAGAAATTATTTTCATTTACCACTAATTCACTGGCCTTTTTGCCATTAAGCACTTCCCTTGCCATTCTTCCAATCTCTTTCCCGACATTGGTGTAACAAAGAATATAGCCCCCGACACCCCCTTCGCCTTTAACATAAGAATCCGTTATGGTGAACACGGGCGCGTGGGCGTTTTTTGATAATAAACTTAACACCTCGGGTGTTGAAAAGGGAACTTTTTCGGCATCCTGGAGATATGTCGGCACTATGATGATGCTGTTTACGGGGATTTTCCTGGCAAACCGAATTGTTGAATCGATGTTTAATCCCGAAAGGAAGTTAAAAGTACACGACTGCTCGAATTCCTTGATACTCTTACGGACAAGCGAGATAAAATACAAATCCAGCCTGGAATTGCCGCCGATTACATAGACATTTTTGTTGGCGGGAAACAGGGACAATGCTTCCTTAATTGTATTTCCGAACTTGTATTTTAATATTATCTCCTTTCCGTTTTCTACATTCAGCGCCTGAAACGGAGTTCTGCCAGGAATATCGACATCCATATTGATCATCGGTACAGACTTTAAAGCCTCATCTCCATATTTTAACAGCAGGGCATTTAGTCCCGGGCCGATTGCAACGAACAGGTCTATTTTGATTTCCTTGAATTTTCTGTTATACATGTCAATCAGATACCGCGCATAATCTTCATTTTCCGATCTGCCTATATCCAGATACTCCAGGATTAAATTTACAGGTTCATCGTTATTTACAGAGCGAGCACTATTGAATCCTTCCAGAATATTCTGATACGCAGGCAGTGTGGAACTATATGAAAAAAAGACCACGATGTTCTTGACCTTATCAGCAGCATGTATAGCTCCGGGTGTAAAAAAGAGCAGCAGAAAAACTGACAAGGGGATGAGAACTTTGCGGTTAAACATGTTGGCACTGGGTTTGGAAACACCATTAAATCTCAGCGCAAAGGTACGGACTCTTTGGGACTAAGTAAGGTCCAAATATTTAGAACAAGTATGCTAGCGTCATTTATTGAACTTCTTGGATTGAGACATTGATCCGAATCGGATCAGGAGTGAAATCCGGGGGTTAACCTTGTATCAAGAGGAATTTCCAGGGGGGAACGGAATTTTACATTTCACATCTCAATCCCTGAAAACAAAGATTTGTATAAATATGGAATATAGGGTTGCCCTTTAAGATTGGCAAGAAGCAGGGAAAATGCCAGAGGCTGTCAGCAGCAAGTGGCGGCTATTTTGAGTAAACTCCCTGCTCCTCTAAGATATGGCAAAAGAATTTGCATCGTAAGACTTTTGATAGAAGATTGATTTTAAAGGCGAAGCACTTCAATAATTATATTATTGAAGGCCGCCTCAGCCTGCTTACATCCAGTATCCTTATCTCACCTTTTCCACCTGTGGTGGCATCCAGGTGCCATCAAGGATAGATTTCCCTGACCAATATGCACGAATGTATAAGGAGAAAGTTCCATCTGGTGCAGGTACCCAGTTGGTTTCTTTATCTTTCCCCGGACTGTTGTGACCAAAGTATAAAGTAAGCGAACCATCAGCATTGTATTTCATGAATGATTTGCTTTTGGTACCTAGAGAATAGCGGCCTAACGTATTTGGATAAAACAAATGATGTTCGTTGTATAATGTCATCGACCAAAAACCTTTTACAGGTGGCTCTTGTCCTTTCGGGAAGGTAACGGTGTAATTATACTTGCCATTCAATTGCTCTCCCTTGCTGTCAATGTCACGATAAATGTATTTTGTTTCATTCGGTTTATTATCATACATGTTAGATTTTGCTGTTGCAGTGCGCAGAATATAATCGGTGCCCCACTGGGCATTATTTACCGGTGAATTCCAGCCATTCCCAGCCGGGCGACCGTTTAATTTCCATTGCGTGAGGGGAGCAATCATTTCCTTGTCGGCAGCAACAAAAGATTCTGTCAAAGCCTTCTTTATTTCGGGGTCTTTTTCTGCTGCTTCAAACACCGAACTAATCCACTTATATATGGCTTCTTCACCCGGGAGTGGCGGCACCAGTTTCATCACACCCGGGTGTTCAGCACTTCAGGCAGATATTTTTCATTTCCTTCTTTGGAATTTATGGAAGCATTTGGACAATGACTGATAAGATTTTGTATCCGAATAATTCCACTTCAGCAGTAAATACTGACTTTCCATTGAATTGAAAGGTGCATTCCATGCCAGGAAACCTGTTAGATTTACTGTTCAGCCGGGACAATTCCAATATCGACACACAACCGGCAAATCAGCTTACCCGGGTTGTGCGGTAATATTAATGTCCCGCAGCTTTTTTAAAGCCTGAATTCTCAATCACAATTTTAAGCTTTTTCGCCTGAGCGTCAAGTGTGGTATTACCAGCATATTGCGTACCATCGGGAAGATTGTTGTAATTGATATTGAAAACAACCTTTTCTTTAGGATCATCCACGGAGGTACTTACCGATGCACCAATTATTTTTTGATTTACCTTATCAATTGAAAGAGCAAGCAAATCTCCAGGCTCAGAATAGTCGGGGAAACTGAGTTTAAACTTTTTACCAGGTTCGAGGACCTGGATCGAGACTTTCCCGTCCGCATAGATTTTTTGAATCTTATCAGGATTCGGAGGCAAATAAGTTTGAATTTTCGCAATGGCTTTTTTCATGTAATCTGACAATTCGGCCTTTTTATTGGCGATAATCTTTCCCCGGAGACCGCCAGGTGTTTTTTCTTTGGTCGTTGCACCTGTTTCAACTTTGGTAAGTTTTCCATCGACACTGTAATAACATTGATTCTGTTTCAAAGATTTCTGCTCACCATCCATGAAGGTAGTCGTTGTTTCAATCCATTCATAATTCTTGATTTTCTCCCTGCTGTCGGCAAGGTTTTTTTTAATCATCCCGATGGTTTCCTGCAGGTCGGCTTGTGCAAACAGTCCTGATGCACACGAAATCAGGGCGATAGTTATCAAAAGACAAACTTTTTTCATTTTGATTTGTGTTTAGGTTAATACTAAATTGAATGATGACTAAAAAAAATCATGCTTAAAAATTGTTTCCGGAGCACTGCCGTCAATTTCTTGATTTCACTTAACAAGTTCCATCGGGGGCTCTTTCCAGGTTCCATTGATTGCTTCATCCTTTGGCCAATAGAGCCTCATCACAGCCATAAACGGCCCTTTTGGCGCAGGGAGCCAGTTGTTCTCTTTTAATTTCCCAGGGGATTCACGCTGGACATACAGGGTGATTCCACCGTCATTGTCACGTTTAATAGTCGGAAGCATCGGAGAGTTGATAAGGTACCGGTTGATCGGATTGGCGACAAGAAGACTCTTGGGCAATTCATACATGGTGACTGACCAGAAGGCATTGACCGGGGGTAACTGGTCAGCTCTGAAGTGAAGGGTATAACGGTTTTTTGAACCATCAAGAATCTGCCCGGAGGCATCCGTTTTATAAATGGGATACATGGCTTCCTGTTTGGAATTCCCGAAAATGCCAAGGACAGCCGCAGTATAACGGTAGAGGTAGTTGTTATTCAGAAATTCCCTTGTACCGAACAATTGTCCGCTTGTCACCTTTCCGGTCATGATACTTGTCTCCTGGAAATCCTTCAAATCTTTCCATGCATCCTTCATCCCTTCTGCTATCGCTTGTTTCACTTCCGGGGAAAACTTTTCAGGGTCAAATTTCTGACCGGGACCAATACCAATTTTAGCAAAACGGGCCATGAGTTCCTTTTCGGCAGGATTCGCAGGACAAAACTGTAACCAGAAGTTCAGTTCATCAAAGAATGCCAGGGATGTTTTTTGATCATCAACGGATATCGGTTTAAGGAACTCAATCTTTGGCGCCGGGGAGGGAACAGGTTTGCCTAAAAACGCTGAGAGTGTCTGAACTTTATATCCATCCTGGATTTTCTTTACGTTATCAAGGTCGGCAGGATTAAAAAGTTGTGTCCTGAAGGCTGCCAAAGCAAATTCCGTTTCCGACCTGATTACCTTATTGATCCCGGCGGGTGTTTCACCATTCCAACCTGGACCTGCAACCATGAAATTGCCCCCATCGTTTCCTGTGGTACGACTGCCAAAGTAACCAAAATTGAATGTATAGCAATCAACCAGCTGGATGGAAAAATACCGGTTTTTATCAATCTGAGGTACAGTAATAACAATGGGTTCGGTTCGTAAATCCATACCCAGCATTGAATATGGCGTATCCGAGTTAGGCGTCTGAACCGCCTTGTCTTCCGGAGTAAAGACCCGTGCAATATTACGTATTTGGTTAAATGGAGCTTTAAACTCAGGATTGTTGCTGTCGATGAAATATGCATAAATAATCCGATAGCCATCTACCATGGGAAACCCGTAAATATAGGCTTCTTTAGCGATTGATCTCGCCTCCTCCGGTGTTACTTTGTTCTTCACGCCGGAACAACTTATCAGAACTCCTGTCAAAACCAGGAGACTTACCATAAAGGGAATGGGGTTGATTTTGTTTTTCATGACGAGGATATTTAGTTTTTCTTGTTTAATAACGTATTGAAAACAAAAATAAAAAGAAGTTAAAAAAAATCAAAAAAAATCAAGCCTCGAACAGCCATAAATTATCATTCACGGTTTGCATGCAAGTTGTGAAAATGGCAAGTTCAGGTATCAAAGTTAATTTCTTGCAGTCAGCTCAAAGTCAGCACGTTGCCAAAGCATGACGCAAAGCGATTGTATAGACTTAACTGCCTGTGGTTATTTTTGTAATAGGTGAAATTACAACAATATCGATACTTTAACCGGGCAACTGTAAAAAAGCCTGACAGATCGCTCCGGCAGGCTCTTCGACTAACCTTCTTATGAAAACAGCTAAAATACTTCCCGCAATATATGACAGGCAGGTTGGGATCCATCAGCAGGACCTCTTCATAAAAGGCCATCGGCGAACAATGCTGGTCACGATCGGTCCATGACACTGGTTTCATTTTCATCCACGCGCTGCGTCATATCAGTTTTAACAGATTGTTCCGGGTTGACCGGCAAATCGCCATTTCTTCTGATCAGAGACTCAAGCGTGGCGCTTTCCAGCTTTTCAAAAGTGGTATCCCTGATCTCCTTAAACACCTTACGGATATTGCAGGCGGTTTCATCTTTGCAAAATTCGCATGACTGGTAGGCCTTTTCCGACACGCACGACAACAGGGCGATCGGTCCTTCAAACTGGCGGACAATCTCCGCTAAATTGACATCCTTCGGGTGACGCAGTAAAAAATAGCCCCCGGTCTTGCCCAGTTTACTTCCCAGGATACCCATCTTTTTCAGTTCAAGCAGGATGTTTTCAAGGAAGCGCTGCGGCAGCATTTCACTTTTGGCCAACTCGCTGATCAGGATGGCCCCGTTGCCATATTCACGGGCCAGCCTTGTCAGTGCAACCATTGCATATCTTGTTTTCTTGGAGAGCATAGCGACTGTTTTAGCCTTTTTTACTGATTTCCTTTAACTTATCCAAATCCTGGATGATGATCTTCCTCCCTTCGAAGCTGATCAGCCCCTCCTTGTTGTAATTGGACAGTACCGAAATGACATTTTCGTGGGAACAGGCGGCGAATTCGGCAATCTCCTTCCGCGTTAGGGTGAAATTGTATTCCGAATCCCTGTAAACAGTTTCCCAGAGAAAGACCAGGATGTCGGCAATCCGGCCATACACATGGTTGTGCGCAAGGCTGATGAAATTGAAGATCGACGACTGGAACATATCCGAAGAGCGTTCCACGATGGCCAGCAAAAGTTTCCCGTGGTTTTCCAGTACCCCCATCACATCCCGGTTGTCGAGGAAACAGATGTCGCAGTCCTCCACCGCGATAATGGAAAAGATATTCCGCTCCTTGAAAAACAGGTTGGCTTGGCCGATCAGTTTCGGTCCTGAAACCACGGTCATGATGTAATTCTTTTTGGGATCCTTCTGGTAGGTAAACTTGACAATCCCTTTGTGCAGGAACCCGATGCTGGTCGAGCTGGCTCCCTGTTTGAGGATCGACTCCCCCTTTTTAAAACTCAGCTGGGTTGCCTTTCCGCAAATTGTTTTACGCTCCTCTTCACTAAGCGAAAGCATGCCCAGCCTGGTGATGAAGCAATTGCTGCAGTCAAACTGAGCGTATGGGTTTCCGGTGAATTCCATAACATTTAAAGCTTTAGTATAAAATATTTAATATTCCGGTATCGAATATTAAGGGCAAATGTACATTAAATTGGTGAACATAGTGTATATTTTTGCATAAAAAAATTTCTACCATGGATGTATATAAAATCAGCGTATTCGGCGGATACGGAAAAGACGGTTCAGAAGAGAAGGTAAACGAATTCAGCCTGGAGGTTGGCGACATTGTCAGCATTGTCGGGCCGACCGGTTGCGGCAAAACCACCCTGATCAACGACATTGAACTTTTTGCCAACCAAAACACCCCCTCGGGCCGCAGGGTTACCATCAACGACGCGCCGGTGCCCGAAGATTTCATCTTCGATCCCTCGAATCATCCCATAGCCCTGATCTCGCAGCACACCAATTTCCTGAGTGACCTGCCCGTGGATGAGTTCCTGACGATTCATGCCACGGTAAGGGGCGCGGTTGATGTTGAATCGATCATCGGCGAGACCCTGGATTTCGCCAACGAACTCACCGGCGAGCCGATCATGAAAGATATCGCCATGACCGAGTTATCGGGAGGACAAACCCGGTCGCTGCTGATTGCCGATGCAGTGGTTATCGGCAACTCCCCGATCATCCTGCTGGATGAGATTGAAAATGCCGGTATTCACCGCACCAAGGCGCTGGAATTGCTGAAGCGGTACAAAAAAATCTTCGTATTTGTCACCCACGACCCCTGTATCGCCCTGATGTCGGATTTCAGGATTGTCATGAAAAACGGCGCCATGCAGCAACTGATCCATACCCGTCCCGAGGAACGGAGGGTTGCCCTGAAGATGAAGCAGATCGACGACATGATGCTTGACTTCCGCACGATCATCCGCTCGGGGGATGAGCTGACCGAATCAATTTTCAACGAAAATTTCAGCGTATTAACCTTTTAACTTTCCCATATGAAATTAGTAATTTTTGCCGGGCCGCCCACCTGCGGGAAAACCACGGTAATCAGGCAGGTGCTCAAACGGATGGCAGCAAGGCAGATCAAGGCAGCCTATCTGAAGATCGATGTGCTCTATGCCGACGATGACACCATTATTCAAAAGGAGTTTGGAATCCCTGTAAAGAAGATCTATTCCGGCGAACTGTGTCCCGACCATTGCAATGTGGTGGTCCTGGACGAAGCTGTTGAGTGGGCCGATGCGTCAGGAGCCAGCTACCTGTTCGTGGAAACCGCCGGGTTATGCCTGCGTTGCTCTCCCTATGTGGAAAACTCCCTGGGGATTGTGGTGCTGGAGGCTACCAGCGGCATGAACCTGCCCCGCAAGATCGGCCCCATGCTTACCCTTGCCGACATCAGTGTCATCACCAAAATCGATCTCATTTCCCAGGCCGAACGCGAAGTGTTCCGTTACAGGGTACTCGAATCGGCAAAAGGGATCACCGTTGTTGAAAGCAACGCCCTTTACGGCATCGGCATCGACCCTATCGTAAAGCAGATCCTGAAAACCCCCGATATTGAATTTCCCATGTTCCTCAGGGGGAATCCTCCCGTGGGTACCTGCACCATCTGTGTCGGGAAAAAGGAGATCGGGTCAAAACATCATTTCGGGGTGCTCCGCACGCTTGATGAAGGTCTTGTTTACGTAGGAGAATAACAGGCCCATGACAAAACCCAGGATCTACCTTGACAATGCAGCCACCACCTGTGTGGATGAGCGGGTGATGGAAATCATGCACTCCCTGTTCACACAGGCTTACGGCAACGCGTCGAGTCTCCATCACTACGGGACGCAGGCAAAGGAACTCCTCGAAAATTCGAGGGCAACCCTGGCAAACTGTATCGGCGCTGACCCGGATGAAATATTTTTCACTTCGGGAGGAACAGAAGCCAACAATTGGGCGCTGAAGGGCATTGCCCATGCAAACAGGCACAAGGGGAAGCACATCATCGTCTCCTCCATCGAGCATGATTGCATCCTGAACACCTGCAAATGGCTCGAAGATGAGGGATTTTTCATCACTTACCTGCCCGTTGACCCTGAAGGCATTGTCGACCTTGCCGCACTCAAGGAGGCCATCAACCCAAAAACGATCCTGGTTTCGGTGATGCACGCCAATAACGAGATCGGGACCATCCAGCCCGTCACAGAGATCGGAAGGATTTGCCGCGAACACAACCTTTACTTCCATTCCGATGGCTGCCAGTCGTTTGGTAAAATCCCGCTGGATGTGAATCAACAGTCAATCGACCTGCTTACCATCAATGCGCATAAGATATTTGGACCGAAAGGTACGGGCGCCTTGTACATCAGGAAAGGGACTGCTATCGTCCCCCTGCTTCACGGGGGAGGCCAGGAGGGCGGATTACGTTCCACCACCGAGAATATCCCGGCCATCGCGGGTTTTGCACGTGCCGCCGAATTATGCATGGCCGAGATGGAACAGGAGGGCCTGCGTTTAACTTCATTAAGGAAAAAACTTACCGCTTTCCTGTTTTCAAACTTCGACAATGCCTATCTCAACGGGCATGAAGAGAAGCGCCTGCCGGGCCATTTCAGCTTCAGTTTCCATGGTTTTGAAGGGGAAACCATCAGGCTGCTCTTCCTGCTCGACGAAGCGGGAATTGCCGTTTCGGCAGGGTCAGCCTGCTCTTCGAACGACCGTTCCCACAGCGCCTCCCATGTACTCCAGGCTATCGGGTTAAATCCATTCGAGGCCAGGGGCGGGATCAGGGTCAGCATGGGGCGGTTCACCACCGGGGAGGAGATCGACAGGTTCATTGAAAATCTTGAACGGTCGTTCAATAGTCTTACATCGATATTCTCGGGAAACTCATTCATTCGGGATGAGGTTACCCGTTGATTTTTTTAACCAAAAGAACAATTCCCAAGCCGCCATTGCGCCCTCATCCTGTCAATGCAACCATATATATATTCGGTTTAAAAACGCACCCAATTACCAAGAAGATGAAAAACACCAATATTTTTACGCAACACCCTCAGCAGGTAAAGATGACCTACCTGCAGCATACCCTGTTTGCGCTGATGCTTGCCAGGAAAACACTTTCATGCGTATTTGCATCGCTGATCCACGCATTTTTTCCCTTCCTTTTTGTCACCCATACAAGCACAACGATCAGGGAATTGAACAAAATCTTCGAAAAACGTTTCGGAGATCCTCCTCCGGCAGGCTGACGGCAGGAAACCCAAGCCTGATGCAAAGCAAAGGCGTCGGCGCCAGTTTTCAGTGTAGTGAGCACAGTATTAGAAAATTCAACAATAATCATCAATAAAGCAACATGGAAGCATCCATAAAAGAGCCCAAAACAATGAATCTGCTCCCGCAGCTCGACTGCGGCGCCTGCGGATATAAGACCTGCGGTGAATTTGCCCAGGCTGTCGATAACACCGAAACCACCCTGAAAATGTGCATTCATGTGAAGCACAACGGCACCTCCGTAAAAAACGTAATCGACCTGATCAACAGCAAGGAGACTGTGTCGGTAGGAGAAAAAATGGGATGGAAGGACCATCTGAAGCGCGATTTTGACTTCATCCTCGACTGTTTCGAGAATGAACCCGGTCCCCGCGAAACCATCCTCCCCTATAATCCCGCACTGGTGAAGGAGCTGAATGTAAAGAAGGGCGATGTCATGATCGGTCGCCCGATGGGGATGTCGTGCGGTTGCCCGATCACCCATTGCGGCGTGGTTACCGATTCAGACCCCCGCAACGGCGTCATCAACTGGTGCGTCACAGGTCCTCTCAGGCCCAGGTCGGAAGGTTTCGTCGACATTGGTTATTATGTTGCCCAGGGTTATGAAGGCATTATCAAGGATTCGAAGGAGAAGATCGAGCTGGGACGCAGGTACTGGTTCATGCCCCGCAGGTGTATGCTTCAATGGCGTCACAGCGGCCTTGTCAATGCCGTCACCAAGATGAAAGACGGGAGTTACAAAGTCAGGATTGAGGGTCTATTTATCGGCTAGGGTTCTCCTGGCTTATAAAAATACTGTCCGGTGCTGAATATTGGCTGGTTAGAAATGGGTTAACGGATACTTCCCGGCGAACCGGAAGGAGGCTGGTTCCCTGGGAGACTCCTATTGCTTTCCCAGGGTATACCTCCCATTAACCCTGAGAAGTTTCCAGCCTGTCGCGGGTTTCAGCTTCCATCCCCTGCCCTCAGCCAGGGAGTCGGCAACCCGCCGTGGCGCTGCTACTGAAACATGTTTCCAGTCGGAACTGATCAGCGCACCGCAACTGTCAACTTCAAGGATTCCCCAAACATCGGTGATCCTCAGGTTGGGATAGACTGTTCCCAGCGAATCGAGCGGCACCAGGTTGCCGGGTGAAAAGCCCACCCCCATGTGGACGGACTGTATGGTCAGTACGCTGTCGCCCAGGAACATATCCCGGTACCGTTTCACCTGTTCCAATCGTATTAATTCCCTTGCGTTTTCAATTGCGATTATTGAGTCGACCTTATAAAGTTTGCCGACTGACATAACCTCCTTTGACGAGGGAATCGCAGAACCGGCATTGAAAAAAGCCAGGAGAAACCCTGTCAGGTCTGTTTTTTGTTTGATTTTCAGGTTCCATGTTGAAACGGATTGCTGCATGAAATAACCGTAGACGGGCAAGGTGAAATAGGCAAAAGAGCGGACAAAGGTGTTAAGGTCATAAAACCAGTCGAGCTGGGAAGCATCATGTCGTTTAAATGCTTCAAAATTCCATCCGCTCAGGACATTCCCGGTATACTCGGCGAGTCCTTCATTCATTTCGAGGGCGTTTTCATTCGTACGTGAACCCGGGAACAGGTGTTGCCGGTATTTCCTGAACATCAGCGCATGGGCAACATGGGGCGCCGGATTATCAGACCGTATCGCCTCCTTCAGCGCTTCAATCTCCATTTTCAACCAGGTCCGCCCCTCCCTTGTATCGAGATGGGTGCACGATGCACCGGCCAGATTCTTAAACCCAACCTCAGGCTGGATCCGGTGAAAAGATTCATGGACCAGTACATTTATTTTTTCTGACTGCGTCAGGTCCAGGGGCCATCTGACCATGGTCCACCTCCGGCCATTCCATTCAACGGCAGAATTAGATATGATAAGGTTTTCAGGGAACAACCCCGCATAAATATCACCGTGAAGCACCAGTGTCCTCTTTTTGTCGGGCATGTTTGCCAGCGCCAACCGTGTTCCCGGGTTGATCAGCAAGACCGGCCCCACCATTTTATGACGCCAAAGCCGGCCATTATCCTGTTTCAAAACCGCATCCAGCGCCGAGAACGCTTGTCGGGCCTGGTCAACCGTACTGTCGGAGAGCCGGTACCGCTGGCCGTAACAGCTGACGTTGCAAAGTAACACCAGCAAAACAACATAGAATCGCAGATACCCCATACGATCAGGACTATAAAAAAACTTTCAATCCCCTCAGTCGTGGATGCAACGCACCGACAACTCCGTGGTCTTAAGCGCAAACCCGCTGCCAACGCCCGCTGTGAAATAGGAAAGGGCTATGCTCCAGCCATTATTCATATCCATGGAATAGGAGGACCAGAAACTGGTATATTTCCAGAGCTGGGCCGAGATCCCGTTGTCCCTCATTCCGGCCGCGAGGGCTGTAAATCCGCTGCTGTTGTCGGCCCCGGCATTGGGCGAAAGCCAATGATCGTAATGGGCCTCCTTGAGTTTTCCACCGGCAATCGAATCAGGCCCCAGGAAACCCAGCATGGTCGCCATCTCCGTATTGGTCGGGACATGCCAGCCGGGCGGGCAAATTCCCCTTGCTCCCGGTGTTGTCGTGTATTTCATCATTTCATTCCAGGGATACAGCGCGCCATAGACCTCACAATTATTTTCCTGGTCATCATAACAGTACTTTTCAATAATCCCGTTGTCCGAAGCGATCTGGCTGGTATCCAGCTTCGTACCGATGTTGAGATTTTCGCGGAACCAGCATTGGGTCCCTATGGCAACCGTATGATAGCCGTGTTTGCCGTAGCGCACAGATGTAACGGCACACGAATGAGCCGTATGGGTGAAATCAAACGACAAGGTCGTATCAGCCCCGGGGCAAGGCGTAAGGATGGTGGCGCTAAGTGTGCCGTGATAGCCTGTAAATTCAAGGTTGTTGCAGGTATCCCAGACGAAATTATTGTGCGCCCGGGCCGATTTCAACGCGGGGGGTGCATTGATTGTCCCCAGGAAGGCCAGGCGGTTAGCCTTGGCGACATCCGGGGCATCTGAAATTATTTTAATGCTTTTCATCCCTGCATGCCCATGAGCAGTGAAAATAAAGATCCCGGTATGTCCCGGCGAGAAAAGAAAGGAATAATATCCGCGCCCCAGTTCCTGTTGAAGACCGGCAACCTGTGCACCTGTTGTTAAGGTAACGGAGATATTGAGCATCCCCGGTCCAGGCTGGAAAACGGTAATTTTCGTATCAGTCCCGGCAGGATTCGGAATATTCGGAAATACCTGCAACGCTTGAGCATCTCCGCTCAACTCGTCGATCCCGGGTCCCCAGCATGGGGATAATGCAAATGAAAACAGGGAATCAGGCCACTTCACGGTCGTATCACATAAGCGGTCGAGGTTTCTGACCCTGACACTGTCGGTTTTTGCAAAGATCCCGTTGTCGGCCCCTGTGAAGGTCAGCCTGCGGACGGTTCGCTGGGAAAAGGCAACCGTGGCCAACATCACTAAGGAACAAACAATTACAAATTTCTTCCTATTCATCTGCTTAATATTTAACATTTTTTTGCGCATGAGCCCCGGGTAACCCGATCCGGATTCACCTCAGGATATCACCCCTGATCTTCGATAAATGTGCCCATGCCGGGCCTCTTTGCTTTCGTGTTCCAGGTATATGATACCATGACAATTCACTGATCAAATGTACGGAATTTGGGGAGGATACAAGTTCGGACGACCACATTTTTTTCGCACTGACTGACAATCTCCATCTGCATTTTCAATATTTTCATGAGGAAATGGCCGGAACTTTTATCTTTGCTGTTTTTTTTAACCAAATACAACATTGACTTGAATTCAAAAACCGATAACCTGTTCCCGGTACATCACGAGATACTTAACAGGAAAGAAAAGGAGGCGCTGCTCAGGCAACGGTCTGTTGTTTTGTGGCTTACAGGATTTTCCGGAGCCGGTAAGACAACCATTGCAAAACATCTTGAAGTGGAACTTTACAGCATGGGATATCTGACCCAGATTCTCGATGGGGACAACATCCGCACCGGAGTTAACAACAACCTCGGATTTTCCGACAGTGACCGGTATGAGAACATCCGCAGGATCTCTGAAATCTCAAAATTATTTTTTCATTGCGGCATTATCACTATAAACTGTTTTATCAGCCCTACTGAGGATATCAGGGAGCTGGCGCGCAAAATCATAGGGAAGGATGACCTGGTGGAAATATTCGTCAACGCCCCCCTGGATGTCTGTGAATACCGCGATGTCAAGGGGCTCTACTCAAAAGCCCGGAGGGGTGAGATCAAAGAATTTACAGGCATTACTTCGCCTTTTGAACCGCCAAGGCATACCGATATCGAAATCCGCACCGACCAGCTTTCCATAGAAGAATCTGTCAGGAAGATCCTGGACTTCATTCTTCCCCGCATTGAATACAGCACGGTATAAACCCCGAATCACCGCATTCCCGAATTCCTGCATTCCTGCATTCCCGCATTCCTGCATTTCTGCATTCCCGCATTCCTGCATTCCTGCATTCCTGCATTCCTGCATTCCTGCATTCCCGCATTACTTAAACAGGCGCATACTTGGTATCCGGTTTATCCCTGATCGGGATGATCCCGGCCATTTCGCCCAGGACATTAACCAGGTCGGATCCGGCCGGAACCACAATTTTCGAATTATCTTTCAGGGAGGTCTCCAGCGCCTGGATTTTCCGAAGAATCTGGGCATTCCCGATAAAATATTTCTCCGCAGCTTCATTAACCAGTGCGATGGCCTGGGCCTCCCCTTCAGCCCTGAGGATCTGACCCTGTTTTACCCCTTCCGCACGGCGGATTTCGGCGCGTTTCTCCCCGTCGGCCTTGGTTTCGGCAGCGGTGGCATAATCGATGGCGGCAATTTTTTCATTTTCCGCCTTGACAATCTTGTTCATGGTTTCCTGAACATCTTTCGGCGGGTCAATTTCCTTTAGTTCAGTCCTGACAATCTGGATTCCCCAGTTTTTGGTTTCATCAAGCAGGGTGCCGTGCAACTCCTTGTTGATCTTGCCGCGTTCGCTGTTGGCCGATTTCAGCGTCATGGTGCCGATAATGTTACGCAGGGTGGTCCGCGCCAGGTTCACAATCTGGTATTCAATATTGTTGACATTATATTGCGAATTCTTCACGCTCTCCTCGTCGCTGGTAATTTTGAAATAGACCTGCGCGTCAACCTTGGCATTCAGGTTGTCATTGGTGATAATCTCCTGCGGTTCGGCATTGATCATTTTTTCGGTGATGTTTACCTGGTACATCAGGTCAATGCCCGGCATGATCCAGTGAAAACCCGGGTTGGCAAAACGGTTGTACTTGCCGAAACGTTCAATAAGTCCGCGGTGGGTAGGCCTGACAATTCTAACCCCTGAGAAAAAGAACAGTCCGACAGCACCAACAATGATCAGAATCAAAACATTGTTCATAATGATTTTGTTTAAGGTTTATACTCAAAATATGTTCTAACAAACTTAGTGAAATTCTCCCAGCAATCAATTTTTGAGATATAAATAAAGTAATCATAATTTTTTATATTTTTGCCCATAACAATAAATGTAAATTGTCATGGTTAACAGGCTGATCGCACTGATATCAATTTCCGGAATTCTTTTGTTGATAGTTACTGGCTGCCATTTTAGCCAGCCCTCAAACACCATAACTGTAAATCCGGATGATTCAGCCATCCGGGCAAAAATCAATGCGTTTGTCAAGGTGCCGCTTACCACCGACCTCACGAAACTTTCTGCCAGGGAAAAACAGATGATCCCTTTGCTGATAGATGTTGCCAAAATCATGGATGATCTCTATTGGGAACAGGTGATCGGGAATAAACAAAAGTTCTTTGACACCATCCGGGATTCAACAATACGTGAATTTGCCGCGATCAACTACGGCCCTTGGGAACGGCTTAACGGCAACCAGCCATTTATCCCCGGTTTCGGTCCCAAGCCCTCCGGGGCCAACCTCTACCCGGCCGATATGACGCGCGGGGAGTTCGAAAAATGGAATAACAAGGATAAAACAAGCCAATACTCCATCATCGGCAGGAACGACGATCACAGCCTGCAGAACATCTGGTATCATGAAGCCTTCCGGGATCAGCTCACACAAGCCTCGGCGCTGATGAAAAAAGCCGCTGCACTGGCTGAAGACCCGGGGCTGAAACTTTACCTGGAACAGCGCTCTGCTGCCCTGGTTACCGATGATTATTTTGCGAGTGATATGGCCTGGATGGACATGAAAAACAACACCCTTGATTTTGTGGTCGGTCCGATTGAAAACTACGAAGATGAACTTTTCGGCCACAAGGCAGCCTTTGAATCAGCATTGCTGGTAAAAGACAAGGAATGGAGCCTGAAATTATCCAGGTTTTCAAAATTCCTTCCCGAGCTTCAGTCATCGTTGCCGGTTGAGCCTAAATATAAGAAAGAAAAACCCGGCACTGATTCCGACCTGAATGCCTACGACATCATCTATGTTTCAGGTCATTCCAACGCCGGGAGCAAAACCATAGCCATCAACCTGCCGAACGACGAAAAAGTACAATTGGCCAAGGGTTCCCGCCGTCTGCAGTTAAAAAACGCCATGCGCGCCAAATTTGACAACATACTGGTCCCCATCTCGAAAGTCCTGATTGACTCTGCCCAGCGCGCCAACATCAGGTTTGACGCATTTTTTTCGAATGTCATGTTTCATGAAGTAGCCCACGGACTGGGGATTAAAAACACCATTACCGGTAAAGGAGGTGTTCGCGAAGCTCTCAAAGAAAAATTCTCCTCCTTTGAGGAGGCAAAAGCGGATATTCTTGGCCTCTTTATGGCTACCCAGTTAATCAGGAAGGGAGAAATCAAAGACATTACCGCGGAAGATTGTTTTGTAACCTACATGGCAGGGCTGATCCGCTCGGTTCGTTTCGGGGCAGCCAGTGCGCACGGAAAAGCCAACATGATGTGTTTCAATTTTTTTGCAGCCCAGGGGGCGTTTGAACGCAGCAAATCGGGCATCTACAAAGTCAACTTTACGAAAATCGGCGAAGCTGCTGGTAAATGGGCCGCCATCGTTCTGAAATTTGAAGGCGACGGCGATTATGACGGCGCAAAAAAATATCTTGATGAAAACGGAACATTAGGTGAAACACTGAAAACCGATATCGAAAAACTTAAATCCGCCAATATCCCGCTGGATATCGTCTACCGCCAGGGTGTTGACGTACTGGGTCTGAACCAATAAACCTGCCTGCCCATGAAAACAGAAGAGATCACCTCCCCTGCCCTGCTGATGGAAATGGCCAATGCCTTCCGGGTTAGCCGGATCATCCTGACTGCCAACGAGCTGGGCGTTTTTGATTTATTATCAGGAGATGGCGCTACTTCCAGTCTCGTTGCTGCCACCCTGAATACAGATGTGCGTGCCACCGACCGCCTGCTGAATGCGCTGGTTTCGGTCGGGCTCTTAAACAAGCAGGGTGAATGTTACCGCAATACCGGTTTTGCCGGTAAATTCCTGGTAACTACTGCACCGGCCTATCTTGGAGGCCTCTCTCTTGCCAGCCAGACCTGGAGAACCTGGAGTACCCTCACCGAGGCGGTGCGGCAGGGTACTACGGTAGCCATGAGCGCCCATATCAACGAACGTACCGACACCTGGAAAGAGTCGTTCATCGCCGCGATGCATGCACGGGCAGGAAAACAGGCTGTTGAAACTGCCGACGCGCTCGACCTTTCTTCAACCGGAAAGGTACTGGATGTCGGCGGCGGATCAGGAGCCTTTGCCTTTGCCATGATCCGCCGGAATCCATTCATCCGGGCCACCATTTTCGATTTACCCAATATTATCCCGATTACCGAAAGATACATTGCACAATCGGGGCTTTCTGACAAGGTGGACACTGTTACGGGCGATTATCTCGCTGACGACCTGGGAAAGGATTACGACCTGGCGCTGATGTCGGCCATTATCCATATCAATTCACCGGAAGAAAACATCCTGCTCATCAGGAAAGGCGCCGCGGCGCTTAATCCCGGCGGTCAGCTGGTCATACTGGATCATATCATGAGCGCCGACCGCACCGAACCTGCAGTTGGGGCTATTTTCGCCCTGAACATGCTGGTGGGCACCCTCCATGGCGACACCTATACCCGCGACGAGATCAGCGGATGGATGGAAGCCGCCGGGTTAACCGATATAGTTTTAAAGGAAACCCCTTCGGGAGTTCAGCTGATGACAGGCAGGAAACCGGCCGGCGCATAATTCTCAACGGGTACGATTCCCGTCTTTCAGAAAAACAGGGAAAAATCCAACCTACTTCAATAAAAAATCAAGGTTTTCACCTGCCTGGTATTCCTGCGGTTCAAATCCAAACCGGAAAACCCTTAACATCTTGTCGCCGACAAGGTTCATGGTATCGCCCTCTACCTGCAGCAGGCATCCTTCACGCAGGCCGACGACGGTTGCATCACGGTTGACGGTAAGAAACTCGGTGATACGCTGTTCACGGGTCTCCCCTGCGTGACCGGCGGGGTTAAAATCCATATAATGGGGATTTATCTGAAAAGGGATAAGTTTAAGGCAGTTAAATGAAGGAGGCTCGCAAATCGGCATATCGTTCGTGGTCTTCATGGTCGGGCATGCCACATTGGCCCCGGCGCTCCATCCGACAAAAGGGATACCCCTGAGCACCTTGCGGCGGATGGCCTCCATCATGCCATATTCCTGCATCATCAAGGCCAGGTGAAAGGTGTTCCCCCCGCCAATCACGATGGATTCAGCTTCATTGACCGCGATTACCGGGTTGGGTTCGCGATGGATGGAATGGAGGCTGAGCCCCATTTCCCTGAAAATCTTCTTCACCCGGTCTTCATACAGATCAAAGGATTTGTCAACCCCAGATGAGGTCAGGTTGACTCCGGCATACGGGATAAACAGGACTTTACGTACGCCATACCTGGCTAAAAAATCCCTGATATAGGTACGTGTCCAGGCAAGATAATCCTCCCCTGCATTGGTAGAATTACTGATCAGCAAAAGATTTCGGATCATAGTCGTGATTTGGGCCATAAAAGTAATAGAAAGTTCTTATTTTTGAACAATCAATCTGATAAAATCGTACAAACTGATGAAGGAAAAACCTAAGATGCATTTTTGGCAGGTCTGGAACATGAGTTTCGGATTTCTCGGCATCCAGTTTGGGTTCGCACTGCAAAACGGCAATGCCTCCCGTATCTTGTTAACTTTCGGAGCCGACGTGCATCACCTGAGTTGGTTCTGGCTGGTCGCCCCCATTACGGGCATGATCATCCAGCCGATCATCGGCTACATGAGCGATAAAACCTGGTGCCGCCTTGGCCGGCGCCGTCCCTATTTCCTGGTTGGCGCCATCATGACCAGCATTGCACTGGTGCTTATGCCAAACGCCCCCCACCTTGCATCATTTATTGCCCCCATGTTCATTGGCGGCGGACTGCTGATGATCATGGATGCCTCCATCAACATCTCCATGGAACCCTTCAGGGCTCTTGTCGCCGACAAACTGCCCGAAAGCCAGCACACCCTTGGATTTTCAGTTCAGACCTTGCTGATCGGCATCGGGGCTGTGGTTGGGTCATGGCTCCCCTATATCCTGGGCAACTGGATGGGAATTTCAAAAGACTCGGGACATGCCGGTCTTGTTCCCGACAATGTCACCTACTCTTTCTATTTTGGCGCCTTTGTCCTGCTTGCCACCATCCTTTGGACGGTCTTTTCCACAACGGAATATCCTCCGGAAATCCTTACCCAGGCTGAAAAGGAGGAAAAGGATTCTAAATTTTTCATCCCTCCGGTCATGGTCAAACTGTTGCTGGTACAGTTCTTCTCCTGGTTTGCCCTCTTTTCGATGTGGGTTTATACCACACCCGCGGTTGCACTGAAATATTACGGAACGACCGATGCGAATTCGGTGCCCTTCCAGGAGGCCGGAAACTGGGTCGGAATCCTGTTCGGCGTTTATAACGGCGTTTCCGCTGTCATCGCCCTGATGCTCCCGGTTGTCGCAAAGAGGCTCACCAAAAAGGTCACCCATGCCCTGGCCCTCAGCATCGGCGCCCTGTCGCTGTTATCATTCCTCATCTTCACCGATCCCCATTACCTGATCATCCCGATGATCGGCATCGGTATTGCCTGGGGCAGCATCCTGGCCATGCCCTATGCCATGCTCGCCAGTTCAATCCCCCCCAGGAAGATGGGAATGTATATGGGCCTTTTTAATATGTCGATCACCATCCCGCAAATTGTGAGCGGGATTCTCAGCGGATTCATCCTGAAATATTTTTTTGCAGACAACCCCATCCTGTGTATTATCATGGCTGGCGCAAGTATGTTCCTCGGGGCCATCAGCGCGCTTTTTATCAGGGAGAAAGCTGTTCTGTAATCGTCAATGTTAACAATACAAATTTTAAATACGGAATCTCATGCTTAAAGAAAGATCAAGCGGAATTTTATTGCATCCCACTTCACTTCCGGGCAACTATGGAATCGGCACCCTGGGAAAGGCAGCCTACGAATTTATTGATTTCCTGGTCAGGGCCAAACAACAGTACTGGCAAATGCTGCCATTGGGTCCGACCGGATACGCCGATTCACCCTATCAGTGTTTTTCATCCCATGCCGGGAATCCAAACCTGATCGACCTTGATCTCCTGGTCAAGGCCCGGCTGCTGCAATCCGACGATCTTGAAGACCTTCCCCGTTTCTCCAACACCATGGTGGAATTTGAAAATATCCAGCAAAACAGGATGCCCCTGCTGAAGAAGGCCTTTCACTCATTTATGACCTACGCCGATCCTACCGAAAAACTAGCCTACCGGAATTTCCTGAAGGAACAGTCAAAGTGGATCAACGACTACTCCCTTTTCCGTGCCATCAAGGCAAACCGCAACCAGAAACCATGGTATCAGTGGGAAGAACCCCTGAAAAAACGCGATCCGGAAGCCATCAGCGCCATCCAGGCATTGCTGCACGAGGAGATCGACTTTCACAAATTCCAGCAATTCCTCTTTTTCAAACAATGGATTGCCGTCAAGGAATATGCATTCAACCACAAAATAAAAATCATCGGCGATATCCCCCTGTATGTTGCGCTCGACAGCGCCGATGCATGGGCAAACCCCGAAATATTCGAATTTGACGACCAGCTGAACCCCATCCGGGTTGGCGGTGTGCCTCCCGACTATTTCAGCGAGACCGGCCAGTTGTGGGGAAACCCGCTGTTCCGCTGGGATGTCCTGAAAGAACAGGGCTACCGTTGGTGGATCGACCGGATCAAGACGAACCTTTTCCTCTACGACATTATCAGGATCGACCATTTCCGCGGTTTTGCCGCCTACTGGGCTGTTCCCTACGGCGAAAAAACCGCGATCCATGGCGAATGGATCACTTGTCCCGGCAAAGAGTTCTTTGATGCACTCCGGGATGAATTCGGCGATCTGCCGATCATCGCGGAGGACCTCGGCGTCATCACCCCCGACGTGGAGGAGCTGCGTGACGGGTTCGGGCTTCCCGGGATGAAGATCCTGCAGTTTGCCTTCGACTCATCTGAGGGAAACGATTATATCCCTCACAACTATACCAAGAATTGTATCGTTTATACCGGTACCCACGACAACGACACCGTGGTGGGCTGGTTTGAGAATGCCTCCCCTGAAGACAGGGCCTATGTGCTGGATTACCTCAATACCAGCGACCATGAGATCCACTGGTCGTTTATCCGCCTGGCCTGGTCGTCGGTAGCCAACACCGCCATTTTACCCATGCAGGACCTGCTGGGCCTGCGGACAGATGCCCGCATGAACCTCCCGGGCACCACCCAGAACAACTGGCAATGGCGCGTGAAATCAGATGTTTTCACGCCTGAACTGGCCGGTAAACTTGCCCATTTGACGGCGCTTTACGGACGAGTAAAAAAACACAAAAACTGATGCTGAAACGTCTTTCGTTGCTATTCCTCTTCCTTCCTGTTTACCTGTTTGCCCAGGAGGTTTCCCTCACCAGGGTGGAACCTCCCTTCTGGTGGACCGGTTTTAAAAAAGCCGACCTGCAACTGATGGTTTACGGAAAAAATATTTCCCTGGCCAGGATTTCGGTCGATTATCCCGGGTTTACGGTAAAGAAGATAAATAAAGTCACGAATCCCGATTACCTCTTCCTGGATATGACCATCAGCCCTGCCGCGCGGCCCGGCATTGCCACCTTTGTTTTCAGGGAAAAGGAAAAGGTCGTCGGAAAATACCTTTATGAACTGAAGGAGAGGAAAAAAAATGCAGGGAAAAAGGGATTTTCCTCCGCCGATGTGATCTACCTGGTGATGCCCGACCGCTTCGCCAACGGGGATGTGACCAACGATAACGCGGCAGGGCTTGTTGAGCCTGTCAACCGCGACAATCCCGACGGGCGGCACGGCGGCGACATCAAAGGCATTGCCGACCACCTGGACTATATCAGGGAGCTTGGCATGACCACCGTGTGGATCACACCGCTGTTTGAAAACAACCAGCCAAAGTATTCCTACCACGGCTATTCGATCACCGACTACTACAAAATCGATCCGCGCTTCGGCACCAACGAGGATTATGTGAAGCTTGCCGGGGCGGTTCATCAAAACGGGATGAAGCTCGTCATGGATATGGTGTTTAACCATTGCGGCAGCGAACACTGGTGGATGAAGGATCTCCCCTCGCCCGACTGGGTCAACCAGTGGCCCGAATTCACCAGGACCAACTACAGGGCAGGCACTTCGACCGATCCCTATGTTTCCGCTTCAGACAGCAACCTGTTTGTCCGCGGCTGGTTTGACAACACCATGCCCGACCTCAACCAGCGAAACCCATTTCTCAGGAACTACCTGATCCAGAACAGCATCTGGTGGATCGAATATGCCGGGCTGGATGGTATCAGGATGGACACCTATCCCTATTCGTTCAGGGATATGACCGCTGAATGGGGGAAACGTATCGCCGAAGAGTATCCCTGGTTCAACATGGTAGGTGAGTGCTGGATGGGCTTTCCCGCCTCCGTCGCCTACTGGCAAAAGGATGCCCTCAATAAGGATCATTTCAACTCCTGGCTGCCGTCGGTATTTGATTTCCCTATGTTCGACGCACTGAGCAAGGCCTTCAACGAGGATGAATCGTGGAATACCGGCATTCTCCGGCTGTATGATGTTTTGTCGCAGGACTTCTCCTATCCCAACCCCTCCAATCTCGTTGTATTTGCCGACAACCACGATGTGAACAGGTACCTTGACACACAGAAAAACGATATCAGGAAGTTGAAAATGGCCATGGCCTTCATCCTCACTACCCGGGGCATTCCCGAGATTTATTATGGAACTGAAATCCTCTCCACCTCCGGCGATTACAAGGGCGATGGCACCAAACGCAGGGATTTCCCCGGAGGATGGCCCGGCGATCCCCGCAATGCTTTCACCGCCCAGGGACGCAGTGTCGGGGAAAACGACATGTACAACTTCCTGCACACCCTTCTGCAATGGCGAAAAACAAAGGAGGTGATCCATACAGGCAGGTTCTGCCATTTTATCCCGCAGGATGGCATATACACCTACTTCAGGTACAATGCCAAAGAGACCCTGATGGTGATCATGAATAACAAGGAGGAGGCGAAGACCATCACCACCAAACGCTATGATGAGTTCCTGAAAAAGCACCATTCAGGAACCGAGATCATCACAGGCACTTCCATTAAAGACCTGTCACAGCTGACGGTCCCGGGCAAGGGGGTCATGATTATTGAATTAAAACCGTAAAACCATTAAAGGCCGTTGTATATTTCAGAAACCGAATCAATGTTTAACCGCAATGACACAAAGAAGGCACCACGTACAAAAAGAATTCATCGTGTACATTGTGTAAATCATTGTGATCATTGTGGTTAAAATAAATGCCTTGATTTTGGGAACCTGTTTCCCCTTAAAACGAAAAAATATTTAGCTTACACCAATTGGTGCCTGCAATAAATCAGAAATCCAAATCCGGAATATCATGTTAAAGATCCAGAAAAATCTCTCCAACCTGTTCTATGTTATCCTGGGCCTGCCCAGTACGGCGATGGGCTTTGCCTTATCGATCCAGATTGCCGTTTTAAGCTGGATACTCCGGACAAAATACAATCTCGAGATAGACCAGATCGGCATTGTCTGGGCTGCCGGCCCAATTGCAGGCATCCTGGGACAGCCCATCATCGGGCTGATCAGCGACAAGGCCTGGTTCTGGGGAGGCCGGAGAAAGCCTTTCATCATTATCGGTGGAATCCTGGCAGCCCTGATGATCTTTGCCCTGCCCAACATCGACAAGATCAGCAGCTTCTTCGGGATTGCCAGCGTGATGGCCGTTGCCATTACCGTTGCCCTTACCCTCGATCTTTCCATCAACATCAGTTTCAACCCTACCCGGTCGATCATCGCCGATGTAACACCCGACGGCCAGCCGCGCACCAAGGGTTACACCTGGATGCAATCCATCTCAAACCTTTTCGGCAGCGGCGCCTACCTGATGGGAGCGCTGATCGGCAATTACTTCCTGATCTATGCCGGGGTGATCATCGTGCTGATCTTTTCCATCGGCCCCCTGTTGTTTATCCAGGAGCCGCGCGAACTTGCCGCCAGTGAGCCGGAACCGGGAGATCATACCCTGAAAAACAATACAGGGGAGATGGTTGCTGCAGCCCCTGCCACCCAGTGGGTTGAACTTTTCAAACTTTATTTTGCCCATGGTTTCTCCTGGCTGGGGATCCAGACCATGTTCGTTTATATGTTCGCCTTCCTGGAACAGAAACTTCCTGCCCTGCCCGGCATGGATACGGGCGACCGGAACGCACGCCTCGGGCAGATGATCGGCTGGTCGTTTTTCATCCTGAATGCTGTCGGCGCCATCTGGCCCGCATTCCTGCTCGAACCCATGAGCAAAAAACTGGGTCGCGTGAGAACCCACGCCCTGATGGTGGCGACCATGGCCCTGGGCTATTTCGGGATTGTCTGGTTTGCCTCCAGCGCCATCATGCTCTATTCGATGATGTGCATCCTTACCCTTGGCTGGGCCGCCGTGGTCAGCCTGCCCTTTGCCATCATGTCGGAAAAGGTGGACAAACAACGGATGGGCTTTTTCATGGGGATATTCAACCTCTCGGTAGTGTTGCCGCAGCTGATCGCCAGCTCTGTGGTCGGCTCCGTCATCAAACATGCCGCCGACAAAGGGATTATATTCATCATCAGCGGATCGTCGCTTGCCATCTCGGCCGCCCTCTGGTTATTTGTCTCAGAAAAAAAGAAAGTATGACCCATTCCAAAACAACTAATGCCGGGATTCTGCTTGGGTTCCTTGTCTTTGCTGCCTTTTTTCAGGTAAACGGTCAATCCTTTGATGCCTTTATCGCCAGGATGAATTCCCTCCCGCAGGCCAGCCGTCAGGCCGTGGCCGATAGCTTTATGAATTCGGGGCACGCATTGCCTTATATTGAACAGGACAGCGTTGTCCATTTTGTCTATAATGTTCATGCTACCTCCGTTGCCCTTGCAGGGGATGCAACAGGATGGAATCCCGACCAGCCATTTACCGCCATCAGCGGCTGTAATTTCAGCTACCTGACCAAAACATACGAACCTGATGCCCGGCTCGACTACAAGCTGGTTACCGATGGCTCCAACTGGATTCTCGATCCGAAAAACCCCTACACCTGTGCAGGAGGCTTCGGCCCCAATTCCGAATTAAGGATGCCCGCCTACGTGGTTCCGCCCGAAACCAGGTACTATAATGCCATTCCCCACGGGGTCGTGAGGGACACCACTTTTACCAGCGCAGGACTGGGAAACAGCAGGCAGGTAAGCATCTATCTGCCTGACGGATATCCGTCGGGCAGGGAACAATACCCCGTCATCCTGTTCCACGACGGGACAGACTACATCAACCTGGGAAACATCGGCAACATTCTTGATTACCTGATTGCCGAACGCCAGATGAGCCCTGTGATTGCCGTTTTCGTGCCCCCAGTTGACCGCACGGCCGAATATGCCGGTGCAAAGATCGATCTCTTCACCGCATTCATTGTCAACGAGCTGATGCCTGTTATCGATGCGAAGTACAAAACGAGCCGCGACCCCTCCCAGCGGGCGATGGCAGGCGCTTCCGACGGCGGGAACATCTCGCTCTATATCGGGATGAAACACCCGGAGATGTTCGGAAAAATCGCCGCACAGTCAAGCGATGTGCAAACGGTCATCAGCAACACCTTTGCCAACGGGCCAAAGCTGAACCTCGATCTCTATATCGACATCGGCACTTACGACATCGCTGTACTGATCCCGATGGTACACAACCTGCACGATATCCTGGTATCAAAAGCCTATCCCTGCATGTTCAGAGAATGGCACGAAGGACACAGCTGGGGCAACTGGAAGGGGCACCTCCGGCTGCCGCTGCTCAGGTTTTTTCCCTATACCACAGGTATGAATGAAGCGTTGCCGCAGGATGGTTTCAGGCTGGGCCCCGTCACGCCGGATCCCTTTTATGGAAATACCAGTATCCCCTTTTCAGCTCCTTCCGGTTCAGTTATCACGATATCCCTGGCTGACTTGTCGGGAAAAACAGTGGAAACCCTTTTTTCAGGAGTGGTTTTGGGCAGCGACAAGGTAATTGAATATCACCATCACCAGGCAGCTGGGGTTTATGTTCTGACGATGAGAGATGGGGGAAGGGTTATGAAGAGTTTATTGATAAGGGCGTTATAGAGTGGGTCTTTTTAACCACAATAGGCACATAGGGCACAAAAGAGGGAAAATTACCAGACTGATTACATTTGAAAACCGAATTAATGGTTAACCACAATGACACAAAGAAGGCACAATGCACACAAAGAATTCCATTGAGAACATTACGTAAATCATTGTGAACATTGTGGTTAAAACAAATGCGTTGATTCTGCGAACAGGTTTCGTATTATAAATACAGCAGTAGGAATACATTAAGATTTAAATAAACAACCATGAATTTCAGACAAATTGCATTTATCGCAGCAGGTTTTTCATCCCTTTTATGGAGCTGCACATCCAACAACGACCTTCCCATTGCAAAGGAGCCCCAGATGGTGAAACTGGCGGCGCCCGTCAGGATCAATGCCGACTCAACCATCATTGTCCTGGCCGATTACCTGGTAAGGCCAAAGCAGATCGATTCGATCAAACTTGACAAATCGCTTTCTGCCGACATTTCTGCCGATTCAACGCTGCTGGTCGTCAAGCCGAACGACAAGGACTTCCCGAAACTCTCGGTATTGAAAATATGGTCAAAAGGATTCGCCTATTCCCTGTTGCTCGAAAAATCAACCAGGATGAAATACCGGTTTGCCTTTGATCCGAAGAATAAGAAATACAAGCATGTGCAGATCAAAGGGCAGATGAACGACTGGAACCCCTCGGCAGGATACCTTTATGAAAAGGAGGGTACCTGGCATATAGAATTCAACCTGTTTCCCGGCCGGTACCAGTATAAAATCATTGCCGACGGGAAAGAGATGTCGGATCCGCGCAATCCCGATTCGGTATCGAACAACAACGGCGGTTTCAATTCCCTGCTGACCGTTGGAATCCTCAATCCTGCCGGGTTGCCGACGCTCATTTCACAAAAATCTGATGGCCGTAAGATCACCCTTGGCATGAAGGCCAAAGCTGATTCCATCTTTGTTTTCTGGCAGAACTACCTGCTCGACAAAAAATTCTGGAAACGCGACAGTGCCGGCATCACCATTGAAGTTCCGCGTAAGGCAAAGGAGACGGTCCGCAGTTTTATCCGTGTTTATGCCTTTAACAATGCCGGGATCTCCAACGAGATGCTGATCCCGCTGCAGGAGGGAAACGTGTTGACCGATGCCGGCAAGCTCACCCGTGCCGACAGGGAGGCGATGGTGCTCTATTTCCTGATGGTCGACCGTTTTAAGAATGGTTCAAAGGCCAATGATGCCCCGATAAAAGATAAGGATATCGACCCGCGGTTGAATTATATGGGGGGCGACCTTGCCGGGATCACCAGCAAGATCGAGGACGGTTATTTTAACAAGCTTGGGATCAACACCCTGTGGATTTCGCCGATCACCCAGAATCCATTGCAGGGGTTTAATGAGTTCCCCGCCCCACACCGCAAATTCTCAGGGTATCACGGCTACTGGCCTATCACCCTTACCACCGTCGACACCCGCTTCGGCACCTCCCAGGAGCTCCACAAACTGGTTGAAACGGCCCACAGCCAGGGAATCAATGTTATTCTTGACTTTGTATCGCATCATGTCCATGAGAGTTACCCGGTTCTCAAACAGCATCCCGACTGGATCACACCTGTCGACCTGCCCGGGAAACGCAAGAATATCCGTATGTTTGACGAAAACCGGCTGACAACCTGGTTCGATATTTTCCTGCCCACCTTCGACCTGACCAAGCCTGAAGTAGCCTCCATGGTCTCCGACTCGGCAGCCTTCTGGATCAGGGAATACCACCTCGACGGCTTCCGTCATGATGCAGCAAAACATGTTCCCGAAAACTACTGGCGGATGCTGACCCAAAAACTAACCCAACAGGTTGTAATTCCTGAAAACCGCGGTGTCTTCCAGATCGGCGAAACTTTCGGAAGCCGCGAACTTACCGGCAGCTACGTCAATCCCGGGATGCTCGACGCCCAGTTTGAATTCAACCTGTATTGGGATGCAAAAGCCTCGTTTTCAATGGATAACACCTCCTTCCGCGACCTGAACTATTCGCTGCAGCAGAGTTTCAGCTATTATGGCGAGCATAACCTGATGGGCAACATCACCGGGAACCAGGATATGGCAAGGTTTATCTCCTACGCAAGCGGCGCACTGAGCCCCAATGAGGATGCCTCCGCAGCCGGCTGGAACCGCGATATCCAGGTAAAAGACACCACAGGGTACCGGAAACTCGCCATGCTGGAGGCCTTCAATATGACCGTCCCGGGAGTTCCGGTGATCTATTATGGCGATGAGTTTGGGATGGCCGGAGCCGGCGATCCCGACAACCGCAGGATGATGAAGTTTGACAGCCTGAATAAAAATGAGCAATATCTAAAATCGGTTACCTCGACGCTGATCCATCTCCGAAGCAGCAACCTTGCCCTGGTATATGGCGACTTTACCCCGCTTAAGGTCAATGAAAAGGTGTTTGTTTACCAGCGTGCCTATTTTGACAAGGTCGTCATCGTGATTTTCAACAAAGACAAATCGTCAAGAAAGATCGATTTTGATCTGCCGGAACGCATTAAAGGTGCGGTGTTTGCCGCTAAATTCGGAAACAACGTCAGTGTAAATAAAGGCAGGGCAAGCGTGACCCTGGCCGGCAACTCCTTTGAAATCATTACAAATTAACAAAATCCGTATGAAAACCATTACATTCTTTGCATTAGCCATGGTACTTTCCTTCACAGCCTGCAAACCCAAACATGCAGCCGAAAATGCCGGTCCGGTGCAACATGCCGGCTGGAGCAGCCGTGCGACCATTTACGAGGTCAACATCAGGCAATACACCCCTGAAGGCACGTTGAAAGCCTTTGAAAATGAACTGCCGCGATTGCAAAGGATGGGTGTAGATATCCTCTGGCTGATGCCCGTCAACCCGCTGGGGGTAAAGAACCGGAAAGGTTCGCTGGGAAGCTATTATTCTGTTAAGGATTACCTCGCCGTCAATCCCGAATACGGCACCAAAAAGGACCTGGCCGACCTTGTTAAAAAAGCGCATGAACTGGATATGAAGGTGATCCTCGACTGGGTGGCCAATCACACCTCGTGGGACAACCCACTGATTACCCAGCATCCTGACTGGTACAAAAAAGATGCGGCAGGGAATATCATTCCCCCTGTCAAGGACTGGACCGATGTTGCAGCGCTGGATTACACACAGCCCGGTTTGCGGAAATACATGACCGATGCCCTGGCCTACTGGATCAGGGAAACCGACATTGACGGCTACCGCTGCGATGTTGCGGGGATGCTGCCCGTTTCTTTCTGGCATGAGGCCATTCCCGAACTCAGGAAGATGAAACCTTTGTTTATGCTGGCGGAGGATGAATCGCCGAAAATGCACGATACCGCCTGTTTCGATGCCACCTATTCATGGCAGGTGTACCATCTGATGAATGATATTTATGCCGGGAAGGCCACCCCCGACAAATTTGATTCCCTGCTGGCCGATGAATCCAGGCGGTTCCCCAAAGATGCCTACCGGATGCGGTTTATCACAAACCACGATGAGAATTCATGGAATGGAACTGAATACGAGAGGTTGGGAGATGCGGTGAAGGCTTTTTCCGTTCTTTCGTTTACCTTACCTGGTATTCCGCTGATTTACACAGGCCAGGAATCGGCAATGAACAAGCGGCTGCGCTTCTTCGATAAAGATACTATCCGTTGGGGTGGCTATTCCCTGGCATCGTTCTATGTTAACCTGACCCAATTGAAGAAGAAAAACAAACTCATTGCGGCAGGCCAGGAGGGTGGCGCATTTCTCAAGGTCAAAACCACCAACGATAAAGCAGTCTACGCATTCCTGCGTAAAAAACCACACCGGCAGATGTTCGTCATCCTGAACCTTTCACCCGCATACCAGGAGGTTCAGCTGGAGGGCACTGATTTTGTTGGTCAATACCAGGAGGCCTTTTCGGCTAAAAACAAAGAATTTAAGACGGGAGATAAAGTAAAATTAGCTCCCTGGGAGTATTTCGTTTACGAAACGGAATAAACCCTTTCCGGATGCTCCTGCGGGTTTTTCCACAGGAACCGGCTTTCAGCTGCAATCCATCTAATTTTTCGTTGCGGTTACCGTCCAGATCTCCGTGGCTGCCTCAATTTTCAGCACCATGGTAAAGTTACCGGAAGAGACGACTCTGAAGTTCCCTCCATCATTGGTAAAGTAAGAAGCGGCAGGCCCTGCCATCGTTACCTGGGGATAACCGATATAGATCCCTGACCAGTCGTACCCCTGCCTGAATTTAAAGTCATGGTAGCCGATGAAATTTATATTATAGGTCCAGGTATAGTTGGTGCCCGCCACTGCCGGGAGGGTGGTGCCAAAATTTTCATCCCAGTTGGCTTGTGTGCCATCCAGTTTCAGATAGCAATCCCCGATGATCCCCATTTGAACGTTTGTATAATCAACCGGGGGAATCGACCCTATTTTGATAAGGGTTGCAGAATAGGCTGAACCAACCGTGTAAGTAAGGTTACAGGTATAGATTCCGGGATCTGAATTATAGATATTTATTCCCCCGGGCACCAGGGCATTCACGGCCCCGCCAAAGTTCGTATTTACCGATATGCCTTTATGCCCGCCGCCAAGGTCAACAATGGTGTCGAGATATACCATCCATCCATTTGAATAGCGGAATTTCCAATCGTCACGTAATAACGTCAGGTTTGAGATGCTCCACGACATCGAGGTTGGGTTGAATGAAGATTCTGTCATGTCGGTGGAGATACCCCACCCAGAGGGGGTGGCCGCACCGATCATTCCCCAGTGGACCGGGACAATTGCCACCTTACGGACGATATAATCGATGGTCACATGGTACATCCCGGTGATGGGAACGGTCCATTTGGCCGTCGTTTCCGTACAGGGTCCCCGCTGAAAGGAGACGGTTGGCTCATTAACATTCGGATTCGTCACAAAGCCAAATCCCGATCCCGGGCCAAAGGTAACCTGGTTTGAACCGGCAACCTGGACTATGTTGAATCCTGCCGAACCAGCCTGGATCGGTATATAAAGCTCCAACAGCGAGGTACGGGGGGTTTGTACCACCTCGTTGATTGCAACTTTCATGATCGCGCCGGGATTGAGCGTAGGAAAAGCTGTAACGGCTCCCTTGACATAGAACCCATCAACCAATACAACAGGCAACATCTGCAGGGTATAGCTCGTGTTTTGGACAGGGACATCCTTTATGGTTTCATCGTAAAAGCCATTGGCAGCAGCTGTGTACGACAATGAATCGCCCAGATGATAAACGAATACGGAAGATGCCATGGATTTGGCAGGGATTATGTTTTTTTGTGCAACAAAGCCTGCATACCGGATTTCATCCCTGCCAGTTCCGCTTTGACAATTGACCAGTTTTGCTGATTTTGAAACCGTGCCGTCAAAAACGGTCAGGATCTCCATTTGGGCAACCGAGCCGGTGACGATGAACTTATGCCGTCCGGCATTGAATTCCCCGCTGTATTCAGCTGCGACGATTCCCCGCGAATTGCAAAGCCTTAAATGCAGGTTTGCCCTCCTGGCAACTTCGAGGTACACCGTAGCACTGCCATTGAACGGGTTAGGCTCAACAGGCATCAGGGTAAAGGTTACGCCACCCTGCCCTGAAAGTTCATTGATTCCCAAAGAATTTTTCATGACAATGGAGGGATTGCCTCCATAGAGGGTGGTATCGCAACCCCGTGTCAGGTTCCTGACCAGCACGCTTTGCAGCAAAATGGTGGCCTGTGTCTGTGAATTTTTCCCTGAAAAGGTGAGGGTGATGGTGTTTGCCTGAAGAAGGAACGGAATCAGGCATACCGAGATTTTGAATAATAAACGGAATGTTTTCATGGTCAAATCAGTTAGGGTGAATACCACTTTTCAGTTGTATGATATATTCAGGAAAAACAGAAGTTGAGTCTAAAAAACCATCATCAAAAGATGCAGAAATCATTCAGTTTCCGATTGAGTAAATATACATAAAAATAGAGGATTATACCATATGAAAAAAAAATTATTCAATAATACATAACAACTCCTGATCTGATTGAAGATCATAACAAAAAGCCCTGCATAGTATCCCTGGCAATTCAAGGCACTTTCCGAGAAGGTGCGAAAGGCAAACCGGTAAAAAAAGAGGGATATCCCGTTAGCCGGAATACCCCTCCTGAAAAAGGTAAAGTGCAGTTTCCTGCAGCGATTAATTCTTTGTTGCTGTAACGGTATAGGTCTCCGTGGCAGCTGCAATTTTCAGCACCAGGGTATAGTTACCGGCAACACCAACTTTGAAGTTTCCGCTGTCATTTGTAAAATTGGCAGCTGCACCACCAGCCATCGTAACATCAGGGAAACCAATAGATTTACCTGACCAGTCATCACCTTGCCTGAATTTGAAATCCTTGGCGGCAATGAGGGTAATGGTATAGGTCCATGTGTAGTCGGTACCGGAAACGACAGGTAATGATTTACCATAACTTTCGTCCCAATTTGCCTGGGTACCATTCTGTTTCATGTAAGAATCGCCGATGATGTCCATCTGGTACTGTGAGTAGTTGATCGGGGGAATGTCACCTGTTTTGGTAGCTGTAATGGTATATCCACTGCCCAGTTTGTAGGCAAAAGTGATCGTGTAGATACCGGGAGCGGCATTTACGATGTTGGCACCACCCGGAACCAGGGCTGCCAAAGTACCACCGAAGTTGGTATTGACCTTAACGCCTTTGCTGGCACCCAATACGACATTGGTATCAATTTCGACCTTCCAGCCATGGGAATAGCGAAGTTTCCAGTCACCTTTCATCAGTTTGAAACCTGTGAGGGTCCACGACATATCAGTACTGTTGAAGGCTGATTCGGTCATCATGGTATCATTTGACCATCCGCCCGGGGTTGCAGCGCCAATGAGTCCCCAATGTACGCGCATGATGGCAACTTTGTTGAGGGAATCATCGATGACAACATGGTAGAAACCGTCGGCAGGCACTGTGAACACACCAGGATTGGTCGTAGTAGCAGGACCGCGCTGGAAAGCAACTTTAGGCTCATCCGTGGTGGGGGTGGTAACAACACCAAAACCTGTACCAGGACCGTAAGTGGTCTTAACTGAACCGGCAACCTTCATGATGTTAAATCCGGCAGCACCTGCTTTTAACGGGATATAAAGTTCCATCAGGTGAGCACGTGTAGACTGGGTCACTTCATTACGGGTAACCGTCATCATAGCTTTAGCATTATAGTCAGTAAAAGGGGCAACGGCTCCCTTTACATAAAACCCGTCAAGGACGATGACAGGGGGGGTAACGGTGGGGGTTGTGCTGTCGCTGCTCTTTTTGCAGGAGCTCGTCCCGATTACAATCATTACCAATGCAAGCATGGCCATGATCATTGAAAATTTCTGAAATCTGTTTTTCATAACGATTTGGTTTAATTGTGAAACTTAGGTTTATAAAATTTATTGTGTTATTTGGTTGGTGGTTGTAAAAGATTACTGTTGGCGTCGGTTGCCCATTTCGGGATCGGGAATGTTCTGAATTCAGTTCCATGGGCTGCCTTTTCCCACCATGCGTTTTCCCATTTCCCGTAACGGATGAGATCCTGGCGGCGGTGTCCTTCGCAATAGAGTTCCCTGCCGCGTTCGGCGAGAAGCTGATCAAGCGTAGCGCCTGTCCATGCAGCCACATGAGCCCGCGTACGGATCGGGTTGATCCATTGGTCGCCGCTCCTGCCCTGCCTGATCGCGCATTCGGCCTTCATCAGGTAAAAATCTGTCAGGCGGAAAAGCGGGAAGTCGTTGCTCAGGCTTTCTTTTGCCCCCATTTTGATCTCATATTTCCCGACCCGGGCTCCTGAACAGCGGATCTGTTGCGGGGTCAAAGGAGATTGCATATTTAAGGCCGGAATATGCGGGGTGAGATCCAGCGGAAGATGTGTTTCCCCATCATAGATAACACCACCTGTAGCAGCATACTGCAAACCATAAAGGTTATAGGCAGCGCGCCTGAGGTCGGTGGAATCATAGGAATCCCAGAAGGTGGGTACGATACAGAAGCCATTCCACGGGCCAACCGTCATGTTGTATTTCAGGTTCATCTGGTAATGCAGGGTCCTCATATGGAGACGGAATCCTGTGAAGTTGTCCTCATCATAAGGAATAGAGAAAATAATTTCACTGGAATTCTCATTATTCGTTTTAAATGGTTCAGAGAGGTCGGTGGCCAGCGAGTATGGTCCGGCAAGAACGCTGTCGCAACAGGCCTCAGCTTCCGCCCAATGAGCCGTACCAGTGTAAACCTCTGCGTTGATATAGAGTTTGGCAAGCATTGCATAGGCCGAATATTTGGTCATCATGTATTTCTTGTCAATACTTTTAAGGCTGGGTAATGAATGTTTGATCGTAGCCACGAGGCTATCCCATAACACAGCTCTTTTGACTTTATACGGAAAAGCGGGTGCGTTTGCGGCGCTGGTAAGATATGGAGCATCGCCGTAATTATCGATCAGCAGGTAATAGTAGAAGGCCCGCATCGTTTCCACTTCCCGTTTCTTGGCGACAAGGGCAGCATTCTGAGGCAGGGAGTTCATCAGGTCGAGGGTCTGGTTGCAGGTGGTAATACCGGTCCAGAACAGCGACCACATCCGGTTCACACCCTCGTCACCGTTGGTCCAGGTATGCTTATGCATGTTGATCCATTTTCCGCCGTCGTACCAGTCGCCGCCGCGTGTGGGGGCGCAAAGTTCGTCGGAAGAAATTTCCTGTGCCAGGAACCACCATCCGTTATCGTCGGCCATATCCTGAAGTTTCTGATAGGTCACCACGCTCAGGCTGGCAACCTGGGCGGGAGTTTCGGGATAAAGATTCCCCGGGATTTTATCATAAATCTTCTCATCAAGTTTGGTGCATGAAAGAGTAGCAACTGCGATCATGCAAAAAATCAAATATTTAACTTTCATAGATAACAGATATTAAAAAGTTACTTTTAAACCAACGGTGAATGAACGGGTTTTCGGATAGACATTGAAATTGTCTATGCCAAAAGACAAACCGGAGATATTGGTTTCAGGATCGACACCCGTGTACTTGGTAATCGTAAAGACATTGTTGGCAGCCACGAAGAGGTTGAGTTTGTTGATCCATTTCAGTTTTGACACATTAAAATCATAGGAGACCGAAATATAGTCAAGTTTCAGGAAAGAGGCATTCTCAACATAAATATCGGCGATACTGGCACCCGCAGTTCTTCCCTTGGCATACCAGTCAAGGGCAGAAGGAACTGCATTAAGCGATGGCAGAATATTCGGGCTGTCGAGCAACATCCGGGTGGCGTTATACATATGGTTTCCCAGCCATGCCCTGAAGGTGAAATCAAGCGACCACCTTTTAATGAAGGTAAGACTGTTTGACCAGCCTAATTCAGCTTTCGGAGTCGGGGTTGCAACCACCGTTCTTTTGGCATCGTTTAGGTTGGTGGTATATCCGCCGGTCATGGATTCATAAACAAAGCTGCCATTTAAAAGGCCGACATAGGTTGGCAGGTAAAATGCGCCGATATCCTGGCCAACCATAATCCCGGTCAGGTAATTATTATCACCGACCATGCCGCGTCCTGAAATCTGGCCGGCCTGCCTGACTGAACCGTTGATATAGGTTCCAAGGTCAAGGATTTTCGTCTGGTTATGGGCTGCCGTAAAGCTGGTTTTCCATTTGAAGTTTTTGGCAGTGATGACAAAGGCCTGCAGGTAAAGTTCTATCCCCTTGTTGGACAAAGAACCCGAATTGGCAAAAGTTGTATGAGCAAGGTTCGGGGGAACCGGAACACTGTACTGGCCAAGGAGGTCGGTGGTTTTTTTGCTGTAAACTTCGATGCTGCCGCTGATCTTCTCATTCAGGAAGGCAAAGTCGACCCCGATGTTGACTTCTGCGGTCTGCTCCCATTTCAGGTCCGGGTTTGCATTCCAGGCCGGCGCATAGGTAATCACGTTCTGGCCTGTTTCAGGATTAACCGTTCTGCCGCTGGGCTGCCAGATAACCAGACTATGGTAATTCCCGATCTTATCATTCCCCGAGATACCGTAGCTTGCTCTCAGTTTCAGCTGGCTGAGCCATTTGACCGATTTCATGAATTGCTCCTTATCGATACTCCAGCCAACTGCTGCCGTCGGGAACCATCCCCATTTATGGTTTGAACCAAATCTCGAAGAGCCGTCCCTGCGCAGGGAAGCAGAAAGATAATATTTGGAGTTGTAGTTGTACTGGGCGCGTCCAAAGAAGCCGATCAGGGTGGATTGTTCTTTCCATGAAGAAATATCCCCCCAATTCACGGTGTTCAGGGTGGCAAGGTTATTCGGACCGGCATAGGGCGATTGTGCATCGCCACCATGAGCATAGAATCCGTTGTAAACATCCTCCTGCCAGGAATAGCCACCCAGGATCGTCAGATTATGGGCATTGTGGAAGGTCTTGGTATAATTTCCCGTGATTTCAATCAGTTTCTTTACATCATTGTCATATTGTTTTCTACCTGCTCCCACATCGGCCGACTGGAATAAGTTTGCAGGACGGAAATAGTTGGTGGTGATGTCGTCGCGCGTATACCCAAGATTGACCGTAGCAGTAAGACCTTTGATGATCTCCGCATCGAATTTCAGCCCGCCCAGGAACCGTTTTGCATCGCGGTTATTGGTTATCCCGTTGATAATGGCAACAGGGTTTTCATAATTGAAGACGCGCGATGATTTATAATAGGAACCATCCGAATTATAAACGGGGTCAGTAGGGTTGCGTGTTATCGCCTGATAGATGATATCCTCCAGCCCCCAGCCACCATAAGTCTGGTAGTCGTTTTTCTCAATGGCTCCCATCATGTTGCCCGTAATGGTCAGGTGATCATTAAGCGCCTTGTGCGTCACGTTGATATGGGCCGTAGTGCGGTTTTTAGAGGTTCCGCGCATGATGCCATCCCACGATGACTGCCCGACAGACCCAACATAGGAACCTTTTTTATTTCCCCCTGAAACACTCAGGTTGTTGGTCGTTGAATAACCGATCCTGTAAATCTGGTCCTGCCAGTCGGTATTGGCTCCTCCGTCGCGAAAAACACTGTCCATTGTGTAGTTGGGATGAGCGCCTTTTGCATTCTGCAATAAGGTATTGGCGAAACTCCTGATCTGGCTTGCCGAAAGGAGGTCAAGTTTTTTGGCAATTTTCTCTACGGAGAACTGGGTCGTAAATTCCACATTGCTATAGGAATCATCCTGTTTTCCCTCTTTGTTCTTTACATTTCTATTGCCTTTTTTGGTGGTGATCATGATAACCCCGTTTGAACCCTGGGAACCATAGATAGCCGTTGAGGCGGCATCCTTGAGGATGTTGTAGGATTCGATATCGTCGGGAGATACGATGGTCGGGTCGGCATTGGGGATACCGTCGATCACATATAATGGCTGGGTATTGGCGTCATATCCAGAAGCGCCCCTGATACGAACCGAGAAGCCGCCATTGGGGTCGCCTCCCTGTTTGGTAATGGAAACACCGGCAGCCTTGCCCTGGAGAGCCTGGATCGGGTCGGTTAAAACACCACCGTTCAGTTCCTCCGATTTAACAGTACTTACAGCGCCCGTTTTATCAGACTTTTTCTGCGTGCTGTAGCCAATGACAATAATGTCGTTCAGCGTAGTGACCTGTACTTTCAAGGAAATATCCAGCGGACCTGCTTTTTCTACGGTGACTTGCTGGGTGGTATAGCCAATCAGCGAGAAAATCAGCACAGAACCCTTGGGAACACTGATCTTGTATTTTCCCGACACATCACTCACGGTGCCGGATGTGGTTCCCTTTTGCAGTACTGTTGCGCCGATGAGCAACTCCCCGGTACCTGCCTCAGAAATGACTCCGGTAACTTCAAGGTTCTGGGCATTCAACCCAAGCGCCCCTCCCATGAACAGGATCATGACCAACCATTTATTAAACATAGTGCGTAATTTTCTTTTCATACGTTTTGGAATTAGAGACGGATAAAGTTAAACAAATTAAAACAAAATACCTTTTCCGGAAAGAAAAAATATTCAGGGAGCGGATAATTTCTCAAGTATGGTAAATAAAAACACAACATTGATCAAGAACAGCCAGTATGACTGAAAGAAAACCTGTATTCATCAATATCAAGCAAAAATATAAAAAAAATATTACGCTGTGACAAATCAGGTATTTTTTTACCTTATTAAATCATTGAAAAATCATATGGTCCGGCATGAAATATTTCATCGCATGGCCTAATTTGGTTCATTATTCCGGGGCTTTCTGTAATATTTTGTTTATTGACATCTGTAATTACCTGTTTTATTGAAGGTAATGATAAAATACGGCGTCTATTTTCCCTGACAGAACCATGATCTCGCGGGAATGTCAGCTACGCCGGTTCATGTTCAACCTGGCCAATTTTCGTTATCTTTGTGATCAAAATCCCCCTCCTATGAAACGGTTATTCCCGCTATTTACCCTCCTGTTCTGCTGCCTGGTTTCTTTGTTGGGCTATGCCCAGGTGCTGACGACGGTTCCCGTCTTCCCCATCGATACCGACTCCGTCACCATTATATTTGATGCGGCACAGGGGGATGCCGGCCTGAAAAATGTCACCACGCCTGTCTATGCACATACCGGGGTGATCACCAACCTGAGCAACAACGGGTCGGACTGGAAACATACCATTGCTCCTTGGGGGGTAAACCTCCCCAAGGCGCTGATGACACCGCTGGGAAACAACAAGTACAAACTCGTCATGACCCCTTCAATCCGTAGTTTTTATGGTGTTCCTGCTTCGGAACAGATATTGAAGATGGCCTTTGTTTTCCGTAATGCCGATGGCAGCAAAACAGGCCGTGATACCGGAGGAGGCGACATCTTTGCCGATGTCTATACAAGTGCCATGAGCGTAAATATCGTACTTCCCTCAAACAAACTGCTTTTTGTAAAACAACATGATACTATCCCGGTCTCGGCCATCAGCCCAACCGCCACCACCATGAAACTCTTCCTTGACGGGGTCCTGCAGAAAACCCGGTCAGGAAATACCATCACCGATACGATCATCGCCGATAACCTCGGGCAGTCATGGCGCACCCGCTGGATCCGCATCCAGGGCCTCAACACCACTGGTTCGGCTGCCGATTCCTTTTCCTATACCGTCATCCCGGCGGCCCACATCGCTCCCCTGCCCACAGGAATGAACGACGGGATAAACTATATCGATTCGGCAACGGCGCTGCTCTGTCTTTATGCACCCTATAAGAAGAATGTATTTGTCATCGGCGACTTCAACGACTGGAAAATCGACTCTTCCTATTATATGAACATCACCCCCGACGGGAACCGTTACTGGCTTCAAATCAACAACCTGGTCCCCAGACAGGAATATATCTTCCAGTACCTTGTCGACGGGAGCCTGAGAATCGGGGATCCCTATGCCGACAAGGTCAGTGACCCGAACGACCAGTATATCCCCGCCGAAACCTATCCCGGGCTAAAGCCCTACCCTGACGGTAAAACCAGCGGCATCGCGACCTACCTGCAAACAGGCCAGACCCCCTACCCGTGGAGCTCCACTGCTTTTACCGCTCCCAAGGTCACCGACCTGGTGATCTATGAATTGCTGATCCGCGATTTCACGGCAAAACATGACTACCCATCGCTGATCGACACGCTGAATTACCTGAAAAACCTGGGGATCAACGCCATTGAACTGATGCCGGTCATGGAATTTGAAGGGAATATCAGCTGGGGTTACAACCCCGATTTCTCCTTTGCCGTCGACAAATATTATGGCACAAAAAACGGGCTGAAGCAATTTATCGAAGCGGCGCATGCCAAAGGCATTGCCGTGATCCTCGACATCGTATGCAACCACCATTTCGGCAGCTCCCCGCTCGTCAGGCTTTACTGGGATGCCGCCAACTCGCGCCCGGCGGCCAACAGCCCATGGTTTAATCCCGTCCCCAGGCATCCCTATAACGTGGGCTATGACTTCAACCACGAAAGTCCCTTCACCAAGTTCTACATGGAACGGCTGATCCGCTACTGGCTTACGGAGTACCATGTCGACGGGTACCGCTTCGATATGTCGAAAGGCTTTACCCAAACCAATTCATACCCCGACAATGTCTCCCTCTGGGGCCAGTATGATGCCAGCAGGATCTCGATCCTTGAAAATTACACCAATGTTCTGCATTCAGTCAATCCAAATGGTTATGCCATCATGGAACACTTTGCCGACAATACAGAAGAAACTGTGCTGGCCGCCAACAACATGCTGCTCTGGGGTAACCTGAACGGGAAATACAATGAAGCCACCATGGGATGGAACGACAATTCCAACTCTGACCTGTCCTGGATCTCATACCAGAACAGGGGATGGCTCCAACCCGCCGCAGTCGGGTATATGGAAAGTCATGATGAAGAGCGGTTATCATACAAAGACATCGTTTTTGGCAACAGCACCGGGCCCAACTACAATGTAAAGGATACCTCAACATCCCTGAAGAGGATCGAGTTGGCTGCCACCTTTTTCTTTACCATTCCCGGGCCGAAAATGATCTGGCAGTTCGGGGAACTGGGATACGATTACTCGATTAATTATCCTACGGGAACGTCATCTTCGCGGGTCGATCCGAAACCGATCCGGTGGGATTACCTGAACGACTGGCGCCGGCGCTACACCAAAAATATTTTTTCGGTGCTGACCGCCCTGAAAAAATCACAGCCTGTTTTTGCCACCACCAATTATTCCATTGACCTTACAACCGCTATCAAACGGATCTGGCTGAGGGATCCCGGCATGAATGCAATTGTCCTGGGAAACTTCGATGTAACCACGCGCAGTGTCATTCCCGCCTTCACCAGGAAGGGTAAATGGTATGAATATTTTACCGGCGACTCGCTTTCAGTTACCGATACCCTTGCCCCCCTGACCTTTAATGGCGGTGAATACCGGATATATACCACTGTGAAGCTCCAGAAACCCTATTTTACGGGCATTGCAGACAATCTTCCCGGTTTGAATCCCGGTAAAGTGCTGGTCTATCCCAATCCTTCCGCCGGATCATTCAGCATCACCGTCAACCTGCCATCGGCAATGCCCTCGCTGGATATTGCCATTTACAACAGCACGGGCCTGCTGGTGGGAAAGCTTGATAAGAACCAGGTAACCCAGGGAGAAAACAACTTCTCTGTGAATCTTGCCGACACCCTCCGTTCCTGCCTTACACCAGGCCTTTACGTCATCGTGGTTAAGGGTGCAAATTACCTTGAAACGGGGAAAGTAATCATAAATTAAGTTACGGTTTCTCACCAGGCCGGTTCTTTAGCCATTCCGACATATAGGCGTTCCTGAATGTACTGAACCAGGCGGAATCTGCATGATATTTCCCAAATGCAGCCATGCTGTTTCCTGTCGCATTTGCCGACATGTCAGCATCAGCCAGCGCCCGTCCCAGTTTTTCCTGGAGCTCCTTCACCTGCTTTGCCTCCACTTGCTGCCCGTTCAGTAAAACGAGGAAACGGAGGGCATCGGCATAGCGCGAACGGTCGAGGAAATGGATCACAGCCGCCATGGTGAGATAGGGATTATTCTTGCCGGCGATCAGCCCGGGGATATCCGTTTGCTCCAGCCCAAACCGCGACAAGGCAGCCTGCTGAAAGAGCAGCTGGTTTGCAGCCAGGGTATTCATAGCCACATCATAGTCGCCAACGGCGATACAGGCGTTAACCCTGAATTCGGCTTCCTGAAAAGCAGCGGGAGCCTTGTACCTGTCGAGGCTGTCATTAATATACCGGTGATCAAGCCCGCATGAGGTATCCCCCGAAACCAGGTTTTTTGCCCGTTGGCAGTAACGCAATGCATTGATATAGTTTTTAAGGGCAGCATTCCTGTCAGCGCGGATCATCTGCAGGTCGACGGTATCCTGCAGGTTCCTGCACTGCTGCTCACTGATTTTAATCCTGAATTTCTTCAAGGCACCAGAAAATGCCGGATCGTCCAGCAGTCCCCAGTCAAAACCCGCAGTTTCGGCGTTATGCAGGGCGGTTGCGGCTGAGTCAAACTGGCTTTCCCATATCTTTTTCTGTGCCGCCGTGAGCCTTATGATCAGGAAATTTTTCATTGCCTGTCGATAGAGCGAGTCAAACTCAGGGCCAGGTTCGATCCGGGAGGATTCTGCCAGGGCTCTTGCTTCCCGGTAACGGCTTACTGAGAGCGTAAACTGACGTTTGTCAAGCGCCTTGGCGCCTTCCGCGGATAACTGCAGGTATTTTATACGGGCCATGACAGGTGCCAGCGAATCAAGCCTGGAATCAACCGCTTCATGTAAATTCCCACTCTGTCTCAGTGCGGTAGCCTTTTCGTAGTAATAGAGCGCCGTATCGGCCGACTTGTTTTTCAGGGCATTGTCGGCCAGTTGTGCCGACAGGCCACCCAGCCCCATTTTTGCGAGCGATTTCTTTTGTTCCAGCTGCCGTCTTACGAGGGCCAGGTCGTGTGCAGGATAGTCCTTCTCAAATTGGCTGTAGCATTCCAATGCCTCCGCAAATCTCCCATCGCCCAGCAACTGGTCACAATCGGCATTCCGCATAAAAAACAGGTCGCTGAATACCGCCCGGTAAACCGAATCTGACCTGATGTACCCGGCATGCGACGTTGCATATTGTTCAGCTTTCGCGAGATAGGTATCGGCCATTTTCAGGTTATGACTCCCGATGCAGGTGGTGGCAATCCCGATAAAGGAGTTCCTGACGCCTTCAGCGGCCTTTACCTCCATTTCACCGTCAACCGGTATTCCGGATGCTCCCGGTATGGCAGCCAGGAACCTGCGCCCGTTTTCCAGCAAGGCGAACGCATCTGCATAACTATGCTGATCCATCAGGGTTCGTGCTGTTTCCCGGTAGGAATGATACACCAGCCTGGCAACATATGCAGGCAGCGTGTCCGGCTTCGCCCCTGGAAACAACTTTGCCAGCAACGCAGTGGCAACATTTTGTTCGGCAGGAAAAACATCCTCTTCGAAAAAATGATCCAGGCAATCCTTGTAAACAGCCCCCTGCAGCTGATCCATGAGGTTTGAACGCCGCACGTATGAGTATATGCGTAAGGTGAAAAAAGCGGCAAGAAAGCCGGGATTTTCCTTCCAGGAAAATTCCCCCGGTTTGTTCAGTCCGTCGATAAATGTAAAAACCAGGCTACGTGAATTTCTGTACAATTGCCGGTATTTCTTCATCAATTCTTCAGGGTCATAGTTGTTAACCAGCAATTTGCCGGCAAAATCGAGGGCGTCGATCCGGCTTAGAACCCTGGCGGTCTCCTCAACTTTAAGGTAGTTGATGGCCAGTTGCCCCGTATCATCGGGACGGAGGCCTGCCGTGAATTCCTCCAGCGAGTCGAGCAGCGACACCGAAGCATAATAGTCATGAATAAAGCTGACATGGTCCCGGAAAGTCTGTAAAGCCACCGAGTCATAATAGAACTCCACCTCCTTGATTATCAAGGTATCCACCTGGGGATCGAACGATGTCACCGGGACTGCGCACACCAGGCTGTCATGCCGGGAAAGCGGCCTGTAGCTCAGGCTTTCTTCCGTGAACCCGGACGTGTCGGCCCGGTTTGCCCATTTCAGCCGAAGCCCGATAGAGGAAGGGAAAAGCACCTCAGTAACAGGGAAGCGACGGTATACCGTATCACCTGCAACGGAACGATGGGTAAGCGAAATCGAGAGTGTCTCTGTATGGTCGTGCCTGGTAACCGTCAACCCCAGGAGTCCTGAAACCCTGATACTGACCCGCCAGGGTTCCCGAAGGACATCCCGCGCAATTTCCCGCAGGACTTCATTTCCGCCTTCAAAAATCCTGTCCCCCGAATTATCATAGGGAATCCTGTATTCCACCTTGCGGAAAGTGGCGGAGATGATTTTCTGGGCCTGGGAATTCCCTGCAATAGCAAGAAAAACAAAAGGGATCAGGAACTTAATGCAGCGAATCATGGCTGATGCTTTGAAACCGGCGAAATTAGGCAATTTGCATGTCAGTTTACCTCTTAGACCAGGGGACCGGTTAAACAATTCCACGGATTCTCCGCTTATGTTTTTCAACATGCAGCTTTATCAGGGCTGTCAGAAGACCCTTTCCATAGGGTTTAACTATATAATCATCGCAACCCGCCTTCAGCGCCTTTTGCCTGACTCCTTCCAGCGCATTGGTTGTTTGGGCGATAATGATCACGTTCTGATTGAATTGCCTGATCTGTCTTGTCGCCTCATATCCATCCATCTCCGGCATGTTTATATCCATCAGGACGATGTCAATATCGGGGTGATTCCTGCATAACGCCACAGCTTCGGTACCGGTGCCGGTTTTATAGACATGAGGCCCGAATGTTTTCAATGCCTGGGCAATCAGGCTGCCGGTGCCCTCATCATCTTCGGCAATCAGAATCTTCAGGTTTTTAATCGTCATACTGTTTTCGACCGTCTCACCCTGCTTTTTTGTCATTTTTTTAAACCGTGAAACCGGGGAATAGGGAATCGTGAAGGAGATGGTTGAGCCCGCCCCTTCAACACTTTCAGCCATTATCCGGCCACCGTGCTTCTCAACAAACTCTTTGCACAAAATCAGTCCAAGGCCTGAACTTGGCTCGCCCTCGGTCCCCTTGCGGCCGGTAGGCTCATTGGGAAGAAACAACCTGTTCACCAGCTGTGCCGGCATGCCGATTCCAGTATCCCGTATACTGATCTCCAAAAAATTATTTTTATTCACCACGACCGAAATGAATATCTCCCCGCCCCGGGCGGTGAATTTCACTGCATTGGAATAGAGGTTGCGGACAATGGTTTCGAACATATGCACATCTGCAACAATCAGTATATGATCAGGAATGTTCATATCAACGGATATTTCCTTATTACGGGTGGCATCAAATAACGTCGTGATGCAGTCAAACACCTTGTTTTTTAAAAAGAAGGGTTCCGGTGAAAAACTGATGATCCCGCGCTGTACCAATGACCATTGCAAAAGGTTGTCGAGGAGACCGTACAGGTTGGTCGCCGACTTGTTCAGCATGCCGGCGATTCCCTCAATTTCTTCGGATGACAGGTGTTTTACCTCCGTCACCATCATTTTTGTTAGGCCAAGAAATGCAGTAAAGGGGCTCCGCAAATCATGGGCAATGATGGAAAAGAATTTATCTTTGGAAGCCATCAATGCTTTCAATTCCATATTTTGCCGGTAAAGGCTCAACTGGGTCCTCACCCTGGCCTTCACCTCCTCCGTCTGGAAGGGTTTGGTAATATAATCCGCCCCTCCCACCGACAAGGCTCTGACAATATCGCTTGTTTCGTTCAGGGCGCTGATAAAGATTATGGGTACATCCTTCAATTCCGGGTCGGCCTTTAACCGGCTGCAAACTTCAAATCCATCAAGCCCTGGCATCATGATATCAAGCAGGACCAGGTCGGGTTTCTCTTTTGCTGCAACCTGCAAAGCAAACGCGCCAGTGGTAACGGGCCTGACTTTGTAACCTTCACCTTTCAGGATATCGCCCAACACTTTAAGATTGTCCGGCCGGTCATCAACGACCAGGATTTCCGGTGGGTCATGACTTAAACTGTTCTCATTTCTCATATATCGCATTCTTGTTAGCCAATACTTTCTGCAGGTAGTTATAGTCGTAGTTAATGATATGCGACATGAGTTTCCGGGCCAGGTCAGGTTTGGTAATTTCAATTTCCTTGATCAGTTCGTACAAATTGTCCAGGTCGGCGACCGACAATGCATGTTGCATCCTGGATATCAGTTCATCAGAGAGTTGTTCCATGTCTTCTGCCATGACCTCGGAACAAGATTTGTTCTCAAGGGCGTCACTGGTGGGTTGTTCCTCATAGACATAGGATATATCCAGCAGTTTTCCGATCATCCCGAATAGATCCCGTTTATGGAAAGGTTTGGAAATTACCCCATCGAACCCCATTTCTGAAATAACTTCGGGAGCCTCCTGCATGGGAGTTGCGGTTATTGCAACTACCGGAATATGGTGATCCTGCATGAGTGAGGATAGTCGTTTCGTTGTTTCATATCCATCCATCCCCGGCATCTTCAAATCCATCAACACAAGGTGGATGGGTTGTGCTGCAAATTTTGCGATCGCGTCGGGCCCGCTGACGGCTTCAATGGTTTCAAAACCCGCTATTTTCAGCAGTTCGGAAACCATATACAGGTTATCCTGCTGGTCATCAACGATGAGAATACGAACGGGCCCATGACATTCAGCGATGCGGACGACCTTTTTTAATGCTCTATCCCCGCCAAATCCGGCAGCTGTTTTCACCATCTTAACATGAACTGTAAATTCAGAACCAACTTCCGGGTTGCTGGCAAGGGTGATGTCACCCCCCATCAGCAGGGCAAGCTCACGGCTCAAAGCAAGCCCCAGGCCGGTTCCGCTGCCATGCCGGATCCCGGTTGTTGTCTGCTCAAAAACGTGAAATATCTTCGGGAGTTCATTCGCTGAAATCCCCGGGCCGGAATCCTGTACGACCACAACCAGGTTTTCAATATCCCCCCCTGCATGCTCGCTGTTTATACGGACTGCCACCCCCCCCTGGTCCGTGAATTTAACAGCATTCCCGATGAGATTTACCAGGATTCGCCTGAGTTTATTGCCATCCATAAAAACATTCCGGGGAAGATCATCCGCTATTTCAAATACGAACCGAAGGTGTTTGGATTGGGCCAGTTTTTCAAATATCATCTGGATGTCGGCCAGCAAACCATACAGGTCAACATTTGTCTGGTTAAGTTCCAGGCGGCCTGCCTCCATTTTCGATAATTCCAGGACATCATTGAGCATCGACAACAAATGTTCACCGGCACGAATGATGGAATTGGCATATTCCTTCCGGGAATCGGTCAGAACCTTATCATGGCTCATCAATTGCGAAAATCCGATGATCGCGTTCAACGGCGTTCTGATCTCATGCGACATATTGGCAAGAAACAAACTCTTCGACTGGTTCGCCATCTCTGATTCCAGTTTCGCTTTCAGGAGAATTTCCTCCTTTTTCTTTTGTTCCGTGATATCCCAGTTTGTGCCGATCATATGAACAGCCCGTCCTGTGTCGTCTGGCTGAACCGCAGCCAGCGCCCGTATGTTGTGAACACTGCCATCGGGCCAGCATATCCGGAATTCGGTGTCAAACTCTTTTTCACCGCGGATGGCCATTTCATTTTCGGAATTACATCTGTCGACATCGTCGGGGTGAATGCTCTCAAGCCATGCTTCGTAGCGGCCGCTGAAATGTTCATGCCGCATCCCGTATAAGGCAAACATCTGTTCATCCCAGATCAGCAGGTTGTTTTCAATATCATAGTCCCACACGCCCACCCCACCTGCACGCGTTGCCAGAGACAACCGGGCCGATATCTGCTTCAGGTCATGCTCCACCCGCTTTCGTTCCGTGATATCCAGGAAGACACCGGTTACCTTCTTTCCATCTCCCTCTGGCTCACTTTTACCCATCGACCCGATATCCAGGAACCACCTGTAGTCGCCCGATGAGGCCTTAATCCGGTATTCAGCCTCATATTTTTCCGCATCCCCGTCAAGATGCCTTTTCATTGCGTGCATAACCCTGTCATAGTCCTCGGGATGGACCAATGCCATAAAATCCTTATAATCGCCAAAATCACCGGCATGATAACCGAGCATTTCAACTTCCCGGTTTTCAAAGGTCACCTTTCCAGTTTCAGGATTCATTTCCCACCACGACATATTGGCAACCTGCATCGCCAGTTTGAGTCGTTCGATGGTTGCCCGGAGCGCCTCCTGGGCATGCCATTGCTCTGAAATATCCTCAAAAATGGTTGCAAAATGCCGGTATTGCGGGCTGAATGCCCTAACGCGCAAATGCCTGTTGAAAGTCTTTGAAAAGTATTCAAAAATCACGGCTTTCCCTGTAAGGGCAACCTTGCCGTAAAGTTCAATCTGGGCGGAATCCGCCCCCGGGAAAAGTTCAAGTATGGTTTTCCCGATACATTCCCGGTAATCAATCCCTGTATGGCGCTCGCAGGAGGCATTTGCAACCAGGAACCTGAAATTAACGGGAGTGCCATGATCATCGGTAATGATCTCCTGCAGCAAAAATCCCTCTTCCATGTTTTCAAACAGAAGCCGGTACATCGACTCGGCGTCCCTTAGCCGTGCCTCAGCCCTGGCGCGCTGCAGGTAAAACCTGCCACTTTTCCATACAAAAAACAGGACCACCGGGATCATTATGAACTCGAAAAAACGAAAAAAATCCCGGGACAGAAGTTGGGTGGCCAAAGCCCTATATCCAGCTGATATTGTTTGGAATGCAACAGAAAACATCAAAAATATGACCATGTTGTGGAAGATAATATGGCACGGGTTTTGCAGCTCCTGAACCAGCATTCAAAAGTAGGAATAAAAAACAAACCTGCATTTGTCTGTCAGGATAATGATGGCGTTGCCTGGATCATGAATCACGAGCAGTTTCGCCTGAAATTCGCACATTATTCCCCTTAAAAAGCAGATTAAATGATTAACTTTGTCATTCACGTTACCGGAAACATATGACACGCAAAGAGACAGAACAGCGGTATTCACGGGTGTGTGACCTTGTTTTCACCCGCCAGTTGAAAAGTTCACTGGATGAACTGGAAAAACTTATCCGGTTTACCTCCCGGTCGGAATATTATTACCAGCTTGAAACGCTGGCTGAAAACTACAGGACGCTTCTCCGTTATGCTTTTGACGGTTACCATGATCCTCAGCAGAAGAAAATCCTGGATGGGCTAAGCGCTTCAATCCTCGGGATGGCTGATGAAATCAGGCAATCGCTGCTCGACCGCGAACTGCCTGCAACAAGAGAAGAACGGCTCAGGCTGCTCAGCAGGTTCGGCGAAGATCCTCAAACGTTCACCATCAGGATAGAGGAGATTTTTTTCCACCGGGAGGTGAACAAGCTCATTGATGAAACACATTCCAATGGCGACAACCAACAGGATGCCGGTTTTATCCCGGTTGGCCAGATGGACCAGATTTTCAAGCTTATCTGGCTGACTGACCGGATGACCGAAGAACACATGGCCCTGATCCGCCGGATCAACCGCTCAAAACAGGTTGAGTGGCATGAAAAATGCCTCGTGGTCAGCGCACTCACGCTCAGCCTCCTTAACCATTTTGATCCCCATAAGATCATCCTGCTGGTTGCGTTCGCCGAAACGAAAGAAAACCAGGTTTACCAGCGGGCTCTAACCGGCCTCATCCTGGGCTTGCTGGTCTACGACAAGCGCATCGGCCTGTACCCCGATCTTACGGACAAACTGTCGCTGTTCAGCCGCGATGAAGTCTCTTATGCAGAGGTTGAACTGATCCTGCTGCAGCTGCTGATGGCCAAGGAGACCGATAAGATCACCCGGGAATTTGAAGAGGAGGTGCTTCCCGAGATGAAAAAAATGATGCCCAAGATCGAGGATAAACTGCAACTCAACGATCTCAGTGAAGACGAGGACATGGAGGGTAAAAACCCGGGCTGGAAGGATATGATCGAGGAGGTTCCCGGCCTGTTTGAAAAAATTGAAAAATTTTCAAAAATGCAGATGGAGGGCGGCGACGTATTCATGAGCACTTTCCAGCTGCTCAAACGGTTCGATTTCTTCAACGCCATGAGCAACTGGTTTGTCCCCTTCCACCGCGACCATCCTGAAATCAGCAGGAGTTTTTCCGAAAGCGAGGAGATCAATACACGCCTGCTGGAAAGCCTGGATAAGGCTTTTTATATCTGCAACTCGGATAAATACTCCTTTGCCATCAACTTCAGGGCGATCCCCGACCAGCAACGCAGCATGATCGTGACCAATTTCGAAGCAGAATTTGCCCAGATGAAGGAGATGGCATCTGAGGAACAGATCCTTGACCAGTCGCTGACTTCCAACGCTATTTTCATACAGTACATCCAGGATCTGTACAGGTTTTTTAAATTGTATCCGGCGAGACTGGAATTTGAGGATATTTTTAAACGCAAAATCCGTTTCAACGACCTTGCTTTTTACAAAAAGTATTTTGAACGTCCCGGGTTTATTGAGAAACTGGCCTCCTTCCATTTCGAAAAGGACCATTTTTATGATGCCATTGATGTTTATGAGGACATCATGGAACGATACGGACCTCATCGTGAATATTTTGAAAAGATTGGCTATTGCTACCAGAAAACGGGCCGGTTTAAAAAAGCGGTCGAGTTTTACCGTAAGGCAGAGCTCTTTGACGGCGACCGTATTTGGGTACTGCGGAAACTTGCCTGGTGCTACCTTAAACTTAAGGATTACGAACAGGCGTTGATATTTTTCAAAGACGCGTCGGAACTGATCCCTGATGATATCACGCTGAAGATGCAGATCGGGCAGTGCTACCTTAACCTGAAGGATTATGAGCATGCGCTGCATCAATACTCAGGGCTCAGGTTCTTCTCACCCGACAACCTGAAGGTGTTGCGGCCAATCGCCTACTGCCAGTTCACGCTGGGGAAACCGGAGCTTGCCCTGGAAATCTATGCCCAGATCTTCGGCCTCTCACCGGATCCATCGGCCTTCGACCTGATGAATGCAGCCCATGTGCGGCTCTGCCTGGGCCAGCGAAACGAAGCCATTGCACTCTATCGCCAATGCCTTTCACTGACCGTCCCGGGCCGCGCGGCATTGATGGAGGCATTTGACGAAGATGCCCATTTCCTTGTCACCAATGGGATCCCCGCAGCTGAAATCCCGCTGATCCGCGACTACCTTATGTTTCAGACAGAATGACAAATCCTGTCAGATCCGTCACACAGTGAAAACAGTTGAATAGGCTACGATAAAGGGAGGGCCTGCGGCAGTTGTCCTGATATTTTGTCTGCCCTGCCTTTTGAATATTCATCCGTCAGATAAGCCAATAGTTTTAACTTTGTGGCCGAGGGATCACCTTTGCACGGTCATCCCCGCACAATTTTCCCGGGCGGACTGCCGGATAGTTTTTTTATATATTACGGAATATGGAAAATTCCATACGATGGCAACGAGCTGAACTGCTGATTTTCACAACGGTCGCACTGGTGAACCTGCTGCCCTTTGTGGCAACACGGTTTTTCCCGAGTATGGACGGACCTTCGCACCTGTGCAACTCGAATATCATCAATCAACTGGTCTTTTACCACAACAACCTGTTCCATCAGTTCTTCACGATCAACCCCGAGCCGGTTCCAAACTGGACTTCCCACCTGCTGGTCTCTTTGCTGATGCTCGTCATGCCGGCATTCCTGGCAGAAAAGATCCTGATCCTGATCATTCTCACCGGGATTCCCTTCGCCTTCCGCACCCTCCTGCAAACCATCTCGCCAAGGCAAACGCTGTACAGCTTTCTGATTTTCCCCTTTACCCATTCGATGTTCTTCTTTTTCGGTTTCTATAATTTCTGCCTGGCCATCCTGTTTTTCCTGGTCACCCTGAATTACTGGCTGAGACATGAGCAAACCCCCTGGAATCCGAAAAGATTGATCTCCTTCGTTTTACTGGTAACAGCAACCTATTTTTCCCATATCGTGATCTTCGGGCTTCTTATCATCATCATTATCCTGCATATGGCCACGGGGTTCATCGCCGGATTGCTGGTCAAAGAGGCAGGGGTTAAAACCATGATCATGAGGCTATGGAAAAAGATCATCATCGTCACCCTCGCTTCAATCGTGCCGTTCCTACTGTTCATCTATTTCTTCTATTCCCGCCCGGGTACGCGCGTAATCAGTTTCATTTCCCGGCAGGAGCTGATCAGCTACCTGGTGACGGTCAGGCCGGCCATCACTTTCAATATTATCGATGAAGGGAGGTTTACCAGGTTCCTGTTTTACCTGTTGATCCTGTTGGTCGCCATCGGACTGGGCGCCTTCCTGACCCGGCTGGCCCGCATGCTGTTTTCAAAGCCTGGCGAAAAAAGGGGGCATCCTGAAACACTGTTGCCACAGCCGGCATTCTGGTGGTTGCTGGCCTCTGCCGGGTTAATGCTCTTCCTCTTTTTCAACCTCCCCGACGCTTACGGGACCGCCAGTTACACCAGCCTGCGCATTGCCTTTATTTTTTTCCTGACCCTGTTCCTGCTGATTTCCACCTTCAGGCTCCCCTGGTGGATCGGCCTCCTGGCGCTCTTTATCGGCGTTTCTGTCAACCTGGCCCTCATCAGGTTCTACCGGCCGAAAATCATGGAATTAAGTTCGCTTGCCGTTTCTGTCAACAAAACAGCCGATCATGTCGCCCCCAACAGCATGGTGCTGCCCGTTGACGGGCTGGAAGAGTGGTATACCGGCCATTTTGCCGACTTCCTGGCAGTCGACAAACCCATTGTGATGATCAAGAATTACGAATGCGTGAGCGGCTATTTTCCAGTTATCTGGAATAAGGATACCAAGCCTGATTGTTTCCTGGGTTCGCCTGCTACCCCCCGGAGATATATGAATTTCGGGGTTACCAAAGGCCATCCCTATATTCCCGTCGATTATGTTCTCGTCATCGGGCAATATGATCCTGCCAGGGACTGGTTCTGCACCCTTCACCGCATTCTGACCAACGACTTTGTCCTGGTTTATTCAAACGAGCATTGCAGGTTATTTAAAAACAAGGCTCCCAGGATACCAGTCAAACTTCCCGGTTAAACCCAAGGTATGACATAAATCCTGTTTCCATGTCAAAAGACCGGGCGATGCCCCCATACTCTGAACACAGCAAATTACCATGTTAACGTTGTGCAACCATTGTGAATCTTGTGGTTCGGTTAAACCAGGCTCAGCGTTTCCTGTCCAGGTTACCTTTGCAACGCCCACGCAACACTGAAAGATTTTTTGTACTATTTTTACAAAAATTCACATGTATGCCTAAACCAAGGCAAAACCGGGCACCGGTTCCGGCGGCGAAAACCAGGCAGGAGGCCAGAATGGCCCCTCCGCCGCCATCCTGGCAATCACCCTTCCTGTGGCTGATCCTGGTTCCCGGATTACTCTATGCACGTATCATTTTCTTTGATCTCACGGCCCTCGACGATCAGTTTTTTGTCATCGAACATGCAGATTTCAACCACCACCTTGGCAACCTGTTCCAGGTATTCCACCAGGGTCTGTTTGTCCCGAAAAACGATATCTATTACCGCCCCCTATTCCTGGCGGACATGATCCTGGAGAACCAGCTGTTTGGCACCTCCCCCTGGGGCTATCACCTGATGAGCCTTGTATTTCATCTCCTGTCGGATTGCCTGCTTTTTATCTTCCTGAAGAAAATCAGGATCCCGGCAACCACTGCCTTTATCCTGGCGCTTCTTTTTGCCGTTCACCCCGTGCTTTCCCAGACCGTCGCCTGGATTCCCGGCAGGAACGACCTGATCCTGATGATCTTTTTACTCGTTACATTGATCTGTACCGTTGATTATTTCAGAACATCGGCATGGTTCTACCTGGCAGCCCTGTTCATCTCCTTCCTTTTCGCCCTGCTCACCAAGGAGACTGCCGTGATCATCCCTGTTATCACGGTACTGATCCTCCGGCTGGTCCTGGCTGTAAAGCTTTCAAGGATGTGGCCGCTGGTTGCCGCCTGGGCACTGGCTTTGCTGATCTGGTATGGGCTGAGGGCCACCTCCGACCCGTCGTACCAGGGGATGTTGCTGCAGGAGATGTTACGCTCCGGCATTTCAAGGATACCGGCCATTCTCCAGTACCTGGGGAAGATATTTTTCCCTGTCAACCTCGCTGCAGTCCCAAGGTTTGAAGATATCACCCTGCTGTGGGGAATCCTTGCCTTGGGCATCCTCGCCACCCTTGTCGCCGTTTCGGGTGCAATCAGGAAACCCCTGGTGATTGTCGGGTTGCTGTGGTTCCTGCTCTTCCTGCTCCCGGTATTGACCGTCCCCAAACTGCTGAACGACCAGGTTTATGAGCACCGGCTGTATATTCCATTCATCGGGATCCTGCTGGTGATCAGCGAAACAATCCTCTTTTCGGGAAAATGGGATAAAAAAAGAATCCTGGTAGCAGCGACAGCCGTTTTACTGGTATTTTTCGCCATATCATTTTCCCGGATTGGTTGTTTCGAAAACCGCCAGGTCTTCTGGGAAAAGGCTGTTGAGGATGCCCCGACCTCGGCCTTTGCCATGCTAAACCGGGGAATCCAGACAAAGGATTCGCTCCACCGCGAAAAATATATCCGGCAGGCCTATGCGCTGGATCCGAAACAGATGCTGGTGAATTACTGGATGGGGATTACGGCCGAAAGAAACAAAAAAACCGATTCGGCAATCTATTTTTACAGGAAAGAACTGGCCTTTTCAAATTTCCCCGATCTCTATTTCAACCTTTCGCGAAGCCTGTTTAATGTAGAAAAGTATGACAGTGCGGCATATTTCCTTGCCAAGGGTGTAGAACTTGATCCCTCCAGGACCGCTGCGGTGAAGGTACTGGCGGAAGTTTATTTTAAACTTGCTGAATCGGCCTTTAGCCGGCAGCAATACGACAGTACAGTTTACCTCCTCAGGCAGGTTACTACCTTCGATCCCAGGAATGAACAGGCAAACCATAACCTGGCCATGGTATGGTTCCTGACAGGCCACAAAAAGGAGGCGCTGCAGGTAATGGAGCAAATGCGGGTGAACGGAATCAGCATCTCGGGCGACCTGGTCAGTCTGGCGAAGCAGTAGCAGGTGCTGTCCGGCAGGTAAAATTTCATCCCCAAGGTTTTCCTTCGGTTCAACCCCAAAAAAAGAGGGTGTCGCAAATGTTTCAAACAGCTCCCTGCACCATCCTTAATCATATGCTTATTAGATCTTTATAGTATTTTGCTGGTTGCGGGTGCCACCCTATCGTGCATTCATCAGCCTCGTTGACGGAGGTTTCTTTGTCATATTCAGGTCATCTTTGCATGATCCGGTTTTTATGCGTATGTTTGTATTGGCTTCAGTCAGAATATTCAGGTACAGGCTCCTTCATCGTTCATAACCTTTGCCAACATACCGTGTTGCCGGTACTCCTCAGCCGGCAAACCGCCATTTTCCCAGCAGGAGGTGAAAAACAGCCAGAAGCGCTTATCGGGTGTTTCTTCCCGCTGTTTCCGGTCCTTTCATGTGCCACAAAGTGCATCTGTGGTCCGGTTATTGAGAGGGTTCAACCCCTTTTTTCTTCCCTGGTGGATCAGGCATTCACCGATTTGTTACGGCTCAAAACAAGAGATCATGAACGACAAGGATAATGAATCAGAAAAAGAGAAACTGCGTAAGAAGGCAGAGGAACTGCTGAAAACTGCGGCTCCGCCGGAAACAGTGCTCTCCCCCGCCCTTTCACAAACCGAAATATTAAAACTCATTCACGAACTGCAGGTGCACCAGGTCGAACTGGAAATGCAAAATGAAGAGTTGCGGCAGGCATCGGCCGTGCGGCAGATCGCCGTTGACAGGTATACTGAATTATACGAATTTGCGCCATCCGGTTACCTGTCACTGTCACAAGAGGGCAGGATTGCTGAACTCAACTTTTCAGCAGCACAAATGCTGGGAAAAGAGCGTCGGCGCTTAAAAAACAGCTCCTTTGCTTCTTTTGTTTCGGATGAAACGAAACCAGTGTTCCAACTGTTTTTTGAGAAGGTGTTTGTCAGTGAAACCAAAGAAACATGTGAACTGACCCTTACCAACGACGGCAATTCAACCATACAAGTACAATTAACAGGCAGGCTGACCGAAAAGGGAGATCAATGCCTGGTTTCCATGATTGATATCACCGAACGACTGAAACTGGAAAAAGCGGTCAGCGAGCGTGAAGAAAAATACCGGACCCTGTTCACTGCCAGCCGGGATGCCCTATTTCTCATTGACAGGAACTCAGGCGACATCCTGGATGTAAATGATGCCGTCTGCAATCTCTATGGTTACACGCGGGAGGAATTATACAAACTGAAAAACACCGATTTATCCTTTGAACCCGTTGCCACAAGCCTTGCGACAAAAAATCTCAGGGGAAGAATAGAACTTCGCTATCATAAAAAAAAGGACGGGACCGTTTTTCCGGTGGATATTTCGTCAACCCTATTAATAATGGACGGGGAGGAGGTTATCCTGGCTGCGATCCGCGACATAACCGATCGCAAGGCAGTTGAAGATGCCCTGACAGAAAGCGAGGGCCGCTTCAAATCTTTATTTGAACGGCATAGCGCGATCATGTTGCTCATCGATCCCGAGTCAGGGCAGATCATTAATGCAAACCATGCCGCAGCCGCTTTTTACGGGTACAGTATCCCTGAATTGTGTTCCATGTCGATTGACATGATCAATGCGTTATCCGCCGATGAGGTAAAAGCAGAGCGGTTACAGGCGGCCAGTGAAAACCGGAACTTTTTTGTTTTTCCACACCGGTTGGCCGGCGGAGAGGAACGTATTGTCGAGGTACACTCTTCTCCTATCGATTTTTTGGGAAACAAGGTTCTCTTCTCAATTATCCTGGACATTACCGCGCGCAGGCAGGCAGAAGCAGAGATTAACCTTAAAAACGCAGAACTTTTAAAACTCAATGCCGAAAAAGATAAATTTTTCTCCATCATAGCCCATGACTTGCGCAGCCCCTTCAATGCATTCCTGGGCTTTACAAAAATGATGGCTGAAGAATTGGACACCTTGTCGCCTGATCAGATTCAGGCGATTTCAATCAGTATGCAAAAGTCGGCCACCAACCTGTATGGTTTACTGGAGAATTTGCTGGAATGGTCGCGCATCCGCAGGGGAGTAACCAGTTTTGAACCTGTTCAATCCCCGCTCATGCCAATGATCGAGGAATCTTTAAAACCCGTCGGGGAACAGGCCGGTAAAAAGGGGATTGAGATCATATTCGACAGCCCCGCGGGTTGTACTGTTTTTGCCGACCGTTATATGCTGGGTACGATCGTGCGGAATCTGGTTACCAATGCCATCAAGTTTTCTGCCAGGGACGGAAGAATTTTCATCGTTGCAAAGCCCGTCAGCGGCAATTTGGTTGAAATATCGATCAGCGATGCCGGGATAGGCATGAATGAACAAATGGTTGATAACCTATACCGGCTGGATGAACAGGCCAACAGGAAAGGCACTGAAGGCGAACCCTCAACCGGGCTTGGCTTGCTCATTTGCAAAGAGTTCGTTGAAAAGCACGGCGGAAAACTCCGGGTTGTAAGTGAAGAGGGTGTGGGGACAACGTTTTATTTTCCACTGCCCGCCGGCAGGCAGGTCGATTGACAAACGACGGAAGTTGAATGACCAGCGAAGGAACTATTGCTTTCCGCGCCATTCCTTGTATTTTAACGTATCTTTACCTGTAATAACAGTCAACCAGTTCCAAAACCAAAGTCCCTTGAGCGACAGGAAACCAAAATCCAAAGAAACCGAAAAAAACGCGCCCAAAGTTTTACAAACCGAACTATCCCCGTTTCCTATCGTTGGCATCGGCGCCTCGGCCGGAGGGCTCGAGGCACTGGAGCAGTTCTTCGGGAATATGCCCATCGAGAGCGGCATGGCGTTCGTGGTTATTCAGCACCTCGACCCCAACCATGCCGGCATCATGCCGGAGTTGCTGCAGCGTATTACCCCGATGAAGGTTTTCCAGGCAACCGACCGGCTGAAGGTAAAACAGAACTGTGTCTATGTGATCCCTCCCAATAAAAGCCTCTCTCTGCTCAATGGAAACCTGCATTTGTTCGATCCTGTTGAATCGCGGGGATTGCGGCTTCCCGTTGATTTTTTCTTCCGTTCACTTGCCGATGACCAGCAACACCGAAGTATAGGCATCATCCTGTCGGGCATGGGCAGCGATGGCAGCCTGGGGCTGAAGGCCATCAAGGAAAAAAACGGGATCGTGCTTGTACAGGAGCCCGCATCCGCGAAATTCGACGGCATGCCACGCAGCGCCACCGAGGCGGTGATTGCCGATATCATTGCCCCTGCCATGGAATTGCCGGTGCGGCTGATCTCATTTTTAAAGTACATCCCCGTTGCGAAGCCTGAGAACAATATTGATGCCAGGATCACCAGCAACCTCGATAAAATAATCATCCTGATAAGCGACCAAACGGGCCAGGACTTTTCAATGTATAAAAAAAACACCCTGTTTCGCCGCATCGAAAGGCGGATGGGTGTTCACCAGATCGACAAGATCAGCACCTACGTCCGTTTTTTACAGGAGAATAAAAAGGAGATTGACATACTTTTCAAAGAGCTGCTTATCGGCGTTACAAACTTTTTCCGCGACGTTGCCGTATGGGAGAGTCTGAAAGAAAATGTGCTGACCGCGCTCATGGACGAATCTCCTTACAACCATGTACTGCGCGCCTGGGTAACAGGCTGTTCAACCGGTGAGGAGGCCTATACCCTGGCCATGGTATTTAAGGAGGTGCGGGAAAAAATCAAAAATCATAAAAATCTGTCCCTCCAGATTTTTGCTACCGATCTCGATCACGACGCCATCGAGATTGCGCGCAGAGGGTTCTATTCATCCAACATTGCAGCGGATGTATCCCCCGACCGGCTGAACCAGTTTTTCACGCATGAGGCGGAAGGCTACCGGGTGAATGCATCCATTCGCGAAATGGTGGTATTTGCCCCGCAGAATGTAATAAAGGATCCTCCCTTCACCAAAATTGATATTCTCACATGCCGCAATTTACTCATTTACATGCAGTCGGATCTGCAGAAAAAGGTGATCGGGCTTTTTCATTACAGCCTGAATCCAGGAGGAGTCATGGTGCTTGGGACCTCCGAAACCATTGGAACCGAAAATGAAGGGTTTTCAGAAATTGATGCCAGATCGAAAATTTTCCGACGCAGCATGACCGCTGCGGAAAAGGTGCTTATTGATTTCCCAAGCTCCTTTGCCCGGCCCAAAAGCGTTTCGGCAACTGCCACCCGTTCGCCGAAGGTTGTTGATAACATCCAGACCATGGCCGACCAGTTCCTGCTCCAGCGTTTTACGCCAGCCAGTGTACTGGTGAATGGCGACGGGGAAATCCTGTACATGACCGGCCGTATCGACCGGTACATTGTACCGGTTGCCGGCAAGGCAAACTATAATATTCACGTGATGGCACGCGAAGGGTTGCGCCAGGGGCTGCCGGGAGCCATGCGCAAAGCGATGCAAAGTCCCGATCCTGTTCACCTGGCCAATGTCAAAATCGGGACCAATGGCGGTACACTGTTTGTTGATGTTACGGTTCAACGGGTTGAAAACCCGGATTCCCACGTAGGTGTGGTGATGATCATATTTACCGACGTGCCTGCCAGGGCCGAACATTCAACCTTAAGCCCGGTAAAAGGAAAACAAGGCTCAACGTTGCGCATGAAAGGACTGGAGGGCGAACTCCAACGGTGTCGGGAAGACATGCAAAGTACCCGCGAGGAGATGCAGACATCGCAGGAGGAGCTGAAGTCAACCAATGAAGAGCTACAGTCAACCAACGAAGAATTGCAGTCGACCAACGAGGAACTCACCACTTCCAAGGAGGAGATGCAGAGCCTGAACGAAGAACTGCAAACAGTGAACACGGAATTGCAGTGTAAAATATCTGATTTTATCAGGGCTAACGACGACATGAAGAACCTGCTCAACAGCACCGAGGTCGCCACGCTGTTCCTCGACCGTGAACTGAACGTGCGAAGGTTTACAGAGCAGGTAACAAAAATCATGAAACTGCGCAACACCGATATTGGCCGGCCCTTCACCGACCTGGTATCCGATTTGCAATACCCCGAAATCGGGAATCACGTCGCGCAGGTGATCAAAACCCTCGTGCCTGTTGAGTCCGCCATTCCCACGGCCGACGGAAGGTGGTTCAATGTGAGGATCATGCCTTACCGCACCCTGGATGACCATATCGACGGCCTGGTGATGACATTTGCTGATATTACGCTGGCCAAGATTGCCGAGAAAACGTTATCCATTTCTGAAACCCGGTATCGCAGTATCTTTGAATCGGCTAAAGACGGAATCCTCATCCTTGATGAGGCAACCGGGAAAATTGTGGATGTAAATCCATTCCTGATAACACTGCTGGGTTACTCAAAGGAGCAATTCCTCGAAAAAGCCATCTGGGAAATAGGATTTCTCAGGGACATCGTCGCCAATAAGGATGTATTTTCCGAATTACAGCAGAAGGAAATTGTCCGGTATGAAAATTTACCGCTTGAAACCGCCGATGGCCGGAAAATCAACGTTGAGTTCATCAGCAACGTGTACCTGGTGGCGGGCGATAAGGTCATCCAGTGCTTTATCCGTGAAAGTATCGTCCACCCTGCATCCTAATGATGATCCGCAATGAAACAGAATAAGCATTCAGAACCAGAAATCCTCCGGTATAAGGCGGAAGAGTTTCTCAGAAACAAGCCTCCCGTATCAACTTCAAAGCTTTCGGAAGCCGATATGGTAAAACTCATTTATGAACTTGAGGTACACCAGGTGGAACTGGAGATGCAGAATGAAGAACTCAGGGAGGCAAGGTACGTCGCGAAGGGTGCTGCTGAAAAATACACCAATTTATATGAATTCGCCCCCGCGGGATATTTTACCCTCTCCAGGGACGGAAGGATACTGGAGATTAACCTCAGCGGGACGCAAATGATTGGCAATACCCGCTCGCATCTGCAAAACAGCTTGTTTGACTTTCATGTTTCAAAAGAGACAAGGCCGGTTTTCGAGCTGTTCCTGAAAAGGGTATTTAACGGCAAAGCAAAGGAATCGTGTGAAGTAACCTTTGCCGGGGAGGGCAACCTGCCCGTGTATGTCCATCTTGCCGGTGTTTCTGCCGACGACGGCAAACATTGCCTGCTTACCGCCGTTGATATTTCGGAACGAAAGCGCGATGAAAATTCGCTTAAGGCTGCCGAAGAAAAATATCGCAAAAATTCCACCCTGTTGAATTCGCTCCTGGAAAGCCCTGTTGACATTATCATTTTCGCCCTGGACAAAAACTACTGTTACACAACATTTACAAAATCCCACCAGGCGACCATGCAAAAGATCTGGGGGGCTGAAATTGCAGTGGGCGCGAATATGCTGGAATTCATCTCAAATCCGGATGACAGGCGGAAAGCGAGGGAAAATTTTGACAGGGCGATGCAGGGGGATTTTTTTTCAATGGTTGAGGAATATGGCGACAAGGGCCTTTCCAGGATTTTTTACGAAGATGTTTACAGCCCGATAAAGGATTCAGATGGGAAGGTTGCCGGTGTTTCCGTTTTTGTCATTGATATTACCCGCCGGAAACTGGCAGAGGCACAGGCAAACCAAATTGCATCCATCGTCCAGTCATCCGAAGACGCCATCATCGGGAAAAACATGGACGGGATCATCCTGAGCTGGAACAAGGGCGCTGAAAAAATATACGGGTATACCGAAAGCGAAGCCGTTGGCAAATCAGTTTCAATCCTGGTTCCGGAAGAAACCGACGATGAGGTTCCCGCCATCCTGACCAGGCTTAAATCAGGGCAGGTTATCAAACATTACGAGACCTCCCGCCGGAGAAAAGACGGCAGGAACATCCAGGTGTCGCTCACCATTTCCCCCATTGTGGATGCAGATGGAAGAATCATAGCCGCCTCATCGATTGCAAGGGACATCACCGAGCGCAAACTGGCGGAAAAGGCGCTGCAGGAGAGCAGAAAGGAGCTGGTTTATATCATAAACCAACTGGCAATTGCCCAGCAAACCGGGCATGTCGGATCATGGAATTTTAATCTCAGTACGGGAAAAATCAACGGATCGGCAGAAGCCCAGCGATTATTCGGACTTTTCGACCGTGATAATACTTTCGACCTACAGCACATTGAGGACTGTATTCCCGATCGCCAGCGCGTTCACCAGGCGCTGGTTGATTTAATAACGAAGGAGACCCCCTACAACCTTGAATATGTAATTCACCCTGCTGATGGATCGGCAGCAAGGGTCATCGTCTCTAAAGCCACGCTTGAAAAAGATGCTGCCGGCAATCCGGTTTCAGTGAACGGCATCGTTCAGGACATCACCGAAAACAAGCTTGTCCAGGAAAAATTACTGTCACAGACAATGCTGCTTGAGGCCCAGTTAAACTCTACCATCGACGGGATTTTAATAGTCGGCAAGGATAACAGGCGCCTGCTGATAAACCGGAGGATGATCGAGTTGTTTAAGGTTCCGGCGGATATCATCAAAAATAAAAACGACATCGATTTATTGAGGCATGTAACAGCGTTAACCAAAGATCCTGATAAATTCCTGGAAAAGATCATGTTTCTTAATGAGAACCCGGATAAGGAAAGCAGCGATGAAATTGCATTTAAAGACGGGATGGTCATCGACAGGTATTCGGCGCCGGTGATTGGAAAGGATGGTGCAAATTACGGGAGGATTTGGATTTTCCGCGACGTTACCGAACGAAAACTGGCAGATGCTTTGTTCAGGGACATCATAGAAAAAAACCCGATGTCCATCCAGATACTGAGCATGGAGGGATTTACGACCCAGACAAATCCGGCGCACACGAAACTTTTTGGCGTTAAAACACCAGCCGACTATTCTATTTTCAAAGACCCTCAATTATTGAAACAGGGGATGGGCGAGCTGTTTGAAAAAGTAAAACAGGGTGAAACCGTGTACTTTCCCGATTCCAGGTTTAATGTCCATGACGTCGATCCTCTGTTTCCTGATATCATGACCTGGATTAAGGCTGTAGGGTTCACGTTGCAGGGGGAGAACGGAGCGCCCGCGAGGGTAGTACTGATGCATGAAAACATCACGGAACGCAAGCATGCTGAAGAGATGTTCCATGCTATTATTGAAAAAAACCCAATGTCAATTCAGATCGTTGATAAAGAAGGGTTTACAATGGATGGAAATCCGGCATATGTGAAACTTTTTGGCGCATTTCCTCCTCCCGGCTTTTCAATTTTTGCCGACCTCCAAAGTAAAAGCCCGGAGCTTGAGAAATTAATCTTGCTTGCCAAACAGGGAAATATCGTTCATCTCCCTGACATATACTATAATCCGAATGATGTCTCCCCAGATTTACCCGATAATCCTGTTTGGATACGGGCGCTTATTTTTCCATTGAACGACTGCAACGGGAAACTCGACCGGTATGTGTTCATGCACGAGAATATCACGCAGCGTAAACTGGCTGAGCAGGAATTAATCAAAACAAAAGAGCGGGCAGAAGAATCCGACCGCCTGAAATCGGCCTTTCTTGCGAACATGAGCCATGAAATCAGAACACCCATGAATGGCATCCTGGGCTTTGCCGGATTGTTGAAAGAACCTGGGCTCAACGGGGAGGAGCAGCAAAAATATATCAGGATCATCGAGAAAAGCGGCGCCCGGATGCTCAATATCATCAATGATATTGTTGATATCTCGAAAATAGAGGCGGGACAAATGGAGGTCGCCTTTTCAAATGTGAATGTCAATGAGGTTACCGAAGCCTTTTATACCTTTTTCAAGCCGGAGGCTGAAATTAAAGGAATACGGCTGATCCTGAAAAAATCTTTACCTGCAAAAGATGCGGTCATCATTACCGACTGTAACAAATTCGATTCAATTCTTTCAAATCTTATCAAGAATGCCATTAAATACACCCACACCGGATCCATTGAATTCGGGTATACCATTGCAGGGACACCCCCAGGCATTTCCCCGCAACCCGGGGGGATACTTCCCGGAACATTTCTTCAATTTTTCGTGAAGGATACGGGTATTGGTATTCCAAAACAAAGACAGGAGGCCATTTTCGAACGCTTTATCCAGGCTGACATTTCCGACAAACAGGCTTTGCAGGGAGCCGGATTGGGATTGTCCATTGCCAAAGCCTATGTTGAAATGCTTGGAGGTAAAATATGGGTGGAAAGCGAGCAGGGAAAAGGTTCTGAATTTTATTTCTCCGTTCCATACAATACAGGCAAGCCTAAGAACAGCGCCATTACCAAGGCTGTTGTTCCAGGTACGAATGACACCCAAATTAAAAATTTGAAAATATTGGTGGTCGAAGATGATGAGATATCGGACCTGTATATTGAAACGCTGATGAATCAAATCAGCAGTGAGATTTTACACACGGAAACAGGAACCGAAGCCATTCGCATCTTCAGTGACACCCCCGGTATCGATTTGGTGCTGATGGATATGAAAATGCCCGGAATGGACGGGTTTGAGGCCACCCGTCAAATCCGCCGGTTGAACAAGGATGTGATCATCATCGCCCAAACAGCCTATGGCCTTTCAGGTGACCGGGAGAAGGCGCTGGCAGCGGGATGTAATGATTACATTTCAAAACCTATCAAAAAGGAGGAATTACTTGCGCTGGTTCAAAAATATCTCAACAAATAAGCGATATATATCAGCACAACCGGGTTTCATATGGATTCGTTCCAGGTAGCTGATGTTGTTGAATTAACAACATTTCCGGGTACCCCTGAAAAGCAAAACCCGCGATTAACGCGGGTTTTGACCTGATTTTGTGCCCGGAACAGGACTCGAACCTGCACATCCGTACGGATACTAGTCCCTGAAACTAGCGCGTCTACCAATTCCGCCATCCGGGCAATACATTGAATACAATTCTCTGTACGAATGGGGGTGCAAAAGTAACAACTTTTTCCGAATTATAAAATTTAATTGCAGGGTTGCTGTTTATTTTTTCCCGGCACATCCGTTATCCTTGATTATCCTTCATGTTTTGAAAGAACTTTATGCCCGCGGATAAGACATCTGCACATACTTTTTTTCGGTTGCATGAAAATCCCATCTGTCATTTCCCTAAATTGCGACCGATTTAAAACCCCGTGTTGTTTCCGGGTGTGACATCACTTTGAAAAACCATAATTTACCGATCTATGAGAAAATTATTCGCGTTTGTTATAATTTCCCTGGTAATGCCCTTATACCTGACAGCGGCAAAAAAGGACTCTGCCGTGAACATTCCGGCGCCATTCCATAAAAATGTGATTAAGATCAACCCCACTCCCATGTTGTTATGGAGCGTCAAAAACCTGACCTTAAGCTACGAACGCGTTCTGAACAAAAGACAATCCATCTCCATCATGATTGGGTACCTTGAATTCCCCAGCCTTTTTAAGGACAATATCGCAAACCTGGTCAACATCACCAGCAAACAAAAGTGGGGGATCAACTTAGCCCTGGAATACAGGTTTTATCTGATGAAGCGAAATGCAAGACCCGTCCCCGACGGGATTTACATCGCCCCGTACGCCAGCTATTACGGGTTTCATTTCAGGAACGGCCTCGATTTGTTGAGAACCGATATCGACAGTGCCGGACAGATCAAAGGCAACTTCTATGTTTTTAATCTTGGCGTGGAACTCGGGTACCAGTTTGTATTCTGGAAGCGGTTTACAGTCGATTTTGTGCTGATAGGTCCCTCTTTGAGCTATTACGGCGGCGGGGTCAACCTTACCGGGAATATCAACCTGTCGCATCTGAAAGAATACAATGAGGATTTTTATAACAAGCTGAAAGAGAAATACCCTATGGTTACCGATTTTGTCATCAACAAATCCTTTAAACGCGATGGGAAACTCGATCTGCTGGCAGTCGGGTTCCGCTACCTGATCCAGTTTGGTTTTCACTTTTAATGGTCACCGGGGCTATCATAAGATATTCTCCATGCTCAGCCGGGTTGATCCTGGCATGGGTGATCCTGCTTTTCATTGCACCTCCATGCCCTTTATCTGCTCAATTAACGGCCACGGGCGACTTTATAACGCGGGGGGAGTATATTAACCTGCATCGTACTGTACCGGATTCAATCAAGCACCAAACCTTCAATTTCCTCTGCAGCGCCGAGGTTGATCTGGGCTACACCCATAAAAGCTCCTCCGCATACCTCGCGTTGCTTGCAACCTACACTTCAGGCCCCAATTTGTTTTCAGAGGGTCGTATCAGGGCATGGTCGGCCAACGCTGCGGAGGCATGGTTCAGGTACCAGTTCACCGACCGGTTTTCCATCCAGGCAGGCCGTATTGAAATTTCCTATGAGGACGAACAGTTTTTTGAAGCCCGGGACTGGGATAACCTGGTAACAAGCCATAATTCCATAATAGGACATTGGCTGGATCCTGATTCGGCCTTCATGGCCGACCTGGGGGTTGCTGCCAACGGGTTTTCGGGCGCCGGAAGCGGCTTTAACACCAACACTACCGTAAACAACTACCGTTACATGGCCTATTTTTATGGCCACAGGAAATTCCTGGATGATCAGTTGATGCTGACCCTCTCCGACATCTTCAATGCATCCGACAATGGAATTGAACGCAGCCTGCTCTACGGGCGGAATACAGGCGGGCTTACGGTATGGCTGTCGTGGCCATCATGGGATATGAGCCTGACCGGGTTTTACCAGTCGGGCCATATCACCGACGGAAGAAACCTGAGCGCCCTGTACTATTCAGGGTACTTCGGCTACAAGCCTGCCGAATGGCTGCAATTGCTGATCTCCTATGAACACATGAGCGGGGACGATTATTCGGACACAACCTGGAAAAAAACGGTCCACGGTTTCAGCCTGTTGTATGGAAACACCAGGAAAAGCCTCGGCCTTTCGGGCATTTTCGACTCGCCTTACCGCAGCAATAACAACCCCGGCTTGAATAACCTTGGGCTTAAGGCGACCATTGACATCGGCAGTAAACTGTCGGTCGAGCCCGGTTATCATTGGTTTACGGTACCCAACAACTATATCTTGACCTTCGACCCGGTCACGCGTAAACGAACCCCTGAGAAGATACCATCATCCCTGCTCCATGAATTCGACTTATTGTTTAAATACACGCCTTCGAAACAATGGGAAATAAGCCTGAATTATTCAGCACTCATCCCGGGGCGTTCTGTCAAAGAAATCAGCGGATGGAATTTTTCAACCCACGGTTTTCTCAGCAGCAGCTATATAGAGGTTGAATTCACCCCCGATTTGTTAAAAGCGGGTGTTCACAAGCAATCCCCATAGGAACAATCTTCACCTGGAGCCAAATTCCTGCACAGCTGTTTTCACCCGGTCGGCGATGATGGAATCTGCCTGTTACGGCGCATTTTTCATTTCAACGGTTAGGGTTCGGAGGGCCAACGCCCGGCCTTCGGATGTGGCCGGTTCAGTTTCGGTTGAGCTTCTAATCAAGGTGTATTCAAATAATAGGTATTTTCAGGGAAAAGATAATAACTTTGTCAAATAAATTTTCGCTGGCATCAAAATCCTGAAATTCACAAAGGAATAAGATCAATGCAAACCATGGTTAACAGGCAACCCTTATTCCAGACACGGTTCCTGTTCCCTTGGGCTCTTGATTTCATTACTTGCCTTTATGGTCTTCCTGTAAAACAGAACTTATGACTGAAAAATCCTTTCTCAAAAACACCCTGGAATCTGCCATCAGGATAGGCGTTCTTTTTATTTTAATCGGCTGGTGTTTCAAAATACTGGAACCATTCCTGGGGATTATGATGTGGGGCGTAATTATCGCCGTAACCATGTATCCCCTGCATGTGGCCGTGACAAAACGGCTGGGCGGGAGGGCCAAAATCAGCGCGGCCATCCTGACGGGGATCCTGTTGCTGGTTATTATCGTTCCCTGTCTGTTCCTCGGAGATTCGATGGTTTCAGGTTTGCAGACACTGGTCAATTTATACCAGAATGGCGGGTTAAAGGTACCCCCACCCTCCGACACGGTTCTTTCATGGCCTGTTGTCGGGAAGGAAGTTTACAACCTCTGGAAAACCGCTGCAGAAAATCCCGGCGAGGTCATTAAAATGTACGGACCACAACTCACCTGGCTTTTCAACTGGGTTGTTTCATTTGTATCCCAGGCGGGGATTGGATTTCTGATGATGCTTGCCTCCATTGCCGTTGCCGGCGTAGTGCTTGTTTATTCCGAGCAGAGCGCCATGGCAGCGAAGAACCTGTTTATCCGCATGGCCGGCGACCAGGGTGGAAATTTTGCCAAAGTCACCGAAGTCACTATCAGGAATGTTGCCCGCGGCATCATCGGCGTTGCCTTTATCCAGGCAGCCCTTGCCGGCCTGGGTTTCCTGGTTGCGGGGGTTCCACTTGCCGGACTGTGGGCCCTGATCGCCTTGTTGCTGGCAATCGTCCAGGTCGGGGTAACCCCGGTATCGATCCTGGTGATCATCTATATGTTTACGACGGCCAGCACACTTACGGCAGTGTTGCTGACCATCTGGCTGATCCTGGTCAGCCTTTCCGATAATGTACTTAAACCAATCCTGCTCGGCAAGGGAGCCCCGGTACCAATGCTTGTGATTTTTCTCGGATCGATCGGCGGATTCATTTTCGAAGGTTTTATGGGACTTTTTCTCGGCGCAATCATCCTGTCGCTGGGTTATAAACTGGTCCTGGTATGGCTGGACGAAAAAAACACTCTCCATGATGGCAATGATGAAATCAATTAAGACTCCGCTGATCATCTTCCCCCTGGCCATGATGGCACTTGCGCTCTCATTGTCCCTGCAGGGACAAACACCCGCGAAATCTTTCAACCAGGAGGATGTATGGAGTGTCTTCACAAAAAAAAGCAACAAGTCGCACCGCGACAGCCTTAATGCAATTCCTGTTCAGCTTTTTAAACCCTATACTTCATTAACCCCGTTTATCGGGTACAACCCTGCATTTGGCATGCTGATCGGGGTCAGCAGCACCACCGGGATATACCTCGGCCCGCCCTCTACAACTCCCGTCTCTTCTGCCTGCGTTGCCATCAATCTCACCTCGAAGGCTCAGAAAATTTTCAACCTGAGGTCAAATGTAATCACGAACGGATCACAATTTATTTTCAGGGGCGACTGGAGATATCTTATCTTTTCGCAACCCACCTACGGGCTCGGCTCCGGGCTGAGAAAAAGCGGGGATGACGGGATCATCTTCGGGGAGGCGGGTCAGACCACCTCCTATAATGGCCTTCAACAACCCATCAACTACAACTATATCAGGTTTTATGAAACATTTTTCATCCGTCTCAATAAAAAAATATATGCCGGCATCGGCTATTTCCTGGATAACTATACGGATATCGTTGACCTGAATCTCAACCTCGGCACCAATCCCCGGCAAATCACCAGTCATTACCGGTACAGCACGGAACATGGCTTCAACCCGGCCCACCAGACCATTTCGGGGCTCAGCCTGGAATTACTGCTCGACAGCCGCGACAATTCCATCCGCCCGACAAAGGGTTATCTTGCGAATTTCGCCATCCGCCAGAATTTAACCTTTTTAGGAAGCACGAAAAGCAGCCTGATGCTCAATACGGAATTCAGGACCTATGTGAATTTATCAAAACGCAGGCCCGATCACCTGGTCGCATTCTGGTACATCGGCCAGTTTACGCAAAGCGGGAGGGCACCCTACCTGGGTTTGCCCGCCATCGGGTGGGACATGTACAACCGCACGGGCCGCGGCTTTATCCAGGGCAGTATCAGGGGAGTCAGCCTGGTTTACGGGGAGACCGAATACCGTTTCCCGATCAGCCGCTATACCGGCATCCTGGGTGGTGTCCTGTTTGTCAATGCTTCAACGGCGAGCTCCGACGACCAATCGAGAAAACTCTTTCAGTATTTTGATCCGGCAGCTGGTCTGGGGTTGCGCGTCATGTTCAGCAGGAAAACCAAGTCGAACCTAACGGTTGATTACGCCATCGGTGCAGGTGGGTCAAACGGCATCTATTTCAACCTTAACGAGACCTTTTAAAAGGTTGTTCAACATCTAACCGTAGCTGCAGGGTTTCTTACAGTCTTACGGAGACAAAGGCCTGGAGGGCAAACATCCAGTCGTTCAGGACTCCGAAATTATACAGCTTCATCTCCCCCCCTACCCTTAGATGTTTTTTCAGCGGGTAAATATAGGAAGCGGCTACTTCATAGTTGGAAAGTGACCAGGTCTTGGTGATAATTTTCTGGTCCCCGGCAGCAGCTTTATTGGTCAACACGGCAAGGCCGAGCCCGGTGGAAAGGTATACATTATCCACAACCCTCATCCTGACCAGGAGCAGCAGGGGAATTACCGAACGGTCTACTTCGCTCCCGATATCGGGCGTTATCTGGTTTTTCACCCTGAAAAGCCGGAAGTACCCCGATTCAAGTCCAAGGCTGAGCCTGTACTCGGGCTCCCAGTAGAACCTGCAGGAGAGACCGGCAAAATCCTGCCGGATATTGTTATCCCCGTATTCCAGGTTGTTGAAATAGTGGCTCCAGCCCGTCCCGACCGTAAATGAATAATGGTTGATCCTGGCTTTCAAGGTATCCTTGTGCTGAGAAAAGACTGCAATGGCGATAAAAACCAGCAGTACTGTTAGACCTGTTCGTTTTTTACCCATAACGATTATTGCTGTATGTAGTGATAATAGGCAACGACATAGGGGAAGTTGGTAAGCAACCCGTTGAAAAGCCCGTTGTTAAGATAATTTTCTATCCAGGCCGGGCTGTCAATCGTCCAGCAAACGGCAAGCCTGCCCTCGTCCTGCATCTGCTGGACGAGGCTGTTTTGCGTGCCCAGCGTCCAACGGGGAGCCCAAACGACTGAATTAACCTTCCTGGCTTCATCCGCACTCAATTCACAAAGCGAAGGAATGCTGGTATAACCAGGATAAGACATCAGGTCGTTCAGGACATCGGTCGAGGGGATACCCACAACCACAACCAGGTCCCGGTTTTTCGCGGCGGCCCGCTGCAAAATCCGCTGCTGGATGGGCACGACAACGGCCATTGCCTCCTTGCTTGCCTTCATATCAAGGTAAACAAAATTCAACCATGTACTGTCAACCACGAAATTCAGGGCATCCTCCAGTTTTGGGATCTTCTCACCATGAATCAGCCTGACAAAGGCCGACAGTTCCGCCCATGAATAGGCGTTTATGGGGCCTGCCAATGGTCCCTTTTTTGTCAGCCTTGTGTTGATGTCGGGGTCGTGATAAAGGAAGGCAACTCCGTCGCTGCTAAGCCGTACATCAATCTCAACCCCTGTTGAGCCGAGCTTTTCCGTGAAATTAATCATCTCGATACTGTTTTCAGATACCGGCAACAGGTCGGATGTACGGCCACCTGCACGGTGAGCCAGGATATAGAACTTTTTAGCCTTTAGCTTTTCGGAAAAAGGGCGTACATATTCAAGGTTCAGTGTTTGGTCAGGCAGGCTATTCCCGTTGCCGAAAGCCCCGCGGAACACTAATTTCTGGGCGCCCTGCCTGGTCACAAGCGTCGTGCCTCCCTCTTCTTTGGCGATATGCATCGTGCACAAACCGGTACCATCACTGTAGCCGTCGCGCCAGTAACCCTCCAGGAAGACCACCGAGTCGAGGTGCCCTGCCTCCATGATGAAATGCTTGCCGTTGTTACAGGCAAAGGAGAGGCTCGTCCGGTTCCATTTGACCACGACATAGTCGCCAAACATGGATGTGCCGGAGACCACACGATACACCCCGTTCATGATTTGCTTTTTGGCGCTGTCAAGCGGGTAGGTATCCTTCAGTATTGAATTGGGGCCGATTGCAGGAATGACAACTTCATCCTCCTTGTTGCAGCTGTATAGCAGCAGCAGCAACCCGGCTAAAAATAAAATTCTGAGTCTCATTTATCAATTATTACTTCTTGAACAATTTTTTTGAATGACCGGCACCGTAACATGAATCATCCTCTCCTTCCCAGCGAGGGATTTCACAGGATCCAGCTGAAATAGAGTTCAGGAATATGATAAAACCTGTTAAATGTCGAGAACAGCATCCACGTGGGCCAGTAATATTTAACATAATTATCTTTCAGCCCGATCACAAAAACCTTGTTTTTATGGATCCGCTGTTCAAGGTACAAGGCAACAGTTCCCCCGTTGAACATCTTTTTCGACCGCGTCACCTCGTTTTCCCCCGATTTCGTTGACACTTTCAGCAGCGAGATCCCCTCTCCCTTTAAGGTGAATGCCATGGATTTCAGTTTGTATCCAATCGATATGTTTGGATAGGTGATCCACCCCTGTACGCTGTTATTGAATCCGGCCTGTTTCAGCCTGCCATATATAAAACCAAGATCCCAGCCAAGTTTGACTCCATAGTTGCCATGGCAAAAACTAAGCCTTGGCCCCAGCGCAAGCTGGTTTGAAACCAGGATGGTTGTCAGATCCCCTTCCAGCGAAAGTTTCCATGGAAACCCGAAGGTTGTATGGATATTCACCAGCGGCGCCTGGATGGCATTCTCCAGCAGATCCTTGGGTGGCCTTACCATCGAAAGCCCGGCTGAAACCCTGAAACCCCATTTTTTACATGGATGCGGGAACTGAATGGCCTTTCCGGCGAGATCAAAGGTGTCGCTGCGAACCGGCGTCTGTGCCGGCGAGGTCAGAATTCCGGCAGACAAGAAAAGAAAAAGGAGCATTAATCGTATCATATTCATTCCGTTGGTTTTTCCAGAGGCTCCGTACATCGGACAATATTTTTCCAAAGATAATATTTTTAAAATAACCCTCTATGGAATTATTGACAAGAAAACAGGTAATAAAAAAAAGCAAATATCAACAATGGATCGTCTTTGAAGAATATCTGATTTTTATTTCTACTTTTGTCAAAAACATGAGCATCCGCATGTTCTAGCTTTTTTCGTCATTGAAAATTACCCTGCGATTAATATTCAACCAAAAACCAACTCCATTCCTATGAAAACAAAACAAATTTATTCAACACTATTGGCGATTGCAACCATCCTGATGGTGGTTTCGTGTACCACTCCGGTAACGATGACAACCTATAAAAATCCGAATGACAACTCTAAAATTTCGAAGGTGGTGGTCATGCCGCTATTCGACAAGATTGAGAACATCAAGCCTTTTGAACAGTCGGTAAACGCCTATTTCAACAGCAAAGGGCTGAAAAGTATCGGCTCGCTCGACTTTCTGGCTCCTGCGGTAAAATACCCGATTGCCGATATCAAACGGAAATGCGACAGTCTGGGCGCCGATGCGATCCTCGTGGTCATCTACCAGGGTACCGATAAAACCGAGAGCTATGTGCCTCAAACCACCTATGTCTCCGGCGGATTCGGCGGATACTGGGGCGGCGGATACTGGGGCGGCGGATATTATGGCAGTCCTTACTATGCCGGGGTTGTTTCAACAGGCGGTTACTGGACTGCCACCCATGTGGTGAACCTGAAGGCAAGCGTTTATACCCATGCCTCCAAGGAGCCCCTCTGGACTGCAGAGATCAAGGTAACCGATCCCAAATACGTTGACGAAGCCGCCATGAATATCGCCCGCAATGTTTATTCCAGCTGGGAGAGCAGCGGCTTGCTGAAATCACAGAAATAATCCTGGCGGGGAATCCTCGTTGCGGCAATGAGTAAGGGGTTGCAGCTATTATCATCAGGACATATCGATTTTCAAAAACCGATCAGGATTTAAACCACAAAGTTTCAAGAAAAGCATAATTTTCACAAAGAATCCCATCGTGAACATTGTGTAACTCATTGTGAACTTTGTGGTTGATTTTTTTTCGTATGGCATGCAACCCGCTTACAGCCATATTAGTGCTTTTACGCTCACACAACCTTTTTCTAAAAATCAGGATGGAGCCGGCAATTATTTCCCTGGAATCTGCAACCTGGAAGTTTTCCTAAGTTTTGTATTGTAAGGCACGCCACCATGAAAAACCGACCCGGTTTTGTCATTTACCTTTTCACATACAATATATTACATAAACATGTCGTGTCAGTAAGGGCCTTCAATTCGATTTATCACTGTTGATTAAAACGTCAGGTTTGTTAAAAAAAATTATCCCGATATTACCAGTTTCATTTTTTTTGTGGTAAAATAAAGTTTTACATTTGAAAAAAAAATCGAACCGGCTCCTTTCTGAAAAAAGTGAACTTATGAACAACCTGCTTTTAAAAAAGATCCTGCAGACCATGGGAATCATCCTGATCTACGCCATGCTGTCAACCGCCTGTAAAACAAACGAAAAACAGGAGGTCAAACCTCCTTCGCTCAAGGTAATGGAGATCAAAGGGACGAAGGTTCCCGCCTACCTGGAGATGGTAGGCCAGGCAGTGGGTATCCCCACTGTCGAGATCCGCGCCCGGGTGGCCGGTTACCTCCAGAACTGGTCGTTTACCGAGGGTTCGGTGATCCAGAAGGGCCAGCCATTGTTCACCATTGAGGAGGCCAGCTACCGGAATACGCTGAAATTCAACGAAGCCGACGTGGAAAACAAGACGGCATCATGGGAAAAGGCCAAGCTGGATGTGGCAAGGCTGAAACCGCTGCTGTCGACCAACGCGATCAGTCAGAACGACTTTGACAAGGCGGTGACGACCGAACTGCAGTGCCGTGCGGGGGTGGCCAGCGCCAAAGCCGACCTGGACCAGGCAAAGCTGAACCTCTCCTATTGCTCGATGACCTCTCCCATCACAGGATACATCGGGGCATGCAACGTACAGCCGGGCAACCTGGTAGGCAAAACCGAAAGTACGCTCCTGGCCACTGTTTCGGCGATCGACCCCATCTATGTAAATTTCCAGCTGAACGAAAACGATTATCTCCGGATCATGCAGTATTATGACCTGCACAAGACAGAATTCAAGGACAGGAAGGACGCCCTGAAGATTTTCCTGACCCTTTCGGATAAATCGCGTTACAAATATGCCGGCAAAATTGATTTCATCGACCGCGCGATCAACGCGCAGACAGGCACACTGGCCATCCGGGCCGAAGTTCCGAACCCCGACGGGCTGATCAAACCTGGAACCTTTACCCAGGTCGTCATGGTACTGATGGAACAGGCCGACGGCATCGTGATTCCGCAGGGAGCCACCACCATGATCCAGGGCAAGAATTTCGCCTTCAAACTCGACAAGGACAACAAAGTAAACCGGGTGCCGGTGCTGCTGGGCAGAACTATCGGGCCCTACGTGGTCGTCAATGGAGGTTTGAAGATTTCAGACCGGATCCTGCTGGAGGGTTTTCAGAAATTCCAGGAAGGGATGACCGTAGTACCCGTACTTTCCAAAGATACTATTTCAGTTTCCCAGGAACCAGAAATCCGGTAAACCCGGGCCACCGGTGGTACCGGGAGGCAGAATGTAAAACTCATCGATTGGTAATCAGAACTTTTTAATCAATACAGTATGCTGCAATCCTTTATCACCCGGCCCATTCTTGCTGCAGTCATTGCGATCTTGATCGCCCTTGTCGGGGTTCTCAGTATGATGGTATTACCCATCTCGCAATACCCGGATGTAGTTCCTCCCACGATCCAGTTAACAGCCTATTACCCGGGAGCCAATGCCGAAGATGTCCAGAAAACGGTGGCAGTCCCGCTGGAGGAACAGATCAACGGCGTTGACGGCATGACCTACATGACCTCCCAGTGCGCCAATGACGGATCGTGCAACATCACCGTCTATTTTGCCGTCGGAACCGATGCCGACATGGCTACGGTGAATGTCCAGAACCGTGCCCAGCGCGCCATGAACGTCCTCCCGGCAGAGGTGATCCAGGGGGGTGTCATCGTTCAGAAAAAATCACCGAGCATCCTGCTGCTATATTCCCTTATCTCTACGGATACGGCCTATGATACGAAGTTCCTGGCCAACTACCTGCAGATAAACATTGTGAGTGTATTGAAACGTATCCCCGGTGTTGGCGATGTTTCCATGTTCGGCGGCGATGACTATGCCATGCGGATCTGGCTGAACCCCGAACGGATGGCGGGCCTTGGGGTTACCGCCCAGGATGTGCAGTCGGCCATCAAGGAACAGAACCTGCAGGCGGCCGCGGGTCAACTGGGAAAATCACCCGCAGCCGACGGGCAGGAGCTTTCCATCATGCTTCGCGTGCAGGGACGGCTGGTCGATGAGGGACAGTTTTCAAACATCATCATCAAAGCCAACAGCGACGGATCGATGGTCAGGATGAAAGACATTGCCCGCATTGAAATGGGCATGAAAAGCTATGACGCCCTTGGCCGTTTTAACGGCAAGGCCGCCCCTGCCATCTCGATCTACCAGTCGCCCGGTTCAAATGCCGTGAATGTCCGGGAGCAGTGTGACGCCACGATGAAGGAGCTTGCAAAGGAGTTCCCGACAGGAATTACCTATAAAAAGGGACTTGACACGGTTGAATTCGTGGAGGCATCCATCGAGGAGGTGCTGATGACCCTTGTCGAAGCATTTGTTCTCGTCTTTATCGTGGTCTTTATCTTCCTGCAGGACTGGCGGGCCACGCTGATTCCCGCGATCACCGTACCTATTTCGCTGGTTGGTGCACTTGCCACCTTCGCGATGTTCGGTTTTTCCATCAACCTGCTGACCCTGTTCGCGCTGGTGCTGGCTATCGGGATCGTCGTTGACGATGCCATTGTGGTGCTGGAGGCGGTACAGGAAAAAATCGATGCCGAGGGGTTGAGCCCGCTTGAAGCGACCAAACACACCATGAAGGATATCACCGGGGCCATCATGACCATTACCCTGGTACTCTGTGCCGTATTTATCCCGGTAGCCTTCCTTGGGGGAACCACCGGAGTGATGTACAAACAATTTGCCCTGACGCTGATTTCATCCATCCTGATATCCGCCCTGCTGGCCTTGACACTGAGCCCGCCGCTCTGCGTGATGCTCCTGAAACCAAAAAAAGAGAAAACAGGGCTGATCGGTAAATTTTTCAGGGGTTTCGACCGCGGGTTTGATAAAACCACGCACCATTATATCCGAATCGTCGAGAGTTTCACCCATCATATTTCCCGGCCGGTCATGTTTCTCGGCATCATTACCATCCTCATGCTGGTGGTGATGAAGTTCCTCCCGAGCGGTTTTATCCCCTCCGAAGACCAGGGTTACTTCTTTGTGAACGTAAGCTGCCCGAAGGCCTATTCCCTCCAGAAAACCGATGAGGTCATGAAGCAGATAGAGCAAATCCTGTCGAAGGAAGAGGCAGTCGAATCCTATACCACCATCCCCGGGTTCAGCATCCTCGACAATTCGGTAAGCACCACCAACGGCATGGCCTTTGTGAAACTGAAACCCTGGAAGGAACGCAAGGCCGATTCGCTTCATGTGACGGCAGTTATCAGCAAAATTCAGGCAAAATTCAACAGGCTGCCCGGAGGGATCTGCATGGCATTCAATGCTCCTGCCATCTCCGGGCTCGGTAAAACCGGCGGGCTGGAGATGCAGCTGGAGGACAAAACGGGAGCAGGGCTCACCAAAATGGCCGGGGTGGCCGGCGCCTTTTATACGGAGGCGTCGAAACGGAAAGAGATCGCCAGCTCCTTTACCTCCTTCAGGAACGATGTTCCCCAGTTCATCCTGAATGTAGACAAGGAGAAGGCAAAGAAAATGGGGGTTCCCATCAACAGCATCTACACCTCGCTCCAATCGCTCTTCGGCAGCGTCTATGTCAACGACTTCAACAAATTCGGAAAATCATACAGGGTCATCATCCAGGCAGATGCCATATACAGGGCAAACAAAGAGGATATTTCGAAAGTATATGTGCGCAGCAACACCAACCAGATGGTGCCCCTTGGCACGCTGGTCAGCATAGAGTCGACCCAGGGACCCGACGTGGTAAAGCGGTTCAACCTTTACAGTTCCGCCGACTTTACCATTTCCCCGGCTCCCGGGTATTCGACAGGACAAGCCATCGAAGCGGTGAAGGAGGTTGCGGCCAAGTCCCTCCCCTTTGGTTTCGGGTATGAATATTCGGGCATGACCAAGGAGGAACTCACCTCGGGCGGCCAGGCCCCCTTCATCTTTGCCCTGTGTTTCATCTTTGTCTATTTCCTGCTGGCTGCAAAATATGAAAGCTGGCTGATGCCCATACCCATCCTGCTGGCGCTGCCCTTCGGGATTTTCGGCGCCTTCGGCCTCCAATGGGCCAGGGGACTGCAGAACAACATTTATGCACAGATCGGGCTGATCATGCTGATCGGGCTGATTGCAAAAAATGCCATCCTTATTGTTGAATTTGCAAAGCAAAAATACGACAGCGGCGTACCCCTGTTCGAGGCGGCCAGGGATGGAGCAAAGCTGAGATTCAGGCCGATCCTGATGACCTCTTTTGCCTTTATCCTGGGCGTTGTACCCCTGGTAACGGCAACCGGCGCAGGCTCGGCAAGCCGCAACGCCCTCGGGACCTCCGTGTTTGGCGGGATGCTCCTGGCTACCATTTGCGGGGTTTTAGTCGTGCCCTCCCTCTATGTCCTTTTTCAGAAGATCGAAGACAAACTGAAAAAGAAATAACGAAATGGTCAATTGATGAATTCATGCAGAAAACCAAAAGTACCATGATCCATAATTTTCTAAAACGCACGATTCCCCTGGTTTTGTTATCGGTGATCATCAGCCTGTCGGGATGCAAAGTTGCTCCCTCATACAGCCGCCCGGCAATGAAGACCGACAGCCTGTTCAGGTTTGCGAAAAGCGCCGACACAAACAGCATTGCAAATATTGAGTGGATTAAGTTATTCAGGGATACCGTTTTACAACGGATTGTACAAACCGCCCTGAAAAACAACTATAATATCAGGATCGCCTATGCCCGGGTTGAGGAGGCCAGGGCATCGCTGCACCAGGCAAGGGGACAGCAATGGCCGCAGATATCAGCCCAGGCGGCGGGTGGATGGCAACAGCAGGCCCTGCCCAATGGAAAGACGAGTGAATACAGTGCCATTTCCGCAACGGGTCAGTTAAACTGGGAGATTGATCTCTGGGGCAAACTGCGCCGGTCGAAAGAGGCAGCCCGGGCAGGGCTTTTTGCCCAGGAGGCCTACCAGCAATCGGTCAGGATTTCACTGATCAGCGAGATCGTCTCGACCTATTTTTCCCTGCTGGAGCTTGACAATGAACTAAAAATCACGCGCGACAATGTCGCGATCAGGCAGACCTCGCTTGAGCTGGTAAGAAATAAGATGACGGCCGGCACGGCATCGGGGCTGGTGGTGGCGCAGGCTGAAGCGGAACTGGCAACCGCCATGACCCGGATCCCCGCCCTGGAGATGAAGATAGGCGAAAGTGAAAATTACCTCAGCATCCTCATGGGAGAACAACCCCACATGATCCGGCGCGGGCTGGCCCTGGCCGACCAGATCAACGTGCCGGCAGTCCGTACCCCGGGCATTCCTGCCCAGCTTATCTTCAGGAGGCCTGACGTCATACAGGCTGAACAATCGCTGATCGCCGCCAACGCCAATATCGGTGTTGCCAGGGCCATGATGCTTCCTTCGCTTGGAATATCCGGGAGCATAGGCTCCGCCTTCAACCCGGCAAACATGGTATACAGCGCCTTAGGCAACCTGGTGGCCCCTGTTTTTGGCGGAGGCTATTTAAAGGCAGGCGTAAAGAAGGCCCAGGCACAAAAGGAGCAATTGCTTTTTGCCTACCAGCTGACCCTGATCACTGCCATCAAAGAGGTTTCCGACAGGCTGCTTGAATATGAAAAACTGGATGAAACCGTGCATAGCCAGCAAACAACGGTTAAGGCGGCACAAACTGCATTTGACCTCTCTAACCAGCTTTATGATGCCGGATACGCCAGTTACCTTGACATCATCAATGCACAGCAGTCGCTTTTCGCAGCGCAAATCAACCTTTCCATGGCTGAAAGCAATGCGCTCAATTCGGTGGTAAACCTTTACAGCGCTGTCGGGGGCGGATGGAAATAACGAAAGGAGGAGTGTATGGTTTTGAAACGGTTCCTGTCATTTCTGATGGTTTTTCTTTTCCTGGGTATTACCGGTTCATTTGCCCAAAAAACAGGTGAACCGGTTTCAGATTCTCTTAAGAACCAGATATTCGGGAGACTAAAAAACTTTTCCTTCAGTTTCTATGTGGATGCTTATGTCCACAAGACCCTCGATAAGGCATCAGACACCTCCAACATCGTGCCTTTTTCGAGCAACTGCCCGGTGCGCAACCAGATCCGGATGAATGTTGCTGCCTTTGAACTTTATTACAGTTCAGAATCTGTGCGTGGCAAGTTTGCCATTCAGTACGGTGACGCCCCAAACCTGCTGGCCTCCCCCAACGCGCAGTGGATCAAGACCATCAGGCAGGCCAATTTCGGGTTCAATATCGTTAAGGATCTATGGGTTGATTTTGGGTATTTGTTCAATCCGGTGGGATACGAATCATCGTGGGCGGTACTGAACCAGATCAGTTTTGTTACCGTGGGCGGATACTTTGGCCCTGGCAGCGTGCTGGGGGTTAAGTTATCCTACAAGTTCTCAGAAAAATTCAGGGGCGGCCTGATGATGGGGAACCCCTTTTCAATCGCCTATTCTCAGAAATCCCACATGGCAGGTATTATATTCTTGACCTACCAGCCCATGCCCAATTTCTCTGTAACCTATAACAATTTCTTCGGCAACCAGGCTTTGCGGGATGCAGAGATAAAAAACAACATCCTTTATAATGAGCTTATCGTCACCTATGATCCGGGAAAGCATGTCGGATTGGTGGGCCAACTCGACTATGCCGCCCAGACCAATTCGGGTATGGCTCCGGATACGAACAGAACGGCATCCATGCTTTCCGGGTTCTTCCAGGCCTGTTACAGGATAAATGACCATTTTGCCCTTACCGGCCGGTATGAGTTCTTCAATGACCCCGATGGTTTTCTTTCAGGAGTAAATAAGAACACAAACCGGGGAATCCGGACGGACGGTTTTGCCTTCAGCTTTGAATACAAGCCGGTTAAGTCAGGGTACCTGCGGCTTGCTTACAGGTTCCTCGATTCTTACCCGGGCAGCAAAGTTTTTTACAGTAATACCAGCGACCAGATACAAAGCATCATCTTTACGACTGGTATGAAATTCTAAGCTTCTCTTTCCACGATTTTCCGTCTCCCATGTTGTGAAAAACACCCGAACAGCGTGAATGGGTTTTTTTTCGTATTACATCCATATAGTTGTAAGGTTAAACGGTATTTCCACTGACCCTCCTGAAATCTGACGGCTGCCTTTCACATCGTATCTGAAGGTGATGTAACCGAACACTCCACCTACGAACAAATATCTTTACAATAAGTGTAAATAAATACGATTCTCTTTACACTTTTTTACATTACCAAAAACGGTATATATTTGATTATATGGTCACTAGCGTTGCGTTATAGTTCTATCATTATCAATTGATTAGGATCTTGTTCTTT
>JBAXOB010000016.1:0-85782 GCA_037133475.1 Bacteroidota bacterium
AAGCGGTGACTTTTCTTTGTTACTTTCTTTTGGTGGTAGCAAAAGAAAGTAAAGTCAGATAGAAAAGTGTTCAATTTAAAATGAACTTTTTACCTTATGGTGGTTGCAAAATATCCTGACTCCTGGCTCTTCTCAATTTCAATGCGTTAACATTTCTCGGGTAATTGAATTTATATGACATAAAATTCATGATTGTTACTTTTACCGCACTAACGCCCAATTAAAGTACGAAATACAAAGTACGAAATACAAAGTACGAAAAGGGAAGTACAAAGTTCGAAGTACGAACAATGGCCTGCCAATCCCAAACTTTGTACTTCGTCATTCGTACTTCGTATTTCACCTTGTACCGCACTAAATGTCGGAAGTCTGGAAATATTGACCAGGTCATTGCTTGACCTTTTTTGGGTCTGCCATTGTATTGGAAAACCCCAGGCTAAGCAGGCAGGCCGCCTCATGAAAGTCACGTCAAGAAAATCGAGGAATGAGCGTTAAACTGCGGACTGTCCGAGGAGCGGAGCGACGAGTTTCCGCAGTTTAGCGAATGACGAAGATTTTTAGTGACTTTCATGAAGCGGTGACTTTTCTTTGTTACTTTCTTTTGGTGGCAGCAAAAGAAAGTAAAAGAATAAATAAAATAGGTATAATCACTTACTAAACAACTATTTAAGAACGAATCATTTTACATCTATTTCAAGGGGATGGCCTTTTTGTGGTAGTAAAATAAAGTAAAAGGATAAACAAATTTCAGCAGGAAATGAATTCTTTGGGCTAAAGCCCAGCTGTAAAGTTCCTGACTGCTAACCACGGGCTGAAGCCCGTGGCAATTCAACCGGCATCGCATGCATGGGTATGTCATCACAATGGGTATGTCATCACAATGGAAAAATCCATACCAAGCAGGCAAACCGCCTCATGAAAGTCACGTTAAGAAAATCGGGGAATGAGCGTTAAACTGCGGACTGTCCGAGGAGCGGAGCGACGAGTTTCCGCAGTTTAGCGAATGACGAAGATTTTTAGTGACTTTCATGAAGCGGTGACTTTTCTTTGTTACTTTCTTTTGGTGGCAGCAAAAGAAAGTAAAGTCAGATCGAAAAATTTTTCAATTTACAATGAACTTTTTGCCTTTTGGTGGTAGCAAAAGAAAGTAAAGTCAGATCGAAAAATTTTTCAATTTACAATGAACTTTATGCCTTTTGGTGGCAGCAAAAGAAAGTAATGTCAGATCGAAAATTTTTCAATTTACAATGAACTTTATGCCTTTTGGTGGTAGCAAAAGAAAGTAAAGTCAGATCGAAAAATTTTTCAATTTACAATGAACTTAATGCCTTTTGGTGGCAGCAAAAGAAAGTAATGTCAGATCGAAAAATTTTCAATTTACAATGAACTTTATGCCTTTATGTGGCAGCAAAAGAAAGTAAAGTCAAATCAAAAAGTGTACAATTTGAAATGCACTTTATGCCTGACCATCCAAAAATAATGGTCGGCACTTTACCAAATGTTCAGCATCTTTGGTATTGTCGCAAATTAGCTGTATCGTTGTTTCTTAATCCATTGGTGTTTACGTTGGATTAATAAAAATTGAACCTGCGACACTGCAGATTGAACCTGTAAGGTTCGATTTTTTTGGCTAATTTTGCAGCATAAACTGAATTTATGAGCGAAAATAGAGAAACCGCCAGGTGCCTGATCATCGGGTCGGGTCCGGCAGGATATACCGCTGCCATCTATGCAGCAAGGGCTGACCTGAAGCCCGTGATATACCAGGGCATGCAGCCTGGGGGACAGCTTACCATCACCACCGAGGTGGAGAACTTCCCGGGCTATCCCAAGGGGATCACTGGCCCGGAGATGATGGAAGAGCTGAAGGAGCAGGCCGAACGCTTCGGCACGCAGGTAAGAGGTGGCGTCGTGACCGAGGTCGACCTTTCCAAACGGCCCTTTATGGCCAAGGCCGACGACGGCAGGACCATCATGGCCGAAACGATCATCATCGCCACCGGGGCCTCCGCCAAATGGCTGGGCCTCGAATCGGAGAAGAAATTCATGGGGATGGGCGTTTCGGGCTGCGCCACCTGCGACGGCTTCTTTTACAGGGGCCAGGAGGTTGCCATCGTGGGCGGCGGCGATACGGCGGCCGAAGAGGCCACCTACCTTGCCAAGCTGTGCAAAAAGGTCTTCATGATCCATCGCCGCCACGAACTGCGCGCCTCCAAGGCCATGCAGCACAAGGTGCTCAACACCCCCAACATCGAGATGGTGTGGGAGAGCGCCCCCGAAGAGGTGCTGGGCGACGAGAGCGGCGTTACCGGGCTGCGCGTGCGTAACGTGAAAACAGGCGCGTCGCGCGACCTTGCCGTGATGGGCGTCTTCGTGGCCATCGGCCATAAACCCAACACGGAGATCTTTGAAGGGCAGGTCGAACTCGACGAGATGAGTTATGTGAAAACCAAGCCCGGCACCACCCAGACCAGCGTCGAAGGGGTGTATGCCTGCGGCGACGTACAGGATCACCACTACCGCCAGGCGATCACCGCCGCCGGCACCGGCTGTATGGCCGCCATCGAGGCGGAGCGGTTCCTCGGGTCGTAAGGAAGGGATTGACACCCGTTGTTGTTATTGACTTTTGAATCTGGAAATATGATAACATTTTTCAAAAACCCCGGCAGTTATTATGCCGTTGAAAGCAACCATAAATTTGACGGGGTTGATTTGCAGAAATTGACCTGGCTGTTCGGCGATGCAGAGTGCATCGCCGAACCTGTTTTACAGGGTTTGTTTGTCGGGCCGCGCCGCGAGATGGTGACCCCCTGGAGCACCAATGCCGTGGAGATCACGCAGAACATGGGCATCGCCGGGATCACCCGCATCGAGGAGTTTGCCCCGGCCACCCCTGGCGAGACCCGCCACGACCCGATGCTGCAGCATGTGTTTGAAACGCTTGACCAGGAGATCTTCCATGTCCTCCATGATCCCGACCCGGTGCTGTTCATCGAAGATATTGCCGCCTATAACAAGCAGCAGGGGCTGGCGCTGAGCGACGAGGAGATCGCCTACCTCGGCGGGCTGAGCCATAAGCTGGGCCGGAAACTCACCGACAGCGAGCTCTTCGGATTTTCGCAGGTCAACTCCGAACACTGCCGCCATAAGATCTTCAACGGCACCTTTATCATCGATGGCCGCGAGATGGGCGAGTCGCTCTTTGCCATGATCAAAAAGACGGCAAAGGAGCACCCCGGCCTGCTGGTGTCGGCCTATAAGGACAATGTGGCCTTTATCCTCGGCCCGGAGATGGAGCAGTTTGCCCCGGCCAGACAGGATGTGGCCGACTATTTCGTCATCCGCGATATTGCCTCGGTCATCTCGCTGAAGGCCGAAACCCATAATTTCCCCACCACCGTCGAGCCCTTCAACGGCGCGGCCACCGGCAGCGGCGGCGAGATCCGCGACCGCATGGCAGGCGGCAGGGGCAGCATCCCCATGGCCGGCACGGCGGTCTATATGACCTCCTATCCCCGTCCCGACGGGGGAAGGGCATGGGAAGGGCAGACCGAAGCCCGGCCGTGGCTCTACAAGACGCCTGAAGAGATCCTGATCAAGGCCTCCAACGGCGCCAGCGACTTCGGCAACAAATTCGGCCAGCCGGTGATCTGCGGGTCGCTGCTGACCTTCGAACACACCCGCGACGGCATAACTTACGGCTACGACAAGGTGATCATGCAGGCCGGGGGCATCGGCTTTGCCCGCAAGAGCGACAGCCTGAAGGACGACCCCTCGGCCGGGCAGGATATCGTGGTGCTGGGCGGCGACAACTACCGCATCGGCATGGGCGGCGGCGCCGTTTCGTCGGTGGCCACGGGCGAATATGCCAACGCCATCGAACTCAACGCCGTGCAGCGGTCGAACCCCGAGATGCAGAAACGGGTCTTCAACGCCATCAGGGCCATGACCGAGATGGAGCACAACCCCATCGTGTCGATCCACGACCATGGCGCCGGCGGACACCTCAATGCCCTGTCGGAGCTGGTCGAGGCCACCGGCGGCACCATCATCATCGACAACCTGCCCATCGGCGACCCGACCCTCTCGGCCAAAGAGATCGTCAGCAACGAGTCGCAGGAGCGCATGGGGCTGATCCTCAACAGCTGCGACATTGCCATGATGCGCGCCATCGCCGAACGGGAGCGCGCCCCCATGTACCTGGCCGGCCATACCACCGGCGACCGGCAGCTCGTATTTGAAGATCACCGCGACGGGCTCAAGCCCATCGACCTGAAACTGGCCGATTTCTTCGGGAAACCGCCCAGGACGATCCTCCGGGATTCGACCCTTCAGGTAAAACATTCCAGGCTGACCTATGATCCCGCCAGCCTTGAAAGCTACCTCGGACAGGTGCTGCAACTTGAAGCCGTAGCCTGCAAGGACTGGCTGACCAACAAGGTCGACCGCGCCGTAAGCGGAAAGATCGCCAAACAGCAGAACTGCGGCGAGATCCAGCTTCCGCTGAACAATGTAGGCGTTACCGCGCTTGACTACCAGGGCATCAAAGGGATTGCCACCTCGCTGGGTCATGCCCCCGTGGCCGGGCTCATCGATCCCGCCGCCGCTTCGCGCCTCTCCATTGCCCGGGCCCTGTCGAACCTGGTGTGGGCGCCGCTCACCCACGGACTGCCCGGGGTGTCGCTCAGCGCCAACTGGATGTGGCCCTGCCGCAACGCCGGCGAGGATGCACGCCTGTATGAGGCGGTGAAGGCCGTCAGCGACTTTGCCATCGCCCTGGGCATCAACATCCCCACGGGCAAGGACTCCCTCTCGATGACCCAGAAATACCCGGGCGGGGAGGTGGTCATCTCCCCCGGAACCGTGATCATCTCGGCGGTGGGAGAGGTGTCGGATGTGAAGAAAGTCGTCAGCCCCTGCCTGGTGCCGGATGAGGATTCGACCCTGTTCTATATTCCCCTCTCCGCCTGCGGATTTGAAGCCGGCGGCAGCAGCTTTGCCCAAATCATCAGCCAGCTGGGCGACACCGTCCCCGATGTGCCGGATGCCTCCTTTTTTGCCGAACGGTTTGCCCTAATCCAGCGACTTGTCGGCGACGGGCTGGTACTGGCCGGGCACGACGTGGGCGCGGGGGGACTGATCACCACCCTGCTCGAGATGACCTTTACAGGCCTCAGTACCGGTCTTGATCTTGACCTCAGCCAGCTGAATGACACAGTCTCAACACCCGACCCGGTGCGGATCCTCTTCAGCGAAAAACCGGCGGCGGTGATCCAGGTGAAAAACAGCGACCTTGAAAAATGGAAAAACAATAACCTCCCCCATCATTCAATATCCGGTATTCAATATTCGATATTCAATATTCAATATTCGAAATTCGAAGAAAAGTATGCTTTTCCCATCGGCAGGGTAACCTCCGGCAGAAGCGTAAAATTAAGGGTTGCCGGCAATGCCTATGATTTCGACGTGGAAACACTTCGCGACACCTGGTTTAAAACCTCCTACCTCTTCGACCGTAAGCAATCGGGCGAAAAACTTGCCCTGGAGCGCTACCGGAACTATAAACAGCAGCCGCTGACCTACCGCTTTCCGGGGTCTTTTGCCGGTACGGAGGCCCAATACGGCGTCAACCCCAGGCGAAGGAGCCCCTCAGGGATCAAAGCCGCCATCATCCGTGAAAAGGGGGTCAACCGCGACCGCGACATGGCCTGGGCCCTTTACCTGGCAGGGTTCGACGTGAAGGATGTGCACATGACCGACCTGATCGCCGGGCGCGAAAACCTCGAAGATGTCAACATGATTGCCTTTGTGGGGGGCTTTTCCAACTCCGACGTGCTGGGTTCGGCCAAGGGGTGGGCAGGAGCCTTCCTTTACAACGACAAAGCCAGGCTTGCCCTCGACAATTTTTACAAACGGGAGGATACCCTCAGCCTGGGCGTTTGCAACGGCTGCCAGCTGATGGTGGAGCTGGGGCTCATCTATCCTGAATACAGGAACCACCCGAAGATGTCGTGGAACGACTCCCATAAGTATGAGTGCACCTTTGTGGGGCTCGATATCGTGGAGAACAACTCGGTGATGCTGAAGTCGCTGGCCGGCTCGAAACTGGGCATCTGGGTTGCGCACGGCGAGGGCAAGTTTAACTTCCCCGAAGCTGAAAACCGCTACCATATCCCGGCAAAGTTCAGCTACCACGGCTATCCCGGCAATCCCAACGGGTCGCAGTTCGATGCCGCCTGTATCGCCTCGGCCGACGGCCGCCACCTGGCCATCATGCCCCATCTCGAAGACTCGGTCCTCCCGTGGCAGTGGCCCTTCTACCCCGGCAACCGCCATCAGGACGAAGTCACTCCCTGGATCGAAGCCTTTGTGAATGCACGCGAATGGATCAATAAAAAAATGAATAATGAATAACGAATATCGAATATTGAATTTCGAATGATGACCGATGCTACTGCCTGCTGCCTGCTGCTAATGCCTATTGCCTAATGCCTAAACTCTTCATATGCCAAAACTGATCCTCATCACCGGCGCAACGGCCGGTTTCGGAAATGCCATCGCCCGGAAATTTGCTGAAAACGGGAACAACCTGATCCTCACCGGGAGGAGACAGGAGCGACTCGACGACCTTGCCCGCGAGTTAACCGGAAAATACTCCATTGAAGTGCTGCCGCTCTGTTTCGACGTACGGAAACCGGGTGAAGTTGAAGCTGCCATCGCTTCGCTTCCGGGCAGCTGGCGCGATATCGACGTGCTGGTCAACAATGCAGGCCTTGCCGTAGGGTTAAACCCTGTTCACGAAGGCGTTATCGACGACTGGGAGCGGATGATCGACACCAATGTCAAGGGGCTGCTCTATATGACCCGGCTGGTTTCGCCGCTGATGGTGGCGCGCCGCCAGGGCCATATCATCAACATCGGCTCCATTGCCGGGCGCGAGGTGTATGCCAATGGCAATGTCTACTGCGGTTCGAAATTTGCCGTGGATGCCATCACCAAAGGGACCCGCATCGACCTGGTGGCATACAACATCAAGGTGACGCAGATCGCCCCGGGCGCGGCGGAGACCGAATTCTCGATGGTACGCTTCAAAGGCGACGAAACGCGTGCCGGCAGTGTCTACAAGGGATTTACCCCCCTGTCGGCCGGCGATGTCGCCGATGTGGTCTTCTATGTGACCACGCTTCCCGCCCATGTAAACATCAACGACCTGGTGCTGATGCCTACCGCGCAGGCCAGCGCGGCGATTACGCACAAGGTGTAATTCCCTGCAGAATCATTAATTTTTCTTATCATTGCATTCATTTTCTGATGATAGATCAGTTAATTTCAACCTGCTATGGACGTAACCCGCATTTTTGACCTGTTGCCCTATCATGAGGCCACCTTTAAACCGAAACCCGATGTTGTCGCATCGAAGGAAAACGGGGAGTGGACCCGGTACAGCATCCGGCAGTACCGGGAAATTGTAGACTGTATCAGCTACGGTTTCCTGGAGATGGGCGTGCAGCCGGGCGACCGGATTGCGCAGATAAGCTCCAACAGGGCCGAATGGAATTTCGTGGATATGGCCATCCTGCAGGTGGGGGCGATCCATGTCCCGATCTATGCCACCATCAGCGAATCAGACTACAAGTACATCCTGAACCATGCGGAGGTGAAATTTGTCTTTATCTCGGGACAGGAGCTGCTCCGCAAGATCCAGCATATCCTGCCCGACATTGCCCATATCCAGGGGGTGTTTACCTATAAGGCGGTGGATGAACACAAACACCTCAATGATCTCATTGACCTGGGAAAGCAGCATCCGGATGAAGCCCGGCTGCTGGCCAGGAAAAACAAGGTAACCCCCGAAGATGTGGCGACCATCATCTATACTTCAGGCACCACGGGCAATCCCAAGGGGGTGATGCTTACCCACCACAACATCATCTCAAACCTCAAGAACTGCCGGCATATCCCGCCCTTTGGCGAGGAGGCCAAGGCGGTCAGTTACCTGCCCCTGTGTCATGTATATGAACGGATGCTGAACTACCTCTACCATTACCTGGGTTTTTCGATCTATTATGCCGAAAACCTGGGCACCATCACCGACAATATGAAGGAGGTGCAGCCCGACATCCTTTCTACAGTTCCCCGCCTGCTGGAGAAGATCTATGACAAGCTGTTTTCAACGGGCCATAAACTCAAAGGCATTAAGAGATGGATATTTTTCTGGGCCCTTCATCTTGCCCTCCGGTATGAACTCAAGGGGGCCAACGGGTGGTTTTATGAACTGAAGCGTAAACTCTACGACAAGCTGGTCTATGTAAAATGGCGCCAGGCGCTGGGAGGCAAGCACCTGCTCATCGTTTCCGGCGGGGCGGCCCTGCAGCCGCGGCTGGCCAGGATGTTCACCTGTGCCGGCATCGATGTGCTCGAGGGCTACGGCCTCACCGAGACCTCACCGGTCATCGCCGTGAACGACCTGACCGAAAACGGCAGGATGTTTGGCACCGTGGGGCTGATCCTGAAAGATGTCCGTGTGAAGATCGCCGACGACGGGGAGATCCTCTGCCAGGGGCCGAACGTGATGAAGGGCTATTACAAGGAGCCGGAAATGACAGGCCTCGCCATCGACGCCGAAGGGTGGTTCCACACCGGCGACCTGGGACGGCTTGAACCGGAGGGACACCTGAAGATCACCGGGAGGAAAAAGGAGCTTTTCAAGACCTCCTTCGGCAAATATATCAGCCCGCAGCCCATCGAGGACACCTTCAAGGAGTCGCTGTTCATCGACCAGATCGTGGTGGTGGGAGAACACCAGAAATTTGCCGGCGCCCTGATCGTGCCCGACTTCATCTTCCTGCGGTCCTATTGCACGGTGAAGGAGATCCCCTACACCACCAACGCGGAGATGATCAACCTGCCCCGGATCAGGAAACGTTTCCAGACAGAGGTCAACAAGTACAACAAATGCCTGGGCGACACCGAAAAGATCAAAAGCTGGGAGTTGCTCGACACCGAATGGACCTTTGAAACGGGGGAGATCACCCCCACGCTGAAGCTGAAGCGAAATATCATCGCCGATAAATACCGTGATAAAATTGAAAAACTCTTTGAATAATTAACCCTGTTCCCGTTCCATCTCTATGCACCAAGTCACCCGGATTTTCGATCTGCTGGAATTATACAAAGAGGAGTACAGCGCCATCCCGGACCTTTTCAACGTTAAAAAGGGGGGGGAGTGGGTACGTTATTCGGCGGCCGATTATCTCGATTACAGCAGGCTGATCAGCCTGGGGCTTTTGTCGCTGGGGATAACCAAGGGAACGCGGATTGCCACGATGATGGTAAACTGTCCCGAATGGAACTTTTTCGACATGGGGATCCTCCAGACCGGGGCGGTGCAGGTGCCGATCTATCCCACCATCAGCGAGGAGAATTACCGTTACATCTTCAAGGATGCGGAGATAGAGTACCTTGTCTTCTCCGATGCGGAGATATACCAGCGCATCGTCAATGTGCTGCCGGAGGTCAGGGGGCTGAAGGCCGTTTTTTCGATCGAGCCTGTCGGGGGAATCCGCAGTTGGAACGAGATCCTGGAGCTGGGCAGGAACTATCACGACGCCGGGCAACTGGAGGAGATCAAGCAGGCCATCCTTCCCGGCGACATGGCTACCATCATCTATACCTCCGGAACCACCGGCAGGCCAAAGGGGGTGATGTCGTCGCACCACAACTTCGTCACCAACTACAAGGCCCTTGCCGAGATCCCGCCCCTGAAGATGCACGACCGGGCGATCAGTTTCCTGCCCCTGTGTCATGTATATGAACGGACGGCCGGCTATGTCTACCAGTCGTTCGGCGTTTCGATCTATTATGTGCAGGATATCGACGAGCTGGGACAGTATATCCGCGAGGTGAGGCCCCATGGATTTGCCTCCGTGCCAAGGGTCTTTGAAAAGATCTATAACCGTATCGTGGCAAAGGGGCGCAGCCTGCCTTTACCCATGAAGGTGCTCTTTTTCTGGGCCCTCCGCCAGGGTCATAAGTTTGAATTGAACCATGCCCGCGGCTTTTTCTATGATATCAAGCTCTTCCTGGCCAATCTCCTCGTATTCCGCAAGTGGCGCGCGGCGCTTGGCGGCGAGCTGAAATTCATCGTCTCGGGCAGCGCCTCGCTGCACCCGCGCCTGGCCCGCATCTTCTGGGCCGCCCGGATCCCGGTCCTGGAGGCCTATGGTCTTACCGAGACCTCGCCCGGCATCACCTGTTACCGCTTTGAACCCGGCTGCATGAAATTCGGCACCGTGGGGCCGCTGCTCACCGGCAACCAGATGAAGATCGCCGACGATGGCGAGATCCTCTGCAAAGGCCCCAATATCATGATGGGTTACCTCAACCGCCCCGAAAAAACCGCCGAGGTGATCGATGCCGACGGATGGTTCCATACAGGCGATATCGGGGTGATCGAAGAGGGCAAATTCCTGAAGATCACCGACCGCAAAAAGGAGATCTTCAAAACCTCAGGCGGCAAATACATTGCGCCACAGCCCATCGAACAGCGCATCAAGGAGTCGCCCTTTATCGAGCACATCATGGTGGTGGGCGAAAACCGGAACTTCCCGGCAGCGCTGATCATCCCGAATTTTGAATACCTGAAAGGCTGGTGCGAGGTCAAACACATCCCCTTTGTCTCGCGCGACAACGCGGTTCAAAACCAGCATATCATCCGCAGGATCAGGCAGGAGATCGAATTCTACAACCAGGACCTCGATAAAACCAATAAGATCAAGAAGTTCAGACTACTCAACGCGGAATGGAGCACCGATTCGGGGGAGGTGTCGCCCACGCTGAAACTGCGCCGTAAGTTTATCCTCGAAAAATACAGCAGGATCATCGAAGAGACCTACCGGTCGTCGGAATACAACTACCGGGTGGAATAAATTCCTAATGAAGGATCTTGAAAATCAGCTCCTTCATCAGGTCGCCATCGGAGGCCGAGATGCTGTCGACCCCCTTGCCCTTCAGATCGTATTCCCTGAGGATGGAGATCACCGAAAGCAGTTTTCGAATCGAAAAAGTCCGGGAGGCCTGCTGGAAATCTGCTACAAAGAAGGGCCTGATCCCCAGGGCGGAGGCAACCGCATTCTGCGATTTATCAGGTAAGTAGTGGTAAAGAAGCACCTTTGAGAAAAAGGAGGAGAGAATCGGGAGCACCTTGGGCAACGGGTTTTCACGGGGATTGGCTGCAAAATAGAGGATGATCTGGTTGGCCTTCACGACATCCTTCCTGCCCAGGGCCTTTTGCAGCTCAAACACATTGTAATCCTTGCTGATGCCGATGTTCTTCTCGACATAATCCTCATCGATCTCCGACCCCGCGGGGATGTTGATCAGCAGCTTCTGCAGCTCGTTGACGATCTTCCCCAGGTCGGTGCCGAGAAATTCGAGGAGCAGGGTGGATGCCTTGGGGGTGATCGAATATTTCCGTTTGCGCAGGTAGTCGTTGATCCATTCGGGGATCTTGTTGTCGTAAAGCCTGGGGGATTCAAAGACCACGCCATGTTTTTCGACCGACTTGTAAAAGGATTTCCGCTTGTCGAATTTGCCGTATTTGTAACATAATACCAGGATGGTTGACTTCAGCGGGTTTTCAAGGTATGCCTGGAATTCTTCGATCTTTTCCAGGTCCTGCGCCTCCTTGACGATCAGCACCTGGTAGTTTGCCATCATCGGATAGCGCTTGGCATAACTCATCAGGGTGTGCACCTCGGAGTCCTTGCCATAGACCACCGTCTGGTTGAACTCCTTCTCCAGGTCGCTCAGCACATTTTCCTCGATATAGTCGGAAATGAGATCGATAAAATAGGACTCCTCGCCGTGCAGCAGGTACACGGGATGATAGATGTGGTTCTTCAGGTTTGAGAGAAGATTGTCGTAGCTGGTGTCGTTCTTTTCCGCCATAAGGATGCCGTTTGGGTCTAATCGAACCTGAGGTGTTTCACCAGCAGCTTTTTCTCGATCAGGTCCTTCATCGTCTCGATGCCGATGCGCAGGTGCTCCTCTGCAAACTTCTGGGTGACCCGTTTGTCGCTGGCCTGGGTCTTGATGCCCCTTCCGACCATGGGCTGGTCTGACACGAGCAGGACGGCCCCCGTGGGGATCTCGTTGGCAAAGCCGACCATGAAGAGGGTGGCCGATTCCATGTCGATGGCGATAGCCCTGGTATCGCGCAGCTGCTTCTTGAATTGTTCGTCGTATTCCCAAACCCTGCGGTTGGTGGTATACACCGTGCCCGTCCAGTAGTCCTTGCGGTGGTTGTGGATCACGGTCGACATGATCTTCTGCAGGTTGAAGGCGGGCAGGGCCGGCACGCGTTCATGGAAGTAGTCGTCGGAGGTGCCATCGCCGCGGATCGCCGCAATGGGCACGATCATGTCGCCAACCTTGCATTTCTTCTTCAGTCCGCCGCATTTGCCCAGGAAGAGCGCCGCCTTGGGGCCGATGGCGCTGAGCAGGTCCATAATGGTGGCGGCGTTGGGACTGCCCATGCCGAAGTTGATCAGGGTGATGCGTTCGAAGGTCACGCTGGGCATGGCCTTGTCCTTACCCTTGATCTCCACGCCGTACCAGTTGGAAAAAAGTTCAAGATAGCTGTTGAAATTGGTCAGCAGGATGAAATCGCCGAATTCTTCCAGCGTGGTGCCTGTATAGCGCGGCAGCCAGTCGTCGACGATCTCTTTTTTGGTCTTCATAGGTGTGATATTGAACGGATGAAATGTGGGGATTGCCATCAAACGTTACCACAAAGATAAAGGAATTGTCATATTTTTCCCTAAATTTGTAACAGACCTATGATGCACCGGCTGAATTTACCTGAATTTGAACCCCGTACCCGCGAATCGAAAAACGGGAAGAGCGAGATTTTCGACCCGGTCCGCAAGCGGTTTGTCAGGCTTACACCCGAGGAGTGGGTGCGTCAGAGTTTCCTGAATTTCATGACCGTCCACCTGGGGTACCCTGCCTCGCTCATCGTGGTGGAGGCAGAACTGACCTACAACCAGATGAAAAAGCGGTTTGACATCCTGGCCTGTCTCGCCGATGGCAGCCCCTGCCTGGTGGTCGAATGCAAGGCGCCTTCGGTGGAGATCACCCAGGCCGTGTTCGACCAGGTGGCCATGTACAACATGACCCTGCTGGTCGAATACGTGCTGGTGACCAACGGGCTTGCCCATTACACCTGCCGGATCGACCACGAAAAGAGGAGTTACACCTTTTTGAAGGAGATCCCGGATTACGACCTGGTAAGGCAGGGATTCCCCGGAAATTAGCATGATGAGCACGATACGCACATAATCCCCCGAAAAACCATGGAATTCACCGGAACGATCCCCCCAAACCTGGTCCATTTTGTCCTTGTCACGGTATTTTCACTGCTGATCGGGTTGTCGCAGCGGCGGCTTCACAGCCAGCCCAACGAGTCGGGCCATACCTTCGGAACCGACCGCACCTTTACCTTTATCGGGATACTGGGTTTTATCCTCTGCCTGCTGGGGGGCCAGGGCTTCATGCTCTTTTTGGGTGGCGGGTTTGTACTGGCCATGATCATGGGGATCTCCTACTTTTTTCACATCCGCGACTTTAAGGATTTCGGGGCCACCACCATTTTCGTGGCCCTGATCACCTATTGCCTCGGGCCGCTGGTGCTGACACAACCCCTGTGGATGGTGCTGCTCATCGTGGTCGTGGTGCTGATCTTTACCGAGATGAAGGAGACCTTTGCCACCATCTCGCAGAAATTCGACAGGTACGAATTCATCACCCTGGCCAAATTCCTGATCATTGCAGGGGTTATCCTGCCCATCGTGCCCGATACGCCGATGGTCACCGGGTTGAGTCTGACGCCCTACCGCATCTGGCTTGCCGTGGTGGTCATCTCCTCGATCTCCTATTTCAGCTACCTGTTGCGGAAATTCATCTTCCCCGATGCCAGCATTATCCTGTCGGCAATCCTGGGCGGACTCTATTCCAGCACCGCCACCACCATCATCCTGGCCAAAAAGAGCAAAAAAGAGCCGCAGCATATCAACCAGTATATGGCAGGGATCTTCTTTGCCACGTCCTTTATGTACCTGCGCATACTCATCCTCATCGTGATCTTCAGCCAGCCCCTGTTCCTGATGGTATGGCCCATGTTCCTGGTGCTGTTTTTTCTGTCACTGGTCGTCGGACTGGGGATCCTTTTTTACAGGAACCGCCTCACCTCCACCACCGATGATGAGCTCCAGTCGGATAAAAACCCGCTGGAGTTCAAGGTAGCGCTTATCTTCGCCGCGCTTTTCGTGGCGCTGACGGTCATCACCAGCGAGATGCTGAACCGCTTCGGAACCCCAGGGCTCCATGTGCTTTCCTATATCGTTGGGCTGGTCGATATCGACCCCTTCCTGATCAACCTGTTCCAGGGAAAACACAGCGTAGCGCTGGATGCCGTGGCGCTGGCAACTTTCCAGGCCATCATCAGCAACAACGCCGTGAAGATGGTCTACAGCATCTTTTTTGCCGGGAAGAGGGCAAGGATCTACCTGGTTCCGGGTTTTCTTCTTATCATTGCACTCACGATTGGCATGATATTTTTCGTTTAGCACGTGTTTATGGCAGATCATTTTACCGTTGGGTTAAGTTTGACGGACAATTCATTCAGCCTTCAGGAAACGCATAATTACGGTTTGGCCATGTTTGCCGGCGATTCGCGTTTCACCTTTGCCGTGCTTGATTTTAAGCGGAATAAGTTTCTGGCATTGCACCAGCTGGTGAATGCCGATGGCCAGATCCCGTCGGCAACCGGCCAACGACTGAGCTATTCGGATTTCCTGCGGGAGGTTTTCGGCGCCATGCCCTGGCTGAAAGGCCCCTTCAGGGAGGTGAAGATTGCCTATGAGGGGAAAAAGTCAACGCTGGTGCCCGCCCCCCTGTTCGATCCCGGCAGGCTGGAGCAATACATGGCTTTCAATTTCCGGGCGGGACAGGAGGAGGAGCCGGGCTCCGACCACCTGTTGTCGATGGATTCATTCCAGGTCTTTTCGGTTCCGTCGCAGGTGCATCAGCCGATCAGGGAGCACTTCCCCGGTACCAGGCTGGTTCACGCGTCAAGCGTGCTTATCGGGAGTATCGGCATCAATTATAAAAACAGGATCAACTCCCCCAGGGTCTTCCTGTACCTGGATACCCTGTTTTTCCACCTGATGATCTTCGACGGCAGGCAGCTGATCTATTTCAATACCTTTCCCTATCAGAACCAGGAGGATGTAACCTATTATCTCATCTTTGTACTTGAACAGCTGAACTTCAACCCCGAAACCATTCCCCTGATCCTGCTGGGAAATATCGACAAGGGGGGAGGGTTGGCCGACATCCTGTTCAGGTATGTACGACATGTTGAATTCGGCCGGAGAAATGATTCATTCAGGTACAGTTACGTGATGAATGAGCTCCCCCCGCATGCATTTTATCCATTGCTAAACTTTTTCTCATGCGGATTATAAGCGGCAAATACAGGGGGAGGCGGCTGCAGCCACCCGTCAATCTCCCGGTGCGGCCAACCACCGATTTTGCCAAGGAGGGACTCTTCAATGTATTGAACAACACCCTGGATTACGAAGCCCTCAGGGTGCTCGATCTCTTTACCGGTACCGGCAGCATCGCCTTTGAATTTCTTTCGCGGGGTGTGACCGAGGTGACGGCCGTCGATTCAAACAGCCGCTGTATCGACTTTATCAAAAAGACGGCGGTGGAATTCGGGGCGGGCAATATAAAGCCGGTCAGGTCGAACAGTTTTGTCTTCCTCAAGCATATGGTTTCGGAATATGACCTGGTATTTGCCGATCCCCCCTATGATCTTGAGGGGGTTGAGGCCCTTCCCGACCTGGTGTTTGAGTCGGGATTGCTGGTTGCCGGCGGGATGATGATCCTGGAACATTCGGCAGCCTATAAATTTGAGAAACATCCCTGTTTCGACCAGCACCGTAATTACGGCAGCGTAAATTTCAGCTTTTTTCTCAGGAAATAGGGCAGGTGGAAAAAACCGGGGCATACCGATGGCTTGCAGGTCGCCCGGCATGTCGCATAAGGATGTTAATATTCGTCTTCGTGGAAGAAGAAATCGTCTTTCGTAGGATAATCGGGCCAGATGTCCTCGATTCTTTCATAAGATTCGCCTTCATCTTCAATTTCCCGCAGGTTTTCAATTACCTCTTGTGGCGCGCCGGATCGGATCGCCCAATCGACCAGCTCTTCCTTGGTGGCAGGCCAGGGAGCATCTTCCAGTTTTGAGGCCAATTCGAGTGTCCAGTACATGTATCAGTATTTTTGAAATTTGTGCAAAAGTATAAAAAAATAAATCAGAAAGTCAAGCCTTATTTTTAACAATCCACTGAGTTTCGGTTGCGCCGGCATCCTGGCCTGTTTTCCGGGCCAGAACAAACAGGTAATCAGACAAACGGTTCAGAAAGCGAATTATTATATCATCCACAGGGCTGGTAAGGCTTAACCGTATCAGGCAGCGTTCGGCGCGGCGGCAAACGGTTCGTGCGATGTGGCATTCGGAAACTATGACGGCACCCCCGGGAAGGATAAAACTGGTCAGCGGGGGCAGCGCATCGTTCATGGCATCGATCTCGTTTTCGAGCAGGGTGATGATATCTTCGCGCAGGGATGGTAAATCGCGGGTCTGTTTTTCGGGATCTCGCGCCACCAGCGCCTCGGCAATGAAGAGGTTTTCCTGGACAACGATCAGCACGTCGCGGTAATGCGGGGCGATATCGCGGTCGCGAACCAGCCCGATGAAGGAATTCAGCTCATCGAGTGTTCCGTAAGCCTCCACGCGTTCATGGCTTTTTGAAACACGGGTTCCCCCAAGCAGGGAGGTCTCCCCCTTGTCGCCGCCCTTGGTATAGATCTTGAATTCTTCAGCCATTGGTTTCTGAATATAATGACCCCTCCGCTGACCCGGCCCGTTTAAGGGTGGGAGAAGGGGAGGGGTCGTTGGGAATCAAACTACGGGTTACTTGTTCAGCCTGTGTTTAAGCGCTTCAAACTGTTCGGCCATCTCTTTGGGCAAACGGTCGCCGAACTTCTCCTGGTGCTCGGCTATGAGGTCGCATTCGGCAAGCCACTCGCCTTTGTCAACCCTGAGGATGTTGCCCATATTGGCTTCCATCCCTTCGAGTCCGCTGATATCGATGGAATTTGCCTCCGGTACAAACCCGATTGGGGTTTCAACGGCGGGAGCGGTGCCTTCCATGCGTTCAAAGATCCATTTCAGCACGCGGATGTTGTCGCCATAACCCGGCCACAGGAACTTCCCGTCGGCGCCCTTGCGGAACCAGTTTACGTTGAAGATGCCGGGCAGTTTCGATTTGTCGGGGGCTGTTGCACCGATCTTGACCCAGTGTCCGAAATAATCGCCCATGTGGTATCCGCAGAAGGGAAGCATGGCAAAGGGGTCGCGGCGCACGCCGGCCTTCAGGCCGATGGCGGCTGCGGTGACTTCCGATCCCACGATGGAACCCATGAATACGCCGTGGTTCCAGTCGAAGGCCTGGTAAACCAGGGGCACCGTGCCGGGACGGCGGCCGCCAAAGAGAAATGCCGAAATGGGCACCCCTTTGGGATTCTCCCAGTCCTTGTCGATCACGGGGCACTGGCTTGCAGGCGCCGTAAACCTTGCATTAGGATGGGCTGCCGGTTTCCCGCTGGCCTTATCGTAAACTTCGTTGGTCCAGGTGATGGTCCCTTCGGGGATGTCGGATCCGATGCCCTCCCACCAGATATCGCCGTCGGGGGTGATCCCGGTGTTGGTGAAGATCGAGTTGGCCTTGCACGACAGCATGGCGTTGGGGTTGGTTTCCATGGAGGTAAAGGGGGCAACGCCAAAGAACCCGGCTTCGGGATTGATGGCATACAAACGGCCATCCTCGCCGAATTTCATCCAGGCAATATCATCGCCCACGGTTTCCACCTTCCATCCCGGGATGTTGGGGATCAGCATGGCCAGGTTGGTCTTGCCGCAGGCGCTCGGGAATGCAGCAGCCACGTAACGTTTAACACCCTGTGGATTGGTGATGCCCATGATCAGCATGTGTTCGGCCAGCCATCCTTCGCGGCGTGCCATATTGGTGGCAATACGCAGGGCGAAGCATTTTTTGCCCAGGAGGGCGTTGCCGCCGTAACCGCTGCCAAACGACCAGGTCTCATTGGTGTCGGGGAAATGGGAGATATATTTCTTTTCAATGGGGGCGCAGGGCCATTTGACATCCTTCTGGCCAGGAGCCAGGGGAGCGCCCACCGAGTGGATGCAGGGCACGAAATCGCCGTCGCCCAGCAGATCCAGCACGGCGCTGCCCATGCGGGTCATGATGCGCATGTTGACAACCACGTAGGGCGAGTCGGTGATCTGGATGCCGATATGGGCGATCTTCGACCCGAGCGGACCCATGCTGAAGGGGATCACATACAGGGTACGGCCCTTCATACAGCCACGGTATTCTTCGGTCAGGATCTTCTTCATTTCGGCAGGGGCCATCCAGTTGTTCGTCGGACCGGCATCCTCCTCTTTGGCTGAGCAGATGAAGGTACGGTTCTCAACCCGGGCAACATCGCTGGGATCGCTCTGGAAATAATAGCTTCCCGGGCGTTTTGCCTCGTTGAGCTTTACCGCCATGCCGGTGCTCACCATCATGTCGAGCAGTTTCTGATTCTCATCGGCTGATCCGTCGCACCAATGTATCGCATCGGGCTGGCACAGGTCGGACCATTCCTTAACCCATTTTTCAACTTTTTTGCTGATTGTCATAACATCTATGTTAATTACTGATTACTATTGAACTGATCAATGCTGGAAAATTAATCCGATTTTAACCAAGATGGGCACCATGACTTACACAATGTTCACGATGGGGTTCTTTGTGTACATTGTGCCTTCTATGTGTCATCGTGGTTATCTTAAATGTATCGGTTGAGGCAACAGGATTCTTATGAAAAACGAAATAATATCAAATAGATTTTATACAACAGGAAATCCTTGTATCCTGGTTTAGCTGAGTTTCCCTAGCGCATCTTTGATCCTTCTAACCGCCTCCATCAGTTTCTCCTTGCTGGTGGCATAGGAGAAGCGGATGCAGTTGGGGTCGCCGAAGGCATCGCCAGGAACGAGGGCCACAAACACGGTATTGAGGAGGTACATGCAGAGGTCGTTGGCATTGCTGATGGTATAATTGCCCGCCGATTTACCGAAATACCAGGAGATATCGGGGAAGATATAAAAAGCGCCGTCGGGATGATTTAATTTCATCCCGGGGATTCCCGAAAGCTGTTCGATCATCAGGTCGCGCCGTTCGCGGAAAGCCTGTTGCATAACCTTCATGTCGGGGGTGCTGGCGGGATCGGTGATAAATGCCGTCAACGCTGCACGTTGCGCGATGGAGGAGGCGCCCGAGGTAAACTGTCCCTGGAGTTTGTCGCACGCTTTGGCAATGGCGATGGGAGCGGCAATAAAGCCGATTCTCCACCCGGTCATGGCATAGCCTTTGGAAACGCCGTTGATCAGCACCACCTGGTCCTTGATGTACGGAAACTGGCAGATGCTCTCATGCTTTCCGATAAAATTGATGTGTTCGTAGATTTCGTCGGCCACGATGGTGATATTGGGGTATTTGGCCATCACATCGGCAATGCCCTTCAGCTCCGCCCGGGTATAGACTGAACCCGTCGGGTTGCAGGGAGAGCTGTATATCAGCAGTTTGGTTTTAGGCGTGATGGCTGCCTCCAGCTGCTGCGGGGTGATCTTGAAATTATTTTCGATGGTTGCCGGGATAAAGACCGATTTTCCCTCGGCGACCTTGATGATCTCCTTGTAGGAAACCCAGTAGGGGGCCGGTACCAGTACCTCGTCGCCGGGGTTTACCAGGCTGAGCATGACATTGGCGATCGATTGCTTTGCTCCCGTTGAGACCACGATCTGGCTGCAGTCGTAATTGAGGTCGTTGTCGCGTTTCAGTTTGACACAGATCGCCTTGCGCAGGTCTTCGTAACCCGCCACCGGCGAATAAAAGGTGTAGTTCTGGTCAATACCCTCCTTGGCCGCGTTTTTGATGTAATCGGGAGTGTTGAAATCGGGTTCCCCCAGGCTGAGGTTGATCACATCGTTCCCTTCGGCTTTCAGTTCGCGGCTTTTGCGCGACATGGCCAGGGTTTCGCTTTCGGCCAGATACTGGATTCTGTTGGCTAGTGTTGTCATAGTGGTGATAAGAGTGTGAAAATGAAGTTTTTGAAAAAAAGAACAAATTTAGGAAAAAATACGGATTACAATGGACGAATTATGGAAAAAATGAGGATAAAAAGGGAGCCGGCGGTGATCAATTCCTTGTTTTGCTATATTTGTAAAAAATGAGCTATGCAACCCCAGTTTCATCCCCCTTTTCTGTTTCATCTGCTGGCAATGACAATCAGGATATTGCTGGTCAGCGGCGCTGTTTTTATCCTGTTGCGCTATTACCTGAAACACACCCGCAGGGAGGCGCCGGTTATCCAGGATAATCAGGGCAGGCAAGAGGTACCTGCCGCCAGGGAAAACGAAGGCCTGAAGATCATCCTCCCGCTGCGCCTGCAGGCCTGTGAACGGTTCGTGCTCTTCCTCGAAAGGATCCACCCGTCGAACCTTCTTTTGCGCCTGAACAGCCCCGATATCACGGCACACCAGCTGCAGTCGCTCCTGGTGAAGACCATCCGCGAGGAATTTGAATACAACCTTTCGCAGCAGCTGTATATCTCACCGGGTTCGTGGGAGATGATCCGGAACGCCAAGGAGGAGACAATCTCCATGATCAACCAGGCAACCGCCAAAGTCGGCAATGTGGCAGATTCGGGCGAACTGGTGAGGGAGGTTTTTGAAGTGACGGTATCAAAAGGAAATCTCCCTGTCGACGAAGCCCTCAGGGAGATCAAGAAAGAGGTGCAGCATTTTTTCTGAAAGGGCTATTTTGCGAAGCGGTAGGCCAGCGTAAGGGTTGCCGGGTTGTTGTAAAATCCGAAACTGACGCTGCTGGTCGACTTCACAGTTTCGAGGGGGCTCCCGCTCCCACTATTCGTCGTTTTTACCTTGCCAAAGGAGTATTGGAGGGAGGGGGCGATTTCAACGCCCAGCACCAGGTGGTCGGAGATGGTATAGGTTAACCCCAGGACAAGATCGGCCATGGGGGTGATTTTCCAGGTAACCGACTCATAATCGTTATAGGTTCCCGACATATCCTGCTTCATCTTGTTGTAGGAGTAGCTGCCGCCCGCCTCCAACCCCCAGATGAAACGAAGAGTTCGGTAAACGGGGATATGCTTTTCAAAACCCACCCTGAAGCCGGCGCCGGCAGAGGAGGTTTTGATGTCAATTGAATCCTGGGTTCTTCCCTGGTCGGAGCTCAACCCCATGCTAGCCGAGAGGAGCGTCACCCGGAATAGCGTTTTTTCATCGCCGGTTTTGAAGTTGAGCCCGAAGTTGTTCAGGCTGCTGAAACTGAGGCCTGCCTGGTAAACTTGAGGATGGGTTTCCTGCTGGGCGAAGAGCCCGCATGTTACGATGGCGAAGAGGGCGGTAAGGAGAAGGATGCGTGTATTCATGGGAGGTTTGGTTTTGGTTTTAATAAGAACAAATCAAAACGATTTTTATTGTTTACTCCTGAAAACCAGTCTGTTAAATTTTGTTAAAAGCAGGTGTCACAACGAAGGCTGCATCCGGTACCAGTATTGGTACTGTTCGGTGAAGCCCATTTTTTCCTGACTTCTGACGCTTCATAATTCCAGTCCGTTAACATTTCTCACGTAATTGAATTTGAATGACCTAAAATTCATATTTGTGACTTTTACCGCACTAATACCAAAGTAAAGTACGAAATACGAAGTACAAAGTACGAACGGAAGTACAAAGTCCGAAGGACGAACGGCGGCTTGCTAATCCCAAACTTTGTACTTCGTCATTCGTACATCGTATTTCGCGTTATACCACACTAAATATCATTATTCTGGAGGATGGATTTCACAGCCATCTGTCACAACGAAGGCTGCATGCGGTACCAGTATTGGTACTGTTCGGTGAAGCCCATTTTTTCGTAGAGCCTGAGGGCCGGCGTGTTATCGGTAAGTACCTGGAGATAGGCCGTCAGGGCCCCCTTTTTCCGGCCCCATCGCAGAATATTTTCCACGATGAGGTAACCCAGCCCGGTATGCCGGTAGGCTTTGTCGACGACCAGGTCGAACAGGCCGATAAACTGTCCCTCCACAACCCCGAGTCCCACGCCGATGGTCTGGTTGTTCCGTGAAAGCGAGATCATGCATTTCGGTGTGCGGAGCTGTTGCATGATCGCAACATAGACGGGTTTCCGCCTGGGATCAAATTCATTCATCCTGATGAAATCATCGATCCACCGCGGGTTTAGTTCGGTCTCAATCCTGATGTCGCTGATGGGATTGCCCGGTATGTTGGCGATATCAAGGCTCTGGAAGGAGATCGTGGAATGAATAAAATAACCACGACCGGCAAGCCGCTGGTCGATATCGGCAGGGTCGGCGATGGCGGTGATCTTAAAACAGGCCGGGATGTGGTGAAAACGATAAAGCTCCTCGCAAAAACCGATCTTTTCCTCCGGGTCGGCATAGGAGGGATAGAGCAGGCTTACCGAGTTCGAACGCTTGGTCACCCCGCCGCCAAACCGGAGCAGCCAGCCGTCGTGCTGCACCGTCTGCAGGGCCGGCCAGGCGTTGTTGCTGATCTCTTCAAATTTCCGTATCATCGTGCCTTAAATATTGATCGAGTAATTGAGCCAGCCGGCCAACCTGGGGAGGGTTGAGAAAATCATGATGGGCCCCGCCGAAATCGACGCTTTCAATATCACGGCAGTACTTTTCCCATCCGAAGTACCGGGTTCTTTTCCAGTATTCAAAGGCTCCTGTCCGGTAAAGGGTGATTTTCAACGTATCGTCGGCCTCAGGCCTGTATTCGCGGTAGAGGGAAACCACATCCGGGGCGGCGTTCCTGAAAAAACCGGAGTTTTCAACCAGGTGCTTTTCTTCTGGTTGCCGCCAGTTCCCGATCCTGAAGGCGGTCCTGATCTCCTTTAGCAGGATCCGGGGGTCCTTCATGTAATAAGATAACTTGAAGGGCAGCCAGATTTTTTGCAGGAGGGAGATCTCTTGCGCCCATATGAAATCCAGTGCAACAGGGGCGTCCAAAAGATGCACCCGGCCAACCTCCATCCCGGCTGTTTTAAGCTGCCGGGCTATCTCCCAGGCAATGGTTCCCCCGAAGGAAAAGCCGCACAGGTGAACGGCTCCGCTGATTTTCATGCCGAGGATTTCCCTGCAGAAGGTCGCGGCAAGTTCCTCGACCGACCGGTAGCGGATGGGATTGAAACCGGCATCAATCATGCTGAATGAATATACCGGGAAATTGCCCGTCAGGTTGTTGGCAAGATGGATGTAGGTGTAGGGGGTGCCATCCTTAAAGGGAATGCAGAAAAGTGGCGGCCTGCCATCACCCTTTCGCAAACAGACCAGGATGCTGTTCCTGTGGCCGGCGAACAGGTTGGAGGCGAATTCCCCGAACGTCGGCCATTGAACCAGGTAATCGGAGGAAAGCCGGATATTAAACCGCTCCTGGATCTCATAGATCATGGATAATGACATGAGGGAATCGCCTCCATCCCTGAAAAAGCTGGTATCATCGCAAATCGCCTGGTGCGGCAACAGTGCCTGCCATACCGCCCGGAGATACTCTTTGGGCGTGGTGAGGTTGTTTTGCGAATCACGGAACTGACTGTTGAATTTTGCGGTCAGGGCCGCAAGGTCGGTTTTGCCGTTGGGGGTCAGGGGGAAGGCCTCTGTAAATTCAAAATGCGACGGAATGCCGGCTTCAGGCAGGAGGGAGGCAAGGTATTCACGGAGCAGCCGTGTGTCAATCTTTTCCCCGCCTGCGGCGGTGTAAAAAGCCAGGAGGGCAGGCCTTTCCTCCGCATTGATAACGGTGACAACCGCTCCTGAAATACCCGGATACTGCAGCAGGTGGGTCTCTATCTCGAACAGTTCAAACCTGTGCCCCCTGATTTTAACCTGCCTGTCCCTCCTGCCGATATATTCCAGGCCTGCATCCTTGTGGTTGACGACGATGTCGCCGGTGTTGTAAAGCCTGCTCCCGGTTACCGGGTGGGTTACAAACCGCGCCGCGGTCAGGGCTTCATCGGTATAACCCAGGGCAAGTCCATCCCCGCCCAGGAAGAGCATCCCCTCTTCGCCGTTGGCCTTGATACCCAGGGTATCCTCGTCCATGACCCAGGCCTGGGTTGCGTTGACAGGGAACCCGATGGGAATGTGTTTCCTCCCGGCATCCTGTTCGTCCACACGGTGGGTCGTTGAAAAGGTGGTGTTCTCGGTAGGGCCATAAACGTTAAGCAGGGTGGTTCCGGTCAGTCCCCTGAAGGCTTTGATTACATGGGAGGGAGAGGCACGCTCGCCGCCAAAAAGGAGTTGCCTGACCGGGGATAGGGCTGCCAGGTTTTTATCGACAAGAAGATCGAAAAACCGGGTGGTCAGGAACAGGATGGTGCACCGGTTGAACCTGATGGCATCCACGAGGGCCGCCAGGTCGGCGTTTTCGGGAAGCAGCGCCAGCCGGGCTCCGTTGAGCAGCGCACCCCAGATTTCAAAGGTCGAAGCATCAAACGACCTGGAGGAGTGCTGCAGGAATATGTCGTCAGTCCCGATGGTTACATAGTCCGGTCGGCAAACCAGCCGCAGCACGCCCCGGTTTGGGATGATAACCCCTTTGGGAAGACCTGTCGATCCGGAGGTGAACATGATATACAAGGGATCCTCCGGGCCTGTTGATGTTTCCTGGACGCCGGAAACCTCCTGGTCTCCTTTGATTTCATCCTGGCCTGGGTCAATGAGGCGGCAGTTTGTGAGATCACCGAAGGGGAGGGGGGTGTCGGTGACCAGGAAACCGGCCGACGAGGATTCCAGCATCTGCCTGATCCTGCCGACGGGTATCTTGTCGTCGAAGGGGATATAGATGGCCCCCAGTTTTACGACGCCAATCACATATTCAATGAATTGTACGGGGTCGGCAATATAAAGGCCAACGCCGGTCCCCCGGGTTATCCCCCGTTTTACCATATGCGACATGACCCTGTCGGAGGCCATATCCAGCTCATGATAGGTTATTTGTTTCCCGTATTCAATGGCAACATGCGAGGGGTACGCCGATACCACATTCCGGAATGCCCGGGAAACCGAAACAGCCTCGTTGGTGTTTATCATTCCGTACCTGTATTGAACGCGTTGTTCCCTAACTGTTTCCGGTTTGCTGCCATCAGCCTTCTTGTTTTTTACTCTTCCTGAATTTGTCTTTTCCTTCAGGCGTCATCTTCTCGGTGGCATATTGAAAGATCAGCCGTGGTGCGGTTTCCCTGTATTGCATCAAAAAAGCTTCGGTGACCTCATGCTGTTTTTTCCAGGCTTCGCGCAGGAACCAGCCCAGCCCCTGGTGCACCTCGCGCGCAGGGTCGTGCATCATGGGGGCGATAAAATCAAACCATGGCTTGAAATCAGCCGATAACTTCATCGGCTTGATCAGCCCCACCACGGCGGCCCGCCGCTGGAACCTGTTGGGAGCCGTTCGCCAGGGACCGACCGACTGCAGGTCGATCAACCCCTTTTTGAAGAAGAGGTTGATCATCTCCCCGCAGATATAATCGGTTTCGGCCCAGTTGGTGATGCCCAGGGTGAACCATTTTTCGACTGTGTGAAAGGTGGCGATGGTCCAGCTTTTCCGGTAGCTCAGCAGCAACCGGATGGCGATCACCGTCATTTCGTATTTGGGCGACTGCACCAACAGGAGCGAGATTTCCGACAGCATCTCCGGGGTCATCCCGGGGATGGCGGCGATCTCCTTTACGGTGGCGTCGACCAGCCCTGAGGCCAGTCCATAGGCATCGTAGCCCTCCCTGAAATAGCGCTGGTACTTTTCAACGATGGCGGAATTGCTGTTTGCCATTCCAAAGGCGTGAATCCGGTCGTAAATTTCCTGTGGTGTCATACGGTTGAATTTATGATTGAATGAGACCCGCCGGAAGGTCAACGGTTGAATTCAGCTGCAGGGATCAATTCATGATGAATCCCCTGGCCTTCTCCAGGGCTGCCGGGATGCCCTCCGGGTTTTTGCCTCCGGCAGTGGCGATATGAGGCTGCCCGCCGCCGCCGCCGCCGATCTCCCTGGCAATTTCACGGATGATATTGCCTGCGTTGAGTTTGCGCTCCTTCACCAGGTTTTCTGATAACATGACGGTAAGGGTAGCCTTGCCTTCGGCCGAGGTGGCCAGCACCAGGAACAGGTCGGGGATAGATGCGTTGAGTTCGTAGGCCAGGTTCTTTACCGTCTCCCCGTCAAGGTCGACCTGGGCCGTGAGGAAATTGACGCCGTTGTAATGCTGCACCTGGCCCGCAAACTGCTCCCTGAGCTGCTGCAATTTAAGCTTGCCCAGCTCCGCAACCTGCTTCCGCAGATCGGAATTCTCATCCAGCACATGGCGTACGCCCTTCAGGATGTCTTTAGGGTTCTTCAGCAGTTCGCTGATCCCGTCGAGGATCATCTCCCTTGAAATCCAGTATTCTTCGGTCTTTTCGGCCGTGATGGCCTCGATGCGGCGGATACCGGCTGCAATGGCGCCTTCGGAGATGATCTTGAACGACCCGATCTGGCCGGTGGCGGGTACATGGGTGCCGCCGCACAATTCAACCGAAAAGGCGGGATCGAAGGTGATCATGCGAACCAGGTCGCCATATTTTTCGCCGAAGAGGGCCATGGCGCCCCTGGCCCTGGCCTCGGCGACAGGTACTGCCCTGTCCTCCTGCAGCGGGGTGTTTTCGCGGATTTTAGCGTTCACCATCGCCTCAACCTGTGCAATCTCTTCGGCCGTCAGTTTGGCAAAATGGGTAAAGTCGAAACGGAGGCGGTTTTCATCGACGAGCGAACCCTTCTGCTCCACGTGCGTTCCAACCACCCTGCGCAAGGCTGCATGCATGAGATGGGTGGCCGAGTGGTTGTTGGCAATGCTGGTCCGTTTTGCCGTATCGACCAGCAGGGAGACGGGCGCGGTGGGATCCGATGGCAATGATTTGGCAATCAGGATGCTCAGTTCGTTTTCTTTTACGGTGTCAACCACCTCGATTTTTTCCTCACCCGAAATCAGCCAGCCCTTGTCGCCGACCTGGCCGCCCGATTCGGCGTAGAAGGGGGTTTGCAGCACGATGAGCTGGTAATGTTCCTGGCCCTTGGTGACCATCTTGCGGTAACGGGAGATCCGGGTTTCACTTTGGAGCCGGTCGTAACCGACAAATTCGGGCAGGCCGGCATCTTCGAGCAGGATCACCCAGTCGGAGGCATCCACCACGGCATCCTGGCGTGACCGGGCCTTCTGAACGGCAAGTCCCTTTGAAAAGCCCTCCATGTCGACAGTCCAGCCAATTTCGCGGGCCATCAGCTGGGTGAGGTCGATGGGGAAGCCGAAGGTATCGAAGAGTTCAAAAGCGAAGGAGCCGCCGATAACCTGTCCGCCACCGGCCGGGGGATTGGCGATATAGTGGTTGAACCGCTGGATCCCCGTTGACAGGGTCCTGAGGAAGGCTGCCTCCTCTTCACGGATCACGTTGGTGATCAAATCTTTTTGTGCGACAAGTTCCGGGAACACGGGGCCCATCTGGCCGATCAGGACCGGGATGAGCTCGTGGATAAAGGGTTCCTTGAAATCCAGGAAGGCGTAACCGTAGCGGACAGCCCGGCGCAGGATCCTGCGGATGACGTATCCTGCCTTTACATTCGACGGCAGCTGACCGTCGGCAATGGCGAAGGAGATGGCGCGCAGGTGGTCGGCCACCACGCGCATGGCGATATCAGCCTTTGGCTCCTTGCCGTAGGGGATCCCCGCCTTTTTTGCAATAACCTGGATCACAGGCTGGAATACGTCGGTATCGTAATTCGATTTGGTTCCCTGCATCACCATGCACAACCGTTCAAAGCCCATGCCGGTGTCGACATGTTTGGCGGGAAGCTCGACCAGTTGCCCGCTGGTCATGCGGTTGAACTGGATAAATACCAGGTTCCAGATCTCGATGACATGGGGGTCGCCTTTGTTTACGAGCTCTTTGCCGGGAATCCTTGTTTTTTCTGCCGCATCGCGGATGTCGGCATGGATCTCGGAACAGGGTCCGCAGGGGCCGGTGTCGCCCATCTCCCAGAAGTTGTCCTTTTTCGAACCCAGCAGGATGCGCTCTTCCGGGATATGCTGTTTCCAGAATTCAATGGCTTCGTTGTCGCGCGCAAGTCCTTCACTTTCATCACCTTCAAAAACCGTTACATAGAGGCATTCCTTGTCGATTTTCAACACCTCCGTCAGCAGTTCCCATCCCCAGGCAATGGCCTCCTTTTTGAAATAGTCGCCAAACGACCAGTTGCCGAGCATCTCGAACATGGTATGATGGTAGGTGTCGTGGCCAACCTCTTCGAGGTCGTTGTGCTTTCCCGAAACACGCAGGCACTTCTGGGTATCGGCGATGCGCGGGAAGGCGCTTTCGCGGTTGCCAAGGAAAATATCCTTGAACTGGTTCATCCCTGCATTGGTGAACATCAGGGTCGGATCGTTCTTGACCACCATCGGGGCGGAAGCGACGATCTCGTGCTGTTTGGAACTGAAAAAATCAAGAAATGCCTGGCGGATATCAGTTGAATTCATTTAATAAGATGATTAACAATAGATTAACAAACTTTAACAATTTTTAAAACCCCGGAACGGCTGCAAAGTTAATTATTTACTTAATTTTGTAGCTGTTAGCCCCCCTGTTTTGACTAATTCTTTATTTACCTGTCGATGAGTAAGGTAAAGTACAAGTTCAATAAAAAATCGTTGACCTTTGACCGGGTACATACAACAATGCGGAAGCGTTTGCTGTATTTTTTCTCGCATTTGTCGACAGGCGTGGTATTTGCCGCGGTGGTGCTGGTTTTGGCCTATAATTTCCTCGATTCACCTAAGGAAAAGGCCCAGAAGCGCGATATCGACCAGATGAAGCTCCAGTACCAGATCGTCAACGACCAGATGGAGAAGGTGAAAAAGATCCTGGCCGACCTGCAGGACCGCGATGACAATATTTACCGGGTGATCTTCGAGGCCGAACCTATTCCCAACTCCGTCCGCTCGGCCGGTATCGGGGGGATCGACCGTTACGAGGCGCTGAAGGGCTATTCGAATTCCGACCTGATGATCGAGACCAACAAGAACGTTGACAAGATCCTGGGCAAGCTGTATGTGCAGTCAAAATCATTTGACGAGGTTTTTGAACTGGCGAAGAACAAGGAAAAGATGCTGGTCTCCATCCCGGCCATCCAGCCGGTAAACAACCGCGACCTGAAGAGGATCGGTTCCTATTTTGGCGCCAGGGTCGACCCTTTTTACAAGGTACGCAAGTTTCACGAGGGGATGGATTTTTCGGCCTCCATCGGCACCGAGGTTTATGCTACCGGCAACGGCACGGTCACCGATGCGGGGCGCGATGTGGAGGGTGGCTACGGCAACGAGATCAGGATAGACCACGGTTATAACTACCAGACCGTTTATGCCCATCTTTCGCGGATTTTCGTGAAGGCAGGCCAAAAGATACTGCGGGGCCAGATCATCGGCTACGTGGGAAACACCGGCAAATCGACCTCCCCGCATCTGCACTACGAAGTCAGGAAAAACGGCATCGCCATCAACCCGATCTATTTCTTCTTCAACGACCTTACGCCTGCCCAGTTCCAGGCAATGCTCGAGTTGTCCTCACGTCCTTCACAAACCATGGATTAAGCCGGTTGCCCATGCTGCGAAAAGAGAGGAAAATCGGGAAATTATACTATTCCATTGGCGAGGTGGCCGAACTTTTTGATGTGAATGCCTCCCTGATCCGCTATTGGGAAAAGGAGTTCGACATCCTCAAGCCCCAGAAAAATAAAAAGGGAAACCGCCTGTTTACTCCCCAGGACCTGGATAACCTGCGGATCATCTACCATCTGGTCAAAGAGCGGGGATTTACCCTGCAGGGGGCCAAGGATAAGCTGAAGGAAAACAAGCAGGATGTGGTGAACAAGGTGGAGGTCATCGATTCGCTGAACCGCCTGAAGGGGTTTCTGCTGGATTTGAAAGAACAGCTATAATGGCGGGAAAAGAGCAGCACCACTCAGATTCATTTTTTACCAATGTTTTTGCCGTTGTGCGGCTGATTCCCTATGGCCGCGTGACATCCTACGGCGCCATTGCCGAATATCTCGGCACCCGGGGCTCGGCAAGAATGGTCGGCTGGGCTATGAACGCCTCGCATACGCAGGTTACCGATGTACCAGCACACCGGGTGGTCAACCGCAACGGGCTGCTCACCGGCCGGCACCATTTCGGGACTCCCGCAGTCATGCAGCAGCTTCTCGAGAGCGAGGGAGTCGAGGTAAAAGATAACCAGGTCACCCGGTTCGACGAGCTTTTCTGGAACCCCGTTAAAGAACTTTGTTTGTAAATGAATATTGAATATCGAATATCGAAAAATGAATATTGAATATCGAATATCGAAAAATGAATATTGAAAATTGAATATCGAATATCGAATGCTGAAGGAAGAAGATTGTTGCGTATCATCCATGACTTTACTGGCATATGCCTTCTGCCTATTGCCGAATGCCTTTTTTTGCATTAACCTGAATTTTTTCAACTTTAAATTAACCAAATGTCCATAAATAACTCCCAGATAATTGATGCCTTGCGGCACGTGGATGACCCGGATCTGAAAAAAGACCTGGTCACCCTGAATATGATCGAAAATGTGACTGTCGACGGAAACACAGTGAGTTTCGCCGTGGTTCTTACCACGCCGGCCTGCCCGCTGAAAAACCAGATCCGGCAGGCATGCGTGGATGCCATTCACCAGTATGTTGATGCCTCGCTGACGGTGGAGGTTGAGATGACCTCGAAGGTCACCTCGCGGCGCAAGGAGACGGATACCATGCTGAAGAATGTAAAAAACATCATTGCCGTCGGGTCGGGCAAAGGGGGCGTCGGGAAATCGACCGTAGCGGTGAACCTGGCCGTGGCGCTGGCAAAAAGCGGCGCAAAGGTCGGGCTGATCGACGCCGACATCTACGGCCCCTCGATCCCGATGATGTTCGGGATGCTGAACGAGCGCCCGTCGGGGTACGACAAAGATGGCAAAACCTATGTATATCCCTTCGAGAAATTCGGGTTGAAGGTGCTGTCGATCGGTTTTTTCGTCGACCAGTCGAAGGCGCTGATCTGGCGCGGCCCGATGGCCTCCATGGCCCTGCGCCAGCTCTTTACTGACGCCGAATGGGGCATGCTCGACTACATGGTGATCGACCTTCCGCCGGGAACAGGCGATATTCCCCTGACCCTCATCCAGGATTTTCCGCTGACCGGGGCGATCATCGTGAGCACACCGCAGCAGGTCGCCATTGCCGATGTGCGCAAGGCCGCCGACATGTTCCGTAACGACAAGATCAACATTCCCATCCTCGGGTTGGTTGAAAACATGTCGTACTTCACCCCGGAGGATGCGCCTGAAAAAAAATATCATATCTTCGGACAGGGTGGCTGCAGGAAATTTGCCGCAGAGCTGAATATCCCGCTGATCGGGGAGATCCCGATCGTTCCGGCCATCGCCGAATCGGGCGATGCAGGCGTGCCGGTTACCCTGGATGACAAATCCCCGGTTACCGCAGCGTTTATCAGCCTTGCCGAAAATGTTGCCCAGCAGATCGCCATCTCCAATTCGATCAGGGAGATCTTTACAGGTGGAGAAGGTGCAACGAAATAATAAAAATAAAATCCAGTTAAACCCAATCATTCATTCAATAATTTAACCCATGGTTGCAAACACAGAACTTGAATCCAAAGTAAAAAATGTAATAGAGCAGATCCGTCCCTATCTCCAGGCCGATGGCGGGGATGTGGAATATGTAAACCTGACGGAAGACAATACGGTAAATATCAGGCTTCTAGGGATGTGCGGAAATTGCCCGCACAGCCAGATGACCCTGAAAAACGGTATTGAAGCAGCCGTGATCCGTGCGCTCCCCGAGATCAAATCGGTGGAATCGGTATTGGCAGACTAGGCGATCAGGAGAGGTACTTGCCTACGATAGGCATCCTGCGGCCCATGCCGAAGGCTTTTGGCGAAACGCGGAGTATAGGCGGGGTTTGCGCCCGCTTGTACTCGTTGGTGTTGACCAGTTTCAGCACACGCCGCACCGTGGTTTCGTCAAATCCTTCCCGGATCAGCTCCTCGGGACCTCTCCTGAGTTCGATGTATTTGAAGAGGATCTCGTCGAGGATGGCATATTCGGGGAGTGAATCAGAATCCTTCTGCCCCGGCCTCAGTTCGGCGGAGGGGGATTTTACGATCGTATTGACAGGGATGATTTCACCATCCCTGTTGATGTACCGTGCCAGTTCATATACCTGGATCTTGTAGACATCGCCCAGCACCGACAACCCGCCGCACATATCGCCGTAAAGGGTGCCATAACCTACGGCAGCTTCACTTTTGTTGGAGGTGTTGAGCAGGATATAGCCGAATTTATTGGACAATGCCATCAGGATCACCCCGCGGATCCGCGCCTGGAGATTCTCCTCGGCGATGTTGAAGGGAAGTCCTTCGAACTGGGGCTGAAGCGTTGTTTCGAACGACTGGTACGCCTTTTCAATCGGGATGATCTCGTAAGGCACCTGCAGGTTTTCAGCCAGTTTCCGCGCATCGTCGATGCTGTGGTCCGATGAGAACTGCGACGGCAGCAAAACCGCCCTTACATTGCTGCTGCCCAGCGCCCCGGCTGCCAGGGCCAGCGTTACCGCCGAATCAATTCCCCCCGAAAGCCCCAGGATCGCCTTTGAAAATCCCAGTTTCCCGAAATAGTCGCGGATGCCCAATACGAGGGCGTGATAGACCAGGGATGTGGTTTCAGGTGCAAGAAGGCGGTGCGTATAAGCTATGTCTGAAAGAGCATATGGAGGAACGGCCGGTGGTGTGGCCTCCCGGATCACCGGGTGCTCCGGCTTACTGAATTCATGATAAAGCAGATCCTCCTCAAATTCCTTCAGCTTTGCCGCGACCTTCCCGGTTGCATCCACCACCATCGAGCCGCCGTCGAAGATCAGCTCGGTCTGCCCGCCCACCTGGTTGACATAAACCACGGGCAGGCTGAAGGTCGTCGCGTTTTTCGACAGGATATCCTGCCGGATGGAGGGCTGGTTATAGTTGAAGGGGGATGCGGCAATGTTGAGGATGATATCGGGTGCCAGGCCGGCCAGCTCCTCCATGGGATTGCGGATATAGAGCGGGTCGTCGGCGATGTTCCAGAGATCTTCGCAGATGGTGACCGCCAGCCGGAACCCCTCGTATTCAATGATGGAGGCAGGAAGCCTGTTAGGCTCAAAGTAGCGGTATTCATCGAAAACATCATAATTGGGAAGGAGGGTCTTGTGGGTCATGGCCAGCACCTTGCCATCGGCCAGGAAACAGGCCGTGTTGTATAGCGGTTTGCCTTTGGGGGCCGGGTTCCGGGTCGGCGTGCCTACGATCGCGGCGATGCCGCGGCAATGCGAGGCGATGGTCGCAACGGCTTCGTCACACCGGCGGATGAAGTCGCTGAATTCGAGGAAATCACGGGGGGGGTAGCCGCAAACAGAGAGTTCGGCGAACACCACCAGGTCGGCCGCTGCCTCCTTCGCCTTTGCGATGGTTTCCACGATCCGTGCAACATTGTTGCCGAAATCCCCCACATGGTAATTCAGCTGTGCCAGGGCTATCTTCATGATGACTTGTTAAAAAAGGATGCCGACGGTGAGTTCGGTAAAATTCAGCATGCTTTTTTCATTGAGGTGCGAAGCGTTATTGATTCCCGAAAGCACGTTGTTGAGCGAATTGGAATAGTTGAGACTGAAGAAGAGCCTGGTCGACTCATCCACATGATATTCGCAGCCAATGCCGATGATAATCGATTCGCGGATCAGGGAGGTGCTGTCGGTTAGGTTGTCCTGCTGGTCGACTTCGGGCCCCTGGGCGGGATAGAATTTTTCCTTATAGCTTGCCTTGAGCCTGAAGGCGGTGCCAAAACCCATCTGGCCAAAATAGGAGATCTTGCCAAAGGTCTTGGTCTGCATCTTGATCATCAGTGGTATCTCCAGGTAAAGAAAGTTATATTTACGGTTTACCTGGCCGGTTTCGCTTGTCTTGTTTATCACACGGCTGTCGGAATATTTGAGGTTCCCGTTAAGGAACTGGAAATTAAACCCTGTCGAGAGAGCATAGTTTTTGGCAAAATAGAAATCCCCGACAAAGCCCACGGTAGCCCCGATGGCGGCGCCGTTGGAGGCATAATCTTTGGTTCCCGGGCTCATCCAGCCTATGTTGGGAGAGACCTTCAGCCCCAGTTTAAACGGGGAATTCGACTGGCTGAAAACGTGACTGGTTGAAACTGCCAGGAGTGATATACAACATAAAACAACTAATTTCTTCATATGATGGAGTTGATTTTTCCTGTGGTGCCGACGCCCCGGAATCTCAGCGATACATGCCGGTAATTCTGCGCAGGGCAGAGCTTCTTCTGAACGGGCATCCATATATTCATTCAGGATATAATGAACAAAAATAGGGATTAATCGCCCAGCACTGGAATGAATCTTCATAATTTTATCCAAAAATAATTAACCATGATTTTCGTTTGCCACCTGGGAGTTTATTTCCGGCCGATCGGTTACCTTTGTCCTGCCTTGTCGGGCCTTGGCATCTGGTGTTTTTGGTTTCGGGATGACATAATGTTTTCCTTTGTGTTCATTGTGCCTTCATTGTGTCATTGTGGTTTAATGTATCCCTTTGTGTTCATTGTGCCTTCATTGTGTCATTGTGGTTTAATGTTTCCCTTTGTGTTCATTGTGCCTTCATTGTGCCATTGTGGTTTAATTTTTCCGGCGTTGTTCATTGTTTAAATGTCAAAATATGATTTTAATGAAACGGGTTTTCCTCTTTTTTGCCTTGTTGACCATGGCTCTGTTTTCAGGATGCGGTTCTGCAAAACACCGGCTGGATGTGGATGTTTCAAAAACAGGCCTGCCTGAAATGAAGATTCACCGGTACGACCTCGACCTGTTCAGGGTTCATCCCGGGCGGTTGCAGCAGGAGCTGGAGGCGCTGAAACCATCCTACCGTTTTTTCCTGGGTACCGACCTGGGCGATGCGGGCAAGCTTGATGAAATGAGAGCCTACCTCGAAAACCCCCGAACCGTTGCTTTCCAGGCAGCCGTGGCCGGCCGTTATGCTGATATTCGCATGCTGGAGCATGACCTGACCGATGCCTTCCGACATTTCCTCTACTATTATCCCGGTTCGAAAATTCCAAGGGTCTACGCCTACATCTCCGGGGGGGATTATGATTTTCCAATCCAGTTTGCCGATACCGTGCTGCTGATCGGGCTGGACAACTACCTGGGAAAGGATTTCAAACCCTACGCCTCCGACGGACTGCCAAACTACCGCATCCTCAGGATGAACCCCGAAAATATCCTGCCCGACTGCATGAAAGTGTTGTCAACCGTGACCGACCCGGAGCAGTTGCCGGGAAATACCATGCTGGAACAAATGGTGGAGGCGGGCAAGCGCCTGTACTTTATCGATGCCATGATCCCGGCTGCCGGCGACCGGTTCAAAATCGGCTATACCCAGGCACAATACGACTGGATCATCAAAAATGAAACGCATGTATGGGCCGCCATTATTGAGAACAGGATGCTCTATGCCACCGATGGCAAGCTGATCAGGGCCTTTATGGCCGATGGCCCCTTTACCGCCGAATTTTCAAAGGAGGCGCCGCCCCGGCTCGGCGAATGGCTTGGCTGGCAGATCATCAGGCGGTATATGGAAAACCAGCCTGGCGTCTCCCTGCAACAGCTGATGAAAGAGAGGGATGCCCAGAAAATTCTTACCACCTCGGGCTATAAACCTGAAAAATAAAAGGCAGGTTTGTTCCCTGAGCTATCCCCCGGCCGGTTCGGCATCCATCCCGCACCTTGTTGATAACTTTCCCCCTTTTCCAAATTACCTTTTGCCTTCGAAGCCGATTAAGCAATAAACGCTTATCATGCTGGTAAAGACATTTGGCAGCGCCGTTTTCGGCATCCAGGCCATTATGATCACCGTTGAGGTTTACATGGACCAGGGAATCCAGTTTTTCATGGTCGGCCTGCCCGACAATGCCGTGAAGGAGAGCCATCAGCGCATCGAGTCGGCCTTGCGGAACAACGGGTACAAGATACCCGGGAAGAAGATCATCATCAACATGGCCCCTGCCGACATCCGGAAGGAGGGCTCCTCCTACGATCTCACCATTGCCATCGGGATCCTGGCGGCCAACGGGGTGATCAAGACCGACCGGCTGGAGCAATACATGATCATGGGGGAGCTGTCGCTCGACGGCGGACTGCTTCCCATCAAGGGTGCCCTGCCCATCGCCATCGAGGCGCACCGGCGGGGTTTCAAGGGGATCCTGATCCCGGTCCAGAATGCGCAGGAGGCTGCGATTGTGAGCGAGCTCGATGTATACGGCATTGCGTCGTTGCCTGAGGTGATCGCCTTTTTCAATGAGACGGAGGTTCTCACGCCTGTACGCCTGCGTGAGCCTGAAGATTCCGCGGTTTCGTCGTCGCGCACTGAGTTCGACTTCGCCGATGTGCGCGGCCAGGAAAATATCAAGCGGGCCCTGGAGATCGCTGCCGCCGGGGGGCATAACGTGATCCTGATCGGACCGCCGGGGGCGGGCAAGACGATGCTTGCCAAGCGGTTGCCCTCCATCCTGCCGCCACTGAACCTGCACGAGGCGCTGGAGACGACCAAAATTCACTCGGTCGCCGGGAAGCTGGGTAGCAACCGGTCGCTGGTTTCCACCCGTCCCTTCAGGGCTCCCCATCATACGGTTTCGAACATGGCCCTCGTCGGGGGCGGCAGTATTCCCCAGCCGGGCGAAATCTCCATGGCCCACAACGGCGTGTTATTCCTCGATGAGCTGCCCGAATTCAAACGGACCGTGCTCGAGGTGCTCAGGCAGCCCATGGAGGACAGGGTGGTAACCATCTCCCGGGCAAAAATGACCATTGAATACCCGGCCAGTTTCATGCTCGTCGCCGCCATGAATCCCTGCCCCTGCGGTTACTATAACCATCCCACGATGGATTGCCAGTGCGGGGCGGGGGAGGTGAAGAAATACATCAACCGTATTTCAGGTCCGCTGTTCGACAGGATCGACCTTCATATCGAGGTTGTACCCGTGGATTTTAAGAAACTCAGCGATAGCCGGCCCTCCGAACGGAGCGAGATGATCCGAACCAGGGTGATCGCGGCCAGGCAGATCCAGGAGAGGCGTTTCGAAGGTTTGACGGGTATCTACTGTAATTCGCAACTCCCTTCCTCCATGCTGCGGCAGGTTTGCAGCCTCGGGGAGACGGGCAACCTGCTGCTGAAAACGGCCATGGATAAACTGGGCCTTTCCGCCCGTGCCTACGACCGTATCCTGAAGGTATCCCGCACCATCGCCGACCTCGATCAATGCGCCGAGATAAGGCTGGAACATCTGGCCGAGGCGATCAACTACCGCTCGCTCGACAGGGATAACTGGGGGAGGTGAGGGTTAACTGGATTCTCAATTAATCCAACATAAACCTGTATTCAATTTGATTGCGAATGAAGCGACCCCGGGGGAAACATGAAAAACAGCAATTCCGAATCTCATCATCGTCGTTCATTTCGGTTGAAAGGATACGACTATACCAGCGAAGGTCTATATTTTATAACCATATGCACGAAAAACCATCAGCACTATTTTGGAAAGGTGGCTGATGGGAAGATGATCCTGAATGAAACGGGCCGTATAGCAACATTATTTCTGTGCCAAACATCCATTCATTTTAATCACGCGGTGGTTGAAGAATATGTAATCATGCCGAATCATGTTCACCTGATCCTGGTTCTTCATGGTGCCCGGAAAATTGTGAAAAATGCCGGCTTGCCGGTTGAAATAATAGATGTTGGGACATGTCATGGTGATGGGATATGCAATGATGATGGGGTTTGCCATGGGGTAGGGACATGCCATGGCATGTCCCTACAGGCCAAACATGATGGTCCCGTAGGGCCATGCCATGGCATGGCCTCAACGGATGGCATGTCCCCACCGGATTGCAATTCCCCGCCGGTTGGTAATTCCCCACCGGATGCCAATTCCCCACCGGATGCCATTTCCCCTCCGGATTGCAATTCCCCACCGGATTGCAATTCCCCGCCGTTTGGTAATTCCCCACCGGATGCCATTTCCCCGCCGGATTGCAATTCCCCGCCGTATCTTAATTCCGTACCATATTATATTTCACCGGAGGATGCCATTTTCCACCTAGACATCCCATCCCCGGAGGATATCATGGCCCAGCCTGCCAGGAAGTTTGGCAAACCCATTCCCGGCTCCGTTTCGATGATCATCAACCATTACAAGGCATCGGTGAAACGATGGTGCAATAACAATGGCTATCCCTTTTTTCAATGGCAACCACGTTTTTATGATCATATTATCCGGAATGAAGAATCCTGCCGCGACATTGCAAATTATATCCGCAATAATTCAAAAAAGTGGGATGAGGATAGGTTTTTCGGTTTAGGAAAAGAGGGGGCACCTCCTTCATCTCCCCAAACATAGGGGATTCCAGCATCTTCGTCTGAACTCGCTGACCTGAAACCCGACAAGCCTTGTAAAAAGGTGTCATGCCGCAACAAAAGAAGAGGTTGACTCAAAAGTCAAATTATGCTCCAATAGAGCGCATATTTGACTTCGCATTCGACCTCCAGTACGAATAAAAGAGGCTGACTCATGACTTTTGAGTCAACCTCTTCCCTGATATCATCACAAAGCTACCGGCCTAAAGCGGAACGTCATAAAACCCTCCATAGACAACCTGGTAACTGGAAGTCAGGTTGATCATTCCGCTTACACCTGCCGAAGGCACATCATTTGTTTCATAACAATAACTGATGCCTGGTTGGTAATCAGTTCCCGCGGTCAAAGCGGTGTTCCCGAATACGATCTTCGTAACCCCGGCCTGGTTCTGAATTTGCGAGGAGATAACCTCCGATCCGATCCAATAGGTGGTTTCAGCGTTAAAATGGTTGTGATGTAACGTTCCCGCGTACAGCGTGAGGAAAGTCTTTTTTCCCGTCCCCTTCATGGTATACAGTACGCTGCAGGTTACCCAGGCCTGCACCCCGGGATTGTAGGCGGGAAGCGCCGTGCCGACCTTAACGTTTTTCCAGTGGCCGTCGGCCATAAGATACTTGTATTTAGCCTGGCTCATGGTTCCCTGCCAGTTCTGGATCCTGCATCCCGATGAGGTAGTGAACGTTCCGTCATGCAGCAACTGCAATTCACCCGTTGCTCCCATCCAAGCCTTTTCTGATACAGTGGAAGGCGTCGGGAACATCGGCCAATCCATCAAACCGCTTTCGAACGTATAATAGGAGAAATATCCCGGGTAACTTGCTGACTTAGCCGGGGCCTTATCCACATACATTGTTCCCCATGGCCAGTTGCATGCAACAAAAGCCAGGCCGACGGAGTGAACGGAGTCTTGAACAACAGATTTATCAGTGGGATTCTGTGGGCTATAGTAATAAACCTGGACATGACCGGATGGCGTGGTCCACGGGTTCCACCATGCATTCTGGATCGATACGGGCAGGTACCCGGATAACCCGGGAGGGTCGGCGATGCCAGGTGTCCCAAGCCGGTTGATCGTCCATTCATTGCTGGAGGTGCATGTGCTGTCAGTCCACCGTGTGCAGGGCAGCTGGCTTGTCCAGTTCACGGCGTTCGTGGTTGCAGTTCTCCCCGCAAAGGAAAGGGTGACAGGCCCGGCGCCGTTTCCGTAATACCTGGGGGTAGTGATCACGGCATTCATCACGGGGTAAGGCTTGCCAACCGAAGCACACAGCAGGTTGGCCACCAGTTGGGCGCGGCCGAGGGCAGGACCGAAGACGGTATCACTGGCAATTCCCATGTCTTCTGTCCTCATATCCCGCTGAAAACGTGCGGCATCGCGGTATTCCGCAACATTGACGACCATGTAGTCAACCACTTTGAGAAACACTTTGATCTGGTCCACGACCTGGTTGCCAAACTGGACCTTAAAAATGGAGTCGGACCTGTTCACCCCTGTCGAATCCACCACCTTGCAGGCATTTGAATAGACCGTGGCCGCCTGGTATTCGTAATTCATAATGGTGATGAAATAGGTCTCTAGAAGGCAGTAGAGATTGAGTGCATCCTGTGTATCCAGGACCTTGGTAGTATGTGCTAAACTCAGGTTGTCAATCAGTTGTGTGGCGTATGCTTTCAGGGCATTGGTCGTTGTACCTGGCAATGTTGGGATGAGGGCATCATGCATTTCTTGAATGGTACTCAGCATGCTCTTACTGCCCTTATCGTTGATTATATTGCTCGCCCAGGTCGGTGCGGACTTGGCGGCCTCGTGCATCTGGGTAATAAGATATGCGCTTGTTGTATCCTGTTCCCATTGTGTTGCAATGTTGCGATAAAATCCGAAATAATTATTATTGGTAATATTGTATTCAGTATGAATGTTTGTGATATCCTGATTGAGATTAAATTGTGTGAGAAGAGTCGTCATCATGTCTACTTTTTTTATTAAAACCTGCTGGAAATGCACGTTATTGCTGTCCAAAGTAGCGATCTGCGCCTGTATTATGCTGAGTGCGTTGTCGATGTCCTGGAATTCGTTGTTGATGTGCTGTTTTCGCTTGAAATTCAGAATTTTATTCATCAGAAAGCCGATCATTTTAAAACCGCTGCCGCTTGCTGTACCCTGAACCAATCCCGCGGAGGCACTGTGCATCACCCCGCCGGGGAAGGCCATATTATGGGTCATCTCATAATCGGAGATCATCTGGAGCGAATTTCCCGAGAAGGCCTCCGGTGTGGAGGTGGAGGTGCTGTGGTTTGCCGGGATGTAGGTTGTACTGCAGTCTTTTCTGCAGGAACCGGCCATCACGGCCAGGATCATCATCGCCAGGGCGCATGAAAGCACCCGTCTGTTGCGTAAGTTTAGTTTCATGGGGAGAGTTTAATTGTTATGAAGTGTATGGAATGGTTTGCAGGCAACATTTGTGACAATTGGATAATCAGCCGTTATGAGTTGTTAAATTTATAACAAATATCTATTTGTTATAAAAAATGTTAAAAACATACTTGTAAAAATGTCTTATTGTTATTTTATTGAATTTCAATATAAAAGCATGGAGTCTTCAACATTTCGGCATTTATTTTTGTGGACGGACTACTGAAAGTGAAGATTTTGCCGGGAATATTGGCATGGGATGCTCTCCGCCGGATCATTTCCGGAGGTTAAGAGTCTCCTCAAATGATAAGCGAAAGGCATGGAAGGATATGATTAAGATCTCCGGAGGTGGCGATATGTTTATTCTGAAGATCGAAAAGATGATCAAACGTTAAACCATAAAATGGCAAGCGCGGGAATGGCATCCCTTCAAAGCAAATCCTGGAGGTGAAGATGCAGCTAAAGGAACAGATCGCCGATGACGAAACAGGCGAAGATCACCGAGGCCATCCCGTTCATCGTGGCAAAGGCAAGGTTGACACGCGAAATATCGTTGGGCTTTACGATAACATGTTCATAACACAACAGGAGCGTGAAGATGGCGGCACCGATCCAGTAGAGCATACCGAAATGACCGAAAAATCCTCCGAAGGCAACCAGCGACACTGCGAGCAGGTGGAATATGGCCGAAAGGATGAGGGCATTACGCTTTCCCAGCAGCACCGGCAGTGATTTCAGGTTCTCCGATATATCAAACCCTATATCCTGCAAGGCATACAGGATATCGAACCCGGCAACCCAGAAGATCACCACCGCCGAATAGATCAGCGGAAGAATGTCAAATTGTGCGGTGACGGCCAGGTAGGCGCCGATGGGGGCCAGGGCAAGCCCAAGTCCGAGAAACAGGTGCGACAGGTAGGTGAAACGCTTGGTGAGACTGTAGCCTAAAACGATGATCAGCGCAACGGGAGAAAGGGAAAAACACAAAAAGTTGATGAAGTAGCTTGCCGTCATGAAGAGCAGGGCGTTGATGATGACAAACAGCAGGGCCGACCCGGGCCTGATGATCGCACTTGGGATTTCGCGCAGGGTGGTGCGGGGGTTTTTTTTATCAATGTGACGGTCGGCATAGCGGTTAAATCCCATCGCGGCATTCCTGGCAAAAAACACGCAAAGCAGCACCAGCAGCAATAAACGGAAACTCAGGTTCTCCTCTTTTATCTTCACAGCCAGGAAAAACCCGATCATGGCAAAGGGAAGCGAAAATATGGTGTGATTTATTTTGACGAGTGAAAAATAGTTTGCAATTTTTGAACGTTCTGCCATTGGCACCTTGGTTAATTTTGGCGCAAAGTTAGTAATTTGTAACTATTCCGCGGTTTCTTCGTCCAACTTGTTAATCCGCGGATTTAGGTTAATTTTGTAATCTTATTATTTCGCTATGAGCAGAAAGGTTGATGCATTTCTCGGATATCTCAGACATTACATAAAATCACAATCTAAATACCGCGTTCACTCTCCCTTTGTTTATGATTTTTATAAAAATGTGCTGAGTGATACGGAAGAATACCAGCAATTCAGGGTTGTCAACAGGTTACGCAAGGAACTCGAAAGTGTTTCAAGGTTTATCAAGCGCAAGGACCTGGGGGCCAAACGCAAGGATTTCCCGGGCGACCAGCGGTTTGTCAGGGTAAGGGATATCGTGCACCAGTCGTGTGTCAGCCAGAAAAAGGGTGAATTGTTGTTCCGGATGGTCAGGCATTACAAGCCGGCGAACATCCTCGAACTGGGGACCTCACTGGGAATCAGCTCCATCTATCTTGGTCTTGCCTCGCCCGAGAGCCGGATTATCACCCTGGAAGGATGTCTTGATTCGGCCAATGTGGCCCACGAAAATTTCGACAAATCAGGTCTTAAAAATATTGAAATCATCACCGGGAATTTTGAAGATAAACTTACCGGGGCCCTGGAGAAGATGCCATCGCCCGATCTCGTGTTTTTTGATGGCAACCACAAGATGAAACCGACCCTGGCCTATTTTGAAGAGTGCCTGAAACATATCAATGAGAATACCATCTTCATTTTCGACGACATACACTGGTCATCGGGCATGGAAGAGGCCTGGAGGGTCATCTGCCGTCATGAAAAGGTCAAGGTCACAGTCGACCTGTTCCAGATGGGGGTGGTGTTTTTTAAAGAAGAGTTAAGCAAGGAAAATTTTTCATTACGCTTTTAATACGACAGATACATGGAAAAAGAGGTCATCCGGCTCGATAATATTGTCAAGAATTACAAGATTGGCACCATCCTGGTCGAAGCGCTGCGGAGTGTGTCGCTGGTTGTCAGGAAAAATGAATTTGTTGCCCTGATGGGTCCCTCCGGGTCGGGGAAATCCACCCTGATGAATATCCTGGGGTGCCTCGATACCCCTACCAGCGGCAGCTACTTCCTGAACGGGGAGGATGTCAGCAAGATGGACGACAATGCCCTGGCCGAGATCAGGAACAGGCAGATCGGGTTTGTTTTCCAGACCTTCAACCTGTTGCCGCGCTCCACAGCCCTTGAAAACGTGATGCTTCCCCTGATCTATGCCGGCGTGGGCAAGGCCAAACGAATGGAACTGGCCCGGCTGACGCTGGAAGAGGTGAAGCTCGGCGACCGCATGGCCCATAAGCCGAATGAACTGTCGGGCGGGCAGCGCCAGCGCGTTGCCATCGCCCGGGCGCTCGTTAATCACCCGGCCATCATCCTGGCCGATGAACCTACCGGGAATCTCGATTCGAAAACCTCCGTCGAAATTCTCGGGTTGCTCGAAGAGATCCATAAAATGGGCAACACGGTCATCATCGTCACCCATGAAGAGGATATTGCCCAGCATGCCCACCGCATCATCCGGTTGATGGACGGCAGGATCAATGTTGACGAGGCAAACAAAAACATTAAGACCATCTCTGATTACCATTTCAACGGTGTGGTTTAGCCTGCTGTTCCGGGCGAACCCTTGAAAATATAATGGCTGATGCAAAAAGAAGGCAATTACAAGAAGTTGTTTAAGGATTTCAACAAGCTTAACATCCTGATCATCGGGGATGTAATGGTTGACTCCTACCTGTGGGGCAAGGTGGAACGGATTTCGCCCGAGGCGCCCATTCCCATCGTGGCGCTGCGTAAACGCGAACACCGCATGGGCGGGGCTGCCAATGTCGCCATGAACATCAGGTCGATGGGGGCAAACCCCATCCTCTGTTCGGTGATCGGCACCGACGACAAGGGTGACCTCTTTCTCGAACTGCTGAAGAAGGAGAAAATTGACGATGTGGGCATCGTTCGCAGTACGCGTCGCATCACCACCACGAAATTCAGGATTTTCGGCAATGCATTCCAGATGCTCAGGGTCGATGAGGAGATGGACAATGACCTGGTGCAGGGCGATTTTTTAACCCTGATCCGCGTGATCGACCAGATCCTGACAAAGGTGAAGATCGACGGCATCATTTTCCAGGATTACGACAAGGGGGTGATCACGCAAAAGCTTATCGCCGAGGTGGTAAAGCGCGCGCAGGCGCACGATATCCCTGTCTCGGTTGATCCCAAGAAAAAGAATTTCATGTTTTACAGGCAGGTGACCCTGATCAAGCCCAACCTGAAGGAGCTCAAGGAGGGGATGAACCTCTCCGATGATCTGAAGGAAACGGATGAGGTGGTTAAAACCGCGCAACAGCTGGGCCAGCAGCTTGACTGCAGGTATGTGCTGACCACCATGTCGGAAAAGGGAGTCATGATGAGCATGAAGGATAACAGGGAGGAGAAAAACATTTTCATCCCCGCCCATATGCGCATGATTTCGGATGTTTCGGGGGCCGGCGATACGGTGATCAGTATAGCCTCCCTGTGCCTGGCGTTAAAACGCACCCCCTACGAAATCGCCTTTATCTCTAACCTGGCCGGTGGCCTGGTGTGTGAGGAGGTTGGGGTAGTTCCTGTCAGCAAGGAAAAGTTACTGAAAGAGGTGCTGACCCTCCTCTGAAATCCCTGATTTTAACCTGATAATATGACGACAGATGCCGATGTAATCGTTGCCGGCGCCGGTCCTGCCGGTTCCATGGCGGCTTATACGCTGGCCAGGCAGGGCATCTCCGTCCTGATCCTGGAAAAGGCGCAGTTCCCGAGATACAAAGTCTGTGGCGCAGGGTTAACGCATAAGATCCTGGCCGAGATTCCCTTTGATGTCTCCCCTGTTTTTGAGACCAGTATCCATAATATCGTCTTTTCAAGCGGTTTTAAAGAGGTTTTCAAACGCACCTCGGCGGAACCGATGCTCTATTGCACGATGCGTGACAAGTTTGACCATTTCCTGTTACGAAAGGCCATCGAGGCCGGGGCGAAGATTTTATACGACGTGAAGGTCACCGGGGTGAAGCAGGAGCGTGATGTTGCCATCGTTGAAACAAACACCAGGAGTTTCAGTTCACGCATCATCATCGGGGCCGATGGAGCCTCCGGTATCGTGGCTCGGTCGGCCGGGCTGCGGAACCATATCATGCAGGGACTTGCCTGGGAGGCGGAGGTTACCGCCGACCCCGCCATTGTCAGGGCATACTCGCAAACGGTTTTTCTCGACTGGGGCGCCTTCCCGGGCGGGTATGGATGGGTGTTTCCCAAACAGGACCATTTTTCGATCGGTGTCGGTGGGCCGGCCAGCCTGACTAAGGGGATGATGAATTACTACGAGGGTTTGATAGCCTATTTGGCAGATGGCCCCTGGTTGTCAGGATCAGGCTCCTCTGCTCCGAACACAGCATCGGGCGGGCGGAACCGTGCCTATTCCATCCGGGTACTGGAGACCCTGTCGATGAAAGCGTGGCCCATCCCGGTCAGGGTTGAAAAAAGCATGTTTCATAACGGCCGGGTGATGGTTGCCGGCGATGCGGCAGGCCTCACCGATCCGCTCACAGGCGAAGGGATCTACTACGCGGTTCGCAGCGGCAAGCTGGCAGCGGAGGTATCCCTGAAGTTCCTCCTGTCGGCAACGCCGACGCTGGCCTCTTATTCCGAAGCCGTGAACGAGGAACTTATGAGTGAATTGCTGGAGGCCAACAGGATCAAATACCTGTTCAACACGATTCCCCTCAGGATCCACAGGCTGGTGCGCGACAACGACCGTGGCTGGCGGGCCTTTGGCAAGGTACTCCGTGGCGAACGGTGGTATGCCGATGTACGAAAAGGCTTTGGAAAATGGAAAATGCTGTGGGGGCTTGCCTGCCTCGTCTCCAAATGGGTATCAGGTTACCGCGAGAAACGGTTTGCCAGTCGCATTAAGCACCAAGCAGAGCCTTCACAATAGCCGAGATCATCTTGTTATCCGCCTTGCCGGCAAGCTCCTTTGCGGCAGCACCCATGACTTTGCCCATATCCTTTACCGAAGTTGCGCCGGTTTCTGCGACTATTTTCCGGATGATCACGGTCACATCGGCTTCCGAAAGCTGCTGTGGCAGGTAGGTTTCAATGATGGAGGCATCGAAAATCTCTTTTTTCGCAAGATCCTGCCGGTTTGCCTGGGTGTAGATGTCGGCCGATTCGCGGCGTTGTTTAACCAGTTTCTGCAGGATTTTCAGTTCGGTGGCATCATCTACCTCCCCGGAGCCACCCTCTTTGGCTTTTTCGAGCAACAGGGCTGCCTTGATGGCTCTCAGGGCTTCCAGCCTCTCCGCGTCGCGGGCAAGCATGGCCTGTTTGATATCGTCGTTGATTTTTAGTTCAAGGCTCATTTAATCGGCTTTTGGGTGCAGGTAGGGATTGTTACCATTGGATTCAAGAGGATTCTCGGCATTATCGGTGAGATTGTACTTGGCCCGGTGCGATTCGGAAGAGGGGGTCACATCACTCAGATCGACATTGCGCCGCTTGTAGGCAGGGATATTCTCAAGCTCGTACAGGTTGTTCTCAATGGGGAGATGGGTCTTTAACTTCTCACTCAGGTGCCTGAGTTTGAAAACCCGTTCATCCAGTATCTTATTCTGAATTTCAGACTGATCGGGCTGGGAGGTTTCCAGCGGGTAGTTTACCGGAAGCGGTTTGAAGTGCATTTCCATGACCGGTTCTTCGATATTTTCGACAAGGTGAAGATCCTCGATCAGCGTTTGGGGTGTTTCGGATTGGGCATCCGGCTCGTTTTTTTCAACCGAAAATTCGATGATCCTCATGGGTTCGGCGGTATCCGAAGCCGGTACTATTTCGTAAGGGCTGGGTTCGGGTTCGGGTTCGAAAAAATGTTTTTCGACCAGGGGTTCGAACCGTTCAGGGGGTTCGGGGTGGGAAACGAACACCCGGTGCTCGACCTGCGGAGCCGGCGAATCGGAATAGAGGTTGTGCACGGTGACGTCGACAGGTTTGGAGGGATCCTTTTGCTTGTGATCCTCGTCAAACCCTGTGGCGATGATGGTGACGCTGATCTTGTCGTCGAGCGATTCATCAAAACCGTTGCCCCAGATGACATCTCCCGTGGATTTTGTCTTTTCCTGGATGTAGTCGGTGATTTCGGTGACTTCATCCATGGTTATCTCCTTCTTTCCGGAGGAGATATAGAGCAGCAGGTTGCCGGCCCCGTTGATATCGTTGTTGTCGAGCAGGGGAGAGTTCAATGCCTCTTCAACGGCCATCTGTGCGCGGTTCGGGCCATTGGCGATGCCGGTGCCCATGATGGCCACGCCGCTGTCCTTCATGACGGTTTTTACATCTTCAAAATCAACATTGATATAGCCGACCACCGTGATGATTTCGGCAATGCCCTTGGCTGCGGTGGTAAGTACGTTGTCGGCGCGGGTAAAGGCCTCCGAAAGCGGAAGGTCGCCGCAGAGTTGCCGGAGCTTGTCGTTGCTGATGATCAGCAGGGCATCGACATTCTGTTTCAAAGCCCTGATGCCCTCTTCGGCCGACTGGCGGCGCTTGCGGCCTTCGAATGAAAACGGGATGGTGACAATACCCACGGTAAGGATGCCGAGCTCCCTGGAAATCTGCGCGATCACGGGCGCTGCGCCGGTCCCGGTTCCGCCGCCGAGGCCTGCCGTGATAAACAGCATCTTGGTGCCCTTTTCAAGTACGCTGCGGATATCGTCGGAATTTTCAAGGGCCGCATTTCGCCCGACCGTTGGCGCCGCACCGGCCCCGAGGCCCTGTGTCAGGTTTACCCCCAGCTGGATCTTGGTGGGAACAGGACTCATGATCATGGCCTGCTCGTCGGTATTGCAGATGATGAAATCAACGCCCTTGATTCCCTGGTGGTACATATGGTTCACAGCATTACTGCCGCCGCCGCCTACCCCGATGACTTTGATGATTGATGACTGGTTTTTTGGCAGGTCAAATTTTAACATATCGGCCATGATCATATATTTTTAAGGGTTAAAATTATGAATAAAGGATATAGAAAAGGACTGTTCTTTAATTAGTTATTAACGCACCATTGTTAATAGTTTGATTACTGGACATCCTCCTCGAAAATGTTCCTGATTTTGTTGAGAAAAGTGTCCAGCAGTTTCCTGTTTACCTTTTCGGCGGGAACGGCAACAACCTCCCTGGTACCCTGCTGGATGACCTCAACAGGCTTGTTTTCAACATCTTTCTGGTAACGGCCGATCCCTTCGATCACCAGCCCGATCCCGGTTGCATACATGGGGCTGGCCATTTCGGGTGGTACGTCGCTGGCAAGATGTTCGTTCGGGTAACCGATCCGGGTGTCGAGACCGGTGATAAATTCGGTGAGCTGGGCCACATGCTTCAGGTGGGCGCCCCCGCCGGTGAGGACGATCCCCTCGATCAGCTTTTTCTCATAGCCTGAGTTCTTGATCTCATAGTAAATATGTTCAATGATCTCCTCCATACGGGCCTGGATGATGGAAGCCAGGTTTTTCAGGCTGATCTCCTTGGCGGGCTTTCCACGGGTTCCCGGGATGGAGACGATCTCCTCCTCCCTGTTCTCACGCGCCATGGCCGATCCGAATTTCACTTTTAGCTGTTCCGCATGCTTTTTGATGATCGAACAACCCTCCCTGATATCTTCGGTGATGATCTCGCCGCCCAGGGGGATGACCGCCGTGTGACGGATGATCCCGCCATGGAAAATGGCAATGTCGGAGGTGCCCCCGCCGATATCCACCAACACCACGCCGGCCTCTTTTTCATCTTCGCAGAGCACCGCCTCGGCCGACGCAATCGGTTCGAGGATCAGCTCGACAACTTCAAGTCCCGCCTTGCGCACGCAGCGGTAGATGTTCTTGGCTGCGGCCGTCTGGCCAATGATGATATGGAAGTTTGCCTCAAGGTTGCTGCCAATGCCCCCCTTTGGCATGGTAATGCCGTGTTCCCCGTCAATGCTGAATTCCTGGGGGATCACATCCAGGATCTCCTCGCCCGGGTTCATATTCAGGTTGTACATGCTGTTGCACAGCTTTTCAATATCGGCCTGGCTGATCTCTGTTTCACTGTCTTCGCGGATCATGCTTCCCCGGTGCTGCATGCTTTTAATATGCTGGCCCGCGATTCCGACATTGACATACTTGATGTTCACCCCCGACTTGGCAGCAGCTTCGGCTACTGCATCCTTGATGGACTGCACGGTATTGTCAATATTGGCAACAACCCCCCGCTTCACGCCGATGGAAGGTACTTTGCCATAGCCCAGGATCTCAATTTTTCCATACTCGTTTTTGCGCCCCACAATGACCGCAATCTTTGTTGTTCCGATGTCGAGACCGACAATGATGCCTTCGTTTTTCATGCTACGTTATATTTTAGAACAGACTACTTGATTCTTGTATTTTATGTTGATGATGTTGTATTTATTCCAGCCGATCTTGTTCAGTCCCAGTTTGTAAAAGGCATATAGCTTCCTGAACTTGTCGTCAAGGTCGACGGCCTTGCCCAGCAGGATCACATGGTTGCCAATGCGCGGGATAAGTTCGAATTCCCCGCCCTCGGTAACATAGACCTGGTCAATCTGGGCCTTCAGGAACTTGTCGTGGGTGATATACATGGTAAGTTTGTATAGGTTGGTCATCAGCGAATCATAATAAACCGAGTCGGTGACGGCCAGGATGTTGACCCTGTAATTCGGGTTTTTGATATAGGAATAATCGATCACCCCGTTGGCAACCAGCACCCGGGCTGAAAAATGGGGGCTCACCGGGAGCAATGCGCCCGATTCATCGAGGTAGAAACTCTCGTATTTCCGGTTGATGATGCGCAGCAAGGGTTCGCGCTGGCGGATCTGGATGAAGAGTGTGCCTTCGATGCTCTCGTAAACCTTTACCTGCGCCACATAGGATTGTTTCCGGATGGCGTTTTCAATGGAGGCCGTATTGATATATCCCAGCGGTTTGCCCTTGACCATCCCGGAGGTCCTGACCAGGATGGAGTCGATCTCTTTTTTGGTGATGAGCATGTCGGCAGCCCCGTAATCAATGGTAATGACCACTTTGGTACAGGGCTGGTTGTAATGCTCGATTTCGGCAAAGCCAACCACGACGCCTGTCCCGGAAACCAGGAGGATCCATACGATGATGTGCAGTATTTTCAGGAATCTCTTCATCGGTCAGGCAGGTAATGATAAGGCGTTTGTGATGGGCCCGGCAAGCTGGTCAATATCGCCGGCGCCCAGGGTCAGCAGGATCTCAGGTTTATTTGTGGCAAGTTCCTGCAGGATATTGTTCTTCCCGATGAGCTTTTTATGCTCAAGATTGACGCGGTCGAGCAAAAACTGCGAATCGATGCCTGCAATGGGCAGTTCCCGAGCAGGGTAGATGTCGAGCAGCAGCAGTTCATCGAGCATTTCCAGGCTCCTGGCAAAATCGTCGGCCAGGTCGCGGGTACGGGTGAACAGATGCGGCTGGAAGATGCCCGTGATCCTTTTACCCGGGTAAAGATCCCGTACCGCGCCGATACAGGCTTTCAGCTCCTCCGGGTGGTGGGCATAATCATCGATGTAGACCAGGTCGGCCCTGCGGATCCGTACCTCGAACCTGCGAAGTACCCCCTCGTAGGTAAGGAGTGCCTTTCTCAGATCTTCCGCGCGGATGCCAAGCAGCGTGCCGACGGCGAGCGCCGAGATGGCGTTTTCAAGGTTGAATTTGCCGGGCACGCCCAGAACAAGGTCGGCGATGGTGCCGGAGGGGGAAACAAAGTCAAAGTGCAGCAAACCGTTGATGAGTCTTATATCGGTGGCTGTAAATGCCGCCCCGCCCGTGATGGAATAATCATAAACCGTATAATCGCTGATCCGTTTCGGGGTCACGTTTACGCCTGCCTTGATGATGAGCGAACCGCCGGTAACCATCCTTGCGGTAAAGGCGGAAAAAGTTTTCCGCAGGTCTTCATGGCTGCCGTATATGTCGAGGTGGTCGGCATCGGCGGAGGTGATGATCGAAATATAGGGCGTCAGCTGGAGGAAGGATTTGTCGTATTCGTCGGCTTCGACCACACAGTAGGTGATGGCGGCAGGTGATCCCCCGGTTGCAGGGGCCTGTCCCGGTGGCGTTTCATACAGGTAATTAGTGCCGTAATTTTTTGAAACACCGCCTAAAAAGGCGATCTGCCCGATGCCTGCCGTATGGAGCATGTGGGCGATCATGGTCGAAGTGGTGGTCTTCCCGTGCGTTCCTGCAACGGCGATCGTTTTGTAGGCGCCGGAGATCATCCCCAGCACTTCGGCCCTTTTTCTCATAGGGTAATCCTGGCTTTTAAAGAACCGGTACTCCAGGTTATGAACGGGTATTGCCGGTGTATAGATCACCAGGTCGGGTTTGGGCGGGATCAGGGAGATGTCTTCGGTGAAATGGATATCCATCCCTTCGCGGGACATCTGTTCGGTAAGGTGACTCGGGGTGCGGTCATAGCCGGCCACGGCCGATCCCTGCTGGCGGAAAAACCTTGCCAGTGCGCTCATGCCGATGCCGCCAATGCCGAGGAAGTAAACTGAACGGGGCTGGAGGAGGACCGTTGCAGGGTGTGATGCAGCGGCGCCATGCGTCATAAGGGATATGGCCACATCGGCGATCTTCTCAGCCGAGTTGACGATGCCAAGGGCTTTGATGCCGGCGCTGAGATCAGCCTGCAAAGCAGGATTGCCGAAGAGATCCAGGATTGCCTTCCCGAGCGTTTCGACCGCCGTGATGTCGGTAATCATCAGCGCTGCATTTTTGTCGACGAGGGCACGGGCATTTTTTGTCTGGTGATCCTCTGATACGTTGGGCGACGGTACGAGGATCAGCGGTTTTCCTACGGCACACAGTTCGGAAATGGCAATGGCCCCTGCGCGTGACACGATGAGGTCGGCCGCGGCATAAGCCATGTCCATCCTGTCGATGAAGGGGAGGATGACCAGGCTGGGGATACGGCTCACAGGGTGCGGGATGTTGGCGTTGATATTTTCAAAATAGTACTTGCCGGTTTGCCAGAGTACCTGGATGTCGTTGCCGTTGCCACCATCGGCGACAAATTTCAGGATTGCCTGGTTGATGGTCCTGGCGCCAAGGCTGCCCCCGATGACCAGCAGGGTCTTTTTCCGGGCGTCAAGTCCGAAAAATTTAAGGGCCTCCTCCCTTTTCCCTTGGGTGAGCACCATCTCCTGGCGGATGGGGTTCCCGGTCAGGACTAGTTTTTCTTCAGGGAAATAGCGGTTCATTCCCTCATAAGCGACACAAATTTTCCTGACTCTTTTCCCGAGCAGCCTGTTGGTCACACCGGGAAAGGAGTTCTGTTCCTGGATCAGTGACGGGATCCCCATGGAGGTAGCCATGCGCAGGGTAGGTCCGCTGGCATAGCCCCCTACACCGATCACCAGGTCGGGTTTGAATTCGCTGATGATCCTGCGGGCCCTGATCAGGCTGCTGATGACTTTAACCGGGAAAGAGAGGTTCTTCCAGGTGAGGCGACGCTGAAAACCGCTGATGGGAAGGCCTTCGATGCGAAAACCTGCCGCCGGCACCTTCTCCATCTCCATCCGTCCCCTGGCCCCGATGAACAGGATCTCAATCCCCTCCACCTTTGCCTTGAGGGCGTTGGCAATGGCAATGGCCGGGAATATGTGCCCGCCGGTGCCTCCTCCGCTGATTATGACGCGCTTCATCCTGCAGGTACTAATTTAGGTTTAATATTAAGGGTCGGTTCCAGGAGAATATCCACCTCCGTGCCGTCCTTTGTCTCAATTTCAGCCGTGCGGCTGACACTCAGAATAATGCCAAGCGAAATACTGGTAAACCATATGGAGGTGCCACCCATACTTACCAGGGGCAGGGTCTGGCCTGTCACCGGGAAGAGGTTCACGGCCACGGCCATGTTGATAAGGGCCTGGAAAACCAGGCTGAACCCGATCCCGATACTCAGCAGCGAACCGAAATTACCCTGGCTCCTGCCGGCGATCCGGATAACCCTGAAAAAGAGGATCAGGTATAATAACAGCACGAACGTTGCCCCGATCAGCCCATATTCTTCGATGATAATGGCAAAGATAAAGTCGGAATAGGGGTGGGGCAGGAAATTCCGCTGGGTGCTTTTTCCCGGCGATTTACCGAAAATACCGCCTTGTACAATCGCGATTTTGGCCTGGTCAACCTGGAAGGTTGCATCAGGGTCGACCTCCTTTTTATGGACGAAATGGTTGATACGCGACACCCAGGTGGTGCCGCGGGGAAACAGCGTGGGAAAGGAGGTGGAGAGGAAATAGATCATCACGATCGCAAGCAATCCAAGCAATGCCAGCGATATCATATACTTCAGGCTTATCCTGCCGATAAACATCAGCACGATGCAGGTGACGAACAGGATGGCCGCCGTCGAAAAATTGGCCGGGAGGATCAGGATGGTGACCAGCACCACAGGGATGATCACCGGCAGGAACCCTTTGCGGAAATCCTGCACCAGTTCCTGTTTCTTGCTGAGCACCCTTGCAAGGTACATGATCAGAAACAGTTTTGCCACATCGGAGCTCTGAAAGGTAAGGTTCACGATGGGTACCGTGAGCCAGCGGTTGGCCTCGTTGAGGTGGGTTCCTGAAATCAGGGTGACAAGCAGTAAGGGAAAAGTAAGGAATAACCCTATTTGCGAAATGCGTGAATAATAGGTGTACTTGATAATATGGGTAATGTACATCAGCGCCAGGCCGAACATCAGGATGAGGAAATGTTTGAAAAGATAGTACTCCGTGTTGCCATGCTGTTTTTTAAGGGCGAGCATCCCTGTTGAACTGTAGACTGCCAGCAATGAAAAAATGCAAAGGATGACCACGACGATCCAGATCACCTTATCTCCCTTGATATCCTTGACAAATTTCATCATCGGTGCCATGACTTACAGGTTTTTAACTGATTTGCGGAATGCTTTGCCACGCTCCTCGAAGTTTTCAAACAGGTCAAACGAGGCGCAGGCAGGGGAGAGCAGAACCACATCGCCGGTATTGCCCATATAGTAGGCAGCCTGGACGGCCTCCTCCATGCTGGCAACGTCGGCCATGGGGATGTCAAGATCATCGAAGGCAGCATGGATCCTGCTGTTGTCGAGTCCAAGGCAGATGATACCCTTGACATTGCTCCTGACCAGGTGACGGAGTACGGCATAATCGTTGCCGCTGTCGATTCCGCCCACGATCCAGATCACCGGGCGTGAAGAGCTTTCCATGGCGAACCAGGTTCCATTGATGTTGGTCGATTTGGAATCATTGATAAACTCTATCCCGTGTATGACCGCCACCAGTTCCAGCCGGTGCTCCACCTGCTGGAATCCGTAAAAGCTCTCCTTGATATACTCCTTGCGGATCTCGCGGATCTTGGGGCCGATGGAGGCCACCAGTGAATCATATACAGTTGTTTGTCCCTGTTTTGCCAATGCTTCTAAAGTCATGGTTTTTATCTTAGTTTGAGTGTGACAATGGTTAATACGGCCAGCATGATCCCGATGATCAGGAATCGCATCACGATCTTCGATTCATGATAGCCCACTTTCTGAAAATGATGATGCAGCGGTGACATCCTGAAAATCCTGCGCCCCTCCCCGTATTTGTGCCGGGTATATTTAAACCAGGTGACCTGCATGACGACGGAGAGGTTTTCTGCCACGAAAACCCCGCAGAAGATCGGGATCATGATCTCTTTCCGGATCATGATGGCAAACACGGCGATGATGCCTCCCAGGGCAAGGCTTCCTGTATCGCCCATGAAAACCTGGGCCGGGAAGGAGTTATACCATAAAAACCCGATGCAGGCCCCGACGAATGCCGAGATATAGACAACCAACTCTCCCGCATTTGGAATGTACATGATGTTCAGGTAGTTGGCAAAAAATATATTGCCCGAAACATAGGCCAGTACCCCCAGCGTGAGCCCGATAATGGCCGAAGTCCCGGTGGCCAGCCCGTCGAGACCGTCGGTGAGGTTTGCCCCGTTCGATACCGCGATGATGATAAAGATGATGATCGGTATAAAGATTAGCCAGCTCCATTTTTTAGCCTGTGGTCCCATCCAGCTTATCAGCCAGTTGTAGTCAAATTCATTGTTCTTCACGAAGGGGATCGTGGTCTTGGTCGATTTAAGAGGTTTTGAGAAGGTTTTCGACTTGTCGGTCGATGACTCAAGGGTAAAAACATCCGTTGCCGGCACAAAGGCGCTCTGCTTGACCTTTTCGCGGATCACGATGCTGTCGCTGAAATACATGGTGAAGCCCACGATCAGTCCCAGCCCTATCTGCCCCAGTACCTTCAGTTTACCCGGCAACCCCTTTTTATCCTTTTTAAAAACCTTGATGTAATCGTCGAGAAAGCCGATCAGTCCCAGCCACACGGTTGCCACCAGCACCAGGATAATATAGATATTGTCAGGTTTGGCAAACAACAGCGAAGGGACCAGGATGGCAGCCAGCAGGATGAGCCCGCCCATGGTGGGGGTTCCCTGTTTCAGGTTCTGCCCGTCGAGTCCCAGGTCGCGTACGGTCTCGCCTACCTGTTTCGCACGGAGAAAATTAATGAGCCTCTTGCCGATGATCAGGGAGATGAACAGCGAGGTGATCAACGCGGCGGCAGCCCTGAAGGAGATGTACTGGAATACGCCCGTGCCGGGGATGTCGAATGCTTTGTGCAACCAAAGGAAAAGATAGTAGAACATAGGCTTATGATTTAACTATGTTATCATTGTGAAAAATTCCCCGGACAATCTCCCGGTCATCAAAGGGATGCCTGACCCCTTTGATCTCCTGGTAGGTTTCATGTCCCTTTCCCGCAACCAGAATGATATCGCCCGGTTTTGCCAGTGCACAGGCAGTTTTGATGGCTTCCAGGCGGTTTACAATGACCAGCACCTTGTGTGACTGGTGCATTTCGACCCCCTTTACCATATCGTCAAGGATCGCCTGAGGCTCTTCATTCCTGGGGTTATCAGAGGTCAGTATCACCCTGTTGCTGAGATTGCAGGCAATCCCTGCCATCACCGGCCGTTTGGCTGCATCACGGTTGCCGCCGGCACCAACAACCGTAATCAGCTGTTCATTGTTCCCCCTGATTGAATTGATGGTTTCCAGGACATTTTTCAGGGCATCGGGGGTGTGGGCATAATCAATGATGGCGGTGATATTGTCTGAAGACCTGATATAGTTGAACCTGCCATCCACCGGTTCCAGCCGGCTGAGGATGGTCACCACCTCTGTTTTCGCCTGTCCCAGCAGCATGGCGGCGGCATATACGGCAAGGAGATTGCTGGCATTGAAGTTCCCGATCAGTTTGAACCATGCTTCCAGTCCGTCCATGCTGAGGTGAAGCCCCTCGAATTCGTTTTCCAGGATCCTGCACCTGAAATCGGCCATCGACTGGAGGCTGAAGGTGTATTTTGAAGCAACGCTGTTCTGGATCATCACCCTGCCGTTCCTGTCATCGCGGTTAACGAGGGCGAAAGCCTCCGCCGGCAAATGGTCGAAAAAGCGCTTCTTGGCCTGAAGGTAGGCGTCGAAGGTTTTGTGGTAGTCGAGGTGGTCGTGCGTCAGGTTGGTGAAGATGGCGCCCCTGAAGGTGAGGCCGGCGATGCGTTGCTGGTCGACGGCATGGGATGACACCTCCATGAAACAGTATTCGCAGCCCTCCTGCACCATGGCCGCAAGCAGGGCATTAAGACTGACCGGATCGGGTGTGGTATGGGTTGCCGGGACCTCCGAGTTGTTTACCTTGTTAATAATGGTAGAGATCAACCCGGCGCCAAATCCCAGGCCGAGAAAAAGTTGGTGAAGGAGCGTTACGATGGTGGTCTTGCCGTTGGTGCCGGTCACCCCGACCAGCTTCAGTTTCGCCGAGGGGTTGCCATAGTACCCTGAGGCGATAAGCCCCAACGCGTGATTGCTGTCATTGGCTGCGATATAGCAAACTCCCTCTTTCAGTTCCTTCGGGAGCGCTTCGCAAACAATGGCGGCGGCTCCGTTCAGCAACGCTTTTTCAATGAAATCATGTCCGTCGGAGGTGGTTCCCCTGACGGCAAAAAACAGGTTTCCCGGTATCACCCTGCGTGAATCGAACTGCAGCCCGGTGATGGTCATGCCGGTTGGCCCTGAAACACTCACGGCAGCGATAAGATCGATGATATGGGTTAACTTCATCAGGCCTGGGGTTTTGGTTTATCCTGTTTCAGCTGAAGGTTGATCACAACCGGCATTCCTTTTGTAATTCTCAGTCCGGGGTTGATCGACTGGCTGACGACCGTTCCCCTGCCGCTGACCAGCACATTGAGACCCAATGATTCCAGCATGAACAGTGCATCTTTCAGCCCCATGCCGCATACATCGGGCATGATGCCCCTGGAAACGGAGGCCGGGGCCAGCACGATTTTATCGCCCGATACCACGGGATGTCCCCAGGTCGCCTGGGCGGTTTCAGCATGGGTTGACATGCCAAGGACGGTATAGGCATCTTCCAGTTCTTTGATATAGCCCGACTGTGCAAAGGGGATCGGGGAGGAGACGCTGTCGCGCGGCAGGGGAATCATGATGTCGGGACGAATGGCGTAAAGCCGGTCGGACAATTCGCGGAAGACGGGCGCTGCGACCGCACCGCCATAATATTTTCCTTTTCTCGGGTTGACGATCACCACGATCATGGAATATTTGGGATTGTCGGCCGGGAAGTAGCCTACGAATGATCCCTTGTACTGCACCTGTTTTGTGCCCTGCCGGTATCCCTTGTTGCCTGCAGCGATCTGGCAGGTACCCGTCTTTCCTGCAATTTTATAGTTGGGCGATTTTATGGAAGCACCCGTACCTTCCGTGACGACCCCCTCCAGCATGACCTTTGCCTTCTGGATGGCAGCCGGGGAGACGATTCTCGGGTTGATCACCACGGGGTTAAAACGCTGGACAAGCTGTCCGTTGCGCCTGATTTCACGGACAAACAGCGGTTTGACCATCACCCCGTTGTTGGCCACGGCATTGTACATGGCCAGCAGGTGGATGGGGGCAAGCGAGATCTCATAGCCGATCGACATCCAGGGTAACGAAAGGGCCGACCAGTATTTACTCTTGGTGGTTTTAATATAGGGTGCCCCCTCCCCGGCGATCTGCAGGCCGAGAGGCCTGTTGATCCCAATCCTGTATAGCCCGTCGATATATTTTTGCGGGGCATCGGCATAGGCGGCATAGATCATTTTTGAGGTGCCGACATTCGATGATTTTTCAAAAACCTGCTGGGCTGTGATGACGCCAAGGCCATGGTGTGAATCCTCCATCTTGCGACCGTAGAAGGTGGTGGTCCCACCGGAACAGTTCACCGGGGTGGTCAGTTCGATCTTGTTGTCGTCGAGCGCCACCAGGAACGATGCCAGTTTGAAGGTTGAACCGGTCTCCTGGCTTTCGCCGATGGCATAATTGAAGATCTCCTCGTAGGTTCCTTTTTTTGTGCGTCCAAGATTGGCCATGGCCTTGAGATAGCCCGTTTTAACCTCCATCAGGATCACGCAACCGTGGTCGGCGCTGTCGGCGATAAGTTCTTTCCGGAGCGAAGATTCGGCAAGGTCCTGGAGGTTCACATCGAGGGTGGTCACAATATCATCGCCATTCTGGGGCTCCACCTGGCTTTCAGGGTCTACAGGAAGCCAGGCCTGGCCTCCGATACGACGCATCAGGCGCTGTCCATTGACCCCCTGCATGCTTTTTGTGAAAGAGCCCTCCAGCCCTACGAATACCTTCTTGGCTCCTTCGCCGCTTTCATAACCGATGATGCGCCTTGCCAGCGATTTATAGGGGAGTTCGCGCTGATACTGGGCAATTACGATGAGCCCTCCTTTGAATTTCCCCCTTTTGAAAATGGGGAACTGACGCATTTTATTGAGCTGCGGGTAGGTGACATCCCGCTGGATGAGCAGGTAACGGTTTTCATTCCGGCGACCCTCCCATAACATGTCTTTATAGGAAGAGGGCGTTCTGTCCCTGAACAATCGGGATAGGCACGCCGAAAGGGAGTCGACATTCTTGGAAAAAACCTCGTCGGTGATGGAGTCGGTGACAATATCCATCCTGACCTCAAAATTGGGTATCGAAACTGCCAGCAGACTGCCATCGTCGGCCAGGATGTTTCCCCTGATCGCCTCCAGTTCAAACAGGTGGATCTCCTGTTTTTTGGCCATGTCCAGGAACTGCTTTTTCTCGAACTGCTGGATCATCACCACCCTGGCGATGATAAATATGCCAAAGAGCAATACCAGGAGGTACACCATATATACACGGATCAATATGTCCTTCTTGATATCTTTCATCCGTTTATTTACCCTTGGATTTTAGTGCATCGCCCGAATAAAGGATCTTATAGGGAGGCATGGTTGTTTCCTTAAGCCCGAGGAGCTGTGCGCGCTTGGCGATTTCCGACTGGCGCCCCTGGAACATCAGGACCGATTTCGTGGTGATATACTGGTAGCGCAACTCCTTCAGCTCATTTTTGGTACGTTCGATGCTTTTAATCTTCTTCTCATTATAATAGGTGTTGCCGATATAGATCATGGCGAGCAACCCCAGGTAGAGAATATACAGCAGGTTCCCCGTAACCCATTCCTTTGAAAGGTAATCGCCACCCAGGAGATCCTGAATGGCTTTTTTGCTTTTGTTGACCTTTTTCACAGGTTTGAGAGCTGCACCCGCCTCAGGCTGATCCGCGGTCTTCTCCCCGGCGACGGTTTGCCCGTTTTCAGGAGAAATTCCCATGGGAGCTTCAGTTTCTTCGGTATATCTCAGGTTCTCTTTCACCGTTATATTTTTTCGGCGACCCGCATCTTTGCGCTGCGGGCACGGCTGTTTTCTTCAATTTCGGCTGCGGGCGGCACAACGGCCTTCCGCGTAATCACCTGCAATGGGGCCAGTACATTGCCATAAAAATCCTTCTCAATGGTCCCCTCAAAATTTCCGGCCCTGAAATAGTTCTTTACCAGCTTGTCTTCGAGCGAATGGTAGGCGATCACCACAAACCGGCCGCCGGGTTTTAAGGCATTGGTGGCCTGTTTGAGGAACTCGCGCAGGGCATCCATCTCCTGGTTTACCTCGATGCGCAACGCCTGGAAAAGCTGTGCCTGGTATTTGAATTCCTTACCCCGTTCGGCACAGGTATTGGCAATTTCCTTCAGGGCGGAGGTGGTTTCAATGAACTTTAGCTTTCTCGTCTCCACGATGCGCGATGCCAGTTTCCGGGCATTCCTGATCTCGCCGTAGGCAAAAAGCAGGTCGCGCAGGTTTTCCTCACTGTAATGGTTCACGATATCTTTTGCCGTCTGTTTCTTTTTCTGATCCATCCGCATGTCGAGCACACCGTCGAACCGGGTTGAAAACCCCCGGTCGGGCTGGTCAATCTGGTGCCAGGAGATGCCCAGGTCGGCAAGGATGCCGTCGACCGATTCGGCATGATGCAGTTTAAGGAAGTTTCTCAGGAACCTGAAGTTGCTGTTTACCATGACCAGTCGGGGATCGTCGATCCTGTTTTTAATCGCCTCTTCATCCTGGTCAAAGGCAATCAGTTTGCCATCCGCCATCTTGCCAAGCATCTCCTTCGAATGGCCGCCGCCTCCATAGGTGGCATCTACATACACCCCGCCCGGCCTGATGGCCAGCGCTTCGATGCTTTCGTGCAGCAGAACACTTTTGTGATAGATCATGACCGGTTTATATTATTCCTGTTTACCCATTACCTTTTCCGCCAGCTTCGAATACTCCTCCGAACTCATCGACATCATCTTCCGGTAGGCGGCCTTATCCCACAATTCAATGCGGTTTCCGAAGGCGAATAAAATGACCTCCTTGTCGATCGAGGCATGGGGAATCAGTATTTTCGGGATGACAACCCTGCTCTGGCTGTCAAGCAACAGCACATTCGCCCCATTGTTAAATTCCCTTTTAAACCTGCGGTTCTCCTCAACAAAATCATTGAGTTTGTTTACCGAACTGCTGATCTCGTTCCAAACATCCATGGGATAGATCACCAGGCAGCCTTCGAAACCACGGTTGATGACAAACTTTTCCTGGAACTCGGGAGCAAGCTGTTTTTTCAACGCAGACGGAAAGATGATACGGCCTTTGTCGTCCAGTTTACATTCAAATTCACCGATCAGATTTGTTGTTGCCACATGCACTTTATTTCGACGGTAAATATAGGTAATAAATCTCCACTTTGCTCCACTTTGCTCCACTGTTGATAACTTTTTTTGGCCGGGAAGCTTTTTACAGCTTTTATTGGCTTTTCAGATGGGCTGGAAATCAGGGAAGAAGCTAAAGCGGAGGGGAATGGGCAAAGATTGGCGTGGATATCATGACTCCACTTGCATGCGGATCATCACGACAAGAAAACAGGGACCGGAAGGTTACCGGAAAGGAGGATAATCGTGGTCGTAATGGCTTTTCCGATCAGGGGTGCGTCACCACCAGTTTGCCGGTTGAACATCCGCAGCGGATGAGGTAAAGCCCGGCAGGGAGGGAAGTGGTGGAAAGGGTGATCTTCCCGGGAAAAGGCAGGTCGATGATCAGCCGGCCCACTATATTCCGGATAAGGATCCTGGATTCAGGTTCAGGGACCCCTCCTCCCTGAGTGGTTAACGCGGGCCCGTCATAGGAGATGGTAACCCGTTTGTCGGCAGGATTCGGGGTGACCACCAGTTTCTGAACCGGGAGATCGGGGTAAACGGTCAACCCGTCAAGCGACCGTTTGCTGATGTAATTCAATCCCCCGGAATAATTCCCCGTGATGAGATCCCAGGAGGCGCCATCGGTGAGATGGCCGATCGCTGGGGAGGTCTGCCAGCCGAAAACAGAATCCCATGGCTTTGCGGAGAGCCATTCGAACAGCCCGGTCGTGTCGGCAAATTTCCCGGCCAGGTTGTGATCGATGCCGGTGTAAAAATGAATGCGACCCTCATCCGATCCTGAAAGCAGGAGGGTATGCCCGTTTGGTAACCTGAAAAAGCAGGGCGTGCTGAAGCCGTTATAGGAAAGGTTGTAGTTGGTAACGTTGATTTTGCCCAGGCTGTCGGTAACAAGGGTAAAGGCAGGATTTGCGCTGGTGCCGGTATTGGAATAGTAGTTGATATTCCCGTTTTGCTCGCCGATGATGAGGTCGGGTTTGTTATCCTTGTCAAGATCGAACAACTGAGGCGCACTGTAATCACCAACGTCAATACCTTTGTAATGCAACACGGGCGCCCCGAAAACCGGCACTACTGAACGTGTTATGGTTGGGAAAAGGATGAGGGTGCCGTCGGAATTGCCGATCAGCAGGTCGGGGATCCCGTCGCCGTTCAGGTCGCCGAAGGCCGGGTAGGCCCCGCGCAGGCGAAGCGAGGATATCCCCGCAAGGTCATCGGTAACAAGGGTAAACACAGGGGCTGTAGCTGTGCCGGTATTCCTGTAATAGGCAATCTTCGAGGTATAAACCGAATGAAGGACTGCCTGGTAATAGTAGGAGGAGTCGTAAAATCCGTCATTGCCGACAAACAGGTCGGGCAAACCGTCACCGTCGAAATCGAACAGTACCGGGTGGGAGGCGGAACCAAAGTCGAGCATCTGGTCGATGAAAAGCCGTTTGGTCCGGAATTCAAATTTCGGATGGGTAAGGGAGCCCGTGTTTTTATAAAACCAGACACAGTTGAAATTGTCGGCCGTGACCAGGTTCGGATCAAAAGGGGAGACTACCAGGTCCTTCAGCCCGTCGTTGTCGATGTCGATCATCGAAACAGCCGGAAATGAAAAGAGGTGCACGGGATCGGTCGCCGAAGGGAACAGCGAATCCTGGGCAACCATGAAGGCCGAGTCCCGCGTGCCCCCGTTGGTCAGGGCAATCAGCCCGGGATAGTCGACATCTCCAACCACAAGGTCCTGCAGGCCGTCGCCATTGAGGTCGGTGGCCAGCATCGTGGAACCTGTATGTCGCTGGTTCCGCACCGGGTTTGCAGGCAACGGGTTTCGGAAATCGCCGGGTGCTGCAAGGGAATCCAGGTAAGGGCAGGGAACATTTAACTGAATATGGTTGCCGCTTTCGCTCTCCTTGAATTTTCCCCAGCAATGGTCGATCAAATTAAAGTCGAGACTGTCGCAGGTGCCATATTTTTCCATCGACAGGTTTTTATGATACTCGACAAACGAACCAAGACCGAAGAAGGTGAGCAGGTCCAGGTCGCCGTCGCCGTCGAGGTCGGCCAGCACGGGGTAGTCAACGCTGGTCACCAGGATCCCGACCTTCCCTGTATAATAAAAGGATTCGAGCAGGTCGGTGACCAGCCTGAACTTTAACACAGTGTCGGAAACATTTTCAAAAACCCTTACCCCGCCAAGACCGTAGGTGAAGATGTCCATTTTGCCATCGCAGTTATAATCGACAGTCTGAACCCAGTCGTGCAGATCGGGGAGTTTCGCCGCATACTCCGGGGCTTCGGTATAATCAATGGTATTGGGTGTGCCATGGTTGATAAAAGTCAGTTTCCGGTTCCCGTGGCGGTCAAAAACCAGCAGATCGGGAATCCCGTCGAGATTCAGGTCGATGGTGCAAAACTGGCAGGAGTTCAATCCCCCGGACCATGGAAACTTGAGCGGAGTTCCCGATAAATTCACAGGAGATTGCCTGTTTTGAGCAAAATCGGGAAAAGCTGTCGCCAGCAGAAGGAATAAAAGGAGGAGGGTCGTGATGATACGGGATTGCATGGGTTCGTAATGATTTTGCCGGGAAAGGGAAAGCCGCATCGAGGAAGAAATCATGTCCGGTAAGTTTTTTCAGAAACCGGTTAACACATCCGGAAACTGTCATGTTACAAAGTTATTCAAACTTTTCCTACCTTTGACAAGGTTAAGTCCACAGGCTGCAAAGATCAGCCGCTGGTGATTCACATTATTTTTTAATCACAAGTCAATTATGTCGCGGATTCTGGTAGTCGATGATGAGAAAAGCATTCGCAACACCCTGCGGGAGATCCTGGAATATGAGCAATATGCGGTGGATGATGCCTCCGGCGGGTTGGAGGCACTGCGGCTTGTCAGGGAGAACAGGTACGATGTGATCCTTTGTGATATCAAGATGCCCGGGATGGATGGCATTGAGTTGCTCACCCAAATCATGGAGATTTCCGAAACCCCGGTGATCATGATATCGGGGCACGGCACCATCGATACGGCCGTGGAGGCACTCCGCAAGGGAGCTTACGATTACATTTCAAAGCCGCTTGATCTAAACAGGCTGCTGGTTACCCTGCGCAATGCGCTTGACAGGAACCACCTGGTTGACGAGACCCGGCTGCTGAGGCGGAGGATCGGGGCAAATTACGAGATGATCGGGAACTCCGAGCCGATGCTGCAGATCCGCAAGATGATCTCGCGGGTTGCCCCCACCGAGGCAAGGGTGCTGATCACAGGCGAAAACGGAACGGGCAAGGAGCTGGTGGCACGCCAGCTGCATGCGCTCAGCAAACGGTCATCCGGCCCTTTTATAGAGGTAAACTGTGCGGCCATTCCCGGCGAACTGATCGAGAGCAACCTCTTCGGCCATGAAAAGGGTTCATTTACCTCTGCCTTCAAACAGCATAAGGGTGATTTTGAACAGGCCACCGGCGGTACCCTGTTCCTGGATGAGATCGGCGACATGAGTTTGTCGGCACAGTCAAAGGTGCTTCGCGCCCTGCAGGAAAACAAGATCACAAGGGTGGGAGGGGAGAAGGAGATACCGGTGGATGTCAGGGTCATCGCCGCCACCAATAAAAACATCAGGGAGGAGATCCGCAATAAAACCTTTCGCGAGGATCTTTACCACAGGCTCAGCGTAATTATCATCGAGGTACCTGCCTTAAGCCGGCGCACCGACGATATCCCCCTTCTGACCGATCACTTTATCACCGAATATTGCACCAGTATGGGGAAAGCAAGGATGGAAATAACACCCGAAGCCATCGGCGAGCTGAAATTACTGCCCTGGTCAGGAAATGTCAGGGAGCTTAAAAACGTGGTGGAACGGCTCGTCATCCTCAGCGAAAACCCGATCACGGCCGAATCGGTTAGGCAATATGCCTGATATTTCATGCCCAATGCTTATCTTAACAACTCCTGTCTCCCTGTACCTGTCCGGAAATCTCCTTTTTTTTTCGGGCCAAATGGAAGAACCAAACATAATGCTTTAGCGCCTATCTGAATGGCGGATTCATGGTTTCTTCATGTAATGGCGATGTTTATTTATATTAATCCCTTTTGCAACCTTTCCTGGCATATCAAATGACGTTTCAGAGACGTCAATATGATAGCGCCATCCACTGGTTTACAGCGGTTTGAGACGTCAATCCCCATGTAAACAGTTGCGGTTAGGCAAACAGCGGGTTTGCAGTTTCCCCGGACCCGGATCCTGCAGTGACATAAATGCTCCCGGTTTTCCCGTCATTTGTTATGTTTAAAATTCCATCCCCGGGATGAAAATTAAATAGCCGTATAATTCCAGCAAAAAAAAGAAAATTGGGCAAGAAATCCCGGATATTTTTTTCTTCATTTACCAGTAACAGAACGCAAAGGGCCTTTTCTTAATTTAGAATCATTTTAAATACAGTCAGTTACACCAAATATTTTTTATCTGTTGATTAAGCAAATATTAAATCTTTGATGTTATGGTAAAAAAAATAGAAATTTATTTTTATAAATATCAAATAGTAACTACCTTTGCTGTTAAATTCTTTTACTTGTTTATACTATAAGTATCAAAATATCAGGCATTTAACTAATAATCGGTGTATGAACTCACAATTACCCGTTCCTATGAATAAAATATTTTCAAAATCCAGAATTTTCCTCGTATTGTTATTGGGGATCATCAGTTTTACCCTCTTTTCTGTCAGCCTTAAGGCACAGAACTGTACCGCGAATGCAGGGGTTACTGAGAACGTGTGTCCTTTCAGGCCGTTATTCCTTCACGGGGTAGCAACGGGCCTGTTTACGGGAACCGGAAATATTCACTGGACCCAGAAGGATGGGCCGGCGGTGCAGATTGTTGATCCTTATAATCTCAATACCGAAATTCGGAATTACCAGCCAGCAACCGATTATCATTTCTATCTGTGGGCCAAGTGTGACGATGGCACGCTTGTCAAGGATTCAGTCCTGATTTCCGTGAAACCGTTATTTACGGCACATGCCGGTCCCGACCAGGCCTCCTGCCCGGGGAATGGCATTTTAACGCTCGCCGGGAATGAACCTGATATCACCAATGGTGAAACGGGACTTTGGGAGTTTGTTACGCCCAACCCTGCCGGGGTTTCCTTTACCGATGCAACCCAGTATAACACCACGATCAGTCTTGATCCTTCAAAATGCGGGGTAAGCCAGGTGATCTGGACCATTACCGGTACGAACAACTGTACCTCCCGTGATACGCTGCTTATCACCAACTATGGCGGTATCACCCCGGTTTCGGCCGGCAACAACCAGACCCTTTCAGGTTGCTATACCTCATCAACCACCACCACCCTTAACGCAACGTTCGGCGGCTGCGGACTGAACAGCCAGAGCGGTCACTGGTCGCTGGTTTCAGGCCCAAACACCCCTAGTATCGCTTCCCCAAATTCAAGCAGTACTGCCGTGACAAACCTCGTTGAAGGCACCTACATTTTCAGGTGGGATGTGACCGGCACCTGCTCCAGTGGTTTTGCGCTGACCCATGTGATCGTACCCCATGCTTTGGGACAACCGACCACAGCCAATGCCACCTTCGGCGGTCCGGTCGGTCCGTTTTGCGATGGCCGTACCACTTTTACGCTGACGGGGAACTCCCCCGCAAGAGCGCATGAAACCGGTACCTGGAGTCAGACCAGCGGCCCCCGGCCTGCGATTATCAACAGCCCGAATACCCCGATCACCACCGTTACCGTTCCTGCCGATTCTTTGGGTACCTACGGATTTACCTACACCATCACGGATACCTTAACCGGCTGCGGCTCTTCCAGGGGAACTTTTGTGAGTTTTAACCCTGCACCATCCATCATCCTTGATCCCGAGAGCATTCTGCCCTGCGGTGATTCACTGGCAACCATCTATTACACGGCTCCCGCCGGGTCGACGGTTACCTACCAGATCCTCAGCGGCCCGGTCAACGGCACCTACACCCATATGCCGTGGAACGTGACTACCGCCACCAATTCTCCCCAGCTGATTGATCATCTCGGCAAAGTCGGTACCTATACCGTGAGATTCTCTGTTTCTTCGGGAGTCGGTGCCACCTGTGAAACTGCAACCGCCGATATCAATATCATCACATCGCAGCCGCCCACATCCAGTAACTCGGGGACTCCCCAGATACTGGCCTGCAACGTTTTCCTGACCCATCTGGCCGGCAACTATCCTTTTGCAGGCTCCGGCCTGTGGATTGAGAACAGCCATCCGATCGTCCCGGATACCACGAACCCTGGCAACTACTTCGAATACCCGGCTAAATTCGCGGACAGCAGCCTGAATACGTCGCTGATAACACAGCTCAATTCCGGCGTTTACCGTTTTACCTGGAAAATTTCGAACGGAGTAGCCTGTGATCCCAGCTATGACCTCACCCGTGTGGAGGTGGCCGATACAATGCCTACATACATTGAAGCAGGTCCCAACAGGACGGTGTGCTACGGAACGCCGATCAGGATGGAGGCAAGCGTCCCGGCCATCAACGAGCATGGGCAATGGACGGTATACCCCTCCGGGCCTACCTTCTCGAATGTCACAAACCCATTTGCCTTAGTTAATAACACGGAGCAAAACACCCTGTATCATTTTATCTGGACCCTCCACAATCACTGCGGAACCATTTCCGATACAGCCCTGATCCAGACCACCTTCGACCAGGGGCCAGTCCAGGCCAATGCAGGGCCGGATCAGTGTCAGCCTGCTACGACCACTACCATTACCTTGCATGGCAACAAGCCGGATCCCGGTGTCGGTGCCTGGACTCAGATCCCCGATGCAAACCCCCCTGTTACCATCACAAATCCCGGTGATTCCATCACAACCGTTACCGGGCTGACTCCCGGGACCTACCAGTTTGAATGGACTGTTGGCCGGGGTTCCTGCGATCCTACCATGGATACTGTGACAATTACCATCGCCAACCCTGTCACCACCGCCCATGCAGGCCCCGACATCGAAATCTGCGGGGACCACAGCAAAATGGCTGCCAACAAACCCCTGAACGCTGGTGAAGTAGGAACCTGGACCCTGATTCCCGGGGAAGAGGGAGCTGTCATTATCGATGACATCCACTCGGATACTACCAATGTAGGCATTGTGATTACCGGAGTTTACAAAATGATCTGGACGATCACCAATGGTGCCTGTACCTCCAACTCCGACACCGTTGCCTTAAGTGTGAGCATACCCCCCAGTGCAGCTTATGCAGGTGCAGACCGGACCTTGTGTGGTAAGGATACGCTTAACCTGGCCGCTACCCCGGCAACCTTGGGAACATCACGCTGGAGCCTGATTTCAGGGCCGAACACCCCCACCTTTTCAAGCATGACCAACCCTCATGCCCATGTGTCGAACCTGATAACCGGGACCTACGTTTTCAAGTGGACCGTTACCGGCGGCCCCTTCTGCCCTCCCAGTTCAGATACGGTTACCATGATCATCTATGCCAATGCCAATGCAGGAACCGATAAAACCTTCTGCGATGCCAATACCATCGAACTTACCGGGAATGTTGGCAGTACCGGGGTATGGACTGTTATCAGCGGCCCCAGCACACCAACGATTACACCGACTGTTCCTGCCTCCAACAAGGCTACGGCATCACCGCTGTTTACCGGCACCTATGTTTTCAGGTACACCCTTACCTATCCGAGTTGTATCAGTTACGATGACGTCAATGTTACCGTTTCGGGCCAGCCGACAACCTCAAATGCGGGTCCCGAACAGTTCCTCTGCAAACTTTCTACACCATATATTATATCCTTGTATGGAAATGCTCCGGATCCGGGTCACGGTACCGGCACCTGGTCGAGATTGTGGCCGGTTTCCGATGGCGGATCTTTTTCAAATGTCAACGATCCTTTGGCTACCTATGGCCCTGCCACACCCCAGCTTTATATCTTTAAATGGACCATTGCCGACGGCACCTGCAGCAGCGCTTCCGAGGTAAGGGTTACCCTGGATGATCCTCCCACCATTTCAAATGCCGGTCCTTCCCAGCAGGTTTGCGGCACCCAGACGACAATGGCAGCCAATGCACCGACTGCCGGAATCGGAAACTGGACCCAGGTTTCGGGCCCTTCCCACGCAGTGTTTTCTTCCTTTGTCCTGCCGGATGCGAATGTAACCGGGCTGGTTACCGGGAGCTATATGTTCCGATGGACCATTAAGAACGGGCCAATTTGCGATTCGTCGTCATCAACCGTGGTTGTATTTGTTCACACAAATCCCGGTACCCCTGCTGCCGGAAATGACCAGCAGTTCTGTGCCAGCACCCTCACGGCCACCCTGGCCGGCAATTCACCAACCCCGGGTGTAAGCGATTGGTACCAGTCCTCTGCCGATGCGCTGCAAGGCGTGACCTTCAGCCCATCGGTCTCTACACCGCATGCCGTTGCCACCTTCCCCGGCGCCGGCACCTACCACCTGATCTGGAGGGCAACCAATGCCTACAGCGGAGGTGCTTGTATCTTAAGGGATACCGTGGTGATCACCATCGATCAGTATCCATCCACGGCCAATGCCGGTGATGATATCTTAAAATGCCAGTTTGCCACGTTGAACCTCAATGCCGCCACCCCGATGGTTGGTACGGGCACCTGGACCTTGAGTTCGAAACCCGCGGGTTCCGGACCGGTTACCTTTGCCAATTCCCATTCACCCACGACCGAGGTATTCGGGACAGGGCCTGGAACCTATGATTTTGACTGGACCGTGGCCAACGGCCAGTGCCCGTCTAGTACCGACCAGGTTGAAGTTACCATTTTAACGGCCGCGCCTACTGCTGTTGCCGGCCCGAACCAGGGTGTGTGCAACAGCACCACCACCTACATGGAAGCGAACTCCCCCGGTTCTGCTCCGAATACAGGTACCTGGAGCCAGGTCGCCGGTGGTCCCGCAACACTCACCTTTGTAAGTCCGCATAGTCCCACAACCCAGGTCACCGGGATAACAGCCCTTGGAATATACAGAGTGGTTTGGACCATCTCCAACGGAGGCTGTTCATCGTCCGATACCATTAAAATTACCAAGTACCCGGATGTTACAGCCACATGCCCCGGCGATGCAACGATCTGCTCCGGCGGAACGCAAACCCTCACGGTAACCCCTTCGGGTGGTGCAGGGCCAGGAAGCTACACATACCAGTGGGAAACCAATACGACGAATACCTGGCCCGGAACAACGATTGCCGGCGCAACCGATGCACTTTATGTCACACCGGCCCTGACCTCCGACAGGTACTACCGGGTGACAGTTCAATGCGGAAATGTTAACTGTGTATCCCACATCACGGTTGTACCCGACCCGGTAATCAACACCCAGCCGGTCAGCGCAGTCATCTGCAGCGGTTCACCGGCAAGTTTTTCAGTATCCGCCAGCGGAGGTACCCCTTCGCTGCTTTACCAGTGGTACTCAGGTACTACCTGCGGCGGCGCGATTGATGAAATTTCAGGGGCAACGGCCAGCACCTATAATACTGCAGCGCTTACCCAAACGATGTATTACAGGGCCAAGGTATGGTCATCCGGGAACGGTTGTACGACAGTATATTCGAACTGCGCGGAAGCAGGGGTTCCCCGTATTATCACCGAACCGACTGATGCCCTGATCTGCAACAGCGGAAGCTATACGATGTCGGTGACTACCGACAGCGGTGGCGCAACACTTTCCTACCAATGGAAAAAATTTGACGGAAGCTCTTATGTAAATGAAGCCGGGGCCACAAACTCGGTTTATACGGCTGTTGGCCTCACCAACGGTATCTATAAGTATAAATGTTTCATATCAATCTCACCGGGAAGCTGTCCTGACCTGGTAACCCGCGAGGTGACTGTAAATGCAGCCACCGACCCAATTATCAATTCAGGGGTTACGGCACAAACCATTTGCACAGGGGGTTCTGCCATCTTTGCCATCAGTGTTTCGGGTGGAACCGGTCATTTTGTCTATCAATGGCAGCAAAGTACCTCCTGCGGAGGTACCTGGAGCAATATTTCAGGAGCGACCACTGCCAGCTACAATACATTGGCGATGCCATCTGCCGGCACCTATTATTACCAGTGTGTCGTTACCCAGGTAGGTACAGGTTGTACACCCCAATATTCCGATTGCTTAAGCCTGACGGTAACGAACGGGCCAACCGTAAGCCTCCTGCCAGCCACTTCAACAATCTGCTCGGGAGAAACCAGGTTGCTTACCTCTTCCGTTTCGGGCGGTAGTGGCGATAACTCCTATGTATGGCAAAAAAGCACAACCGGCTGCAGCGGACCATGGGGTGATATCAGTGGCGCCACCAGCCAGGAGTATACAACGCAAAATCTTACCCAAACCACCTATTACCATGTCACTGTTACCCAGACAGGCAATGGTTGCGGTCCCGTCACCTCCAATTGTGCGACTGTCGGGGTACCCAGGATCACCACCCAGCCTACCGATGGTTTAATCTGCAACAGCGGTACCTACACTATGTCGGTTGGAACCGACAACGGCGGTGCGACTTTATCCTACCAGTGGCTGCAATATGACGGCACGACCTATCTCCCGGTTACAGGGGCGACCAATGCAATTTACAATGCCGTTGGACTCGCCACAGGGATCCATAAATTCAAATGTGTCATCTCCATCTCGCCGGGTTCATGTCCTGACCTCGTTACACGCGAGGTGACCGTAAATACGGCAAGTGATCCGATCATTACTACAGTGCCTCCTGCCCAAACCATTTGTACCGGTGGCTCGGCAACCTTTGCTGTCTCCATGTCAGGAGGAACCGGCACCTTCTTCTTCCAGTGGCAGAGCGCCACATCATGTTCAGGAACCTGGAGTGATATCCCCGGGGCAACCAACATCAGTTACAACACGGGTGTCAAGGGCAGTACAGGAACCTATTATTACCAGTGCATTGTTACGCAGACAGGAACCGGATGTACGCCCCAGAATTCAGGCTGCATGGTGCTGACCGTAACCGATGGTCCGTCGGTTGACCTTCAGCCTGCTGCTTCCACCATCTGTTCAGGTACCACAAAACTTCTCACGGCAACCGTAACGGGTGGTTCAGGGGACATCACCTACAAATGGCAGTCGAGTACAAGTGATTGCAGCGGACCGTGGGCCGACATCAATGGCGCCACCAGCCAGGACTATACAACCCCGGGTCTGTCACAAACCACCTATTATCATGTGATCATCACCCAGACCGGGCATGGTTGCGGACCGATTACTTCGGACTGTTCAACCATATCGGTACCCAGGATAACCACCCAGCCTTCAGGAACTACCATTTGCGAAGGTTCGGCCCACACCATGAACGTGGTTGTTGATGGCGGCACGGCAACACTGGGATACCAGTGGCAGGAAAAGATTGCCGGTACTTTTGTGGATATCCTGGATGCGACCAATAACAGCTATACCACGCCAACCCTATCATCAGGAGATTACTATTACCTTTGTAACATTACTGTTACCAACCCGAATTGCTCTATGCTCACAACCAGCGAGGCACATGTCGCTGTTGTCGGAATCCCGCAGGTAACCATTGGCCCGGGTGACCAGGTCATCTGTGCCGGAGGGAATGCGGTTTATACCGTCAGTGTGACCGGTGGAACAGGAACCACCAGCTACCAGTGGCAGATCGGCAATGGATCAAATTGTGATTACGTTACCTGGAACAATGTGACAGGCGCCACCACTACCACCTATAATTCAGGGGCCATGAATTCCCCCGGAACAAAAAGCGTGCGTTGCCTGGTTACCCAATCCGTATCGGGTTGCGATCCTGTCTATCTTGTACCATGTCTTAAACTGACCATTTCTGCGGGACCGGTCATCACCAGCCAGCCAGCAAGTGCAACCGTTTGCAACGGGGCCGAGGAAACACTGGCTGTTACCGTAACCGGGGGCACCACGGGCACTGCTTTCCAGTGGCAATCAAATACGGCAAGCTGCCTGGCCAACTTCAATGATATTTCAGGAGCGACGGAGGCGACCTATACCACTTCGCCAATGAGTATTACAACATATTACAGGGTCAAAATATCCCAGGAGGGAAGCAATTGCAACGCTACTTCGAGCTGCGCCAAAATTACCGTCCTGGCCGACCCGATATCGCCTAACCCGCAAGGCGCCACCATCTGCGATGGCGGAACCCATACCATGAGTGTATCTCCCACAGGAGGGACAGGTACCTTTACCTACCAATGGGAAGATTCTCCCGATCATGTGACATTTACCCCGATCGCATCAGCCACAAACAGCAGTTATACCACCTTGGCATTGTCTGCAACAAGGTATTACCGCGTCGTGATCTCTCAGTCAGGCGCTGGCTGCGGCCCGATCACCACCGCCTATGCAACGGTTACCGTTGTGGCCGACCCGGTTATTCTGACCGATCCTGCCAGTACGGATATCTGTACGGGTGGAACACCTACCTTTACCGTTACGGCCTCGGGGGGGACACCAACCCTGACCTATGTATGGCAGCGTTCCGCCACCGGTGGAGCCCCGTGGACCAACGTGGGGACAAACTCCGGTTCATTTACAAGTTCTGCATTAACCACGACTACCTATTTCAGGGTCGTTGTTTCCGCTGCGGGCAGTGGCTGTAATTCCGCAACTTCTGCAGTCGCAACTGTCAATGTTTATCCGGATCCCACTATTATCACCCAACCTGTCGGGGCAACCATCTGTTCCGGAGGAAGTTATGGTCTGAGTGTAACGGCCACCGGGGACCTGTATCCCGGTTCACTGCAATATAAATGGCAGTCCAATACAACCGGCTGCAGCGCCACATGGGCTGATATTAGCGGGGCGACCAGCCAGGATTATACCGCGGCGGGTCTGACACAAACCACCTATTACCATGTCGTAATTACACAGGCCCTGGTAGGCTGCGGACCGGTAATATCCGATTGTGCCCCTGTCATCGTGCCAAAATTCACCACCCAGCCGGTGGGTAACAATTTATGTGAAAAAGGAACCCACACCATGACGGTGGTTGTCTCCGGAGGCAGTGCAACGCTGGCTTACCAGTGGCAAACATCGTCGACCTCCGGCTCAGGATTTGTTGATATTCCTGGGGCAACTGCTGCCAGTTACACACCACAGCCGTTGGCAATAGGCAATCACTATTATCATTGCAATGTCATCATTACCAGTCCGAATTGCGGTACGATCACCTCTGACGAAGCGCTGGTACATGTAGTCGGCCAGGCGAATGTAACGCTCTCGCCAGCCAACCAGGCTGTGTGTGTCGGTGGGAATGCCTCATTCTCGGCCAGCGTAATAGGCGGTGCCGGGATTACAACTTATCAGTGGCAGAGCGGGACCGGGGCTGATTGTGCCTCTGTCAGCAACTGGACGAATATCAATGGCGCCACAGCTTCAACCTACAATACAGGAACACTTACGATACCAGGCACGACCTATTACCGGTGTGTCGTCAGCCAGTCGGAACCTGGTTGCGCACCAATCTATAATATTACCTGTCTGAAACTGGAAGTTGCCGGTGTGGCGATCGTCGCCCAGCCAACTCCCGCATCGATCTGCACAGGCGGTACCGCGACGCTTGGAATTACCGTAACCGGGGCAACCTCTGGTACAACCTACCAGTGGCAATCGACAACCTTCGGTTGTGCCTCTACATTTAATGATATTCTCGGGGCTACTTCGGTAACCTATACCACACCGGTTCTTACCACTTCGACCTATTATAAGATCAAGATACTGGAAAGCAGTTGCGGCGTGACGTCAAACTGTACAAAGGTCACAGTGGTCGGAGATCCCGGCATTACGGTACAGCCTGCCGGAGCCACGATATGCACAGGCGGTACCCACACCATGAGTGTAACTGCAACGGGCGGAACACCTTCACTTGATTACCAGTGGCAGGAAAGTACCGACAATAGCACCTTCGGGAACATTGGCGGAGCAACTTCCTCAAGTTATACAACCGTTGTGTTGACATCCACCAGGTATTATAAGGTTATCATCACCGCAACTGCTTCAGGTTGCGGGACTGCAACTTCGAATCCTGTTACGGTGACCGTTGTACCCGACCCGACGATCTATACTGATCCGGTTGGTGCCAGTATTTGTACCGGAGGCACGCATACCATGACGGTTGCCGCATCCGGAGGGACACCCTCACTGCATTATCAATGGCAATCGAGCAGTAATAATGTTTCCTTCTCCAATATCACAGGAGAAACCAATACTTCTTATACCACTCCTGTATTAACGGCTACAACCTATTATAAGGTTGCTGTAAGCGCCACCGGGAATGACTGTAATACGGCTACCTCGGCAACCGCGACAGTTACGGTGGTACCTGATCCCGTCATTTCTGTTCAACCTGCCGGCGCTACGATCTGTTCCGGCGGACATCATACAATGAGTGTCACCGCCAGCGGCGATCCCTCAACCGGCACACTCATTTACAAATGGCAGTCGGGACCCAATACAGGATCCTATGGTGATATTTCAGAAGCCACCAGCAGTACCTATACAACAGGAGCGCTGACTGCAAGCACCTATTTCAGGGTGATTATCACCCAGCCATCATCCGGATGCAGCACTACTTCCCTTGACGCACTGGTAACCGTGAATCCGGGTCCCGGGTTTTCAGTACAGCCTGTGAGTCCTGATGCAATCTGCATCGGAGGATCCACATCTGCCATTACCATGTCTACTTCAGGGGGTACACCGACTCTGGCCTACCAGTGGCAATACAACAACGGTGGTACTTGGGAAAATGTAACTGCAGGCTCGCCGGCCGGCTCTGTTTATTTGGGCGCGACGAGTACGAGTTTCGTGGTTACCGGCATCTCAGTGCCCGGGGATTATCAATACCGGTGCTATATTTCCGATATCAGCAGTGGCTGTGGTTCAGCAACCTCAAATGTCATCGTGGTTTCAGTCACCCCGGTTCCTGACATTTCGGTAGAGCCAACCAGTCCTGACGCGATATGTTCGGGCGGCACCGCCAACATCTCCCTGACGGCATCTGGAGGAACACCAGGGCTTACCTACCAATGGAAATATGATACCGACCCGGGTGTTGGTACAAACTGGGTCAACGTGACGAACGGGACCCCCTCAGGTGCAACCTATACCGGAGGAACTACCCACAGCCTTTCAGTTGCAGGTATTTCTCCAGCCGGGACCTATGATTATGAATGTATTGTTTCTGCCGCAGGTAGTGGTTGCAATCCTGCAACCTCCTCCACGGTAACGGTAACCGTTGTTCCGGATCCGACACTGACAACGCCAACCTTTACGCATCCGGTAATCTGTGTTGGTGGCAGCACCGTCATCAGCAGTACCATCAGCGGAGGGACAGGTACGCCTTCTTATCAATGGCAATATTATAATGGTTCATGGAACAAGGTGGTGAACGGCACGCCTGCGGGAACAGTCTATACCGGAGCAACCACCCTGTCGATGACCATCACCGGGACATCCGTATCAGGCACCTACCATTACAGGTTAACAACCAATAATTCTGCAGGATGTAATTATAACAGCGACGACGTTTCCTATGTTGTCGTCGGAGATCCCGGAATCACCACAGAGCCTGTTGGAGCGACAATCTGTAAAGGCGGTTTCCATGCCATGAGCGTGATCGCCACAGGAGGAACTCCCTCCCTTGAATACCAGTGGAAAACCTCGGATTCCTACGGGGGAACCTATTCTGATATTGATGGTGCAACCACCAGTACCTACACAACGCCTGTACTGACATCCACCAATTATTATAAAGTGGTGATAACCGCTACAGGTTCTGATTGCGGAACGGCCAATTCAAACATCGCTACTGTAACGGTGGTTGATGATCCGACCATCACTTCCGGACCCGTGAGTCCCGATCCCATTTGTACCGGTGGAACGGTAAACCTTTCGGTTACCGCAACAGGCGGCACACCGGCACTTATTTATCATTGGCAATATTATCATGGGTCGTGGTCGAATGTTACCAACGGTTCACCCACCGGCGCTGTTTATACAGGAGGTACTGCTGCGGATATTTCCATTGCCGACATATCAGTAGCCGGCACTTACTCCTACAGGTGCCTGGTTTCTGCCACCGGCAATGGTTGTAATACCGATACTTCTACAACTGCCACCTTCACGATCGGCTCTGATCCTGTAATTCTCACACAGCCTACAGGTACGACCCTTTGTACCGGAGGAAATCACACGATGAGTGTGACGGCAACCGGCGGTTTACTGACCGGTGCGCTGATCTATCATTGGGAATCAGGACCCAATACAAGCAGCTATAATGAAATCTCAGGCGCTACCAGCAGCAGTTACTCGGCGCTGGCCCTGACCACAACCACCTATTTCAGGTGTGTCGTTACCCAGGCCCCTTCGGGTTGCCTTGTAAACTCGAATGATGCACTGGTGACGGTCGTTCCCGACCCGAGTATCTATGTTGAGCCGACTTCCCCTGACGCTATCTGTATAGGTGGTTCGGCAGGCCTGACACTTATGGCATCAGGAGGCACGCCATCTCTGGTTTATGAATGGCAATATTACAATGGTTTAACCTGGAATGCTGTCACGAATGGAACTCCAGCCGGATCAACTTATACCGGCGGGGCAACGAACAGTCTCAATGTTGCAGGTATTTCAGTAGCGGGGAATTACCAGTATCAATGTTACATTACCGCCTCAGGAGAGGGTTGTGGAACAGCGACTTCAAACCCGGTAACTGTGTCTGTTGTGGGCGATCCGGGTATTACAGTACAGCCGTCAAGTCCGGATGCTATCTGCAGCGGGGGATCGGCCGGAGTGAGTTTAACTGCAACCGGGGGAACGCCAGGTCTTATCTATCATTGGCAATATGATTCCGATCCCGGTGTCGGTACGACATGGGCTGACGTTGTTAACGGAACACCTGCCGGGGCAACCTATACGGGCGGTACAAGTGCAGCCATGACCGTTTCCGGCATTACCGGAGCAGGCGCCTACGATTATCAATGTCTTGTAACCGCGACCGGCGACGGTTGCAATACCGCCACCTCGAACACAGTGACTATAACCGTTGAGGCTAATCCCAGTATAACGGTACATCCTGCCGGAGCTACCATCTGCACCGGAGGAGATCATGCCATGAGTGTAACCGCTACCGGTGGTACACCTGCATTGCTCTATCAGTGGCAATCAAATACCACCGGCTGCGGAGATGCCTTTGGTAATATCAGCGGAGCTACAACATCAGGGTATACGGCGACTGCATTAACCACTACTACCTATTACAGGGTTAAGGTCTGGTCGTCCGGGAATGGCTGTGCCACCGTATTTTCAAATTGTGCAACGGTCACTGTTGTGCCCGATCCAAGCATCGTCACCAAACCCACCGACCCTGCAGCCATCTGTATTGGCGGCACAGCCGGGATGAGTGTTGTTGCCACAGGAGGCACGCCTTCACTGAATTATCAATGGCAATATTATAATGGCTTAACATGGAATGCAGTTGTCAATGGAACCCCTGCCGGATCAACTTACACGGGAGCCACAACCAACAGTCTGTCGGTTGCCGGAATCTCGGTTGCCGGTGCTTATCTTTATAACTGCTATATCACAGCAGGAGGAGATGGTTGCGGAACAGCAACAACTGCCACAACCACGATAACTGTAATCGGCGATCCCGGAATCACAACACAACCTAGCAGTCCGGCCGATATCTGTGTCGGTGGAACGACGGCCAATATGACCATTGAAGCAAGCGGAGGAACACCTTCTCTGAATTACCAGTGGAAGTATCTGAATGGGGCTGTATGGAGCAACGTGGTAAACGGAACCCCTGCAGGTTCAACTTATTCGGGAGCCACGGGTACCAGCTTCTCAGTAGCCGGTATTTCATCAGCCGGCAGCTACGTGTATCATTGCGTAGTCACAGCAACCGGTAACGGCTGCAACCCTGACACTTCGTCAAATGTAACGGTTACTGTCGTTCCTGATCCTACGCTTACAACACCTGTGTTTACCAACACAACTATTTGTACCGGGGGAACCACCGATGTCACCAGCACCATCAGCGGCGGCACAGGAACACCAACCTACAAGTGGCAATATTATAATGGCACATCATGGAATGAAGTTGTAAACGGAACGCCTGCAGGGACTACCTATTCCAACAATACAACCGCAACGATGACCATTTCCGGGGCCTCCTCGGCGGGAACTTACCAATATCGCCTTACAACCGACAATTCACTGGGTTGCGACAAGAACAGTGCGGGAGCTTCCTACATTGTTATCGGGGATCCGGGCATCGTCACGCAACCAACCAGTCCCGACGCCATATGCGTTGGCGGCTCAGCAGGAGTAAGCGTGGTTGCTTCGGGAGGCACACCATCCCTGACTTACCAGTGGCAGTATTATAACGGATCCACCTGGAACGCTGTTGTCAATGGCACACCAGCAGGTTCAATCTATACCGGGGCAGCAACCAGCAGCCTTGCGGTTGCCGGAATTTCAACGCCGGGTAACTACGAATACAATTGCTATATAACGGCAAGCGGCAGTGGCTGCGGAACTGCGACCACGACATCTGCTTTCATCACTGTGATTGCGGATCCATCCATTTCGACCCAACCCACCAGCCCAGCCGATATTTGTACAGGCGGGACGACCGACTATATGACGATAGCAGCCACTGGAGGAACTCCGTCGCTGGTCTATCACTGGCAGTATTATAACGGGTTAAGCTGGAACAATGTAGTTAATGGCACTCCTGCAGGATCAACCTACACCGGTGCTACCCTTACCTCCTTCAAAGTGGCAGGAATTTCGGTAGCAGGCAGTTACCAGTACCAATGCGTCGTTACAGCAACCGGAGATGGCTGCAACCCGATCACTTCAAGTCCGGTTACCGTTACTGTTGTTCCTGATCCTACGTTAACAACACCGGTGTTTACCAATACAACAATTTGTATCGGGGGAACCACCGATGTCACCAGCACCATCAGCGGAGGTACCGGGACACCGACCTATAAATGGCAATATTACAATGGGACATCCTGGAACGATGTTGTGTACAACATCCCGGCAGGAACTACGTACACCAACAGTACCACTGCAACGATGACCATTTCTGGCGCATCCGTTGCAGGAACTTACCAGTATCGCCTTACCACCAACAATTCGCTGGGTTGCGACAAGAACAGTGCAGGTGCCTCATACGTTGTTGTCGGGAATCCCGGCATCACCACCCAGCCTTCGGGTCCCGCTGCAATTTGTGTTGGCGGAACTGCAGGGATGAGCGTGGTTGCCTCGGGAGGCACGCCTTCCCTGGTTTACCAATGGCAATATAAAAACGGATCCACCTGGAACGCTGTTTCCAATGGCACGCCAGCAGGATCAACATACACCGGAGCAACATCCAACAGTCTTTCTGTTGCAGGAATTTCTACGCCGGGTACTTATGAGTACAACTGTTATATCACGGCTACCGGCAATGGATGCGGAACTGCAACCACAACTTCAGCCTTCATCACTGTGATTGCCGATCCTTCCATCACCACACAACCCAACAGTCCTGCCGATATCTGTGTCGGCGGAACAACGGCCAATATGACCATTGTTGCAACAGGCGGAACCCCATCACTGAATTATCACTGGAAATATCATAACGGTTCTATCTGGAGTAATGTGGTAAACGGAACCCCTGCCGGTTCAACCTATTTGGGGGCAACGGGTACTACCTTCTCGGTTGTCGGGATTACATCGGCTGGCAGTTACGTCTATCATTGCGTGGTTACGGCAACCGGCGACGGCTGCAACCCCGACACTTCGTCAAACATAACGGTTACCGTTATTCCCGATCCTACGCTTACAACCCCGTCATTCACCCATTCCAGTATTTGTGTCGGTGGAACAACGGATGTCAGCAGCACGATCAGCGGAGGCACGGGAACACCAACCTATAATTGGCAATACAACAATGGCTCCTGGAATGATGTTGTGAATGGTACGCCCGCAGGAACCACCTATACCAATAATACAACTGCCACAATGACCATTTCCGGGGCATCTGTCGCGGGAACCTACCAGTACCGGTTGACAACCAATAACTCCTCGGGTTGCGACTTTAACAGTGCAGGAGCCTCCTACAATGTAATTGCCGATCCGAGTATCGTAACCCAGCCCGTAAATCCTGCGGCAATCTGTGTCGGAGGAACCTCCGGTGTAAGCATCGTGGCTACCGGCGGAACTCCGGCTCTTGTATATGAATGGCAATACTATAATGGTTCAACCTGGAATGCTGTTGTCAATGGCACTCCTTCAGGTTCTGTCTATTCAGGTGAATCAACGAATGCTCTTACTGCTTCAAACTTTATCCTGCCCGGAACTTACCAGTACAGGTGCTATGTTACGGCAACCGGCGACGGATGCGGAACAGCAACCTCAGATCCTGCAACCATTACTGTCGTTTCAGATCCGACTATCAATACCCAGCCTGTAGGCGCAACAATCTGCACAGGCGGCTACCACTACATGACGATCACTGCAACCAGCGGTACGCCATTCCTGACCTACCAGTGGCAGAATTCAACTGCAAGTTCATCGGGACCCTGGTCGAATATTTCCGGGGCTACCTTGTCTTCCTATACCACACCGGCACTGACCGTTACAACGTATTACCAGGCTGTTGTCTCAGCTACGGGAAGTGATTGCAATACTGCATACAGTTCACCCGCAACCGTTACCGTTGTTCCTGATCCGACGATCGATACACAGCCTGTTGATGCAACCATCTGCAGTGGGGCGACTACGGTCCTTTCGGTAATCGCCAGCGGAGGAACTCCTTCGTTGCAATACCTGTGGCAATATTATAACGGTTCTTCATGGGTAACAGCGCCCGGTACAGCCACAAATCCGAGCTATACCACCCAGTCGCTGACAGCTTCAACCCAGTTCAGGGTGCAGCTTTCCGCCACCGGTAATGGTTGCGATCCGGTCACTTCAAATACAGTGACGGTCCACATTCCCCATATTATCACCGAACCTGTTGCCAGTACGGAGCTTTGTACAGGCGGAACAGCAACCTTAAGTGTGTCGGTAGGTTCCGACGGCGGAACATCAACCTATTCCTATCAGTGGGAGGTTTCACCTTTTGACTGTGATTATGGATATTTCAACATTTCAGGGGCGACCAACAACACCTATACGACCAATGCCTTGCCGGCGGGTGTCAGATATTACAAATGTATCATCAGTGTTTCATCGCCCAGCTGTGCTCAACTGGAGTCAACCTGTGCCTTCGTAAATATTGTTGCAGATCCTACCATTGCCGTTCAGCCTGTCGGTACAACCCTGGGCTGCAGTTCCTCTACCCATACGATGACGGTAGCTGCATCAGGTGGTTCAGGGTCGTTCAATTACCAGTGGCAGTCAAGTGTGACCGGCTGCAGCGGTTTCTCAAGTATCGGAGGGGCTACCAACAGCAGTTATACCGCTACGGGACTTACACAGACTACCTATTACCAGGTGTTAGTTACCCAACCGGTTAATGGTTGTAATTCGCTGACTTCGAATTGTGCAACCGTAACGGTGGGTACATCCCCAACGGCTGTTGTCGGACCTAATCAGCGCTTGTGTAACCAGTACACGACCTTCCTTACCGGCAACTGGCCGCCAACAGGAAGTACTGGCAGCTGGAAGTTTGTTTCAGGGCCCAGTGTTGTGACGCCATCGCCTTCAAATTCACCTGTTGCTACGGTTGTCGGACTTGTTGGAAGCAGCACCCCCTATGTGTTCCGTTATACGATCAGCACGACCTATGGTTCCGGTGTTTGCAAGGATTCGGCGGATATGACCGTGACCAACTATCATTCCCCGTCATCTCCCTTTGCCGGGAATGACCAGAAACTGTGTCTGAATGCGACAACAGTCTCCACAACCCTTACCGGCAATACACCCGGATTCGGAACAGGTTTATGGCAGTTGGTTTCCAAACCTGCCGGAGCCTCCGATGCGGTAATCGCAACACCGGGAAGTCCGTCAACCCTTGTCAGCAACCTGGTTGCCGGAACCTACACCTTCTCATGGGGCATTTACAATGGTGTTTGTGACACCGTCAAGGACCTGATTGATGTAACGATTTATCCTCCCTGCCACGTTGATGCAGGATCAAACGCAACAATTTGCCAGGGTTCGACCTATACGCCAAATGCCTCCAGCGCACTCAATTGCGGAAATATGACCTGGGGAACCAACGGAACGGGATATTTTAATGATCCGACCCTCCTGCATCCTACCTATACACCGGGAGCAGCTGATATCACCAATGGCTCCGTTGTTCTGTACATCAAATGTTCAAGTTGCTGCGGAATCCCATGTTCCGGTGACTCCAGTGCGATGACACTGACCATCACCAAAACACCTGCCGCCTATGCCGGTCCGAATGGCGCTGCTTGCAGCGGATCAGGGTATGCTTTAACAGGAGCAACTGCTACAAACTATGCCAGTGTTTTATGGACATCCCCGACAAGCGGCACCTTTACGCCGAACGCGACCACCCTCCATCCGACCTATACACCGAGTGCGGCGGATATCACCAACGGAAGCGTAACGCTTACCCTCAGGGCCGTTGCAGGAAGTCCTTGTACGGATGCAACAAGTTCAATGGTGCTGACCGTTCATGCGCAACCCTCAGCGCTCACCCTGTCGAATACTACCATTTGTGCCGGATCAGATTATCAGCTTACATCCAATGCCCAGAATTATAACTCATTGGCGTGGACCACAAGCGGAAACGGTATTTTCAGCAATACCACCATCCCGAATCCGATCTATATGCCAAGTCAGGCCGATATTACCAGCGGCAGTGTAACACTGTCATTGACGGTAAATGCAAATGCTCCCTGTGCCAACATAACACGTTCCATGGTGCTGACGATTCAGTCGGGACCCACGGCCAATGCCGGAGATGACGGAGCGGTATGCAGAAATGCAGCTTATGTGGTCAGCGGGGCAAGTGCAACGAACAGTTCGGCTGTTCTGTGGACCCATAACGGGCTGGGCACACTGACGGGTGCCACCACGTTAACACCAACCTATACGCCAAATCCGACTGAAACCGGACCTGTTGTACTGACGTTACATGTGAGCGCGGTTTCACCCTGTGCCACAGCCGCCACTGATCAGATGATCCTCACCATTACACCAGGCCCGGCTGCAGGAGCAGGTCCCGATGCCACAATTTGTGAAGGGAGCAGCTATGTTATTTCAGGAGCCACTGCAACCAACTATGCAAGTCTGAACTGGGGATCAAGCGGAACTGGAACCTTCGTTTCGAGTACCTCATTAAACCCGACCTATATTCCTAGTGCTGCTGATATTTCAGCCGGATCTGTAACGCTGACTCTTACAGCCGCCGGATTAGGCGCTTGTTCGACTGCATCAGATAACATGGTGCTTTCAATCACGCGTGCTCCGTCTATCAATGCCGGCAATGATGCTTCGATTTGCAGTTCAGCAGGATCTTATACTTTGTCAGGATCAGGGTCACATTATGCCTCCCTGTTATGGACTACCAATGGTACCGGAACTTTTGCCGATGCAACGATTCTTCCTGCAGTATACACCCCCAGTGCGTCAGATATTGCTACAGGCCAGGTACAGTTAACCTTAACTGCTGCCGGAAATGGCTCTTGTTCAAGTACGAACGATTTCATGGTGCTGACGATCTGGAAGGCGGCTACCGCCTTTGCAGGCAACAATACCACCATCTGTAATTCTGCCTCGTACCATATTTTGGATGCCAGTGCGACCAACTATGCCAGCGTATTGTGGACCAAGAACGGTGGTGCAACAGGAAGCC
>JBAXOB010000017.1:0-82976 GCA_037133475.1 Bacteroidota bacterium
TCTTAGACAACTCTTTGTGAATGACCCAGGCGTAGACGCGATGCGGTGACTTGTGATTGCACGGATTGAAGACAATAAAAAAAAAAGAGGGCGACCTTTTGGGACACCCTCACCGTTTTGGGAAGCGCAACAAATCCTACTCCTTGCTTAAGATAACCAACCCGGCAGCCCCGTGTGCGATCAGGAACGATGCAAGTACCAGCCCCAGCCAGTTCTTTCCGATTAGGTGTTCGTTCACTGAATAAGTAACGCCATCGCCGCCAGCCCCTGTACGCCAAACAGGAGAATTGCCGACAGCAGGATCATGCCTGCAATCAATTCATAACCAAACCGTAGTTTCATTTCGCAGTCCTCCTTTTTTAAATAAAAAAAAATCTCAACGGCACATCCGAAGCAGCCGGCGATCGACAAGGCAAACTTTACAGAAATACTGGCTGGCAAACCGCCCGGGCTGAATTAATCTTCGGAAAATTTCCTCAGTAATTCCCTGTACTGCGAGAATACATTCGCCCTGGAAATAAACCCGATGTATTTCCCGTCGAGCAGTACGGGCAGGTTGTAGCGGTCGCTTTGTTCGAAAAGCTGGATGACAACATCCATCGAATCATTTGGATTAATGGCATAATCGGGCATGAACAGCAGGTCCCTCACATAGGTCACATCGTAGATGGATTGGTCGAACATGATCTGCCTGATATTATCCAGCATGACGATACCATAAAAAGAGCCTTCCGCATCAACCACCGGGAAGATATTGCGTGAGGCGGTCGCCACCACCTTGACAAGTTCGCCCAGGGTTGCGTCGGGGCTGACCCGGGCAAAATTGGTTTCAATCAGTTGTCTGGGCGACATAAAGGATAGCACGGCTTTGTCCTTATCGTGGGTGATCAGCTCTTTTCGGGCCGCCAGCTGGCGTGTATAGATGGAATGGCTTTCGAAGATATGGGAGGTAAGGTAGGCGATTGCCGAGACCATGATCAGGGGGGTCAGCAACAGGTAGCCCCCGGTAATTTCAGCGATCAGGAAGATGGCGGTGAGCGGGGCGTGCATTACCCCGGCCATCACCCCGGCCATTCCGACCAGGGCGAAGTTGCTTGGTGCGATATGCAGGCCGAGCGTCGAATTGAGCAGTTTGGCAAAGAAGAACCCGCAGATGGCCCCCACAAAAATCGAGGGTGCGAAGGTGCCGCCGATACCCCCGCTGCCCTGCGTGAGGGCCATGGCAATGACCTTCATGATGATCAGCCCGAAGATGATCACCAGGAACATCCAGTGGTTTTGCTTCAGCTCTCCAAAGAGCAGTGAATTGCCGATAATCTCCCCGTGGCCGTTGATCACTCCCTTTAATACGGTATAACCCTCCCCGAAAAGCGATGGGTAGGCAAAGATGAGCACGGCCAGCAGGATTCCCGAGATACCGACCCGCGGGGCTGCCGGGATTTTCTTCAGCAGCGATTCAATGCCGATACTTCCCCTGATAAAAAAAACCGATACCAGTCCCGTGAAGATGCCCAACAGGATATAATAGGGAATATGCCTGAGGATGAAGGGACTGTTCAGGGTGAAGGAGAACAGCACATCATTGCCCATAAAGAGGTAAGCCACCAGGGAGGCGGTAACCGTTGTGATCAGCAGGGGTATCAGGGTGGTAACGGTAAGGTCGAGCATCAGGATTTCAAGGACGAAGATAGCACCTGCGATGGGGGCTTCAAAGATCCCGGCAATGGCACCCGCAGCGCCGCAGCCGATCAGCAGCGTCGTGGTTTTGTAATCGAGCCGGAACAGGCGGGCAAGGTTGGATCCGATTGCAGAGCCTGTTAGCACGATGGGTGCTTCCGGGCCTACCGACCCCCCGAACCCCAGGGTAAGGGTGCAGGCGATCAGGGAGGAAAAAGTATTGTGGGTCCTGATCTGACTGTTGTTTTTTGAAATGGCATAGAGGACTTTACTGACCCCATGGCTGATATTATCCTTGACGATAAATTTGATAAATAACAGGGTAAGGATGATCCCGATGACCGGGAAGGCAAGGAAAAGGTAGTAAATGCCATGATAGCTGAACCCGTTGGTCAGGAAGTAGTTGGTATAGTACAGGGTGTTTTTGAGTATCACGGCAGCCAACCCGCTTCCGATCCCTACCAGGATGCTGAGGATCAGGATGAATTGCTGCTGTTTGATGTGACGAAGACGCCACACCAGGAGTTTGCCGGTGATTGATTTGGGTAACAATGCTATTGCAAATTTAATCTTTTTACCATGCAATCACCCGGTTTCTGCCTGGGGTCCGCAATGGTCAATAGGTAATGGCATATAAAAACTCAAAGCCATAGCCGCCTGCAGCCGGGTAGAAAACAGTGCGAATGCCCATCTCCAGGGGGGCAATGAATCTCAGGAGGTGAAAATCGGCCGTAAGTTCCCCTCCCGTTGACTGGTAGTTGTTGATATATCCGCGGTTTATTCCATTTGCCCAGTCATAAAAGAGGTTTAACTTGATACGTTTCAGGTAAACAACCGAACCAAGGCTTAGATCGGGATAAAGCAGGGGGAATTTGTAATTTGCGCTGAAAGAGTAGAGATCCCGGTCATAAGCACCGGAATAACCCCTCGGATAGCGGATAATGTCGGCAAATGAATAGGAGGGGATATAATGTTCACGGCGAGCCTGGTAACCGGCATAAAGACAAATGCCCTGGTGGCGGAAGATCCCGGGGAGATAAAGGTTGATGGAACTTCCAAACAGCGAACCCAGGTTGTTTCCCCCGAAGGGCGTATTATAGTAGGATATGCTGATGGATTGTCCGAACCGGGGATAGAGATCCTTTTGATTCATCTGCAGGTATTGCGTCGCACTCAACTGGTAAGCCATGGTCTGGATCATGCCGCTGGTAAACCGGTCAGGGGTTGAGGCGTTATGAAGCACGCCGATCAGCGAAGTACCCAAGGCGGGCTGCAGGGAACGGATATAGGTTCCGTGCGAAAAATTCCAGGGGATGCTCAGCATAATGCTGGCATTGGTCTCCTGCCAGGTAAAACGGTGCAGTTCGGGGCTCCCGCGGTAGGTGAAATAGGCGGCACGGTTGCCAAGGTCAAACCTGAAATCGACTTGAGGATACCATCCCCGGTAGCTGATGCTGGTATAAAATTTCCCGGTCTGTTCATTGACGTTGTATTCCCAGCCGGCCCCTGCAATCATGGTGCTGAGGGTGTTCTGCGAGAGAAGCATCACCCCGGGGCTGATGGTCAGGTTGCTGACATCAAAGGAAGCCGGGGCCCAGCTGTGCGGATTAAAAAGATGCCGCAACTTTGAATATTTGCGGGTCGGATAGAGGGTCGCCCTGATGGTGTCGGCCTCCAGGTTAAAAGCGCCGGAACCATTCATTTTATAAAGCTTCCGGTCAAAAACACTGTCCTGGATATTGACGGTTTCCTGCTTTGCCATGGCCTCGTGAAGCCGGCACGATTGATCCGTTCCCAAGTCAACGTGTATCCAGGAAGCAGGATCAACGGGGATTTCGGCAACCTGCAGGCCATCGGAAGTGTAATCGGAACAGATCATGAATTTATGATCCGGCGAAAATGCGGGATGAAAGGTGGCATAACGGCCGTTAGAGATCCTGGAAACCACCCGGCTCAATGTGTCCAGGGCATAGATATTCAACGAACCGGCCCTGTCAAGGCTATAAATGATAAAATTCCTGTAAAACCTTACGGGACCTGTTATTTCATTGAAAGAAAAGGGAAGCAGTGTCCTGGTTTTCCCGGTTTCGATATCGAGGTCGGCCAGCGATTCTCCCTTTTCATTGAGGAGGATGAATATGATCCTTTTACCATCGGGCGACCAGGCCGGCGAGCTCACCTGGCAGTGGCCGGGCATGGGAAAACGTATCAACCGGTTTCCTGAGGGGACCCCCAGGATGTCGATAAAGCACTGGTTCTCCGGTGATACATACATGGTGGCCAGTTGGGAGCCATCCTGTGTCAGAACAGGTGAAAAATAGCGGGTTTTATGGGTCAGGTCCCTGGTTTTACCAGTCCTGAAATCATACAGCCTGATCACCGTATAATCACGGTTGCCCCAGCGCTTGTCACTGTTGATTCCCGTCCATACCAGGAAACTTCCTCCTGCGGAAATCGTTCCGCTGATATGGAACCCAGGGGTCAGCAGCCTCTTTTCCCTGCCGGTATTCCGGTTTATTATGACATACCTGTCAACATCATCGACCGATGATTTGTCGGCAAGCAGCAGCGAGTCGTTTAGAACCAGCGGGTTGTTGTAGGAAGCATAGCTCTTCCGGTTTCGTTTTGTGAGGTAACGCATCGGGGTACAGGACGATTCCCGCAAGGTTTTATGCCAGTTGCTGTCAAGTTCTGCCAGTGATTTTTGATAGAGTTGGGTTTTCCATAATCCGGTCACCTTGTGAATCCCGCTGTTGAAGGGTACAACCATGAAGGGAAATCTGGCGGTACGGTCAAGCGCTGCGTTCCAAACACCAGCTCCGTAAATTTTCCGCGCCTGGCCTGTAATGTAATAGCCAAGGGAATAGGCATCGGGGATGAAGGTCTTGTAGGATCCCAGGGTCGCCTTATCAAAGGAATAGGGACCCTTCTCAACAACCTGCGCCTTCAGGGTGCTTTCAAACAGCGCCGATCGCCCCCTGCCTGTATTTGTCAGGGCGGTTTCGGTAATAGTGGCATCGCCTTCGAGAAACCAGGTCGGGATATACAACCCCAGCACTGCCCCGGTGACCTGCTCGCCGAAGAGATACCCGAGCACTTTTGTAAATCCTGCATTGATCTTGCTGATCTGGACGGCGTGCCTGTACTCGTGCACGGCCAGCTGTTCAAGCCACTCTTCAGGATATGACTGCTGCGGCGCACAGGGGTATAATTCAATCCGTTTTGGCGCCCAGACGGTTATCCCGTTTGACAAGGCCGACTGTGTATGCAGCAGCAGCGGTATCCGGGGCACCCTGGCATGCAGGGTGCAGGTTTCATGTCTCGCAACAATATCCATGATATTGGCAAGATACTGGGCCTTCGGTTCAAAGGAGGCAGGGTAGATCAGGTTGTAACGGTCGGTTTTAAGTTGCCGCCAACTGACCGATGCGGGATCCTGCCCGGTACTGTAATATTGTGAATATCCAGGGCATCCCAGTACGCAGGCCAGGGAAATGAGAAATGCAAACCTCATTTTACCAGTACTTTCCTCACCACCGTATGATCGCTGCTGAGGAACAGTACGGAGTACATGCCACTGACTGCAGGACGGATATCGATCAGCAGCTCGGCAGCGCTTTGTGCCCGGATGTCGTCACGTTCGAAAATCTTTTCACCAAGCGGGTTGAAAACCAGGATCGTGTAAGTTGAAGAAGCCGTTTCTGGAATGAAGACTTTAAAACGCCCGTCATTCGGAACAGGGAAAACTCTGATTTTACCGGTTGCCAGTTCATCGAGGCCATCAAAAAGGACATACACATGGTTTGACTCAAGCGACGGGCATCCTACACCCATCACCACGGTCCAGTACCAGCCGGTTATCGTTGCGGTATAGGTTTGCGATGTCGCTCCGGGGATGGCGCCTGTTCCTTCGTAATACCACTGGTTGCCCGACTGGGTGCTGCTGGTCAGAAGGGAACCCGAGGCTGTTACCACGGGCGCCCCCTGGGAGGCTACCATGGTTATGGTCAGCGCGGGAGAAACGGCGCCGCTTCCACAGACGTTGGTTCCTTTAACGGTAATGTTTCCCGTTCCTGCTGTCAGGCTGAAGCTGACAGTAATCTGGTTTGTCGTGGCGCCGGCTGTGATCGAGGCTCCTGCGGGTACCGTCCAGTCGTAGGTTACAGCATTGGCAATGGATGCAACACTGTAAACCACATTGTTGGTTCCGGCGCAGACAAGGTTTGGCCCGGTGACAGGTCCTGCTGCTGCGGGCATCTGGAAAATAGTTACGGGCAACGAGGGGGAAGTTGTCCCGTTACCGCAGGAGTTCGTGCCTGTTACGGTGATGTTCCCTGCGACAGCCGATGCGCTGAAGTTCACGGTGATGTTGCTGGTCCCAGAACCTGTTGCTATCGTGGCGCCGCCAGGCAGTGCCCAGTTGTACGATGAGGCATTGGCAACTGGTGAAACAGAGTAGGGAATACCGCTGCTTCCTGCGCAAACGCTGCCATTCCCGGCGATCGCACCTGCTGCGGCCGGGAAGGGGGCCACGGTTACCGTTTTGGAAACAGGGGCGCCGGCAGTACAGTTGCCGGCATTGGTGTAGTTGACCGATACCGTCTGGGTTCCGGCGGAGATCCAGGAAACTGTGATATTATTCGTGCCGGTGCCTGCTGTAATGGCACCACCGGCAGATACCGTCCACAGGTAACTGGACATGCCTGCTTCCGTGGTATAGGCGACGCCGGTTGTTCCTTCGCACACCGATGAAGATCCCGTAATTGTCGGGGCCGGCAGGGGATTGATGGTTACATTGGTTACGACAGGATTCAGGGCACTGCATCCCGATGGATTTGTATAGTTGACGCTTACGGTTTGGGGTGTCGATCCGTTCCAGGTAACCGTCACGGTATTATTTGTCGGACTGCCGCCACCCGTAACGGATCCTCCGGCAGAGATGATCCATGAATAACCTGTCATCCCGTTCTCGGTGGAGTAAATGTTGCCTGAAGATCCGTTGCAAACCGAAAGGGGGCCTGTCAGGGTTGGGACCGGCAGTGCATTCACGGTCACCGGCTTGCTGGTAGCTGATGCTGCATAACAGCCTCCCGGATTGGTATAATTGCAACTGACCGATTGCGACCCTGCTGTGTTCCAGGTCACCGTGACGGAGTTGTTCGCAGTGCCCCCTCCACTCGTCACGGATCCGCCGGCAGATACAATCCAGGTATAACCCGTCATCCCCGTTTCCGTGGAATAGACATTACCTGGCGAGCCGGCACAGGCGTTTGAAGGGCCTGAAATGGTCGGCACCGGCAAGGTATTAACCGTGACGGTTTTCGAAGTGGGGGAAACTGCCGTACACCCGGCAGGGGTTGTGTAATTACAGGTTACCGATTGCGCCCCTGCCGTGGTCCAGGTGATGGTTACGTTATTGCTGGAAGCTCCGCCTCCGGACGTGACAGATCCGCCTGCACTGACATTCCAGACATATGCCGACATCCCGGTTTCGGTGGTGTAGGTATTCCCTGCCGAACCTGCACATACGCTGCCCGCACCTGTGATCGATGGCACTGGCAATGAGTTTACCGTGACAGCTTTTGAAACCGGGGTTGCAGCAGTACAACCGGTGGCAGGTATGGCATAATTGACGGTAACTGCCTGTGAACCCGCGGTAGTCCAGTTAACCAGGATGGAATTCGTGGCGGCGCCTGAAACGATCGTTCCGCCTGCAGGGATATTCCACGCATACGATGACATAGAGGCTTCCGTTGTATAGGGGACATTGGCAGCGCCGGCACACACGCTGCTGTTCCCGGTGATCGTCGGGACCGGGAGAGGATTAACCGTCACTGTTTTTATGGTAGGAGGAGCTGCCGTGCATCCGCTCGTGTTGGTATAAACCACGCTGACCGTCTGGGCTCCGGATGTATTCCAGGTAACCGTAATAGCGGAGGTTCCTGAGCCTCCCGTAACCGTGCCCCCTGCCGAAACGGTCCATACATAACCGGTCATGCCCGTAGAGGTTGAATAGCCATTTCCTGTGGATCCGGCGCAAACTGCGGCAGAACCCGTTATGACCGGCACAGGCAAAGGATTTATCGTAATCGGGAGACTTGAAGGCAAACCCTGCCCGCAGGAATTTGTCCCCTTCACCGTAATATTACCGGATGAGGCGGTTGTTGCATAGTTTACAACAATAGAACGGGTATTGCCTCCTGAAATGATCGATCCTCCGGTTGGAACTGTCCAGATATATCCGGTGGCATTGGTGATGGCGGGCACGCTGTAGGCAACATTATTGGTGCCGGCACACAGCACCTGCGTTCCTGTGATGATACCGGCATCGCCGATATAGTTGTTGGAAATGGTGGCATTGATATAATAGGTAGAGGTTGGCACATCATTCATGGGAGCCCCGTTTTCGTCAGCATATTCGCAATCCCCGCCGCCATTGTCGGTGTTGTTGAAAGTAATCAGAGGGATTCCGGTGGTTAGGGTAAAGTTCAGATCAACCAGTTTAGAACCGTTTGCAAGTGAAATCGGGGTAATATCTGACCAGACAATCATGATTTTCGTCAGGGTCGGGCTAACGTTGACGGTATTCACCGAACCGCTGGCGATTGCCGCGTTCAGGTTGGCAAAACCAACAAAGTTCAGCTCATTGGGATTATAGTCAAGTCGCAGGGTAATAGCTTCGATACTTGTAAATGAAGTAACGGTAACGGGAACCGTTACATTGCCGCCCGGGCAGACCGTTGAGGATCCTGCAGTGGTGATCGGTGCATTTCTTGCAGCGAGAAAACCGGGCAGTATCAGTAAAGATGCAAGAAAAATGACAGGCAGGATTATTATTTTATGTTTCATAACCATTTAATTAAGACGAAAGCAAAACAAACAGCCAGTTTACGGCTAATCTCATGTAAAAGTACATAAAATTTGCTTTTTTTCAAAAAAACAGTTCAAAATCCTCTGCAAATCACTCTTGTCCTGCGATTCCGGCAGGATATTATTTTACGGCCCGACTGTAAAAAACAAAGCCGTCCCCGGGTGGAAACGGCTTTGTGAAAGCATGTTATTACCCGCTATTTGCTCACGATCAGCTTCTTCACAACCTTGTGTTCACTGTTGAAGAATACCACCGAATAAATGCCGGTCGGTACCGGGCGCAGGTCGATCTGTTTCTCGAAAGTGCCGGCAACATTCACATCACCGAGTTCGTAGATCTTCGCTCCCAACTGGTTGTAAACGGCAATGGTATAGGTTTCCGAAGCGGGGCTGGTTATCGAAACGGTAAAACGACCGTCGTTGGGTACCGGGTAGATGCTGAAGCTGCTGTTTTCAACCTCCTGCATCCCTGTGAGAACCACCCAGATCTTATTGGAAATTGGCGAAGAGCATCCGTTGGTTGTCACAACGCACCAGTAATAGCCGGTATGGTGGGTTGCGGTATAGGTACGGCTGGTTGCACCAGCGATGGCGGTGCCCTCGTAATACCACTGGTTGCCTGTAAGGGCGCTGCTGGTAAGAACATTTCCGGAAATGGTGATGACCGGTGCAGGCGGGATCGCATTCATCGTGACATTGATTGACGCAACAGCTCCGTTTCCGCAGGTGTTGGTGCCTTTTACCGTGATCACCCCGGTGCCGGCAGCAGTACCATAGGAAACGGTGATGTTCCGCGTTGTACCCCCGGAAGTGATGGTTGCTCCGGCCGGGACTGTCCAGACATAAGCAGTGGCATTGGCAATGGCCGCGACGCTATAGGCAACACCGGTTGATCCCACGCAAACCGAAGCCGGACCCGTGATGGCGCCTGCAGCAGCAGGAAGAGGATTTACGGTAACGGCAAATGCAGGAGAAACAGTCCCGTTGCCGCAGCTGTTTGTACCGGCAACGGTGATATTTCCCGATACCGCGCTGGCGCCAAAGTTTACGGTGATGTTCCTCGTTCCGGCTCCTGTAGCAATGGTGGCTCCGGCAGGAAGTGTCCAGGTATAGGTGGTGGCGTTGAGAATTTCAGCACAGGAGTATGCTACTCCGTTTGTTCCGGCACAAAGCGATGCAGTGCCTGTGATGGCTCCGGCGGCATTGGGCAACGGGTTCACAAAGAGGTTGTAAACTGTTGGCGTAACAGCGGCACATCCGTATGTATTCGAATAGCTCACGCTCACCCATTGCGCACCGACACCGGTCCACGTAACATTGAGGGTGTTGGTACCCTGTCCCGAAACGATGGTTCCTCCGGCAGATACGGCCCAAAGATAATTCAACATTCCCGCATTGGTGATATACTGGTTGTTGGTTGAACCGACACAGGGTGCGTTGCTGCTGCCGATCGTGGGTACGGCAGCGGGGTTGATGGTGACATTGAGGGTGGTTGCGGTTAGTGCGCTGCACCCGGTGGTATTAGAGTAGTTTACGCTGACGGACCGGTTCCCTGCATAGGGCCATGATACCGTGATGGCATTGGTTCCGGCACCGGCCACAATGGTTCCGCCGAGTGATACTGACCAGTTGTAGGCGGTCATTCCGGCTTCCGTGGTATAAACAACCCCTGCCTGGTTGGCGCAAACGACACTGGGCCCGGCAATGGTCGGTGTCGGCAGGGCTGAAACATTAACTGCGTAGGATGAGGGAGTTGCCGCAGTACAGCCATTCCCGTTCGTGTAGGTGACTGTGACGGTTTTAGCGCCTGAAGTGGTCCAGGTCACCGTTATGCTGGAGGAGGCTGCCCCGGCGGTAATATTGCCGCCAGCCGAAACGGTCCAGGTGTAGCCTGTCATACCGGTCTGGGTGGTATAGACATTCCCGGATGAACTGATGCAGACATTCGCAGGGCCTGTGATGGAGGGTACCGGTAACGGGTTGACGGTTACTGCCAGCGGGGCTGAAACGGTTCCGCTGCCGCAGATGCTGGTCCCGGTAACGGTCACATTTCCTGAAGCCGAACCGGCCGGGAAACTGACGGTAATCGTATTGGTGTTAGCCCCGGCGGTAATGATGGCGCCGGCCGGGAGCGACCATACATAATTGGTGGCATTGGCAATTACAGGGACGGTAAATATGTAACCTGTTCCCGTACTGCATACAGTGGCCGGACCCGTAATGGCGCCAGCGGCAGAAGGTATCGGGCAGCCCGTCGAGAAAACTAGGTCGGCGCCATAATTGGTTCCGGAGGTGTTGACTCCCTTGGCCCTGAAGTGGTAGGTGGTGGCTGGTGAAAGTCCCGTGATGGCTGCAGATATTCCTGTTACCGAATACCCGGTTGCGGTGGCCGGTGTCGCCGTTGCGACAGATCCGTAAGCAACGGTCAACCCGTATTCAAAGCTTGCCGTTGTATTGAGGTTGTTGGCGTTGATGGTGCCGTTAAGGGTGGCCAGGTTGGCGCCGATGCCTGTTGCAGCCGTTGTGATGACACTTGGAGGAGGCTGTGTGCCGGTGAAGGTTCCGAACGAAGTTAACCCGCTGGCGGTAAGCTGGTGGGTTGCGACGACAGCGGGATCGTAAGGCACGTAGGGAGTAGGGTTGACAAGCGTGCAAAGGATCAGGCTTTCGGTGCCGTTCACGTCGGCTGGAACATACTGGAAGGTGGCACCGCAGATAAAGGCGGTGATACCGCTCTGGGTTAAGGCCCAGTAACGTTTCAGGTAGCTCCCGGTGTTCGGGTCGGTCGGGTATTTGGCATTCACCAGGTTTACCCCGGCATAATTGCCGGCAGCGAAAGTGCCGCTGGTGAAATTCAGGGTTACCGGTGAGTATTCTGCCGTAACAGTGTTGTCGCCAACGGGATAGGTGAAGCTGCCTGTGAATCCTGTTGCATAGCTCTTCTGTAACTGCCCTGTTCCGGTAGCTACGATCATGGCCGTGGCTGAAGGAGTGCCGGAGATGGCGCCTGTGGTTCCCAGGAAGAGGTTGGCGGATCCCAGTGTAACCAGCCCGTTGGTCAGTTTAAGGGTCCCGTTCACGGTAACCGGCGTGCTGAGGTTGATGCCATTTGTATTGATGACCTCCAGGGTCGAATTGGCGCTGGTAGTAATGGTGCCGGCACCGGAGATGGTCTGGGTGGCGGTTCCGTTAAGGGTAACGGTTCCTGCAGTGGCAGGCGTGAAATTGAGGATTCCGCCGGTGGCAACCACGATGTTGCCATGGATCTGGTGAACGCCCGAGGTAGGGCCGGTCACATTGAAATTAAGGGTGCCGTTGGTTACGGTGAGGTTGTCCATCGCCACAGGGCTTCCGCCGGTCGGGGTGAGAACGAAACCGGCCGCATCCACCTCGAAATTGGCATAGGTTCTGCCTGAGAAGGATGGCGTCAGGTTGGCGATGACCTTATAGAGACTTCCTGTTTGAAAAACTACGACGCTGGTGGGCTGGGCTGCTCCGAAGGGGTTGCTTCCGGCCTGCTGGATAAAGGTCGATCCGCTTGCGAATACAACAGATCCAAGGTTGCTGATCCCGAATGGATTTCCTGAGAAGAAGAGACCCGCCGTGAAGACCGCTCCTGAGTTGAAGGTGATGCCCGAAGGGTCAACGGCAGTCAGCCGGTGCGCCGTCGCAATCGTTGAAGACATGGTCATGTTGCCGCTGATGACACCGGTTGCAGCCGTTAAAATATTGATGGTAATGGCGCCCGTTCCGTTCAGGTTGAGGGTGCAACCTGCCGGGATATCAAGATCGGTGCCTGCAACCCCGCTGATGGTAAGGGTTGCGGCTGCAGCGCTCTGAAGGCTGACGTTGGTATTGTTCGACATCACCAGTTTTCCGATGGTTTCTGCTGCGGGAACGCCTGTCACGGTTTTCGTGGTACCGTCGTTGAACTGCAGTATGTCGGTCGAAGCAACCACGAACCGGGTTGGATTCCAGTTGGTTGTAACGGTCCAAAGGCCAAGGTCGGCGCCCTGCCAGGTATAGGTAGCCGGACCGGTTCCAGTGGTGGTGGCGTTGGCGCTCGGGATTGTCGGTGCTACATAATAGTTATAGGTCGCATTGTTTGTTCCGTCCCATGCAAAAGGGATAATGGTAAATGAATACTGGGTTGCAGGCGATAAACCCGAGATGGTTTTTGACAGGGTTGATCCCGGCAGCACCAGGGCTGCAACGGTACCATCGCCAAGAGTTGCGCCCACCGTATAGCCGGTGGCATCCACGGGGATCCCTGTGGGTGCTGCCGCCCCGTTTTTCTGCAGGATCAGGTAACCATCGGCGCCGGTAGCGGCGGCAGTCCAGGTCAGGTTAATGGTGGTTGTCCCGGTTGGCACGGCGGTAAATCCCGTAACATGTGTTGTCGGCTCATTGGCCAGGGTGAAAAATGAGGCCTCCGAGGTGAGCGTTGTGCCCACTGAGTTGGTGGCATATGCTTTAAAAAAGATCTGTGTCTTGGCGGGTAAGGCCGATCGCAGGTGGGAGAAAGCGGTAACGGTGGTGCCCCCTTCGGCAAGCTTGTTGTCGGTGATGGCCACGCCGGTGGTGAGTTTCCAAACAGTGCCGCGTTCGGTAATGGCTGAGCCGCCATCGCTGGTGATGGTTCCGCCCAATACTGCCGTGGTATTGGTGATGGTGACCGCTGTCGGCAACGAGATCACAGGGGCTGTCGCGGCTGCGATGGTCGCCTGGCTGTTGGGGTTCAGGGTGGCGGTTGTGGTGAGATATTTGGTGGTCGCCCCCGTTCCGTTATATTCATATACCCTGAACCAGTAGGTGGTGCTGCCGGTAAGTCCCGTAACACTCACGGAGCTGCCGGTATTGTTGTAAACGACCTGTTCGCCGCTACCGGCATAGGTGGTGTTTGCAGCCGGATCGGTGCCATCGGCCGGATTGGTGAAACTGTTGACCGTATTCATGATGACGACCCGTTTTGCGCCGTTGCCGATGGTCCAGTTGGCGGTCATGCCGGTTGAGGAGATTCCCGTGAAGTTGATATTGGAGGCCTGAATCGTTGGAGCTGAAATGGCCGAACCCGGCGCAAAAGCAATACCACGGAAGGCCTTGGCCGTTGAGGAAATGTTTGCGATTGAGGTAACAGTCCCGATAATTGTCGCATTGTAACCCGACGCATCGGTCACGGTAACGAGGTTGCTGTTGTAGGGTGACGAAGTTGTGGCAGAGGTTCCATATAGGGTGACACTGGTTCCTGTTGCGGTACCGGTGATGGTTCTGATGGCGGCGTAGGCTAAGGTGCCGTTTGATGTCCAGCTGCCGGCAACGAGTGAATATTTCTGAATGGTTCCTCCGTCATCGGCGATATATACAACATCAACACCAGGTGTTGCAGGATCCAGGTCGAAGAAGCAGAATCCATAGGGACTGCCCCCGCTTGTGGGATACCCGGGAAGGTTGGTTGTTGTCTGGCCGCTGGTGGTAGGTGTACCTGTGCCAATGGTTGCAAGACGGAACGCTCCGGATGCAGAGGTGGTGTAAAGTTGGCCGCCAAAGATATTGAGCCCCCTGAGATTGGTAACGGTCGTGGACAGCTGGGTAGAGATAGTGGCCCCTAAGGTTGCGTAACGCGCACCGCCGACTCCGCCGTCGATCCATAAGTTGGTTCCGTCGGTACTGCAGGCAGCCCGGGGGTTGCTTCCGGTTGCTGCATCAGTTAATGCAGTGGTGGTATTGATAACGCCTGCTGCACTGACAACCCCGATGATACGGGGAATAGCGGTGGAGGCAGAGGATGTAAGTACCGTCGCATTGGGAAGCGCGGCTCCGTATCCTGCCATGACCAGGTACTGGCCATCGGCAGAGCGGGTCATCAGGCCTTCCGATGAGGCGTTCCCGGCCGATACGAGAGGCTGGTTTGAACCGGTAACAACAGTTGGTAAGGCTACCGACTGGACAAGGGTCCCCGAGGTGGTATATTCATCCAGGAACACAGCATTCCCGGTATTGACCAAAGCATTGACTCCGTCACCAACCCTGTATATTACAAGGTTTCCCGGCGTAAACTGGGAATACCCGGTACTGTGCAAACCAATCAATAATACTGCCAGAAGACTAATGGCTAAAAGTGTAAATCTTTTCATAGTGATTTTTTCAAATGATTAACAATCCTGTATGTTCAATATCTTGCCGATCCCGACTGTGAAACCGAAGGTTCAGCATTATATCCGGCAGTAAGACAGGACTGCCCGGCAAACCTTTCAACGATCTGTATCAATGGGATGTTTCTTAATTAACAAAAGTATAAAGATTTTGGGAGACTCCGGTCATTTCATTATTAAGAAAATATTAACAAAAGAGGGTGTCCTGCCAGGACACCCTCTTTTTGATCGGATAATAAGCAACGTGAAATCGTTATGAAATCATCCAATATTTCATAACAGTTTACTCATTTCAATGTTATTTGTTTACCAGTAATTTCTTCACAACTTTATGTTCGCTGTTGAGGAATACCACGGAATAGATCCCGTTTGAAACCGGGCGGAGATCGAGCTGTTTTTCGAATGTGCCATTTACCGTAACATCTCCGAGTTCATAGATCTTCGCACCAAGCTGGTTATACACCTCGATGGAGTAGTTTTCCTGAACAGGGCTGGTGATGGAAACGGTAAACCTGCCGTCGTTGGGAACCGGGTAAACGCTGAAGTTGCTGTTCTGCAGTTCCTGCACACCGGTTACGACAACCCAAACCTTGTTCGAAACGGGGGAGGAACAACCGTTGGTTGTGACTACACACCAGTAGTAACCTGTATTGTGGGTCACGGTGTAGGTCTGGCCGGTGGCACCTGCAATGGCGTTACCCGAGTAATACCACTGGTTGCCGCTTGCGGCGCTGCTGGTAAGAACATTTCCCGATACGGTAACAACAGGGGCACCGGGGATGGCGTTCATCGTAACGTTCAGCGTGGCAGCAGTGCCATTTCCGCAGGTATTGGTTCCTTTGACGGTAACCGTGCCGGTTCCTGCTGCAGTTCCATAGGAGACCACAATATTTCTTGTCGTCCCGCCTGAAGTGATGGTGGCGCCTGCTGGTACCGTCCAAACATAGGTGGTTGCATTGGCGATAGCGGGTACACTGTAGGCAACACCGGTTGATCCGACGCAAACGGAAGCTGGTCCGGTGATGGTTCCGGCAGCGGCTGGTAACGGGTTAACGGTTACTGCATAGGCGGGAGAGGCGGTACCGTTACCGCAACTGTTGGTTCCTGAAACGGTGATGTTCCCTGAAACGGCAGATACGCCAAAGTTAACGGTGATGTTCCTGGTGCCTGCACCGGTGGCGATGGTGGCGCCGGCCGGGAGTGTCCAGGTATAGGAACTTGCATTGAGAATTTCAGCACAGGAATAAGCGACTCCGTTGGTACCCGCACAAAGTGTGGCAGTTCCGGTGATGGCGCCTGCGGCATTCGGCATGGGATTCACGAAAAGATTGTAAATGGAAGGGGTCGCCGCGGAACAGCCCGTGGTGCCTGTGTAATTTACACTTACCCACTGGGCGCCGACACCGGTCCAGGTTACATTGATGGCGCTGGTGCCCTGCCCTGAAACAATCGTTCCTCCGGTTGATACAGCCCAAACATAACCAGTCATGCCACCTTCGGTATAATACATGTTCCCCGTCGAACCTACGCAGGGCGCGTTATTGCTGCCGATGGTCGGTGTGGGTGTAGGATTAACCTGGACATTAAAACAGACTGCAGCAGCAGCTGTACAACCGTTTGCATTGGTATAATTCACGCAAACAGTCTGTGCCCCGGAACCATTCCAGGTAACGGTCATGGTATTGCTGGCGGCTGTACCGCCGGCTGTGATAATTCCCCCGGAAGAGGCAGTCCAGACATAATTTGTCATCCCGGCCTGGGTTGTGTAAACCACGCCGGTGGCACCCTGGCAAAGGATCGCCGTGCCGGTAATGGCCGGCGCAGGCAGGGCATTCACCGTAACAGCATAGGAGGCCGGGGTTGCCGCGGTGCAGGAGTTTGCATTGGTATAATTGACCGTTACGGTTTTAGCGCCTGTTGTTGACCATGTTACCGTAATGGCATTGGTTGTCGAACCGGCCGTGATCAACCCGCCCGCTGAAACGGTCCAGGTGTACCCGGTCATCCCGGACTGTGTGGTATATACATTTCCGGCGGAGTTCATGCAAACCGACGATGGGCCGGTAATGGTGGGAACGGGTAATGCATTGATGGTCACATTATAGCATCCCGGGGTCGATGCAGTACATCCGGCGGTATTGGTATAATTTACACATACCGATTGGGCCCCGGCGGCGTTCCAGTTAACCATGATGGAGTTGGTCCCTACCCCTGCGGTGATGGTACCTCCCGGTGATAAAGTCCAGATATACCCGGTCATCCCTGCCTGGGTGGTATAGACGTTGCCCATTGCCCCGGCACAGAGGTTTCCCGGACCGGTTACAGTGGGAACAGGCTGGGGATTTACGGTTACGGCCAGGTTTGGTGAAACCGTGCCGTTGCCGCAGATACTCGATCCCACGACAGAAACATTTCCGGAGGTGGCAGTTCCGGAGAAGCTGACCGTTATGGAGTTGGTGCCGTTTCCGGCGGTGATGGTCGTCCCGGCTGGAAGCGTCCAGTTATAGGTGGTTGCATTGGCAATTACGGGGACGGTATACACGTACCCGGTTCCATTCTGACAAACACTGGCCGGGCCTGTGACCGTCCCTGCTGCGCCCGGAACCGGGCATCCGGTAATGAAGGTAAGGTCGTTGCCGTTGGTGGTACCGATCGAATTGGTCCCCCTCACCCTGAAATGGTAGGTAGTGCCGGTGGTCAGTCCGGTAATGGCGGCGCTGACAGGGGTCACCGTGTTCCCCGTGACGGGGCCCGGCGTGCCGGCGACCGTCGTTCCATAGGCAACGGTCAACCCGTAATCAAAGAAAACGGCGGTGCTCGCCCCGTTGGCAAGAATGGTCCCATTCAGGGTGGCGCTGCTGGTGGTGACCAGTGTTGCCGCCACGGTGACAACACTGGGGGCAAGAGCTGGCGTGGTAACTGTCATATCAGCGCTGTTGGTGGTTCCGCAGGAGTTGGTTCCGTTGACCCTGAAATGGTAGGTGGTTCCAGGGAGCAGACCCGTGATGGCAGCGCTCACCGCGGTGGCCGAACTTCCCGTAACAGGGCTGGGAACGCCTGGGACCGTTGTGCCGTAGGCGACAGTCAGCCCGTAATCGAAGGTAACCGTACTGCTCAGGTTATTGGCGTTGACGGTTCCGTTCAGGGTAGCCGTGGTGGATGTCACAGACGTCGCAGCGACCGGTGTGGCGACCGGAGAGGCGTTTAGGGTAGTGAAGGTAAGATCGCCGCCATTTACCGTCAGGGCACCGCTGACCCCGGTTGCCCTGAAATGGTAGAGGGTGCAGGGCAGCAACCCAACGATGACAGAACTCACGGGCATTGCAACCGATCCGCTGACAGACACCGGTGCTCCCGTAACGGCTGTTCCGTAGGCCGTTGTAAGGCCGTACTCAAACCCGGTGGTTACAGATGCGTTGTTCGGGTTAATGGAGCCGTTGAGTGTTGCACTGGTTAACGTGACGGCAGTTGCTGCGGTTGTTGTAACAACAGGGTTTGCAGAAAACTGGAAGGCCCCGATGTCGGGAGGTGTGGTTCGTCCTGCACCGGTATAATCGACAGGAACTGCAGGCAGAAAGGTGCCGGTTTTCATCAACCCGGTGGCCGTCGGATGCAGGTCGGTAGCCGAAATAAAGGCAGGGTCGATGTTCAGCGAATTTGCATCCTGTGTTGTTGCGGTCTGCCAGGCAGCTAAAGTTGCCCTGGCCGAACTTTGATACCCGATATTCGGGCCGATTCCATTCACGTAATAATCGTTGTAATTAATGGTTGTCCACATGGCCGCGGTTCCTGCATTGAAGACGGCAAAAGTTTTCGAAGCGGGCGTGCCCGACACCGGCTGCAGGGAGTTTTTAAGAATATTGTTTTGCAGGTCGAACAGGCTGCATCCTGATTGAATACAGATACAGGCTGAATAATTTGCTGTTGTGGCTGAGGTGACACTCCCGGTGAGATTAATATTGTTGTGGTAGAGTTTGACGTTCCCGCCTGAGGTGAAGTACATTCCCCACACATCGCGGGCATTTCCTCCTCCACCTGTCGAGTTGCCATCAGCCTTAATATTGTATATCAGGTTGTTTGAAATCTCGGTGGGTGTGGTGGCATCGCCGGTTCCGAAGTAAATTCCATAATTTCCCCTGCCCCCTGTACCGGTATAATACCAGTCATGGATTTTATTTTGTTTGATTTTGGTATTGGTACAGGCAGTGCTCAGATAGATGCCGCTTTGCGTATAGTTGGCATTCCCGAGCGCAGCGCCCATAATCTCGTTGCCCTGGATGAGAGTGTTATCGCAGTAGGTCAGCACCATTCCTGTTAACTGGATGGCTTGCGCATCAACCGTTGATCCGAAGATATTGTTGGTGATCTGCCCGTTGGTAGCAGGATTTCCGGCCACGCCGGCAAACTGCATCCCGTAATTGGCACTGTATATGGTGTTGTTGTTGATGACAATGTTGTTGTAGCCCCCGCCGGAATAGTTGAGAATCAGGGCATAGGTTGTATTGGCAACCTGGCTGCTGGCGCGGATAAGACAGTTTTTAACGGTGCAGTTGCTGGCCCCGTTGGTACCGTCATTAAAAATGCCAACCGAATAGGTACTGGCGGCAGTATTGGTGTTTTCCCAGGTCATGCTTTTATCGGAACCGCCGCTGTTTGACCCGTCGAGGATAACATAGCTGCATCCATAAAATACGATCACACCGGTGGTGGAAGAGCCGCTGATGACCGGTGTTTTGCCGGCAGCGGGCTTAATGGTAACGGTGTTGGTGGCGCTGGCGCCGGCAAATGGATAGACCAGGAGAGGTAAGGTTTCCGAATAACTGTTGTCGGTAAGCGAAAAGGTAACCGGGCAGGTTACCTCCTTGACGGCAAGATCGGCAAGTGCTGCCGTGATTGTAGTGTAGGACTGGCCAACGCCAACATTGTAGTTGCCGCACAGTGCCCCGATTATCGTATAGGTACTTGGCGAAGCGGGCGGTGTGGAGGCGGCGGGAGGGTTCGCTGTAAGCCCCGCCGCCCCTGCAGAAGGAGCGCAGGTCACGTTCGGGGTGGCATTCATATCCTGCGCAACGATGTAATAAGACACGACATTCCCGGTGGCAACACCAGCACCAAAGGAAAAGGTATAGGTTGATCCGCTGACGAAGGCCCCGGTGGCGGAAGTCCAGGTTCCTGAGTTGATCTTCCAGTAAAGACGAGGCAATCCCGCACCCGAGGTTGGTACGCCGGCCGGTGCCACAAGGGAAGCAGTGAGGGTGCGTGCGGTAGTCTGGCTTGTATTTCCAAATGGGGTGTAGGTGATGTTCGGCCCGGCCGACGCCTTCACATGCAGGAGGTCGAGATGGCAGTTGTTGCCGTAGGCAGAGGTGAAAAGCAGGGCAACATACAGGGTGGGAATATTGGCAGCGGCGTAGGGCAGCGTTACCGATTCCAGCACCCATTGCTGGGTTGCACCATACCGTGAAAAGCTTGTGGAGTTATTCCACGTTGACCCGTCGGTCGACCACTGGACCATCACGTTATCATTGTTTGTATAACCCGGGTCAACCAGCCATTCGAAGTCAACCGTGACGACGCTGTAGCCAACGGTTGAAACCGCGGTGGTTCTCTTCAGCCTGTTGCTGGTCCCGGAGGTCGCGTCGAATGAATCGAACTCAACGAACCGGCTACCGCTGAAGGGCGTACAGGTCGGGTAGGTTCCGGCTGACTGGAAATAGGTGTAGTTGGTTCCAGAAACAAGGTCGATACCCCACCCGGCAGGCGGGGTCTGCCCGACGGCAGCCGTTTCCCAGTCTTCTGTCAGTAACGTAGTTTGCGCTAATCCACCTGTACAGAAAAGGAAAAGGATAGCAACAAATAGTAAGCATGTTTTCATAACGGAGGATTTTGGTTTATAAAATATGTGCGTTGATATATAGCGTATATATAATTGTTCACGAATGAATAAACCATTATAAACCAAGACGTTGTCTGAAATACAGCCAAGCCGGCGACGGAATGATTTTTGCATCCATTGCGGTTTTTGCCCGTTTCTCATTTTTAACTGAACTATCAGGAAACCTTTGCTCCAGGTTCCTTCCCGGGGAAATCACCCCAATGATAACCGGAAACAGAGGGCTTCAGGATATGCAAAAATTTTGTCGTCAGGGAATAAAGTTAGGATTTTTTATGGAATACAACTTTTTTTATTAAAAAAAAAGCCCTGCCATTTCCGGCAGGACTTTTTTATCAGAGGATTAACTCATTGTAATTATCACAAAATTATACAGTGTTGTATTTCATGATATTACGAATGATTCAATGTTATTTGTTTACCAAAACTTTCTTCACAACTTTATGTTCGCTGTTGAGGAATACCACGGAATAGATCCCGTTTGAAACCGGGCGGAGATCGAGCTGTTTTTCGAATGTGCCATTTACCGTAACATCTCCGAGTTCATAGATCTTCGCACCAAGCTGGTTATACACCTCGATGGAGTAGTTTTCCTGAACAGGGCTGGTGATGGAAACGGTAAACCTGCCGTCGTTGGGAACCGGGTAAACGCTGAAGTTGCTGTTCTGCAGTTCCTGCACACCGGTTACGACAACCCAAACCTTGTTCGAAACGGGGGAGGAACAACCGTTGGTTGTGACTACACACCAGTAGTAACCTGTATTGTGGGTCACGGTGTAGGTCTGGCCGGTGGCACCTGCAATGGCGTTACCCGAGTAATACCACTGGTTGCCGCTTGCGGCGCTGCTGGTAAGAACATTTCCCGATACGGTAACAACAGGGGCACCGGGGATGGCGTTCATCGTAACGTTCAGCGTGGCAGCAGTGCCATTTCCGCAGGTATTGGTTCCTTTGACGGTAACCGTGCCGGTTCCTGCTGCAGTTCCATAGGAGACCACAATATTTCTTGTCGTCCCGCCTGAAGTGATGGTGGCGCCTGCTGGTACCGTCCAAACATAGGTGGTTGCATTGGCGATAGCGGGTACACTGTAGGCAACACCGGTTGATCCGACGCAAACGGAAGCTGGTCCGGTGATGGTTCCGGCAGCGGCTGGTAACGGGTTAACGGTTACTGCATAGGCGGGAGAGGCGGTACCGTTACCGCAACTGTTGGTTCCTGAAACGGTGATGTTCCCTGAAACGGCAGATACGCCAAAGTTAACGGTGATGTTCCTGGTGCCTGCACCGGTGGCGATGGTGGCGCCGGCCGGGAGTGTCCAGGTATAGGAACTTGCATTGAGAATTTCAGCACAGGAATAAGCGACTCCGTTGGTACCCGCACAAAGTGTGGCAGTTCCGGTGATGGCGCCTGCGGCATTCGGCATGGGATTCACGAAAAGATTGTAAATGGAAGGGGTCGCCGCGGAACAGCCCGTGGTGCCTGTGTAATTTACACTTACCCACTGGGCGCCGACACCGGTCCAGGTTACATTGATGGCGCTGGTGCCCTGCCCTGAAACAATCGTTCCTCCGGTTGATACAGCCCATACATAGCCTGTCATTCCACCTTCGGTATAATACATGTTGCCAGTTGAACCGACACAGGGAGCATTGTTACTGCCGATCGTGGGAGTGGGTGTCGGATTGACTGTTACATTGAAGGTAGTCGCAGCAGCTGCGGAACATCCGCTTCCGTTGGTATAGTTAACGGTAACGGTTTTCGCTCCTGATGTTGTCCATGTGACGGTAACCGTATTGCTTGTAGCGGTGCCACCGGCCGTAATGGTGCCGCCGGCAGAAACTGTCCATACATAGTTGGTCATCCCGGCCTGGGTGGTATAAACATTGTTGGCCGAGCTCATGCATGCGGGTGAAGGACCCGTGATGGTTGGCACTGGTAACGCGTTAACAGCAACGGCAATCGATGAAGAGGCGCCGTTACCGCATGTTCCTGCGGCAACACCTGCAACGGTGACGTTTCCTGCTGTTGAACCAAAGGTTACCGTAATGGAATTCGTTCCTGCACCGGCGGTGATCACTGCACCTGCAGGTAACGTCCATGCATAGCTGATTGCATTGGTAATGGTGCCAACAGAATAAACTTTACCCGTGGCAAGTGCACAAACGGTCGCCGGGCCTGTAATGGCGCCTGCAGCTCCTGCCGGAGCTGAACAACCCGTAAGGAAAGTCTGGTCAAGACCATATACCGTGCCTGTTGAATTAACGCCAACGCAGCGATAGTGATAAGTGGTGTTGGTTACCAGGCCTGTGATGTTGGCCAGGGTTGTCAAAGCGGAGTTTCCCGAAAGGCTTGATGGAACGCCTGCAACATTGGTTCCGTAGGCTACCGTTAGTCCATAGTCGAAACTTACGGTTGTCGAGGTGCTGTTGGCAGTCACCGTCCCGTTTAACGTGGCGGTGTTCGCAGCAACATTGGTTGCCAGGTTGGTAACCACAACGGGAGCGCCTGCTCCTGTGGTAAAGGTCATGTCATTGCCATTGGTTGTTCCTGCAATGTTGGTCGCAACAATACGGTAATGATAGGTGGTGTTGAAGGAAAGCCCGGTGATGCCGGCACTCTCATTGGTTACGGTTAAACCGGTCGCGTTGGCGGGTGCAGCTGTGACGGTTGAGCCATAGGCAGCCGTCAATCCGTATTGAAATGAAACGGCGGATGAGTTGCCATTGGCGTTAACTGTACCGTTCAGGGTGGCTGTAGCGGCTGTGATGGCTGTTGCAGCAGTGGTTACAACGGTTGCAGGGGCTACAAGAACGGCTTCAATTCCATATTTCAGGGTTGCAACATCGGCTGTAAGTGTTCCTCCCGTAATGGCACAGGTGAAGAAGGTATTTCCCCTGGCAGGATTTTCCGTATAGGTCCCGATCGGGTACCATTGCGCCGCTCCGGCAGTCTGGGCGATACCAACATAGAAGTCCATGTTGGAAACCGATTGCGGAGTGGGGAAGGTGAAATTCAGGTTGGTACCAAGATCGGTGGCCAGAATGGTATAGTTTGGGCTCTGTGACAGGATGGTGCCGGCGCTGTTCATCAGGACAGCATAAATGGTATTTCCTGTATTTGCTGCGTAGTTATACAGCATCAGATTGGCTCCCTTTACCAAACCGGTGCCGTTCATCGTATATTTTGCAGCGAAAATACCGGTTCCGGGAGTGGTAAACCCGTATCCGCCAGGCCCTGCCAGGTTGTAATTATAGGAGAACAGGTTGTTATTAACATTGGCGGTGATCGTCATGGAATTGTTTGCCGTATAGGTTTCGCCAGCTATTGCTGACGTAACGGCGTTGATGGTAACATCTTCCAGCAGGGTAGGGGTCCATCCGGGGAAGTTAACCACCGTATTAGTGCCTCCTGCCAGTGCCGTAAGCGGCAAGGTAGCCGTATAACGAACCGTCGAGGTGGCGACATCCTTCACCGTCAGGATAACATTGCAGGTAAGCGGCGACGCGGAGATGTTCGACACCCTGACGCCAACGGGCGAAGGAGTTCCGAACGGGGCCGGCGTTCTTTCCGTTGCATAGATGTTTGTGACGGCGGCAATGTCAACAAGGGTATTGTTGGTAAAGGTCGTGGCCGGGCGGAAGGCGGTAACGGCGAGGGCAGTTCCCTGGGCTGCTGCGCTTTGATAACCATAGCATAAAGTAGCCTGGTTGGTATTGCAATAGGCCACAAGTGCAGTGGTTCCGAGGGCACCGACAGGGTTGCTGAATTCCCATGCGACATAAACACCACCACCCGTGTAGGTAAACGATGATCCGTTTACAAAGGGGATGGAATAGGCTCCCGCAGCAATTGGAATGGTAAAGGCGGGGTCGCTGCTGACCGTGGTAAATCCCGTAGTGGTCCAGGTTGAACCGAGTGTATAGGTTACGTCAGAAGTATTCATAAGGTAAATGGTCATCTGGCCTGATTGCGTGCCAACGCCAGCCGTGGCGATTAAAAAGCCGATGGCGTCGATCGTGTATCCTGCAGGATAGCCTGCTGCAGCCATTTCCGAGGGCAGTACCAGGAATTCTTCACGCTCATACCTGACACCGGCGTTACGCGGTATCCTGCTGTTTCCGGAGGTGCTGTTGGTATTGGGTAATACCCAGGTGGTCATAACATCTGTCCCCGGGTTCAGGATATTCTGGGTATTCCCGGGCATGGAGGGGGTCGGTACTACCATAGGTGTGTTCCCGTCATTGATACCCGTGGGGTACTTCTGGGTCATCTGTCCGAAACTGTAAACAGCCAGGATACAGGCAAAGAAAAACAGTAAAGTTTTTTTCATAAATAATGTTTTAGTTTTGTAAAGAATGAATTGTTTTTAACTATAAAACAGATTGGTGCAAAACCTGAAGGCCGTTGCACAAACATGTTGTTTTATCCATATTTTGGTAAACAAATATAATATTAAAATATCTCCAAAACGTATTTTTATTCTCAAAAACATACTTTTATTTATATTGTTTCTAATCAGTTATTTAGACACAATCCGGATTGCGGTAAGTGCCCCATCCTGAACCGTTTCAGGTAAAATGGCTCCCTGAAACGGGGGAAAAAAGTCATAATTTGGTGAAAGTGCACACGCCCCGGTAAAAAGTAATGGTCAAAATTGTTGTATGATTCGCGGCTATGCCGGGAAATCCCGGTGAGGTTTTGCGGTTCATGATCAACCCGGGAGTAATCGCCGCTGTCTCCTGTTGAATTCAATCAGTAATGGCGGAAATAAAAACGGTCATGTTCACGGGCACAGGATGCCGGGATGTTTGCCGGCCCGGGATAACCCTGCAGTTCCTCCGGGCTAAAACGAAACAAGGCCCTGGTACTTAAACCGGGGCCTTGTCTCAAGCGGGATAACCCATGTTATTTATTCACAAGCACCTTCTTGACAACTTTATGTTCGCTGTTAAGGAATACCACTGAATAGATACCATCGGCGATAGGACGGAGATCGATTTGCTTTTCGAAGGTGCCGTTTACCCTGATGTCGCCAAAATCATAGATTTTTGCGCCAAGCTGGTTGTAGATCACCACGGAAAATACCTCCTCTACAGGGCTGGCAATGGAAACGGTAAACCTGCCGTCGTTGGGCACCGGGTAAACGTTGAAGCTGCTGCTTTGCAGTTCATCAACACCGGTAACCACCACCCATACTTTGTTTGAAATCGGCGAGGAGCATCCGTTAGTGGTGACCATGCACCAGTAATACCCGGTATTATGGGTAACCGTGTAGGTTTGGGAAGTAGCGCCTGCAATTGCATTGCCTTGATAATACCACTGGTTTCCCGTAGGGGCGCTGGATGTCAGCACCGCGCCGTTGACGGTTACCGTCGGGGCGCCCGGGATGGCATTCATCGTGACGTTGAAGTTGGCAGATACCGTGCCGTTTCCACAGGCGTTGGTTCCTTTAACGGTGATTACGCCTGTTCCGGCGGTCGGGCCATAGCTGACCACGATATTCCGGGTGGTGGCGCCGGCAGTAATGGTAGCGCCGGCAGGAACGGTCCAGGCATAAGCAGTGGCATTGGCGATGGCGGGTACGCTGTAGGCAACGCCGGTGGCTCCCACGCAAACGGAGGCAGGACCCGCGATGGCCCCTGCGGCAGCCGGCAACGGGTTAACCGTAACGGCAAATGCAGGGGATGGTGTGCCATTGCCGCAACTGTTGGTACCGGAAACAAGAATGTTCCCTGAAACTGCGCTGGTGGAGAAGTTGACGGTGATGTTCCTGGTACCGGCCCCGGTGGCAATCGTTGCGCCGGCGGGCAGGGTCCAGGTAAAGGAGGTGGCATTGAGGATGTCAGCACAGGAGTAGGCGACCCCATTGGTTCCCGCACAAAGGGTGGCAGTCCCGGTGATGGGGCCTGCGGCGTTCGGCAACGGGTTGACGAAGAGGTTGTAGACGGTGGCAGCAGCAGCGGTGCAGGAGGTGGTGTTGGTGTAATTTACACTGACCCACTGTGCGCCTACGCCTGTCCACGTTACATTGATGGCGCTGGTGCCCTGGCCCGAAGCAATGGTGCCTCCGGCAGAAACAGCCCAGAGGTAACCGGTCATCCCGCCTTCGGTATAGTACATATTCCCGGTCGAACCAACACAGGGAGCATTGTTGCTGCCGATGGTCGGCACGGGAGCCGGGTTGACGGTAACGTTGAACGTTGCCGGTGTTACTGCCGTGCACCCGTTGGCATTGGTATAGTTAACCGTAACCGTGTTTAATCCTGAAGATGCCCATGTAACCGTAACGGTGTTGCTGATTGCGGTGCCACCGGCGGTGACGACACCACCTGCCGACACGGTCCAGATGTAATTGGTCATCCCGGCCTGGGTGGTGTAAACCACACCGGCTGTTCCCTGGCATAATATTGCCGTTCCCGTGAGGGTGGGTACCGGCAGGGGGTTAACGGTAACGGCATAGGATGCCGGTGCTGCAGCAGTACAGTTGCTTGCATTGGTGTAGCTGACTGTGACTGTGTTCGCCCCGGTGGTTGACCAGGTAACGGTGATGCTGTTGGTAGCTCCACCGCCCGTGATGGCGCCTCCGGCGGATACGGTCCAGGTATAACCTGTCATACCGGCCTGTGTGGTATATACGTTGGTTGTTGAGTTCACGCAAACGCTTGCAGGACCTGTAATGGTGGGTACCGGCAATGCATTAACCGTTACGGCATAGGACGACGACGGACCGGTCATACAGATGCCGACACCGGCAACGGTAATATTTCCGGAGGTTGTACCGAAAGTCACGGTTATGGTGTTGGTTCCTGCACCCGCGGTAATGGCCGCCCCGGCGGGAAGGGTCCACGAATAACTGGTGGCATTCGTGATTGCCCCGACCGAATAAACAATACCCGTGGAGTTGGCACATACGGAAGCGGGTCCCGAAATAGTACCTGCTGCCGGGACAACCGGACATCCCGTGAGGAAGGTAAGGTCGTTGCCGTTGGTGGTTCCGCCTGCATTGATGCCTCTAACCCTGAAATGGTAAGTCGTGGCGGTGAGCAGTCCGGTAATCGTTGCGCTGACATTCTGGTTGGTCACCCCGGTCACTGGTGTGGGCGTACCCGCAACGGTAGTTCCGTAGGCAACGGTGAGACCGTAATCAAACCATACTGCCGTGGATGCGTTGTTGGCATTGATGATGCCGTTCATGGTGGCATTGGTGGTGCCGATCGCGGTAGCTGCGGTTGTCGTGACAGTCGGTGCGGCGGCTGCCGTGGTGAAGGTCATGTCGTTGCCGTTGATGGTGCCGCCGGCATTGGTTCCGTTGATCCTGAAATGATACAGGGTGTTGGGAACAAGGCCTGTGATATTGGCCAGCGATACCTGAACGGTGTTGCCGGTAATGGTAACAGGAACTCCCGGCACATTGGTGCCGTAAGCTACGGTCGTACCATAATCGAACGATACGGTGGTGGCAAAGTTATTGGCATTCACCGTTCCGTTCAGGGTGGCCGTTGTCGTGGTAACGAGCGTTGCGGCAGTGGTGACGACGGTCGGGGGACAGAATGTATTGAAGGTCATATCTGCGCCGACATACGGGGTGGCACCCACCATTCCTTTTGCCCTGAAGTGATATATAATGCAGTTTGACAACCCGGAAAGGTTGGCTGAAAAGTTGGTTGTTGTTGTGCCTGTGACATTAACGGGCACGGCGGCAATGTTTGAACCGTAGGCAACCGTGAGTCCGTAATCAAAACTGGTAATGACCAGTTCATTGTTAGCCAACGCTGATCCGTTCAGGGTAGCACTGGTACCGGTGACGAGGGTTGCGGCCAATGTGGTAATAACGGGAGCAACGGTGAACTCATAGGCCCCGATATCAGGCGTAGAAATGCGGGTTACGCCGGCATAGTCGGTGGTGACCGCCGCGATGGTCGTTCCTGCATTGTTCAGTTCCACCTTTGCGGTATGCAGGTCGGTGGAGGATACAAACTGGGGATCCACGTTCTGTGAGTTATAATCACCGCCGGTGGCCGTTCTCCATGCTGCCATGGTTGTCTGGTCGGCTGCGTTGTAGTAGGCCAGTGTTCCTGAAGCGGAATAGAGGTCGTTGTAATTTGAACTCCACACGCCTGTGCTGGAAATGTAAGCGGCATAATGCTTACCGGTTCCGCCGGCTACCCTGTTATTGGCAAAGATATTGTTGTTGACGGTATAAAAGGCTGCAACGCTGCGATAGAAAGCATAGGTGGTTGATGTGGTTGTAGCCGGTCCGCTCACATAGAAATCGTTGTAATACAGGTTAAAGAACGAGGTGGAATAGGACCCATCATAAAATCCGTAGATGACGGGATTGGTTGCCAGGCCGCCGTCGAGCGTAACCAGGTTGTTTGAGTATTCATTGGTAACCCCGCTGGCTCCATAGTTATAGATGCCATATATGTAAGGCGTTAATCCGGCATTGGCACAGGAAATGTTGAAGACCTTATTCTTCTTCACATTGGCCGAATAGATATACATGCCCCGGGCATAAGGTGAACCGGTGGTTCCGGTCAGTGACCAGTTTCCGAAGATATTGTTTTCAACTGCATTCCCGGGGTTTGCGGTAGAGCAATAGAGGCCCCAGATGGAACCTGGTCCTGCCATGGAGATGGAACCGGCGACGGTGTTGCTACCCAGGATGTTGGGCGTTACAGTGCCTACTTTAACCCACCCGCCGGTAAGTCCCATCAGGTAAATGGCGCCGGTATAGGCGGTGTTGGTGAAGCTGATACCCGAAACGGTATTGCCCTGGATGAAGGAAGCCGCAGTAGCGGAAAGTGACCCGTAGATTCCATAGAAATACCCTGCCGACAGGGCACAGGTAATCGAGGTTGGTACGGTCGGGTTCCCGATGACATTATTCAGGATGTTGGCAACACCAGCGGTGAAATTGATGCCATAAAGATAGGCGCTGCCGGTGTTTGACATGTTGATATTCTGAACCGTGTTGTTTGAAATGGTAGTCGGGGTGATAACACCAAGCGTCAGGTACATTCCGTAAATATAGTTGGTCGTGGCATTCGTCCAGGCTGTGCCTGCACAAAGAGGAGCCGAGCCGCCCACGTAGTTGTTGCTGATCGTATGGTTGTTGGTGCTCCCGATGAGGTATATCCCGTATTGCGTTGCAGTGGATGCGGTTGCAGAGTTGTAATAAAAACTGTTCCCCGTGATAACTGCGCCATTGGCAACCGTGGTGAAATACAGCCCGTAGTTTTTATAATTATAGATATTGTTGTTGATAACCCTGAGGGAATTGAGGAAATTGGCATTGTAGATCCCGGTGGTCTGAACGCCTGTCGTTCCTCCGGTTGCATCCCCGATATTATTCCCGTTGATTTCAACGATGTTGTTGCCGGTTGTGCCGATATTGACGGTTCCGTAGGTGGTGGTGGTGCCGTTATTTTCAATGGTGCAATTCTTCAGGTAACAGGCCTGCGATCCATTGTTGAACTGGATGGTGGGTCCAGTGTTGGCCGCCGTGGCATTGGTATTGCGGAAGGTCAGGTATTTGCCGGCCTGTCCGTCGATGGTGAAGCGGCTTGCGCCATTGGTTCTGATCATGGCAATCCCGGTGCCGACGGCCGTGCCGCTGATGGTGCGGAGGGTGGTTGCATCGGGCTTGATGGTCAGGGTGTAGTTTGCACCCGGAACATCCTCGGCCCAAGGGTTGAGGGCGACCGTGCCCGGTTCGACCAGGTCGGCGGTGATGTTGATGGTCGTATTGCCGACAAGCACGCCCTGGTTGATCATGTCAAAGGCACCGCCTGTATTGGTCAGGGTGGCATAGGTCCCGGGAACTGTGATGGTTGTAGGGATTGATCCGGAAACGATGGTATAGGTCTGGAAATTGGCAGGTTTAGCGTTGATGTTCTGTACCGGAGGATTGGCGCTGGCGCCGGCCATCAGGTAGTTTGAACTGAGGTTGTTGGCTGCATCCTGTGCCACGACAAAATACTGGATGATGTCGCCCGCAACCACGCTGCCCGTATTGATGATACCGTAGTTAATGGTAAAACTGAAGGGACTGACCGTGTTGCTTGCGGTAACATATTTCCAGCCGTTGTCGGCACTGGTGTTTCCAACGAATGCATCGGCATCTGTCGATTTTTTGAAATAGATCCTGGGAAGGCTTGCACCCGTTGATACACCTACGTTATCGGTAATTGTCGCCCAGTTGGTCAATACGCGGTTGGCAGTGGTGCCGTTGCCCATGGCCACATAGGAGATGTTGGGTCCGAAAACGTCGGCCGAAAGGGTGAAGTTGCCGGCATCGGCGCCAACATCGGTAGGTGTGAGGCCGCTGCGGGCAGTTCCGTCATAATCATCGGTGACATTGGCAAGCGCCTTTCCGGCCGCTTCGATCGGGGTTGGGCTCTGTACATGCAGGTTGGCCGTGGCGGTATTGCCGTTGGGAGCCACAAAATTAGGATCTGCATTCCCGCTGGCCATTTCGGTGTTGGTGGCACCCTTGTAGGCTGCGAAGGTTGCCTGGTCGGCCGAGTTGAAATAACCGAAGGTGCCGCCGGTTGCCCCGTTGGCAAGGATCAGGTTGTAATTGCTGGTAACGCCCAACGGGAAGATGGTCGTGCCGGCGATCCTGATACCGTAATGTTTTCCGGTTAAACCGCCTGAACGGGTATTGACGAAGATGTTGTCGAGGCAATACCGCGGGGTCGATAACGAGGGAGTCATTACGCTGTTGAAGGCATAGGTGTTTCCCGTGGTTACGGCAGCCGGGGCGCCCCCGATATAGACGCTGTTGTTCAGGATGCTGTCAACGGTGGCGGTACTCTCATAAATACCGTTGATGATACAGCTGGAGGTGTTGGCCGATCCGTCGGGATTGACACCCAGCTGGATCATGTTGTTCCTGGCAGTAACATAGGTACCCCCGTCGGAGAGGTAAAGCCCTGTCAGCTGTCCGGTTGCACTCGAAGTAGCCAGGCCCATGTTGTGGATGAAGTTTTTCTCGATCAGCAGGCTGCCGGCGGTATGGCCTGTATAGATGCCATGGGCGCCAACCGCTGCCAGGGGTTCGGTGTTGGTAAGGTTATAAATAAGGTTCGAGCGGATGATGGACCCGGGAACTGAATTCAGCGAATAGATACCCACCAGCGAGGCGATACCCGCAATGGTGGTGTTGGCCGCCGAGGTATTCAGGTCGCGGATGGTGTTGTTGCTCAGAACATTGGGCAGACCGGTGCCGGCGGCATAGATACCAACGATATGTGATCCGTTATAGGAACTCAGGTTGTTGATATTGGCAACCGTATTGTTGGCAACCGACATGGTGCCGGAACCTGTCGACGAGATAAAGAAGGCCTGCAGCTGGACCGGAGGGTAGGCCATCGCCGGTGTCTGGATACTGTTGGCGGTGGTGAGACTCCCGGCGAGGTTACCGCTTACGGATATGGTGCCGTTCTGCACGGTCGGTGTCACTGAAAATGGTCTCAGGGTAAGGGTGTAGGTCGATGTTGAACCTGCAGCACCTGTGATGGAGAAAGATCCGAAGGTATTGTTCGTGACATTCCCGTACATGCCCCTGAAATCGAGTCCTTCGTAGGTGGATGCATATGCGCCGTTACCCACGGAGATCGAGATCGACCCGGTGCCGGTGGCAGACCCGATCGTGTTGTTGGAGATATTCTGGATACCGGCTACGGAAAGCAGACCGGTAAAAAAGATGGATGCAGCGGTAGGATTGGTGTACAGCACGATATTGGCAATGGTATTCCCCTGGATTGTGCTGGGATTGATCGTAAGAACGCCCGTCTGGAAACGCAGGGCATAGATGAAATTGGCAATGGTGGGAGGAGTTCCGTTCCCGTTGAGCGTCCAGGGCGTACCGCCGCAGTTGGCGGCAGATCCGCCGATGTAATTATTGAGGATATTAAAGCCATCACCGGAAGCAAGGAAAATAACATTGTATCCTACAGCAACCGTCGGGTTCATGGTGTTTGCCATGTAAAAACTGTTTCCGCTGATGGTCCAGCCCGTTGAGCCTGAGAACAAACCAATGCCGATCGGGTTGCCTCCTGCGGGAGCATAGAAATCGTGAATGAGGCAGTTTGAAATGGTATTGTTGCTGTTGAACAATAACGGGGAGGCAGAACCTGAAGAGGCAACGGCATAAAGCGGGGAGGTTGCGCCATCCCTGATTTCGCAGTTATCGATCAGGTTGTTGTTGTTCCCGGTTAATGCGGTGGTGCCCCCGAAGTTAACGGTTCCAAAGGTACCGGCATTGTTAGCGCCTTTTATAATGCAATACTGGATAGCGTTATAGGAGGATCCGTTGACAAGTCCAACCGTAAAACCGGTTGTGGAGGTATTATCCAGGATAAGGCTTTTGGTGGTCCCGGCAGCATTCACCCGGCCGTCAAACACAACGTATTGCGCACCTGAGTAGTAAATTGTGCCGCTGGCGCTGGCGCTGGAAACGGAAAGTCCAGCGGCCGAAGGATAAACGGTTACCTTTTGGGTTGAACTTGTCCCGGCGATCGGGTTGATGATGATGGGAAAAGTTTCAACTGTTGAAACGTAGGTCGATTGGAGGATCAGGTTTACAGCACATGAAATCCCGTTGGCGGCCAGATCCTGGAAGGCGGCGGTCAGGGAGAGATAGTTGCCTGTAGGGCCAACTGTTTTGTTGCCGCATACAGGAATTGGCGGAAGGGTGATCTGTGATCCTGTAAGATAGGCAGATTCTGCATCGGCAAAAGCGACCACCCTGAAATAATAGGTAACCCCGGCAATCAAACCGGTTACAGGTTGCGAGTAAAGCGTGCCTGTAGTGGCGACTGAGGTAGAGGTAATATCAGTACCTACCTGGGTGTAGGTAACCAGGTCGGTCGATTTATAAACCCTGAAACCGACCTCATTGGTCGAATTGTCGGTCCAGCCTATGTTCATACTGGATTGGGTGACGGCAGAGGCCGTAAAGTTGATGGGCGGTGCCGGGATGATCGGGTTGAGCACCCTGAATTCGTCAACGCCGATATCGGTAACCCCCCAGTCGGAGGTTGCGGTAAGCTTGATTTTGGTGGTGGCCGAATTTCCCGGGAGGGTGGTTGTGTATTCCGTCCATGCTGCGGAAACCCCAAGGGTTCTAAGGGTGGCTGACCAGGTGGTTCCGCCGTCGTTGGACGAATATACGTTCAGAACGTCTGTTCCGGAGGTGTTGATGTAGTAAAATTTCACGACAACAGCACCCGCAGTGTAGGCTGAAAGGTTAATTACAGGGGTGATAAAGTCACCGGTTGTGCCACTTGTAGCATCATAACTGTGAAATCGTGCAGAATGAAGGGTTGAATTTGCACCGGCAGGCGTATAGGAACCAGAGGTGCTTGTCCACCCCGTGGTGTAATCATCGCGCTGCCACTGGTCATCAGCCGGCGTGGAGGTTCCTGACCATGCCGGAGAAAGGGTTGATGGGATCGTCCATGCAGCCTCAAAGTTCTGCGTGAAGATTGTCTGACCAACTGAATAATAACTGGTCGCAATCATAAACAACAAAAAAAGTAGAATTTTTCTCATACAATTAATTTGTTTGTTGGTTGGTTAAATGTTTACTTGTGGGGGGCTTATTTAAAGTTTACTTTGCCTGGATAATTAATTAAATATTTGATAATTATATATTTACAGGAATTGTTCCACTCGCATTCCCTTTGTTGTTGCCATGGGTAATCACCGGGACAACAGGCAAGATTGAAACCAAATAATTACTGAACGAGATGAGTATTGTGAGAATCAAAGATATAGTAAATATCATTCAATTCTGATGGGTGAGAAAATTTAACGTTTTTTAACGTTTAATAAAGGGCCACATTTTCAATGACTTATTGTTATTCCATTCACAGGCTTCGACGGTTATAATGGAAAATTACCGTTGAATACCCTAACAATACAGGTCATAATGGAAGCGGCCCCGGCCGTTTTTAGATGTAAAGGCGGGGGATTGATTTGATGGAAAACCGGATCGGATAGTATTAATAACTGCGGTGATCCAACAGGTATCCCTGCACATATTCTTCCACTGCTGATTCGAGTGAATGGAAGGGCTTGGAATACCCGGTACGGATGAGTTTTTCCATCTTCGCCTCTGTGAAATACTGGTATTTGTCGCGGATGTCGGCCGGGGTATCGACAAATTCGATGGCAGGAGGGATGTTGAGTGCCGAAAACACCGCGGTTGCCAGGTCCAGAAAGGTACGGGCTTTCCCGGTTCCAAGGTTATAGATCCCTGAGCCGGAGGGAAGGCTCATCAGGAAATAGATCACATCGGTCACATCTTTTACGTAGATAAAATCACGGAGCTGCTCTCCGTCCCTGAAGTCCGGGTTGTGGGATCTGAACAGCTTTACAATGCCATGATCATGGTTTCCCGGTCCTTTATAAACCTGGTTGAATGCGTGAAAAACCACCGAAGCCATCCGCCCCTTATGGTATTCGTTCGGACCGAATACATTGAAAAATTTCAACCCGAACCAGCGAGGCGGCGCTTTCTCCTGCTGCAGCGCCCACTTGTCAAAATCGTTCTTCGACACGCCGTATGGGTTCAGCGGCCTTAGGTTGAAGCTGAGCGAATCATCGAGATCGCTGTAACCCAGCTGACCATCGCCGTAGGTTGCGGCGGAGGAGGCGTATATCAGGGGAATTCCCGCATTGCTGCAGGCATCCCACACCTTTTTCGAGTAATTAAGGTTGAGTTCGTCAAAGACCGGCTTACTGAACTCCGTCGTATCCGTGCGGGCTCCCATATGAATGACAATCTCCACCTCATGAGCATGTTTATCAAGCCAATGGAAAAATTCACCGCGTTCAATTTTTGCCAGGAAACTTTTATGCAGCGTATTCGGATCTTTTACTGTTTTTGAGAAATCATCAACAAGGATAATGTCTTTGATTCCCTTGTTATTGAGCTTGCTAACCATGCAGCTCCCGATAAAGCCTGCAGCGCCTGTAACTACGATCATACCTTCGATACTTTTTCACAAAAATAGGTAATCTGAATTGCAAATTGTCAGGATTTATCATTTTCTGAGTACTTTTACATGCAATAAAAAGCGACAAATATGAAAAAATCGAATTTGCTTCCTGGCACTGGAATCGTTATCCTCCTGTTTGTCAGTATGATGGTGTTTCCATTGGTCATGACCGCACAGGATAAGGGTACCTTTACCGACAGCCGTGACGGCCGGGTTTACGCCTGGGTAAAAATCGGCACCCAGACCTGGATGGCGGAGAACCTGAAATTCGATGCAAAAGTTGGAAGCTGGACCTATAATAACGATACGGCAAATCTCGCGGTTTACGGCCGGCTCTACAACTGGAAAACTGCCCAGGCAGCCTGTCCGAAAGGCTGGCATGTCCCTTCCGACAAGGAGTGGGGCGCCCTGATCCAGACCCTGGGCGGAGGTGCCGAAGCTGGTGGCAAAATGATCAGGATGGATACCGTGGTTAAGGTTAACCGCAATATAAATGCCAACAACCCGGGAACTTTTTCATCCCTGCTGAGCGGCATCCGTCACCCGGATGGCTCCTGCATCGGTATCAATTTCTGGGGCGGCTGCTGGTCTTCCACGAAAATAAATGACAGCACCTCCAACAACGTATTGTTCGCGCACGGTCGGAAAGATCTTGATGTGAGCTCAAACGATAAAAACGCCGGGTTTTCGGTAAGATGTATCAAAAAGTAAGGATGGGCGGCACTGCATGCCGGCAGTCATAACCCTGAACAACAATCGCAATTTGATCAGAAGATGTCAGAAACAATATTAGGAATAGGTTCCCGGATCAAACACCCTCAATTCGGGAAGGGGGTGGTCATACAGGTGCGTTCGGATGCATACGAGATCACCTTCATCGAGCACGGCACCCGGAAAATTCTCCGCGAATTTGAGGGACTTGAAACCATCGAGGCGGTGGATACGCCAACCGAAATGGTTACTTACGAAAAGATTGAAAAGAGTCTCATCAGGGTATTGCAGCGTTTCAGCGATCTTCACGAGGCCGTGCCCCTGGGCGTCAAATGGACAGGCGGCAAGATCATCATGGTTCCCGGCGACCCGGGACTGAAGGAGAAAGAGGTACCCATGGAGACCTTTTTTCATAAAATTGTCATGGTCCGCGACAGGCTCAGGGTGCTGGAACAGAAATTAAATGCCAGTGAACTCACCGACCAGGAAAAGGTTGACATGCAGCAGTACATCACGCGCATATATGGAAGCCTTACCACCTTTAACGTCCTGTTTAAAAACAAGGATGACCAGTTCGAAGGCGAACGCGGGGTCTGAACATCACGTCAGAAACGGCAGCAAAATTAATCCGGGAAACCGTCACCCTCCGCCTGCCATATCAGGCAAGCATTACTTCCAGAACCCCATCAGCTCATCCAGGCTCTCACGCTCTTTCAGGATTTCAAACTGATGGTCGCGATACCCCACGATCCGTGGTGTCTGGCGGCTGTTGTACCGCGACCACATGCTGAAGGTATAACCGCCGGTATCGTGGATAACCAGGTAATCGCCCTCTTCGACCTCGGGCAGTTTCACCTCTTTTGCAATAATATCGCCTGAAAAGCATAAAGGACCGGCCAGGTTCCAGGTTGATTCGCTGGTTCCCGTTTTTAACTGGCCTTCCCGGTTATAGACGCTGTATTCATGATGCCAGTCGCGCGGGTTGAGGCATTCCCTTACGAAAAGGTCGGCGCCGACATGAAGCATGGCCGTGTTGATGTTTGCCTCATGCTTCACATATTCTACCCTGCTGACGGTCCATCCGCAGTTGGTATAGACCCACCTGCCGAACTCGGTGATCAGTTTGAAACTGGATGGGTCAAACAGCAGGGGAGCGCGTTCAGCAATTTTTTCGGCATAGTCTTTCATGGATGGGGGGAAAATCCCATCGATATACGAGATGGGCAGTCCTCCGCCGATATCAAAAACCGAAACCGGCGCCATACCTGTTGACTTTCTCTTTGCATTTATTTCAAGAACCAGGTCGTAAAGAATGCCGATACCCTCAACGAGCATACCGGTGGAGCATCCCTGGGAACCAACGTGGAGGTGGATGCCGGTAAGCCAGGGACAGGCCAGGTAGGCGGATTCAATTTCGTTGCGCCTGGCATTCACCGGCACGCCAAATTTCGAATAGACTCCTGCAACACTCGATTCCAGGATGGTTCCCAGCCCAATCTGCGGATTTATCCGCAGACCGATTGACCCGGCATATCCTGCCGCAGTTTCCATAGTTGGCATTAATTCCGCGATGCGGGCCAGTTCTGAAAAATTGTCAACATTGATATTAATCCCGGTTTTCAGTGCGAAGGCCAGCTCCTGAACGGTTTTAACCGGCGAGTCGTAGACGACCTGGCAGGGCTGGTACCCCGCTTTCAAGGCCATGGTCACCTCGCCGAGAGAGGCAGCTTCCACACCTGTGTTTGAGGCCACCGAACGGGTGAGCTCCATGATCCTGAACAGCGGATTTGCCTTGATTGCCAGGCCGTGGAGGGCATTGGGAGGGAAGCATGACGACAGCATACTGATGCGTTCTTCCAGAAGACGGAGATCATAAAGGATAACGGCTGTATCCTCTTCGCGGACCATGCCGCATAAGAGGGCGGCACCGAGCGTATCCCCCGTTTCAGCAACCCTGTTTTTCTTCATTTCAGCTACCGGGATTAATTGTCGGGACTAGGTTGTCATTTCGCTGATCAGCCCTTTTTCGGTCGCGATCTTTTGCAATTTTGCCAAAGCAACCCTGCCTCCGGTACCGAGGCTCAGCGTGTTGTCGTTGACATACAACCCGATATGTTTTTTCATAACCTCTTCATCCATCTCCTGTGCATGTTTTTTCACGAACGGCATGGCTGCTTCAGGATGTTTGAAGGCATATTCGACACTGCGGAACATCACGCGGTTCAGCTTGTTGATAATGTCATAACCAAGACCTTTGCGCGCGATGATGCCGCCAAGGGGAATGGGAGAGCCTGTAAGTTTTTCCCAGAAACTGCCCAGGTCGGTGATCTTTTTCAACCCCCGCTGCTCATAAGTAAACCGGTTTTCATGGATGATCACCCCCGCGTCGACCTTGCCGGTCAGGATGGCATCTTCAATTTCGGAAAAGAGCATGAACTTCTTGTTGGAAGCTCCCGGAGCCGCAATCCTGAACAACATGTGTGCGGTGGTGAACATGCCCGGTATGGCAACGCAAAGACCGGGAACATCATCAAGGGTATATTCGTTCTTACTGATCAGCAGCGGACCGTTGCCAAACCCCATGGCACTGCCGGAATCAAGCAGGATGAAATCCTGTTGCAGCATCAGGTAGGTGAAAAAGCTTACCTTGATCACATCCAGGCCGCCATCCATGGCTTTATGGTTGAGGGTTTCCACATCGTGAAGCTGAATATTGAAGTTGAGCCCTTCCAGGTCAATCCGCTTATGGATGATAGCGTCAAAAATAAAGGTGTCGTTTGGACAGGGCGAGATCGCGAGGGACAACATGGCATTAATGGTTTTGTATAGTATTGAATTAGATCAATTCTGGCAGAAGATTTCCGGGATTTTATTCCCGAAAGATAGCAAAGATAAATACAAAATCGCAGTCCTGTTAATAAATTAACATGAGATTTATAAGTAGAAATCTTAATAAATATCAACGGAATAACGGGGAATTATCTTTCTCCGGAATGGGAAGTGGCCAGATCCCATAACACTTTATTCAGGTTTTTCAGGGCAAGGGCGAGATTCCACCGCGATTTGTCGCGCTCTTCAACGAGGTTGGAGATGGCTCTCAGCTGCAGGCAGGGGATTTTTTCAGAGAGACAGCAATAGAGGAATGCTGCGCCCTCCATACTTTCCAGGTCGGCAGCGGAGAGTTGCCGGATCCTGGAAATGCTGTCAGGGTTGCCCCGCACTGTGTTGGAGGTAATTCCTTTGACCTTCGGCAATTTGCTGACCGGAGCCAGGTTTACCAGGGCGGCTTCGTCAATTGAATCATTGATCAGCCTGCCGCCCTGGTAAGGACGACTGTCAGGGTCGGCCAGACCGAGGTCGAAGACGGAAAGAAAATGATCGCCGTCTTCGGCGCCGAGTTCCGGGATGCAGTCCTCCACCACATTCACCACCGACCCAATCACCAACGATTTATTGAAGGTACCTGCTATCCCGGCATTCAGGGCAAGGTGGTAATGTTCCGTTGCCAGTTGTTTCCCGAGAAACCAGGAGGTTGGGACCATTCCAACCCCGGTAATCAGCACATCGACGGTCACCTCCTTATACTGGTAGCGTGAAACATGTTCGCTGATGATACTGACTAACGGGATCTTTTCCAGGAATGGCCTGATTTCAAAGGTAGTGGCAGCAACAAGAAGGATTCTCATTCCTGCGGTCGTTTGTTGTACTTCGTGCCGTATTCCAGACCATGTGCGTTGGGGCCCTTTTCATTCCTGCGCAGCATAAAGGCAAAGAACAATCCGAAGAAGCCCAGGCTGCTGAAGATCCACATGCCGACATGATAACCTCCGGGATTGGCTGCGCTTGCCCCGGCACTGTCATTGGCCCAGCCGATCATCAGGTTGAACCCTGCAAGACCTATGTTCTGGATCATGGTCATCAATCCATAGGCCGTGCCCAGTTTGGAATGATCTACGATCAGCGCCACAGAGGGCCACATGATGGCCGGGATCAGGGAGAAGGCGATACCCATGACGACCATCGGGATGGCGATGTTGGGGAAATAGATGAACAGCGCACTGATCAGGTGCCAGAAATAAACTACCCCGCCAATGAATCCGGTGCTCTGGTCGGCAGTTGAAAAGAGGTCAATGACCGTCTTGGGTAATGCGACCGTGCGGGTGACATAGGCCATTACAAGGTAAACAGGAATGATCAGCATTGAACCGAACATCATCAGCAGGGAACGTTTGCCGATTTTATCCGACAGCAAGCCGAACATGGGGGTGAGGATCATGGCGGAGAGGGTCAGCAGGCTGGAAAGGAACCCGCCCATACCGCGGGCGACATCGTCCGGAAAACCGGCAAGATGCACATCCTTGAAGAACTTGACGGCGAAGGTCTGGAAAGGGAACATGGCCGAATAGAAGGTGATGCATAACAGGGTAATGAACCAGAAGGATTTACCGAATTTGAACAGGTCTCTCAGGACTACCTTATCCTGGCTGCCCTCTTTTTGGAGCGCATAGTTCTTTTCCGAATAGATATCGATCAGGTAATAAACTGCCAGGGTTGTCACTGCGATAACACCGGCGCCCACGGCAATCCACAAGGGCTTTTGCCAGTCGGCAAACAATGATTTTCCCCAGGTGGGTGAGTTCAGCGCCAGAAAGGAACCCAGCCGGGCAATGGTGAGATTGAGTCCGAAGGCAAAGGAAAGTTCCTTTCCTTTGAACCAGCGCGCGAGGATGGTGGTGATCCCGACAATCATGGATTCGGCGCCCAGGCCAAAGATCAACCGGCCCGTTGCCATAAAAACAATATCTCCTTTTATGGTCGTAAAGAGGGCGCCGATAAAGACCAGGCAGGCGAAAATCATGACCGCCTTTTTGGTGCCGATTTTATCGATGATGATTCCACCGATCAGGACCATGAAAATGTTGGGGATGCTGTAAATCCCCTGGAGCAGTCCAAGGTTTGCATCGGTGAAATGAAGCTGTGCCTTTAACACATCAGCCAGGGGGCTGATGCAGTCGTAAATGTAGTAGTTGCCGAACATGGCAAGGCTGATGAAAATCAGCACGATCCAGCGCAGTATTGCTGGCGGGTCTTTCTTCGTAGTTAATGTCTGGGTCATGGATCTTTAGGTTTCGGATATGATTTTTCTCAGGGCATAAAAGTAGCTTTTTTTAACATACCTGAAAACATTACCTTTGTATTTTCAAAATGTAATTTTGCACCTATGAAAACCAGGAGAATTTTGCTATTATCAGCGGCTGTTCTCTGTTTGCCTTTCATGGTTTTCTGCAAGGGTGTTTCCTACAAAACGGCTATGCAGGCTGCAGGGAATTTCGCCATTCAACACGGCTATCCAGGCATAATCCTTTCTTCGAAGGATACCCTGGGAATTCTATCGGGCGAAATATCCCTTTTATCGAAAAAAACACCCCTCTGTTACGAGTTTCAGCTGAAGAACCAACAGGGCTTTATCCTCATGGGAGCCGATGACAGGTTCACCCCGGTACTGGGTTATTCCTTTTCAGGTAATGGCGGCAGTTCGAAAGTCCCCCCGGCATATACTGGTTTCATCCAAGATATGGAACGGGAAATGCTGCAGGTGATTAACGGAAACACCTTACAGGATGAAGCGGCCAGGCATCAATGGCAGCAGTTGCTGGCATTCCCGTTTGTTCCGAAAAAGTCTCCAGCCGACCAGCTGCCGCTGATTTCATCGCGATGGGACCAGGGATGTTTTTACAATGCCGGATGTCCCAACGATACCGTTGCCAAAACAAGCTGCCTGCATGCCCTTGCCGGGTCGGGTGCCATCGCCATGGCCCAGATGGTGAAATTTTACAAATATCCCGCCCACGGCGCAGGCGAACACGGGTATGTCCATCCGAAATATGGGATCCAGTATGCGAACTTCGGGGCAACCAACTACGACTATACTTTGATGCCGGATACTTTAACAGGTCTCAACGATATGGTTTCCAAACTGATTTACCAGTGCGGGGTTGCACAGAATATGGACTATGCCGTTTTGAATTCCGGTTCCGATTCAACCCTGGTGGATACCGCCCTGGTCAAATACTTTACCTATCCCTCCAGTGCGGGGTGGAAATGGCGGGCCGATTTTTCTGTGGCGACCTGGATGGCGATGCTGAAAACCGAACTTGATGCTTCACACCCGCTGCTTTATCATGGCAGCGATAGCGGAACCGGTGGCGGTTATTTTATCTGCGACGGCTACCAGGGCGCCGATTTCTTCCACTTCAACTGGGGTTGGGGGGGAGCGTATGATGGCTATTTCTACCTAAACAACCTTGCCCCGGGGGTAAATAATTTCACCTCATCGCAGGGAGCCATTTTTAACCTGGCCCCGGTTCCCCCGGTTCCCGACACCTACACCATGGACTTCGAATCAGTTCCCGATTTTTCCCTCACGTTCAATGACTGGACGGTGAATGATGTGGATAAGCAGGATACCTATGGCCTTTCGAACCATACCTTTCTCCACCAGGGACAGCCGATGGCGTTTTTATGCTTCAACCCCGCACAGGTCGTCCCGTCGATGGCTACGGACCAGGCGATTCAGCCTCATGGCGGCCAGAAATTCGGGGCCTGTTTCAACTCGAATCCCCCCTCCAATAACGACTGGATTATCTCTCCCAGGATCCAGCTTGGGGTCAACGGGAATTTCTCCTTCTGGACCAAATCCTACACGGGTGCCTTTGGCCTCGATAACTATACCGTGGCCGTTTCAACCACCGGTAACGACCCGGGGAGTTTTACCGTTATCTCAGGCGGGGCACCACTCCAGACAACTCTGACCTGGACAAAAAAGAGTTACAGCCTTGCCGCCTTCAATGGTCTGCAGGTCTATGTTGCCATACATTGCGTTTCAAACGACCATTTCCTGATGATGATCGATGACCTGGCCGTGAAAACGCATGGCGCATCCACCCTGTCAGCCGATTTTTCAGCAGATAAAACCGTCGTGATGGCCGGCGACAGCATCAGTTTTTCGGATCAGTCGGGTGGCGGGCCCACCTCCTGGCACTGGACCTTCCCGGGAGCCACACCGGCAACTTCGGATATGCAGAATCCGGCCAACATCAGGTACGAAGTCCCGGGAACCTACCTGGTGAAACTTAAAATCAGCAATGGCCCATCCGCAGATTCTGTAACCAGGTCGGGCTATATTTCAGTGATCGGTTATCCTTCGTCGATGTCGCTCGATTTTGAATCGCTTTCCGATTTTACCCTTTCATTCAACCCCTGGACCCTGCTCGATGTCGGGGGAGGAAACACCTACGGGATCCTGCAGCAAAACGGTTTTCCCTATTCATTTCCTTACAGTTCGCAGCCAATGGCCTACATCTGTTTTAACCCCTCGAAGACAAACCCCGCCATGACCGACCTGCTGCCCCATGCGGGTCAGAAACTGGGTTGCTGTTTTTCATCCATGCCCCCCAACAACCCCAACAATAAATGGCTGATAACACCCAGGATGAGCCTTGGTAAAAGTCCCGTGATCAGCTTCTGGGTTAAAACATACGATGCCCTGTACGGCAACGAGATGTATAATGTGGCGGTTTCCACCACCAATCTTAGTCCTGCCAGTTTCACCAAACTGACACCGGTCCCCGCATCAGCCCCGGCCGACTGGACATTCCGAAGCTACGATCTTACAGATTATGTTGATAAAAATGTATATATTGGCATCCAGTGCGTGACCGACACAGGCTTTATCTTCATGATCGACGACATTTCGATCACCTCCACCCTTGGTGTGAATACCAAGGGAACCCGGGATACTGTCGTTGTTTACCCCAACCCGTGCCGGGATATGGTGACGCTGTTGTACCCCGTATCGCATCCGCAGCCCTTGTCCGTTGATATGGTCAATGGTATGGGATTAGCCGTAAGATCATGGCATGAACCGTTGTTTGGTGGTTCGGTCAGGCTGGATGTCAGCAACCTTCCCGTTGGGATTTATCTGCTCAGGATTTCACAGGGAAAAGAAAACATAATCAGGAAACTATCCATCATAAATTGAAAAAAAGAGGCGTATGAAAAGAAAAATTCTTATGATTTTAGGGTTCGTCCCGGTATTCATCCTTTTATTTCCCGGCATCCTTTCCGCGCAGCTGAGCCAGGGAGGTATACCCAGGAGTTTTTCCCAGGCAATGGCCTCCGACACGACGGCAAGTGTTTCTGTTGCCCCGCCTGCAACCGGTGTGTTATCTGCCGAAGATGCCGTTAAACCGGTTCCTTACCGTTTCTCGGTAAACATTCCTGTGAACCTGGGAATGGGTATTTCAGGGTATTGGAGTAAAGCATCCGGCGGTACAAAGGTCTGGCGGCTGAATATCAGCTCGGCCGGAGCCCTCGCCCTGACCCTCTTTTTCGACCGTTTCAGAATCCCAGAAGGAGGTCGCCTGTTTGTTTACAACCCGCTCAGGACGCAGGTGATCGGCGCTTTTACCGCTGCAAACAACAATACCATGCAAACCTTTGCCACCGCCTTGATCTATGGGGATAAACTCACACTGGAATATGATGCTCCCGAAGGCCTTGCACTTCCCGAACTGCATGTTTCCGAAGTTGCCTATGCCTACCGCGGGATTTCCGAATATTCAGGGTTGAAAACAGGTTTCGGGGGATCAGGCAAATGCGAGGTAAATGTGAACTGCACAGAAGGAAATCAATGGCAACCGGAAAAGCGCAGTGTCGCCAGGATCATGGTAAAACGCGGCACCGCGAGTTTCTGGTGTACGGGTTCCCTGGTAAACAATACCCTCAACGATGGAAAACCCTACCTGATCACTGCCGATCATTGCGGGAACCAGTCAAGTGCGACAGACCTGAGCCAGTGGATTTTTTATTTTAACTATGAAAGCGCCGATTGTGCCAATCCATCCAATGAACCGACGCTGAAGTCTATGACAGGGGCCAGCCTGGTCGCGCATGGGGGAAACAGCGGTACGACCGGTTCCGACTTTTATCTGGTGCTTTTAAACAATGAAATACCCAGTATTTACCACCCCTTTTTCAATGGATGGAACCGTGACCCCATGGTCGCAAGCCCGTCGGGAGCCGGTATACATCACCCTGAAGGAGATATCAAGAAAATTTCAACCTACACCCAGCCCCTGCAGCCCTCCAACTGGAACGGGGGTTCGAAAGTGTCGCACTGGATGGTTACCTGGTCTGAAACATTGCACGGACACGGCACCACCGAGGGAGGCTCCTCCGGATCGCCTCTTTTTGACAACCAGGGCAGGCTGGTCGGAACCCTCACGGGAGGTCAGTCATCGTGCGACTCCGTGGCCCTGAATTCTCCCGATTATTATGGCCAGTTTGCCTATCACTGGGATCAGAATGGGACCGATTCCCTCAGCGTGCTGAAATACTGGCTTGACCCGAATAATTCAGGGGTTATGTCGTTGGGAGGATTTTCATTATCGGTCGATGAAACAACCCCTGCCACCTCGGTTTCCGTTTTTCCAAACCCGGTAACCGATATGCTTACGGTAACTGTTTCAGGGCCATCCGGCGGCCAGATATCGGTCGTCATCACGGATCTTTGGGGCAAACAGCTGTTGAAAAGCAACTTCAAACCCTTGAAAAACAATCAATATCAAATAAATATGGCAAGTCTTGCCGACGGGATGTACCTGGTGAAAATATTGGCAGGGGAAAAGCAGGTAATCAGGAAAATCATCAAAAAATAGGGTGGAAACTGTCTGACCACCCCTTTGATAATATTCATCAGAAAAGAAAACGAATCTACGAATGGCTGAAGAAGAATTGCTGACGATCATTAATTCCGCCGATATCCCGGGTCCTTTAAGGGAGATTGCCCGGAAGATTACAGGCGGGCAGCGTATTGGCAAAGAGGAGGGGGTAGCGCTGTTTGCCTCGGGGGAGCTGGGTTTCCTGGGGATGCTTGCCTCCCATGTCTGCCATCTGAAAAACGGGGACAATGCCTATTTTATCAGGAATTTCCATATCGAACCTACCAATATCTGCGTGAACAAATGCCGGTTTTGTTCCTATTCGCACCATTTCAGCGCGACCCGGTGGGAACTGTCCGTTGACGAGATTCTCGATAAGGTAAGGAGCCAGGAACCGGATGTTTCCGAACTGCATATTACCGGGGCGGTTCATCCTGACCGCGATATCCATTATTACGGGGATCTTCTGCTCAGCATCAGGGCCGAAAGGCCTGCCCTGCATGTGAAGGCATATTCCGCAGTGGAGCTGGATTACATGATTAAAAAGTCAGGGATGACCATTGCCGAAGGATTGAGTTACCTGAAATCCTGCGGGCTTGGTTCCATCCCGGGCGGCGGGGCTGAAATTTTTGACGAGACGATCCGCAAGGAGATTTGCGGCATGAAATCCACCTCCGCCACCTGGCTTGAAATTCATGAAACCGCACACAACCTGGGCATCCCGTCGAATGCGACCATGCTCTACGGACATATGGAGAACTACCTCCAACGGATGGATCATCTTGAACGCCTGCGCCAGTTGCAGGACCGTACCGGCGGATTTAATGCCTTTATCCCGCTTAAGTTTCACAATAACAACAATGCCATGTCGGATATCCCTGAAGTGTCGGTGGTCGAGGATATGAAGATGTATGCCGTGGCGAGGCTGTTCCTCGATAATTTTCCGCATATCAAGGCATACTGGCCTGCCGTTGGCCGGAAACTTGCCCGGATATCGCTCTCCTTCGGCGTTGATGACCTCGACGGGACCATCAACGACTCCACGCAGATCTACTCGCTTGCCGGGGCTGAAGACCAAAATCCCGTAATGACCGTTTCCCAGATGACGGCCATGATCACGGAGGCCGGGAGAATACCCGTCGAACGCGACTCTTTTTACAATAAACGCGTTGATGTTGTGACTGCATCCTAACAAACAACCTGTATGACCTTTGAACAGATTACGGAACGGCTGAAGGGTAAAAGGGTGGGGATTGCCGGTTGCGGCGGGTTAGGCTCCAACTGCGCCGTCGCCCTTGCCAGGGTTGGCCTGGGAAGCCTGGTTATCGCCGACTTTGATGTTATTGTTAAAAGCAACCTGAACCGCCAGTATTTTTTTGCCGACCAGGTAGGTGCCAAAAAGGTTTCCGCTCTGATGGAAAACATCCGGAGGATTAATCCCGGTGTTACGGTAATTGGATACGACCTGAAGCTGACACCCGAAAATATCCCCGCTATTTTCGCGGGTTGCGATGTGATCGTGGAGGCGTTCGACCTGGCAGGGGAAAAGGCCATGTTCATAGAGACCATCCTGACTGTTTTTCCTGCATTGCCCCTTGTGGTCGGACTCGGAATGGCAGGGTGGGGGATGAATGATGAAATCCACTGCCGCAGGGCTGATAACCTGTATATCTGCGGCGATGAAGTTTCGGAGATTGATCCCGGACTGCCGCCGATTGCGCCGAGAGTGGGCATGGTCGCCAATATGCAGGCGAACGTGGTGCTGGAATTGCTGTTAGGTACCATGCACACAGAGAATCCCTTTGTGAACGCCGTGTAAATCATGCTGAACTTCTTGGATGGATTAACGGTTGGCGGAGGGAAGAGGATCTTATGAAAATCGACAATAAAATATACAGGCTAAGGAGCTTCCCGAATTAAATATTATCCTATGAACATCAGGTTAAACAACAACGATGAGGAGATCAGTACCGGAACACTTACGGTAAATGAACTCTTGAAATATAAGAACTTCACGTTCAAGATGCTGGTAATCAAGATCAACGGGGCCCTGGTGAAAAAAACAGACTATGATACCACCCTGGTCTGCGAAGGTGACGATGTACATGTGCTGCACCTGATATCGGGAGGCTGAACCGGATTGCTGACTGGTGCTTCAGCTTGTTTTTTCCCCCTGAGGGATTTTTAAACAACTTCGGCCACGACAAAGGTACTTCCTCCGACAAATACAAGATCGCCGGCAGTGGCATCTTCACGGGCCGCCTCCAGCGCCTGTGCCACCGATGAATAGGATTCACCGCGGAGCCCTGCCTCGTTTGCCTGTAAGCGTAATTCCCTGGCGTCGAGCCCGCGCGGAATATCAGGTTTGCAAAAGTAGTAGTCGGCGTTTTTCGGCAGCAGGTTGAGAATAGGGGCAAGGTGCTTGTCGTTAACCACGCCAAAAACGATGTGCAGCCGTTGGTGCGGTGTAAGGGCTATCTGTGCCAGCACCTCCCTCAACCCGCTTTCGTTGTGGCCGGTATCGCAAATCGTAAGCGGTTCACGGGAAAGGATCTGCCAGCGACCCGCTAACCCGGTATTGACAAGGACATTCCTGATCCCTTTCCTGATAACCGGCAGTGATAGCCCGAAGCCCAGGTTATTCAGTATGTCGCAGGCGGCCATGACAGTCTGGATGTTTTTTAGCTGGTACAGGCCGGTAAGCGGGGATTCCAGGCGGCCGGCAACCAGGGTGCCATCTCGGTAAATATCAAGCTGTCTGACGCTTTCGGCTCCGGAATATTCCGGCTGAAGCATCTCCGCCCGGTAATGTTGATCGGCAAAGAGGATTTCAGAGAAGCAGCCGGCAGCCTTTTCCCGAAAAACCGGAGCTACCTCCTCCTGGGTCTCCCCGACAACGACGGGTATCCCCGGCTTGATGATCCCAGCCTTCTCGGCGGCGATCTCCCTCAGGCTGTTTCCCAGCAACTGCATATGATCGAAACTGATATTGGTGATCACTGAAACTTGGGGGGTGACGATGTTGGTCGAGTCGAGTCTTCCACCCAAACCAACTTCAATTACGGCAATCTCCACCTTCTGCTCCCTGAAATAGTCAAAGGCCATCCCGACTGTCAGTTCGAAAAACGACGGCCGGATCGCCTCCGACGCCTCCTGGTATCTTGCCATAAACCTCGTCACCGCTTGTTTGGCGATCATTTTCCCGTTAACCCTGATGCGTTCACGGAAATCCTTCAGGTGGGGAGAGGTGTAGAGTCCCGTTTTAAACCCGGCGGTTTGAAGGATGGATGCCAGCATATGCGATACGGATCCCTTCCCGTTCGTTCCGGCCACATGTATCGTGCGAAACGATTCCTGCGGGTTGCCAAGCAACGCACACAGGGCGACGGTATTGTCAAGGTCGGCCTTGTATGCCTGGACCCCCACCCGGTGATACATGGGAAGCTGGGCAAACAGGTATTTAAGGGTGTTTTGGTAGGTCATCGGTGATGCAGGTAAGATGAATAAGGGTGAAGGTAATATTCAATGTCAATAGATGGCTCCTGAACTGGAGTCCGTGGCCGCTCCTGTAACACTCCGGAGGCAGTTAGCTTCGTTGCGCCATCGCCTTAACCCCAGGAAGGCAAAGATCAGGGCCTCCTTGTAGTTGATGGTAAGATTGTCGGGAAGGATGATCTCGGGAGAGCAAAGATGACGTATCCGTTCAACCAGGAACCGGTTAAAGGCCCCGCCACCGGTGACCAGCATGGAGGACCCCCTTTTTCCTTGCGTGGCCCTGGCCACCTGCATGGCAATATGTTCACAAAAGGTTGCCAGCAGGTCATTGACGGGCAGTTTCGAAGCAGTTAACAACGGATGAATATGCTGAATCACCCACTCTTTCCCGAGTGATTTCGGGAAGTCAAGATGATAATAGGGCAGGGCATTGAAGATGTCGAGCAAAGGCTGGTTTATACTTCCGCCTTTTGCCATCATCCCTTCGGGATCGTATTCATAACCAGCCTGCCGGGCCAAATGGTTCAGCACGATATTGGCAGGCGAGATGTCATAGGCAATCCGCCTGTCTGCATGGTCACAGGATATGTTGGCAAATCCCCCGAGGTTCAGGCAAAAGGTGAAATCGCCGAACAGCAGCTTGTCGCCGATCGGTACGAGGGGGGCCCCCTGACCACCCAGGGCAACATCCTGCGACCTGAAATCGCAGATGACCCGAAGCCCGGTTTCGGCAGCAATCGCTGCGCCGCAGCCGATCTGGCAGGTTATCCCCTTTTCGGGCTGGTGAAAGATCGTATGCCCGTGCGACGCAATAAAATCGGGTTGAATGCCATGTTTCCCGATAAATTCCCTGGCGAGCCTGCCCAGCAGGTGGCCGTAACCGGTATCGGCCGTTACAAACTCAAGCGCCGTGCCTGACTCGATGGAAGCAAGGATCTTTTTCCATTGACCGGTATAGGGAATGGTTTCGGCACACCCGATCGTAAAGGACCAGCGGTCTTCACCGGGGGTGAATCCGCAACAGGCGATATCAAGCCCGTCGAGGCTGGTTCCTGACATTAGTCCGATCACGTTGTATTGCACTGCGAAAAGATTTAAAGTTAATAATGGCTGGCCGTTACAGCTCGGCGACGAGTTTTTCAAGCCTGATCCCCCTGGAACCCTTGATCAGGATCGTTTGCTGCGTAATTTTGTGGAATTCAAGCCATAATCTGGCCAGTTCGCTGTCGTGGAAGCAGAGATTCTCCCGCCTGGTATTCAGCCGGGTGAATACCGGGCCGACAAGGTAAACATTCGGGAATCCAAGGTCGTCGATAAGATCCAGGATAAGCCGGTGTTCGGCGTCGGTGTCGGCTCCAAGCTCGAGCATATCGCCCAGGATGATTGTTTTATCAGGATAACCGGCCTTCGCAAAGGTGGTCAGGGCAGCCTCCATGCTGCTTGGATTGGCGTTGTAGGCATCCATGATCAGGAGATTGCGGGCGGTCTGGGTGACCTGCGACCGGTTGTTGTCGGGCCTGTAGCTTTCAACGGCAGTTTTGATCTTTCTTGGTGAAACACCGAAATGTTGACCGATAACGGCGGCAGCCAGAATATTGGAGGCATTGTAGCGGCCGTAGAGTCCTGAGACAATATCATCCCCGCACCCGCCAGTGTATAGGAGATGCATCCTCACGAAGGGTTCTGCCTCGATATTGGCGGCAACCAGGTCGGCGGGGGCTTTCCCGTAAGTGACCGTGGTGATGCCGGTGGCATGTTCCTGCAATAATTCATCCTGGTTGTTCAGGAAAACCGTTCCGCCGGTTTCCCTGAGAAACCTGTAAAGCTCTGTTTTGGTGCGGACCACCCCCTGGAAGCCCCCGAAACCTTCTAGATGGGCCCTCCCGATATTGGTGATCAGTCCGAAGCCGGGCTGCGCGATCCTGCAAAGAAAATCAATCTCCCCGGGATGGTTGGCCCCCATTTCGATCAGCGCAATTTCGGTTTCCCTCGTCATTTTCAGCAATGTCAATGGCACCCCGATATGGTTGTTCAGGTTGCCTTTGGTGGCGAGGGTATTGTATTTTTCGGAAAGTACGGCAAAGGCCAGCTCTTTGGTGGTGGTTTTGCCGTTGGTGCCGGTAACGGCGATCACAGGGATATCGAATTGGTTCCGGTGGTGGGTGGCCAGTTCCTGCAGCGTTTGCAGTACATTGCCGGTAAGGATGCAGCGGGGATCGGATCCATATTCTGCCTCATCCACCACGGCAAAGGCAGCCCCCTTTTCCAGTGCCGTCAACGCAAAAGCATTCCCGTTAAAGTTATCGCCTTTTAATGCAAAGAACAGGGAGCCAGGCTGAACCTGGCGACTGTCGGTTGAAATGGCAGGATGTTCCAGAAAAACAGGGTAGAGGGTTTTCAGCAGGTCGGTCATAACGGCGTTGAATGTCAGGACAAAATAAATAAAAAACCCCGTCTCGTGAACGAAACGGGGTTGAAATCTTTTGGATAGCGGTTATTTTCCCGCGATTGATCCGCCAACACGGGTCATGGCACAGCGGAAGCCGATGGCGTCGGAGGCGTCATTTTCATCCAGGTAACGGCGTGTTCCGGGGCTCAGGTAATAGGCCTGGTCTTTCCAGTTACCCCCTTTGTAAACGCGGGCATGGTCGCTTACCAGTGAGCTGACGCCCAATTCGTACATGAGGTTGGTCCCTGAGGAATCTTTGCCGCCGCCCTCTTTCCAAACATTGTTTTCGATATTCGAGGCGAAGTCACCATCCAGGTAGTTGATGTTGTCGGCCTTGCGGTAGTTCTTGCGATTCACCGATTCAGCGGTGGTTATATCGCGGTACCTGATATGGCCGAGGCTGTCTTTTTCCTCAATGGCGCCTGTTGCATTACGAACGGCTGTTTTGAAAACATTTCCGCGGAAGGGACGGAGGTCGGAAACTTCGAAGGAGTTTAACGGACGATAAACGTCGAGCACCCATTCGCTTACGTTTCCGGCCATGTTATACAGGCCATAATCGTTGGGGAAGTAAGAGCCACAGCTGGCGGGGATGTCGGAACCGTCGTTCAGGTTGCCGGCAACGCCCATGTAGTCACCTTTTCCGCGTTTGAAGTTATCCATGAAACTGCCGTAATATCTCGATTCGTTGGTTCTGACGTAATTGCCGTTCCACGGGTAGTTTTTACGTTCAACCACTCTTTCATAAAGGGTATTCCCGACAAGGCCGAGCGCGGCATATTCCCATTCGGCTTCGGTCGGCAGGCGGTACTTGGGCAGGAGAATTCCATCTTCCATTTTGACTTTGCGGGTGCCTGTTCCGTTGGGGTTGAGATCGGGCAGCGCTTTTGCCACGAGTCCTTCATACTGACCCGCCAGGTAGGCTTCGGTGTTGAAATTGTTCTCGTTTTTCTGGGCGGGATCCAGCGAGAGGATACCTCTTTTAACGAGGAGCATCTCATTGACCCGGTCGGTACGCCATTGGCAATAGTCGTTGGCCTGTACCCAGGTAACGCCGACCACAGGGTAGTTGCGGTATGCCGGGTGGCGGAAATAATATTCCACCATGGGTTCGTTATAGGCCAGTTTTTCACGCCATACCAGGGTGTCTGGCAATGCCTTGCGGTAAACGGCAGGATAGTCGGTCGCATAAACGCGATTCAGCCAGTAAAGGTATTCGAGGTAGTAAAGGTTGCTTACCTCGGTTTCATCCATATAGAAACTGGATACCGTTACCCTTCTCGGACTGTTGTTCCATTCAAACATCACGTCATCCTGGGTGCTGCCCATGGCAAATGTCCCGCCTTCGATAAAAACGAGGCCGGGGCCGGTCATCTGGTCAGAAAAAGGCCTGACTTCAAATCCGCCGTTCTTTGAGTTGTTATACTCCCAGCCGGTTGAACGCGAAGCTTCTTTCTTACAGGCTCCAACCAATAGGATGGCTGCAACGAGGGTGCTTACCTGAAATAATCTGTTGATTTTCATCCGTGGAAAATTTTTGCAAACCTACATGAATTACGTCAAAATAGCAAATATTTTGACGAGTTAACGCAGGTTCACGATGACCAATGAAATAGGATTTACTAACCTTGTAACCATATAACTAAAATCTCGGGCATTTTATTGCCCTTACATGTCTTCTTTTTTCAATGCAGGGGAACTGCCATGATGCTGATACTTCGTGTGCCCCGCCGGAAACGCTTTTTAATTTGCTGATCGTGAAGTCGTAACTGTATCCCACGCGAAGATTTTTATAATGGATCCCCAGCATCGGGATGATCGCATCGGCATTCTCGAAATTATGACGGAACCAAATCCCTCCGACAAAGGGTTCCAGCGTCAGGTACATACCCACATTCAACTGGTGAAAGGCAAACTGCTGCTGGTACAGGATATTGGGGGAAATGGAAAATTCACGGTCCTCCTCCGAACTCCCGTTGGTACGCAGACTGATCACCGATCCGGCATGAACGGTGATCTTCATGGGCAGTTTGGTGGAATTATCGGAATAAAACCCTATTTTGGGCTGTGACAGGTGATCCACCGCGATACCGCCATAGACCAGTTCATCGTATCCTAGAAATACCCCCGCTGAAAAATCGGGGACCCCCACCGACGGGTTGTCGGGTTGCTTTTCTGCCGTAGGCAGGGTAAATCCTCCCTGCGGATCGATCATATCCTCAAAATGCAGGTTCTCCCAGACAAGCCGCCGCTGGTAAAACCCTGCCTTAACACCGCCGCTGGCCTGGAGATGATCTGTCAGGTTGAATTTGTAAGCGTAAATCAGGCTGATGACGGTCGTGTTGAGGTTTCCGCCACCGGCCCGGTCGGCCGTTACCAGCAAACCCAGCGCACCATGCAGAAAATCAACATACTGATCATAGGAGGCATTGTAGGTGACAAAGGCTTTCCCCAGCCCGGGCCACTGGTTACGGTAATTGGCAATAGCACGCGGGCAAATGGTGATGCCGGCCATCGCCGGGTTCAGATAAAGCGGATTGGCATAAAACTGTGAAAATTCAGGATCCTGGGCATATGCCCTGCCCAGCAAAAAGGGAAATGCAAACAACACGATTACCGCGATTCTTCTGATCATGTATGGTTGTTGTATCCTGATTAATTAAGGGTTACAATATTACAATTTTTTTGGATATTCCGGAATGAGCGACGACAATATTAACTAACAGGTAACGTTAAAAAAGGTAATAAAATATGTTTTGATACAATATTTAAGTCGGGCAGCAACTTTTATGTTGAAAAGAATGTCTTTTAATAATCCTTGAAACTTTCAGATGGATACAAAAAATAAAATTTTACCGCTCCTTGGTGTCATTCTCTTTTTTTGCCTGATTGCCTTTCCCGGCTTTTCCCAGGGAACGAAGGTGGAACGCAAATGCACCATTGCCTGGGAACCTCTCAGGCTGGTCACCCGGGGCGACTCCTCGAAGGTTGCCTTTTTTTCCTTTAAGCTGGCTTCTGTTCGTGCAGAATCGGGCATGCTGCCGGTGTTTTCCCAATCCTTCCCGTTTGACCCGGGTTGCGATTCGGTTGCGGGGATCATCATCAGCAGCGCTGTTTATGAAGAGTTCAGTGATCCGAATATGAGCCTAGCCAGGGAACTGGATAAAATATCCCCTGAAATTCATCCTGATCACAGCTTATCGGTGACCCGTAAAAAAACATCCCTGCTGGTATCGCTGGTGCCTCTTCGCAGGAATGCAGCAACGGGCAAGGTTGAGCGGCTTGTCTCTTTTACGCTGGCCTTGGATATCACGAGGCGCAAGCAGGTAACCCTATTGAAAACAGCGGCTGCCAATGTATCAAACTCGGTACTTGCCTCCGGTTCCTGGTATAAGTTTGCAGTAGGATCCAGCGGGATCTTCCGCGTCACCTACGACGACCTTAAAAAAGCGGGGATGAACGTGGCGGGTATCGATCCGCGTAACCTGCGTGTCTATGGCAACGGTGGCGGGATGCTTCCCGAAGCCAATGCTGCAAGGCGGGTTGACGACCTGAGGGAAAATGCCATCTTTGTTTCGGGGGAGAGCGACGGCGTGTTTAACCCCGGGGATTACCTGTTGTTTTACGGTGAGTCGCCCGATAGCTGGGCCTATAACAAAACAGATCACCTGTTCCATCATCAGAAGAATGTCTATACCGACCGCAACTGCTATTTCATCACGGCCGACCTAGGGCCTGGCAAACGCCTGGGGACAGCAACCTCCACCGCCAAACCGGCTACCAATTACGTAACATCCTTTGAGGATTTTTCATTTTATGAAAGAAATGATGTGAACCTGATCAAGTCGGGACGGATATGGTGGGACGGGCAGTTTTTCGACATGACCACCTCGCGGAATTACACGTTCAATATTCCTAACATAGACAATACCAAACCGGTGACACTCATTGCCGATGTTGCAGGCCGTTCTACGGTCGGCAATACCACCTTTGTGGTTTCGGCGCAGGGCGCCCCCCTGATGAGTATTGGTATTGATGCCATCACCGGCGGATTCGAGGATAATTATGCCAAGGAAAGATCGGGATCGGCAACCTTCAACACCTCCAACCCGGTCATAAGCGTGAATTTGAATTTTGTCAGGAGTTCGACCAGCTCTGTCGGATACCTCCACTATCTTGAAATCAATGCAATGCGCCTCCTGAAGATGGCCGGGCCCCAGATGGTGTTCCGGTCGGTTGCAGGTACCGGGCCGAATAATGTCACCGAATTTACCCTCGACGGGAACGGGCAGAATGTTCAGATCTGGGATGTGAGCAATGGCGGGAATATCCTGCAGATGAGCACGGTTCAGAATGGCGGGAATTATTCCTTCAGGGTTGAAACGGATACGTTGCGCCAATTCATCGCTTTCGACGGCTCCACCTTTCTTGCCCCGGATATTATCGGCAAGGTGGCAAACCAGGACCTGCACGGAGCGCCAGTTGCCGATTACCTCATCGTCACCAGCCCGGTGTTTGCAGCCCAGGCAGAACGCCTTGCCGCATATCACCGGTTGCATGACAACATGACGGTTTTAGTGGCCCCGCTGGATAAGATCTACAATGAATTCTCATCAGGTGTTCAGGATATCACCGCCATCCGCGACTTTGTAAGAATGATGTACAACAAGGCCACGGCAGGAAAAGAGCCCAAATATCTCCTCCTGTTCGGCGATGCCTCCTATGACTTTAAAAGCAGGACCCAGAACAATACCAATTATGTGCCTGCCTATGAATCAGTCGAATCGCTGTCGCCCACCGATTCTTTTGTCTCGGATGATTATTTCGGGCTGCTGGATCCCGATGAAGGACAGTCCGACACAGGCAGCCTCGATATCGGCGTAGGCCGGTTCCCTGTTTCTTCTGCCGACCAGGCCAACAAGGCGGTGGACAAAGTGATCCAATACTGCTCCAACTCCGATACGGTGAAAAACGACTGGAGAAATGTTGTGACTTTTGTCGCCGACGACCAGAACCTGGGCGGCAACCTGTTTATAGACGATTCGGAAGACCTTGCCGGATCCATCGACACCTACAGCAAGGATTATAATATCGACAAGATCTATTCCGATTCCTATACCATGGAATCAACCCCGGGAGGACCCCGTTATCCCGATGTCAATGCCGATATCAACAAACGGGTGGAAAAGGGATGCCTCATCATGAACTATGTAGGTCATGGCGGAGAGGTCGGATGGGCGCATGAACGCATCCTGGAGGTGCCGGATATCCAGAACTGGAATAATATTGCCAATTTGCCGGTATTTGTCACGGCGACCTGCGAATTCAGCCGCTTTGACGATCCTACCCGTACCTCCGCCGGAGAATGGGTCTTCCTGAATAGTCACGGCGGCGGGATTGCCCTGTTCACCACCACCCGGCTGACCTATGCCGGAACCAACAAAACCCTGCTGGTGAACTTTTACAACAATGTCTTTAAAAAAACGGCAGGCAGCTATTTGAAAATGGGAGATCTGCTGGTTGCCGCTAAAAACAATATGGGCAGTTCGGCGAATATTCATGCCTTCGTATTGCTGGGAGATCCCGCCATACAGATCGCCTATCCCGATCTTAACGTGGTAACCACCGCCATTAACGGTCACCAGATAACCCTGACGCCTGATACCCTGAAGGCCCTTTCGGAGGTGACGATTGCAGGCGAAGTACGGAACGAATCGGGCCAGGTTGCCACCAGTTTTTCGGGGACCATCTTTCCGACGGTCTTTGATAAATCTTCTGAAATATGGACGAAGGCCAACCAGCAGGAGGGCCCCCCGGTGAAGTTTTACTTGCGTAAAAACCCTGTCTATAAAGGGAAAGTAAAGGTCACAAACGGACTCTTCCAGTTTTCTTTTCTCGTCCCGAAGGATATCGCCTACCAGTTTGGTGTCGGGAAGATCAGCTATTATGCAAAGAGTCCTGAGACGGATGCCAACGGTTACAGCGACAACATCCAGGTGGGCGGGTATAACAATCATTCCTCACTCGATACCCAGGGGCCCGACCTGGCCTTGTATATCAACAACCGGAACTTTATCTCGGGAGGAATTACCAGCGAAAACCCTGTTTTACTGGCCGATGTTAGCGATTCTTCGGGGGTCAACACCGTGGGAAATGGTATCGGGCATGATCTTACGGCCACGCTCGATAATAAAACGACTACCCCGATGATCCTGAACGATTATTATGTGTCAAACCTCGATACCTATAAAAGCGGGAAGATCAGCTACCCGCTGTTTGGTGTGGCCGACGGTCCCCATACCATCGTGGTTAAAATCTGGGATGTCTATAACAACTCAACGGAGGCCTCCATCGACTTTGTGGTGGTTTCTTCGGCAGAACTTGCCTTTGAACATCTCTTCAACTACCCGAATCCCATGAAGGACCATACTACCTTTTCGTGGGAAAGCAACCAGGTTAACCAATCCATTGATGTTGAAATCAGTATCTTTACCATAAACGGTATTCCTGTTAAAACCATCCGGGAGAGGTTAAGCACAAACAGTTTTCATATGGCCTCCGTCCATTGGGATGGCACTCAGGATGATGGGCAAAAAATAGCTTCCGGGTTATACCTCTATAAGGCGAAGCTGATCAAAGCCGACGGAACGGTGAAAGGTTTATCCTCAAAGTTGGTGGTTATCCGTTAAATGCATATTTTTGCAAACCATGCGCACTATGTTCAGAAAAAGAATATTCATCCTAGCGGTTTTGCTGCTGCCGGCCATGATTTTTGCAGCATTGCCTCATAAAACCAGCTCAGTGCTTGCCACAGGCCATTGGTATAAACTGGCGGTTACCGGGAAGGGTATTCACCGTATCACCTATGATGACCTCCGTTCGATGGGCATCGCCCCGGGAACCCTCGATGTAACGAAACTGCGTCTGTTCGGAAACGGTTCGGGAATGTTGCCGGAAACAAATTCCATTACCCGCACCGACGACCTGAGGGAGATTGCCATCCAGGTGGCTGATGGCGGCGACGGACATTTTGATCCGACCGATTATATTCTTTTTTATGGGGAAGATGCTGATAAATGGGGTTACGAAGGCTTTAACAAGTTCTTTTCCCATACACGGAACCTCTATTCCGACACCACCTACTATTTCCTGAATACCGACCTGGCTGCCGGACGGCGCGTGCAGGTGCAGCCGGCCATTACATCGGCTGCCAACTACCTGTCGGGCAGGTTTGACGATTACCAGCTCCACGACCTCGACCTGCTGAACCTCATCAAATCGGGCAAGGACTGGTATGGCGAATTTTTCGACAATATTAAAAATTCGTGGGACTTCCCCTTTAATTTTCCCAATGCCGACAGTACCAGCCCTGCGAAACTACGGACCTATGTGGCCGCAAATGCCTCTGTGCCAAGTTATTTTATCGTTTCACAGCATGGGAAAAAAATCGATTCGCTGAAGGTTGACTCCTCAAACCCTGCTGAGTTTACCCAGATTGGGTTTTCAAAGATCAAACAAACCTCCATTCCCAACCCGCATCCTGATCAAACCATCAACCTGACCTATCGCCTGCCGGATGTCAATTCGCACGGATGGCTTAATTCCATTGAGATCAACTGCCCGCGTTACCTTAAATGGGTTACCCCGCAGATGCCCTTCAGGGATTTAACGAGTATCGGCGCCGGTAAGATCACTGAATTTTCAATGCAGAATGCCAATCCAGCCGTCAGGGTCTGGGATGTCACCAACCCGGTCAGCACCCGGGAGATGGGAACCAGCCTTTCAGGCGGAATTTTAAAGTTCAGGCAATTTACCGACAGCCTGCATGAATTTATCGCCTTTGACGGTTCCATGTACCTGCCCGTGAAATGCCTGGGGGAGGTCCCGAACCAGAACCTGCATGCCGACGGTGTCGTTGACCTGGTCATAGTCACCCATCCGTTGTTCCTGGTGCAGGCCGAACGGCTGGCTGAGTTTCACCGCCAGCATAACAAACTGGGGGTAAAGGTTGTTACGTCGACCCAGATTTACAACGAATTTTCCTGCGGGCAACCCGATCCGACAGCCATCCGCGACTATATGAAACTGATCTACGACAAGGCAGCTGCGGGAACTCCCCCGCGCTACCTGCTCCTCTTCGGCGATGGTTCCTATGATCCGAAAAACCGTGTCCCGGGCAATAACAACATGATCCCCACCTTCCAGTCGCTTGAATCCCTGAATACAACCAAAACATTCGTTACCGACGACTATTTCGGGATCATGGGTGACAATTTCGGCCAGGAGGCCAACGGGAAGATCGACCTGGGAATAGGCCGGCTGCCTGTTTCCGATACAACCCAGGCAAGAACCATGGTTGACAAGATCATCCACTATTCTTCAGGGGTCTACCCGGTGCAGGCCGACTGGCGGAATACCATGACCTTTGTGGCCGACGATGAAAACAACAACCTGCATCTCAACCAGGCCGAGGAGCTTACGACCATTGTGGGAACCAAGTACCCCCTGTTTAACGTCAACAAGATATATTTCGATGCCTATAAATTGGTTGAAATTCCCGGTGGGAGCCGTTTTCCCGATGCCAATGCCGCCATCAACAGCGCCGTAGCAAAAGGTTCGCTGATCATCAATTATACAGGGCATGGCGGTGAAGCCGGGTGGAGTTTTGAACAGGCGCTGACCACGGCCGATATCAATGCCTGGGACAATTTTGACAAGCTGCCTGTATTTGTCACCGCAACCTGTGAATTCAGCAGGTTCGACAACCCGGAGCGCTTCACGGCAGGAGAGATGGTAATCCTTCACCCGAACGGCGGGGCCATCGCCCTCTATTCAACCACCAGGCTCGCCTTTGCCGGACTGAACATCCTGCTCGATACCTCTTTCTTCCGGCACTTGCGCGATAGGGCTGCCGATGGCCAGTATGTGAAGATGGGCGACCTGATCCGCATTTCGAAAAACAACAATAACAACAATTTCCAGCTGCGTAATTTCGTGCTGCTTGGCGATCCGGCCCAGGCCATCGCCTTTTCCGACTATGATATCATCACCGATTCCATCAACGGGGCATCGGCGGGCCACCTCGACACCGTCAGGGGATTATCTACCGTGACGGTGAAGGGACGCGTGCAAAATGTGAGCGGACAAAAGGTCACCTCTTTCGACGGCATAGTCAATTGCAAGGTGTTCGACAAGCCGATGATCAATACCACCCTGGGTAACCGTCCGGGACCCGATGGCTCCTATCCCGAGGAGTTTACCCTCCAGAACAGCGTCCTTTTCCAGGGTGATGTGCCTGTGAAATCAGGTGCCTTCCAGTTCTCTTTTGTGGTTCCAAGGGGTATCTCACTTCAGTTCGGCAAGGGTAAACTGAGTTACTATGCCTACAACAATGATGCTGACGCATCAGGATATTGCGACAAGATCGTCATTGGCGGAAAAGATCCCGCGCAGAGCCCCGAAAACCAGGGACCCGATATCGGGTTGTGGCTCAATGATCACAGTTTCCATTCAGGGGCCAATACCTTGCCTTCGCCCGTCATGCTGGCCGAACTTTATGATACCAATGGCATTAACAGTTTCGGGCTGGGTATCGGGCATGAGATTGAGGCCGTGCTCGACAACGACCGGGCTCATTCGATCATACTGAACGACTTTTTTGTACCCACCTTCAACTCCTACACCCGGGGCAAGGTTACCTATCCGTTCAGCAACCTGGCACCGGGCACCCATACGCTGAGCCTGAAGGCATGGGACCTGTTCGACAATTCATCGGTGAAGGAGATCTCCTTTACCGTTCCATCCGGTTCGACGCTTACGGCCAGAAACGTGATGACCGCCCCAAACCCGATGTCGGACCATACCCGCTTCGTATTTCAGACCGACCAGCTTAACTTTACCGGGATCCTGGTAACCATTCATATTTTCAACCTCCAGGGAACCTGTGTCCGCACGCTGTCGGCCGACCTTACCGGGCCAACGGCTTCGGCCACCACTTCACAACTTTCGTGGGATGGAACCGATTCGAACGGGCAAAGGCTTTCAAACGGGGTTTATCCCTATAAAATAATTTTTGCCGGGAAGAACGGAAGTTATACCGAAACTTCCCAGAAACTGGTGATTATCCGGTAAAAAGCTGCCTGTAATAGTTGTAATTTTAACATGAAGCAATATCCATCAAGTATCAGCGTTATTTTTGCTACCTTATAAAAAAAATTAAATCTTATATTTCAACCGATGAAGATCCGATTATTATTCTTTTTTGCCTGCGCGATTGTGATGACCAGAAGCTTTGGACAGGGTACCGAACCAGCTGACGGAAGCCGCGTTATCTCTACTGCTGTTCCATTTGTTTCGATTTCGCCTGACGCCCGGGCAGGGGGGATGGGAAACGTTGGCGCTGCAACCAGTCCCGATGCCTATTCCATGTTCTGGAACCCGGCTAAATATGCCTTTATTGATAAAACTTTCGGGGTTGCGGTCGGGTATGTGCCATGGCTTCATGCCCTGGTAGGCGATATCGGGTTGGGTTCAGTTGCCGGTTTCTGGAAAATCGGCGACAAACAGGCAATTGCTGCAACCATGCGCTATTTTACACTTGGATCTGTCGACTTTACAGATGATAACGGGAACTTCATTGCCAGCGTGAAACCAAACGAATGGGCGGTTGATGCCACCTATTCGCGCAAGTTTTCACGTGAATTTTCGGGCGCCGTTGCCGGCCGGTTCATCTACTCAAACCTGGTACCCCTGGGTACCGCCAGTAACCTGAGTGTCAGGCCGGGCACCTCGATTGCCGCCGATGTGGCCATCTATTACCATCATATCATGGATGTGAAGGGAATTTCGGGAGCCTCCATCGATTTTGGTCTCAACATCTCCAATATCGGCCAGAAGATGTCGTACAGCAGCGTTAAAACGGTCACCGATTTTATTCCTACCACCCTCCGCCTGGGCCCCTCCTTCTCCATGGACATTGATGATTATAACAAGGTGTCGTTTGCCCTTGATCTGAGCAAACTGCTTGTTCCGACACCTCCCGTATACCTGAAGAATCACACGGGTGCCTCTGACAGCATCAGCTCAAGCGGTAACAGAATCGTTCAATATGGCAAAGACCCGGATGTTTCGGTTGTTAAGGGAATGATACAGTCGTTTTATGACGCTCCTTACGGATTCAAGGAAGAACTGCAGGAGATCGACCTCTCGTTTGCTGCCGAGTACTGGTACAACAAACTTTTCTCGGTTCGCGCCGGTTATTTCTATGAATCAAAATACAAGGGCGACCGCCAGTTTTTTACCCTGGGCGCCGGCTTGAGATATAACGTGTTCGGGCTGGACTTTTCCTATCTGGTGCCTGTGAAAAGCAACAACCCTCTGCAAAATACGCTTCAGTTTACCCTCCATTTCAACTTCGACCAGACAAAGAAGACCCAGGGAGAAAAAGAGACCGGCGGAACCAATTAGTTCCTCCATTCCATTACACATTCCTTTATGTTCAGGATCGGCTTCGGCTTCGATACACACCCGCTTGAAACCGGCCATGATTTCTGGCTGGGAGGGGTGAAGATACTTCACGCCAGGGGTGCTGCCGGCCATTCGGATGCCGATGCCCTCATTCACGCCATCATTGATGCGTTGCTGGGAGCGGCCGGTCTGCGGGATATCGGCAGCCAGTTCCCCGACCAGGCAGCAGAATTCAAGGGGATCGACAGCAAGGTACTGCTTGCAAGGACGATGGACATGATCCTTGAGAAGGGATTCAACATCGGGAATATCGACTCCACCGTGGTGCTCCAGGCGCCCAAAATAAACCCCTATGTCCCCTCCATGACCGAAACCCTTGCATCCGTCATGAAAATCGGAACCGACCGGCTCTCAATTAAGGCGAAAACGAGTGAGAAACTTGGATTTATCGGGAGGGAAGAGGGAATTTCAGCCTATGCCGTGGTGTTGCTGGAAAAACGTTAGACATGACAACTGGCGGAATTTCCCGTGACGCTTAACCACCTGCCTGTAGCGTATCGCTCACGCCCAGATGAACACAGCTACCTGGTATTGTCCCTGGTTCCGTAAATTTTAATCCTGAAGTCATCGATCAGCAGTGGTTTTTTCCCGGTGGTCCAGATATAGATTTTCAGGATCCCGGCAGGATTGCCGATTTCGGGTGTCATCAGCGAAAAGGAGATCTTTCTCCATTGCCTGATGGTTTGCACCGGAACATCATTGAGGCGGAAGCCCTGCCACCAGTTTTCTCCCGGTGTGATCGAATCCATGCTCAGCACGACCATGGCCGTATTACTGGCGCCCTTCACGCTGTCCCATACCATGAGGTCGCCCTCCACGTACAAGGAGCCCGGGAACTTACCCAACTGGGAGGCCCTGATCGAAACGCCCGAGCTGAACTGGTTTAACGAATCAAGATAGCCTGTTTTTTTACCCGAAAAGGCGGCTGGCGTTGAAACCGCCGTCAGGTTTTTCCAGTTTCCAGGTTTTGTTTCGAAATTGTTGAACAGTACTTTTACGGGATGCACCTGGTCGATATTGTAATCGGCAATCTCCTGGTTCCCGCCAAGGCTATAGACCGCCGCTGAATCGGTTCGCAGGAAGACCGACTGGTATTTTTCCCGGTTCATGCTGTTGGGCTGGATCACCATATGGGTATATTGCCAGGTCTGCAGGAGGTTGAACAGGGCAAGCACCGCAAGCATGGAGACAAATCCGGCCAATGCCGGCCTAAAGCGGACTGTGTTCAGCAAAAGAGCCAGCAGGATTGCAAAAATGCCGTAGTAATCGATAAAGGCGCGCAATCCAAACCCGTCGCCGTAATACCAGTTCCACCAGCTGGCGATGATGAACAGGGCGGTTGCCAGGAACAGGGCCATGCTGAAGAATTGCAGCCGGTTTCTGACCAGCAGGATGACCAGCCCGCCAAGCGAAACCAGGATCAGGGGAGTATAGACAAAGAGCCCCTTGCGATAGCTGAATAACACATTCATGAACTCCGGCGAGAAAAAGCGGAAACCTTCGTGCCGGTACGACCACAGGAAAAAATTCCCTGTCTGGATATACCAGGCGGCCACCTGGATCAGCAGGATGGCGGAAACCAGCATGAAAAACATCAGGGTCGCTCGTTTCCTCTTCCAGAACGACGTTATGAAAATCATCAGTTGTTCGCGGTTGCCTGCCAGGAACGGGATCAACAGGAGTATGATTGAATTGGTAGGCCGGGTCAGCACCGTCAGTCCGAAAAACAGCCCCGCAAAGAGAGCGTTTTTTGTGTTCCACTCCCGCGTTGCCCGAATGGAAAACCACATAAACCCATTGATCAGGAAAAAGGAGTATACATGCGACATGGTGGGTTGCCACAGTGAATAGTAAAAGAGGTTGGTGCCCAGCAGGATCAGGATGATGGCCAGGAATGCAATTTCCTGCCGGATGCGCAGGTGGCCGAGGATTTGCAACAGGTAGGTGAGCCCCAGAAGGAGGTAAAACAGGGCTCCCAGCCCGGCAAACAGCTGGAAGAAGAAGGAATAGCCGTCGATTTCCATCCCGAAAATCCACGAGAAAAGCGTTCCTGCCAGGAAAAAGGGCAGCAGTAATACGGCTTCACCCGTGAAATATTTATTGAAGATGAGTTTGCCCGATTTTTCGAGGTAGCCTGGTTTGTATTTCCGGTAACTGAGCAGTTTCGTTTCACGTTTCACCACGGTTGAAAAGGTCGGGTCGTGATCGAGGAGCAGGGCAGGGAGATAGGCGTAGTAGCCGCGTCCATCGCTGGTAACAATGTGTTTCCACCCCGGTGCGCCGTCGTTGAAGATGCGCATGTTCACGAAAAATGCCAGGAGAAAACAACCCAGGCACAGGATAAGGGTACGTGATCGGTTACCGGCAGACATGTTGGTTAAATCAGGATTTATCCTTCGCGATCATTGAAGGCTCAAATTTAGACAAGTTATCTATTTGGTAGTATGATTTATTTGTCGTATTTTTGCAGTCCTTTTTAAAAAATCATAAATTAATTAAAATCAACGAGAAATGCTAAAACAGTACGAAACCGTTTTCATTATGACTCCCGTTTTGTCTGATGAACAGATGAAGGAAACGGTAGAAAAGTATCAGAAATTCCTCGTCAGCAAAGGTGCTGAGATAGTTCACGAGGACAATTGGGGGTTGCGGAAGCTCGCCTATCCCATCCAGAAAAAGTCAACAGGGTTCTATCATCTGATTGAATTCAAAGCTGAACCGACGCTGATTAAAGAATGGGAAGTGACCTTTAAACGTGATGAGCGGATCCTCCGCTTTTTAACGGTGGTTTTTGACAAGCACATGCTCGCCTACAGCGAGAAGAAACGTGCCCGGTCGAAGGCCGCAAAGGAAGTAAAAGAATAGTAACCATCCAAAAAGAGTCTGATCATGGCAACACAACAACAAGGAGAGATCAAGTATCTGACCCCGATAGCGGTCGATACCAAAAGAAAAAAATATTGCCGTTTCAAGAAAAGCGGTATTAAATATATTGATTATAAGGATGCTGACTTTCTGCTGAAGTTCGTCAACGAACAGGGCAAACTGCTTCCCCGCCGTATCACCGGTACCTCTACCAAGTACCAGCGGAAAGTAGCACAGGCAGTAAAACGGGCCAGGCACATTGCGCTTATGCCCTATGTAGGAGATTTATTAAAATAAGGAGGCAGGAACCATGGAAGTAATTTTAAAACAAGACGTCCTCAACCTGGGCTATACCAACGAGAAGGTAAGTGTAAAGCCCGGTTATGCAAGGAATTATCTTATTCCCCAAAAGATTGCCATTCTGGCCACCGAGTCGAATAAAAAAATCCTGGCGGAGACCCTGAAGCAAAAGGCTCACAAAGAGGCCAAGATCAGGAAATCGGCCGAAGATTTATCCGAAGGCCTGAAGGGGCTGACGGTCAGGATAGGCGCGAAGGCTGCCGAAAGCGGAAAGATCTTCGGATCTGTCAACGCCATCCAGGTAGCCCAGGCTCTGAAAGAACAGTTTGATTTCGATGTGGACCGCAAGAAGATCCATGTTGATCATGAACATATCAAGGAACTGGGAACCTACAAGGCAAAGATCCATCTCCACAAAGAGGTGCAGGTTGAAATCAACCTTGAAGTTTTTGCCGAGTAAGACAACCGGAAAAGTTGTAATTTTATCCCGGGATCTCAACGGTCCCGGGATTTTTTATGCTCTCACAAAACCAGGTCAAACATATATCAGCCCTCCGGGTTAAAAAATACCGCGAGGAGTTCAGCCAGTTCATTGCCGAAGGCCACAAACTGGTGACGGAGCTGATGAACAGCGACTTTTCCGTTGCAGGTATCTATGCCTCCTCGGAATGGATCGTTGCGAACCTCCCGCTGGTCAGGGAGAGGAATATTCCCGTGTTTGAAACCCTGCCCAGGGAGATGGAACGGATCACCGCCCTCGCAACGCCCAGCCCCGTCCTGGCGGTGGTGGAGATCGGGCCGGTGTCAGACCCGGTGGCGGATGGCAACGGTTCGCTGAAGGGGCTGAACCTGGCCCTCGACGACATCCGCGACCCCGGGAACATGGGTACCATCATCCGCATCGCCGACTGGTTTGGGATCAGCGCCGTGTTTTGCTCCCCTTCGTGCGTGGAACTGTTCAATCCAAAGGTTGTCCAGGCAACCATGGGTTCGATCGCCCGGGTTCGCATGGTAAGCTGCAACCTGGCTGAACTGCTCGCTTCGCAGAGCGCCCGCCATGACGATTTCCCAATTTACGGCGCTTTCCTGGAGGGGGAGTCGCTTTATGCTCAACCCTTAGCCGATTGCGGGATTATCCTGATCGGCAATGAATCAAGGGGGATATCGGCTGAACTGGGCAGGTTTGTCAACCGGAAAATCTATATCCCTTCATTTGGCCCGTCGGATGCCGGCAAGGCGGAATCGCTCAATGCCTCCGTTGCTGCTGCCATTATCTGCGCTGAATTCAGGAGGAAAACGTTTTGATTGCAGATAATATGGAAATCTCCAGGGCAACCTGGTTTGATGATCATTCCCTTTACAATATTGATCAATCAGATGATATTTTAAGAATTGCGAAAAATGGTGATCCGGATGTGTTACTTTTCAAGCCTCCTTTGCAGGAGGAAATTGGTTCAGGGGTTGTTTGCCCCACTGACTGCTTCACTGGTCGTTTTTTTCATCCTGGCATCGGCCTGTACGGCGAGGGCTGTCAACGAAAACTGCTGTTATTATCCCTCCATTAAAACCATCCAGCTGTACAAGGAGGGATTTGAGATGTCGCCCCCGATCATCCAGCTGGATTCAAAGGAGCGGCTGAGGCTCTGCTTCGACGACCTGGACCAGGATATCAAGCGGTTTAAGTTTACCATAATTCACTGTGAAGCCGACTGGACCACCTCCACTGATCTTACGGTGGCGGATTATATCAACGGTTACCGTGAAGAGAATATCGACCAGGTCACCTATTCCTACAATACCACCGTTAAATACATCCATTTCAACGCCACCTTTCCCACGGCGAACATGCAGCCCAGGTTATCGGGCAATTACCTGCTGAAGGTCTATGAGGAAGACACCTCCAGGATCGTTTTTACCGCCCGGTTCATGATGGTTGAATCTTCGCCGGTGGTGGCCGAAGGGAACGTGGTGCAGGGAACTCGGATGGCCGACCGTAATGCCCGCCAGCAGGTTGACCTGCTGGTCAAGCTCAATGGCTTCCAGGTTTTCGATGTCGGGCACGAGGTCAGGGTGGTCGTGCAGCAAAACGGCCGTTGGGATAATGTGCTGAGGCTTTCAAAGCCCAGGTTTGCCCGTAGCGACGAACTCGACTACCGCTACGACGAAACGATCTCGTTTAACGGGGGAAACCAATTTCGCAATTTTGATACCAAAAGCCTTATCGCCCAGTCGGAGCGGATCTCCCGTATCGTGTTTGATACGGTTTATCACGTTTTCCTGCTAAACGACCAGCCACGCACCTTCAAGCAATATTCCTTTGAAAAGGACCTGAACGGAAAATACTTTATCAAAAATGAAGAATATGCCGAAAACAGCAGCACCGAGGCAGATTATACCTGGGTCCATTTCTTTTTGCCCTACCCTGCCTATATCACGACGGGTGAATTTTATGTGTTCGGACAGCTTGCCGACTGGCAGATGAACGAATCCAACCGGATGAGGTTCAATTTCGACAGGAAGGGTTATGAGCTGAACCTCCTCCTGAAACAGGGCTATTACAACTACATGTACGTGGTGAAGGAAAAAGGCAAATCAACAGGCGACGAATCCTTTATCGAAGGCAGCCATTGGGACGCCGAAAACGACTATACCATCTATGTCTATTACCATGCGTCGGGCACATACTACGACAGGCTTGTTGCTGTTAATTTCCTTAACTCCATCCAGAAATAGGGTGGATACCTGTCAATGATTCAGGATTCAAACTGACTGATAAGTTAAAATTGGGCTAAAGCCCATGGTTGCCCATCTCCGACTTCCCGGGCTGAAGCCCGGGGCAATTCAGTAAGATCTGCTGAACATTGGTCCGGTGCTGGTCCATTGTAAAACAGTGGTAACCAAAGATAAACTCCAACATCCGAAATCCGTTATAGGGCATTCCGCACCGGATACCCGCGATTCAATACCAGCCATTCAATATTCAATATTCGATATTCAATATTCAATATTCGATATTCAACCTCAAAAGGGATATCCTATCCCGAAGTTCCAGATGATATTTTTGATCTGCATGTTTTTGAAGATCCACTGGTCTTTTTCGGGGTTTGACGGATTATAAATGGGAATGGCCGGGTCAACCCTGAAAATGAAGAAGTCAAAGTCGAGGCGTATGCCGATGCCGCCGTCGAGGGCGACCTGGTTAAGAAATCCGGGGAATGTAAACTTCCCACCGGGAAGGTCTTTTGAATCCTGAAGCAGCCAGATATTCCCCGCATCAAAAAAGAGAGAGCCGCGGATCCACTGGTACACAGGGAACCTGTATTCCACATTGCCCTCCAGCTGGATATCGCCGATCTGGTTGTAATTGAAATCATTATAGATATTCCTGTAGGTGCCGGGGCCGAGTGAATACATCTTCCACCCGCGCATGCCGTTGGCTCCCCCGGCAATAAAGGCCTTCTCAAACGGCAGCAGGCTGGAGTTGCCATAGGGGATGCCAACCCCGCCATAAAAACGAAATACCAGCGAGTGGTTGTTTCCAAGGATGTTATAGTACCTGAAATCAAGGTCGGGTCTTATATATTGCGAGTATGGGAGGCCGAACATGGTGTAGGCGCCGGCACTCTTTTTGACATTGAACAGGTTGTCAATGCCATACAGGAGGTTGCCGCCGGTTTCAAAATTTGCACGGATATACTGGAAATCTTTAACCTTGTTTAACTTTTGGTTGCTGAAGATAAAGGTGTATTTAAGTCCTGCCACCATGTGGTCGGTATACTGGTTTTTTACACGGATATCCTGGGTCTTGTTGAGGGTGTCGTTGAAATAGGTATCGGGATAGACCTTTACCAGGGAGATTTCGACAGGATTCAGCGTATGCTTGATGCTCTCGTTCTGAAGCCAGGAATAGCCAAACGATATGTTGGAGATATGCCTGTCGAAATGGATCTGGTGCTGGTAATTATAGCCCACGCTGATGGTGGTTTTGGGTTTGAACTTCTTTGACAGCGACTCCGGCCGGATGGGAAGCAGAAATTGCGGAAAGGTGATCCCCGCGTTGGCTCCCAGTTCGATCGTGTTGAAAAAGGTCTTAACCGTGGTTCCCTGCGATGCCTGCATCTGCAGCGATCCGCTCAGGTTCAGGCGGAAAAGCTGCGCCCCCCTGAAGATATTGCGGTTTTGATAACCAAGGTTTCCCTGCACGCCAAAGGCGCCCCCCGAGTTGGTGCCGTCGGCCGTGAACGAATAGGATTGGGCCGGCGCACGTGATAGCTGAACATGGCAGTCGAGCAGGTCCTTGTCATGTGAGTCCTGGTGCTGGAACTCGTCTTCAACGAACTGGATATTAATGTATTTGAATACCTGCAGACTTGAAAGCTGCGAATAGCTCTGGTCCACATCAAATAAATTATAATGCGACTGTGGCGTTATGAAAATCGCCTGGGCGATGGTCCGCGGCTTAACCTTGTAATGGGTCTTACATAAAAAGTAGTAGGTATTGGCAGGATGTCCTTTTTGCGGACTCTGGAAGGTCTTTACGAGGGTATCGTATGACCCGGTAAAGCTCATCAGGTGGTCGAATTCGGGATAAACATAGATCTTATTGATGAAATACCGCTTGTACGGGATTTGGCGGACGCTCGTGAATAAATCGAAGGAGGGTACCACCTGGTTGATGATTTCGAGGGTGATATCACACAGGTGCTGCTGCAGGTTGGTATCGATCGTGTATTTGATATAGGAACTCGAAAACCTGAAGAAGCCCTCGTTGCGAAGGTTACCGGTAATCCGGCTGCGTTCGTCATCAAGCAGGTAGGAGTCGAAATTATTCCCTTTGCGGATAAGGCATTTGGTCGTGTCCTTATAGACATAGAAAGCTACCTGGGTATCGGAAATCGCATAGTTGAGTTTCCTGATCTTCCAGGGCTTCCCTGGCTGTATACGGTAAATGACCGTGGCTTTTTTCTTTTTGATGATGATGGAATCGGTGCAGCCGGACTGGAAATAACCCCTGTTTCCCAGGTAGAGATTCATCTGCTTCAGGGAAACGGCCACCAGGCTGGTATCGAGAATGACAGGTTCGCTTCCGACCTTGGTTCGCAGCCACTTTTTAAATTTGGTATCCTTGCCCTTCGAACCGATATTATAAATAGCGATGTTGGTGTGAAAAAGACCGAGGGATTTACGGTTGGGACGTTGCTGTAAATAGGGCAGCAGATCGTCAATCAGGATTTTGTGATCGGCAACCTGGATCTTGTTTTTAACAAGCAGGTATTCCTTGGGGGCCAGGTTCTTTGTTACATTACAGCCACTTATGAAAATGACCATGCATGCCAGTAATATCCCGGTTACCGATTTTAGCTTCAAACCCTATTTAAATTAGCAGTGACAAAAATAGGGATAAAAACCAAGAAACCCTATAAAAAGGAGGTTGCCGCACCGGGCAACCTCCCTTTCCATCTATTTCTCCTTCATCATCTTTTTTGTATCGATGATTTTGCCGTCAGCCACGAGGGTGTATGTGTACATCCCTGTCGACAGGTCGTTGGCAAAAACCTTCAACCGGCCATCGCCGCGGCCCGTGATCTCGCTGGCCTTGATCATCTGCCCGCGGCTGTTGTAGAACATGATCTTCGCAACACCGATTCCCTGTGGAAGGTACCAGGTGATGGAGGTTTGCTCGGAAAACGGATTCGGGACATTCTGGTTCAGCACGATGATATCCTCATCCGACAGGGTTATGGCCGACTGGTTGATGAGTTTATCAGGGTTGCTCCCCGAACCGCCCTGGCGATTCCCGTCGAGGTTCAGGGCGGCCGTCAGTAAACGGATCAGGCTGTCCTGCTTTTCATTCTGCGCCTGGAGCTGTTGTACCGAACGGATCAGGATGCCGATAAAAGCGTCGTAATTCACGGCTTTAAAGTCGACGCCTTCCGTAACTACTTTGCCGGCCGAGTCAACCATGGCGGGTTTATGGGTGTTGACAACCAGTTCAGGCAGCACCTTTTCGACATCCTGGGCGATGACCCCGTATTGTCTTTTATCGCTGAAATGCATCCCGAAGTTGTTCTGCGTCTTGTAATAAAAGGTTTTGGGTTTTAGCTGGCTGATGATCTTCAGCGCATCGGTGATGGTGTCGACCCTGGTCTTGAACTGCTGGTCGGAGGTTACGGCAAAGCCTGTACCCGTTGAGGGGCCGTTGATCCAGACATCCCCGTCGAAGTAGCCCGCAAAGCCGAAAATGGTCCCTGATGAGGGCGTCAGTGGTCCCTGGCCGTAAACGCCGATGTTGACATTCGTTGGATAGGTGGATGGGTTGGTGATGATCGACGGGAAGGCCCGCCCGGTAACGCCGATATTGGTGACGGTTCCGCCCCAGGCTTCAAAAATGCCGCCGTTGGTGGTTACTGAGCCATAGCCTACGCCGTGGGCGCCGGTGTTGCTGGTGGCACCACCATAGGCAATACCCTCCAGGGCAAGGTTGTCGGGGGCGTTTGCTGCGACCGACTCAACGCCATTGTTAAAGGTGTTTCCCGCGGTAACCGCTTCGAAGTAGCCGCCGTAGGCAGGTCCCCCGGGAAAGGAGACCACGCCGGCCTGGCCGTGTACGCCGATCGCCTGGCGGTCGCCGCTGGCCACGCCCCATACGCCTGTTTCATGTGTGCCCGTTCCGGTCGATATCGCTGACCCATACACGCCGGTATTGTTTGAAAAAAGGCCGCCGTAGGTATTCGTGCCATAGATGCTGTAACTGTCGTTTGTCGAGCTTGGATCACTCTGGAAATTGGTGGTCACGTTGAGCTTCCCGGGCAGGTTTGGCGTGGAGCAGGGAAACCCTACGTTCACCTTTTGGTTGTTGGTTCCGTCGCCCGAAAAGTTGAAGTCGAAGGTGTTCAGCGGAATTTCATGGTCGGCGGTCAAAGGGTTTGCAGGGGAGCCGCAATTGTTGCCCAGTCCGCCTCCTCCCGACGGTGCGGCAACATAGATCACGTCGCCGTTGATGTCGACTGCAAGGATCCCCGGACCGGGATTGGAGGTGGTGGGTGATGCTGCCGTAAGGTCCCTGAAGCGCAGGCCCGACGCGGCTGCGGAAGGCGATGAGGCCGGGGTGTTGATTTCGAGCCAGTTGGAGGGGCCCGGGGTGATGCCGCTCAGCCCCACGCCAACCTTTACATTGCTGTTGCCCAGGATCATCTCATTGCTGCCGGTTACCACCGAAGCGTCGCCGATTGCGATGGCATTCTGAAGATTCGGGAGACTCGGCCCGGCGCCGCCGCCAAGGGCTACGTTGTTGGCGCCGTTGACATTCGCCCCGCCGCTGCCAATGCCGATAAAGACATCCTGGTAGCCCCCCAGGGTCGACAGTCCAGCCCCATTGCCCACGAAGGTGCAATGCAGGCTGTTGGTGCTGTTGTATCCGGCGTGCCAGCCGATATAGACATCTTCGTCGAAGTTTTCATTGAAACCGGCCCCGCTGCCGATAAAGGTGGAGTTGTTGCCAAAGGTGTAGTTGAATCCTGCATGGTAACCCATAAAGGTATTGTCGATCCCCATCGACAGGTTGGTGCCGGTGGCGCTTCCCACCATGGTGTTTTTGTTACCTATGGTGGTACTGATGCTGGCTGCGCCCGATCCCACGAATGTGTTATCGTTGCCCGAAGTGAGATTGGCACCGGCATTCACACCGACAAACAGGTTGCTGGTATTCCCCTTGTGCCAAAGGATGGGGGTGTTGCCAAGTTTATAGGAACTCCCCGCATTGTTCACGTTGAGGTTCCCGTTGCCGCCGCCCAGGCCGATGTCAAGCGCATTGGTCGGGGCAAGGAAGTTGATGCCGACATTGTTTACAGGGTAGAGATCGGTAATGTTGGTGCGGCAGATGGTGCTCCCCGTGGTGAATTTGGTGACATTGTTGGTGAGCGGCCCCGGCGAACTACAAACACTGACGCTCCCGGTCGATGCCGGAACGTAGATTACATCACCGCTCGTGCTCAGTGCCAGCACCCCCAGGCCAGGGTTGGGGATGGGGGCATAGGTACTGTTCAGTTGCCGGAAGCGCAGGCCCGAAAGCCCGGCAGCATTTGCTTTGATTTCAAGTTTGTTGAGCGGACCGGTTGGGTCGCCGCTCAGGCCGATACCCACGTTCACCGTGTTGGCCCCCAGGATCATCTGGTTGCTGTTCATGGTCTGCGATCCGGCGCCGATGGCGACCGATCCCTGCAGGTTGGGTTGCAACGGGCCCGGGCCGGCGCCCAATCCCAGCGCCACATTGCTGTTGCCCGTGGAGTTCCCGCCGCCGCTTCCCATGCCGATAAAGGTATTGCCTGCGCCTGAGCTGTTGTTCTGCCCGCTAAGGTTGCCCGCAAAGGTGTTCTGGCCGCAGTTGTTGCTGTTGTAGCCCGACCGGTAGCCAAGGTAAACATTCTCATCGCCGAGGGCCTGTGAGAAGCCTGCTTCGGCACCAAGGAAGGTGGAGATGATCCCCAGCCGGAAGTTATATCCCGAATGGTAGCCCATAAAGGTGTTGTCGTGGGTGACCGACTGGAGGTTTGCCCCGGATTCGCTGCCCACGGCGGTGTTCTGGTTCCCGATGCTGGTGCTGATATTGGCTGCATCGTACCCAACGATGGTGTTGTTTTTTCCCGAAAGGGTGGAGGCGTTCAGTGCCGCGTTTACCCCGACAAAGATGTTGGAAACATTGCCTTTGTGACGGAGCACATACTGGTTGCCGAGTTTGAACCCGACCGTGTTGGTGGGCGAAAACACGTCGATATCTCCGTTATAGACATCGAGCATGTTGAGGGGCGTTTCGGTGTTCACCCCCATGTATTTCAGGGGCGCCGGGAACCAGTTTGTCCCGACGAGCGTGCCGCCCATCACCGTATAGATCTGGGTGCTCACCCTCAGGCGGTCGTGCGCAGGTGCCGGGAGTGCGACATTCGGGGTCCACTGGAAGGAGCCCCCGTTGCTGGTAACCACCAGCGGACCGTTGATCTTCGCGCTGTCGGCCTGGAGAAACCCGCTTATGCTGACATCCCCGCCGGAACCTATTCTCATGTGCTCCTGGTTGTTGGTGCGGAACACCAGGGGATTCTTGTCGGTGGTACCCACAAAATTGGAGGCAGAGTCCATCCCGCTGTTGCCTGAGACATTCCAGGGGTTGGAGGGGGTACCGCTGTTCATCCATTTGCCGTCATAGCGCCAGTAACTCCGGGTTTCGGTATCGTAAACCAGCATCATCCGGGTCGCCGGTGCAAGGGTATCCAGGGCCAGGCGCTGTGCCGTAGTAAGGCTCCGGGGCCCGGTTCCGGATCTCATCAGGGCCGGGGTTGACATGCGATCAGCCGGGGGGCCGGATGGAGGAAAAACAGGGTCAGTTTTCCCAGGAACCTGCCCTGATGCGGAGAACCCCATGATACCAAAGAGATACAGGATCAGTAAATATGTTTTCATCTGATTAGGTTTAAATTAATAATGAATGCAATAAAGTATAATTAGACTAATTCTATGTAAAGATACATCGAAATCAGGGCGATGTCAAGAAAAAAGTATTGATCATCCTGAATACTTCAAAAAAAGGGGGTAGGACGGGGCAATCCGGCATGGCGGTAACCGTACCATCCTAAAACAATCGATGGGCAATCGATGGACAACCACCGGACCGGGTTTGGAAACAAAATGGCGCTGAGATGTTCCTGGGATGATGCTAAGATATCGCTCGGATCTTACCAAAATGTAGCATCACCGGAAAGAAATTGGATCGGGATCGGAGATGGCTTCAGGCGGCATTGGTGCATTACTGGAGCGGCATCCCGGGGGAAAATGCCGGCTGGCGGCAGGTTTTGCAAACAGATGGAAGGTTTTGTTTAACCCAGGATGGTCAGTTTCAGGGCAGCCTCAACGTTACCTTCCAGGGTCAGTCGTTCAACTTTTTCCACCAGGACAGGGTCAACCCACATGAGCCAGCCGGAGTAAGAGGTTAAACAACTGCCTGAAAGTCTGAGATAGGCCCAGTTGGCACCGGCAGTCCATTTTTCAGGGAGAGGCCTTTTCCCGGCACTGCCCTGGTCGATTAACAGGTGACGAATGGCAACTGCCTCAAACCTGTCGGGCGCCAGTATTATATTTTCCAGTTTAATAATGGATGTGAACCGCTCATGATATACTACCTTGTCCTGGTAGAGGTTTTTGAACAAGGGGGAAAAAAGCAGGTAACGGAACTCCTGGTCGCCTGCACCGATGGAGAGTTCTCCGTGATGATATTTTTCATTCAGTTCTGCGATGGTCATCGTTACCTCCGGGTTGGTTTGACGATCCTGGTCAAAAAGCGCTGCGTACTAAAAAAGAAAATGGCCAACCAGGTAAAATACCACGATCAATCCCAGCAGGAAAAGATAGGAGCGGGGATTTGCAAAATTGACCGTCCAGCCCAGTCCCTGGATCCTTTTTGGCGGAAAGATCCGTTTATCCAGCTTATTGTAATAGAACAGCCCCAGCTTCCAGTTGGAGGGATCATCATGCCATGTATCGTACAGATCGTGGTCTGGTTTATGCTTTGCATTCATACTCCGGTTTTATAGGTTGAGGTTCGTGATTTTTTCAGTGAGCTTCAGATAGATGCACTTAAACTTGGGCATTCGCGATCCTGTTGATTTAACATCAGGCTTTAAGGGCATTCTCAGGCATCGGGTCAATTATAAGTTTTCCCGGGTGCCTCTTTTGGTCGCCAGTAGGGATCAAACTCCCGCTCCTGGCCTCCGATATTCCCGATGTCGTAGGAGACTGCATTATCCCCGTGACTTTTGCTTTTATGGTTGTCGATGATCAGGCAAAAGGCAATGACCAGTTCAATATTGCAGTCATGGTCGGCGGTGATGGCATAGTTGTCGCCTTCGAACCAGCTTACCGCCTCCTTCTCCCACCAGGCTACCTGGGTATCGTTCCGATAGATGGAGAATTTTCTGCCCCGGTGGCCATAGATATGATAGATATCGGGGGAACAGGGACACCGGTAGTGCATCATCCACCAAGAATCAGCCCTGAATTCGACGGTTCGGTGGTCGTTCAGCAGGATATCATAGGCCGGTTTCAGGAAGAACCACTGTTTTCTGATCGTCAGGCGTACACGTGGATCATCGTTCCGGTAAAGGTTGATTACCGACAGCAGCCTGAACAGTTCGTTGGATGCCTTATAGGCCGGTTGGCCGTCGATAAAGATCCGGTATTTGTCGCCGATGGCAATTTTTTTCTGGTTGATATCGATTCGCATATGGATGCGTTTATTTGTTAATCCTGGTCGTTACGTTGCCGTTAATCCCAACCGGCGGCAGGCTGTTTCAAGTTCCGCCCTGGCAGCCTCAATGGTGGCGCATTTTTTAACAGGCATGATCTCTTTATTTGCTTGATCATAGAGCACCAGCCTGAAATCATGTTGTGAAACATCCAGCGGCCGGTTCCCCTGGCTGTAGGAGCGAAAGGTCTGGTTCGATTCCCTGATCCCGATTTTCATGGAGGGATTAACTGCCATCCATTTCCCGACAGGGATAAAACCAAAGAGGTTATTGGAGAATTTCACCCGTTTCCGCTCATAATCAACCAGAACAGATGAATTTGTAAACCCCGTAAAGGCCCCGATCATAACCAGGATGGCGGCCGAAAAATAAAAACAGGCAAGAACCACCCCTGCTGCAAAGACCATCATCCCTGCCGCAGAACCTGCTGTGCCAAATGATTTATCGAGTTTGTTACAGGTGATCATGCTGTTTTTTCTTTTGCCGGTGTAGCCATTACCCGATAGTTAACGGATCAGGAGGATCCGGCATAGGTTTTTCGAATTTAAATGAATTCTACCAGTAAAGGTATTGAATCCACGGATGGGGTGAGGGTGTATCCGGGAATATTTTTTAGCGGCGTGGCGGGGCCCGTTTATTTCATAAAAAACATGATCCTGGGATAAGTGGATAGGTCAAGGTTTGTTTAGACAAAAAAGCATGAAAATGTTTGACACACATGAAGCATTTGTTGCCAATGACCATCTCTCAGTGTAACTTAGGATATGATTCAATTTATCAAGGTTTTCTTTGTGAATCTTTTTCAGGACAGCATATTCCCCAATCCATCGCAAATTCCGGTTTGCTTCCTGGTTGGTTGGAATGTGCAGTTCTGGTTCATACTGGTGCAACTAATGTTCCTGATCCAATCATTCATCGATGGCAGATTGTTTTCTGCAAAGGTCAGAATTTCACCATTGCCCCACAACTATTGTTCCTGATCCTATTGTTCCTGATCCCTTTTTATGCCTCCAAATGTGCAAATCGTGTGCAAATGAAAAAGGGTTTCAAACTTAAATCGTCTGAAACCCTTGTCTTTGTTGGTGGGAGCAACAGGATTCGAACCGCCTCCCGAATGGGTTGATTTTATTGATGTTTCAGAGCGTCATTGAAAAACTTAGGCAAAAACTTAGGCGGATTATTTATAAAATCCAGAACAGTGTGTTCATAAGTTTCTCCCGGTAATCCTTTGTTTACGCCTGTAATTTCCTGTCAAATTTATTCAATTTTCCATTTCCCAGGGCAAAAAAATCATGCCCCAAAATCCCATTTTTCGTTAATAAATTCAGTCCATGACTATTAACAATGACCCCTCCTTTTAGGGCCTCGCCAGCCTCTGAAATGTTCATATCTTTTTTTCTCACCACTTCTTTTCGCCCTCTGTTTTTTTCTTCCTGTGTAACCAATTTACGGCTAAATGGTTCCCGGTGTTGTTATTTTTTCACAGGTATAATATAGGTATAGTTTAGGTTACTATTTTGCTATATTTCAGTACGTTGTTGATATTTATTGCCTGCTCGTTGGCGGCCGGTTTCATACTTTTGCGCCTCATTTAATCCGTAAAAATTATGATCGAAAAGTCAATTTTAGAAAAGCCTGTGACAGCCAAATACATCTGTAAGATGATTGGTGTAAGCCGACCGGCACTCCATCGTTGGAGCAAATCGGGAACCATCCGTTCCCACAAAATCGGGGGAAAACTTTTTTTCTTTGAAAGCGAAGTCATGGAGGACCTTCGCAAATGTTGAAAACTATAAACCACTATGAAAACAAAAATTTATGAAAGTCAGAAAAGAATCAGTCGCAGAACTAAAAAAACTACTGCCACACGGAAGCGCCAGGGTGATCAAATCACGCCTGGAGAAAAAAGATCACACGTTTACCCTACAGTACATTTATCGCTGTCTCAATCCCAAAAGACCGGATTTCAACCCATTTATTATCTCTGAGGCAATAAAACTTGTGAGACAGTACGCGAAAAAGGTGAAGGTTATCCAGAAAGGGCTCTCGAAACTTAAGAACGAAAAATTATGAAAACATTCTCCTCGATGTCCGTTCCGGACAAAATCCTCACCAGAACATCCTACCTGAGAAACCTGGTTTTTATCAACCAGTGTTTACAGTCGGATAATACCCTCACACCTGAAAAGACGGCCAAACTTAAAACAGAGGCTGCCCGCCTTCAGGTACTTCTCGACGTACTCGATGCTGAACTGCTCAGTGAATAATGGAAGGGAACTAAAATGATTCTGCAAACCTCCATAGATGAAGTCCTGAGCCTCGATGTCACCGATGTTATCGGTAAATATGTAAAACTGACCCCGAAGGGCAATAACCACCAGGGTAACTGCCCGTTTCATAAAGAGAAAACCCCGAGTTTTTCTGTCTCCCCGTCCAAAGGTTTTTACAAATGCTTTGGCTGCGGGAAACACGGCAATGCCATTGGTTTCGTGATGGATTACAAGAAAATCGACTTTCTATCGGCGGTGAAGGCCATTGCCACCGATCACAATATAACCCTCCTGGAAGAACCCCGTTCAAAGGAGGCCTCGATAAAGTTTAATCGAAACGAACAGCTTTATACTGCAAACAAAATAGCGCTGGAATGGTTTCAGGAAAACCTGAGATCAAAGGAAAATGAACCCGCCCATGCGTATGTTCTTGGTCGCTGGAACCAGGAGACCATTACCGACTTTGGGATCGGCTTTGCCCCCGAAGGCTGGGATGGCCTGAAGAATTTCGCAAAATCCAAGGGTGTCACCGAGGATATCCTGCTCGAAACAGGGTTGCTGTCGGAGAGCAAAGGCAAACGCTTTGATTACTTCCGTGGCCGGATCATGTTCCCGATCCTTTCCGCCACCGGACGTGTGGTCGGTTTTACCGGCCGGAATTTTTCCGGCAACGAAACTGCTTCAAAATACTTCAATACCCCTCAAACGGGGATCTACAACAAGGGTAAAACCCTGTATGGCCTTCACATGGCAGCAAAAGAGATCAAGGAAAGAGGTTTCGCTTACCTGGTCGAAGGCAACGCCGATGTGATCCGGTTGCACCAGATCGGAAAGATCAACACGGTTGGGTCCGGGGGTACCGCCCTGACCAGGGAGCAGATTGCAGAGCTGAAAAATCGCGTTGCATCTGTCACCCTCATAGGGGATTCGGATGGCGCCGGTCAAACGGCCGTCTTAAAAAGCGGCAAACTGATCATAGAGGCCGGCATGTTCTGCAATGTGATCGAGCTTCCCAAAGGAGCAGAAAAACAGGACCCCGATTCATTCTTTCAGGACGGTGAGCAATTTGACCAGTATGCCGGCGAACACCAAAAGGATTTCATTATCTGGCAGGCAGAATCACAAAAAGAGAAGTGTAAAAGCCCCGATGAGAAATCAAAAGTCATTGATGAACTGTCGTGGCTCATCACCCGGCTGCCGGTTTCTTCCCATACGCTTTACATTGAACAGCTGAGCGCAAAGATCAAACCTAAAAGGGCCTGGGAAGACAGCATCCGCCGATTCCTGGCTGATGAACCCAGGCAGGAGAAGAAAGAACCCGAGAGCGCCATTCCTTCTCATGTCATCCTGTCGGATTATGAGAAATATGGCTTCTACCAGGACCACAATTGCTATTACTTCCGGACTAAAAACGGCCCGTTGCGAGGATGCAATTTCATCATGGAACCCTTGTTTCATGTTGCATCAGTTCTGAACAGCAAACGGATATACCGGATCACCAATGAACATGGTTACAGCCAGGTGATCGAACTGCTTCAAAAAGACCTGATCTCCATCAGTGCGTTCAAGCTTCGGGTTGAAAGCCTGGGGAACTTCCTGTTTGAAGGTACCGATGCTGATCTGAACAAACTCAAGCGGTTCCTCTATGAGAAAACAGAGAGCTGCACAGAGATAACCCAGCTTGGCTGGCAAAAAGAGGGCTTCTGGGCCTGGAGCAACGGCATTTTCGACGGGGAGTACAAAGAGACTGACCTTAACGGGATCGTAGTCCACAAAGGCAAGAATTACTATCTGCCATCATCCAGCGGGATTTACAAGTCCGAGGAAACCCTGTTCGTTTCGGAACGCAGGTTCCGTCATTCACCGGGAAAGGTTTCCCTGTTCGATTATTCCTCCGGGCTGCTCCAGGTTTATGGTGACAATGCCATGTTCGGACTCTGTTTCTATTTTGCCACCCTTTTCCGTGACCATATCGCGGGTCAGTTTGGTTTTTTTCCGATCCTCAATCTTTTCGGCCCCAAGGGGGCCGGGAAGACTGAGATGGCCATCAGCCTGCTTCAGCTCTTCGGCAACCAGGCCAAGGGGCCGAATATCACCAACACCACCAAGGCGGCGCTGGCTGACCATGTTGCTATGTTCTCCAATGCACTCTGCCACATCGACGAGTATAAAAACAACCTGGAATACGAGAAGATCGAATTCCTAAAAGGGCTTTGGGATGGAACCGGTCGCACCCGGATGAACATGGACAAAGACAAGAAAAAAGAAACCACTTCCGTCTATGTCGGGAATATGGTTTCCGGACAGGAGATGACCACCGCCGACATCGCCCTTTTTTCCAGGATGATTTACCTGTGGTTCAACAAGGTCGAATTCAACGAAAAAGAAAAGGCAGCTTTCAACGATCTGAAAGCGATTGAAAAACATGGGCTGACACACATTACTCATCAGATCCTTCAGCACCGCTCGAAATTTACGCAGCATTACCGTGAAAATTACGATCTGGCATCTGACGAATTAGGCAAAATGCTCAATGGCATGGTGATCGAAGACCGTATTTTTCGCAACTGGCTGGTCATCATAGCTGCCTATCGAACCTTGAAGGAGGAGATCAACGTTCCCTGGGGATATGACGACCTGCTTAAAATTGCTGCAGGCAAGATCATTCTGCAAAACAAGGAGACAAAGTGGATATTACGCTCTAATTGACCCCTCTTATACGCTTCAAATTGACCCCCCAAAG
>JBAXOB010000018.1:0-76281 GCA_037133475.1 Bacteroidota bacterium
TGCCATTCTGTCTGATTCCAAAAAATAAGTGACTCTGTTTAATCCTGCGTGTCAATTTTTGTGACCGGGGCATCGGCCCATAACTGCTCTATATTGTAGAACCGGCGCCGTTCTTCCTGAAACACATGTATGACTACGTCGCTATAATCAATCAAAATCCATTCCGCATTTTCAAATCCCTCCTTGTGCCATGGATTTTGACCGGTTTGTTTTTTTACCTCCTCGATCACATGGTCGGCAATGGCTTCCACCTGTGTCCGGGAACTGCCATGACAAACGATAAAAGTATCGCAAACCGTTCCTTTCATTCCTGTAAAATCAATGACGACCGGATTTCTTGCTTTTGTATTGACCATCGCGGTGATCACTGCCTCAGCTAACAAATCACGAGCTTCTTTTTTCTTTCGCCTGGGCATGAGGGAAGGTTGGTTTATAATGCAAAAATAATCAAATAAACTGAACCCTGTCAGAAGTTGGGTTTAAGGGCATAGGTATTGTAAAATTCAGTGATATAGCCAACCGCCTCCTGGGCGGTATCCACCACTTTGAAAATTTCAAGATCGGCCGGGCTGATATTCTGTTCGGCCAGCACCACGGTGGTGATCCAGTCGATCATTCCCTGCCAGTAAGCACGGGAAACCAGTACGATGGGGAATCTTACCAGCTTGTGGGTTTGTATCAGGGTGATGGCTTCCGTTAATTCATCAAGCGTACCGAATCCGCCCGGCAGTGCAATAAAACCCATGGAATAACGCATGAACATCGTTTTCCGGACGTAAAAGAAATTAAAATTCAGCAGTTTGTTGGCGTCGATAAAAGGATTTGGACTCTGTTCAAAAGGGAGGTTGATGTTCAGCCCTACCGATTTACCTCCTGCGAAATGGGCACCCTTGTTGGCGGCTTCCATGATTCCCGGGCCGCCACCAGTGATGATGCCGAAACCGGCCTTGGTCATCAGGTAGGCAATTTCCTCCGCCAGTTTGTAATAGGGATGTCCGTCTTTGATGCGTGCGGAGCCGAATATAGAAACACAGGGCCCGATCCTGCTTAGTTTTTCAAATCCTTCAACCATTTCGGAAATTACCTTTAAAATTTCCCAGGTATCATAGCTTATGGTCTCCGACCAGTTCTTGGGTTGTATCGATTCTTTGAGTGCGGCTAAGTCTTGTTCCTGCATTTTCGGAAGTGTTAATGGATCAAAGGTAAAGAAATATCATGAAATTCCGAGGATAGCTTTGAGATACGGGCCAGTAAACCCGTCAGTACTCATGGCAACCTCCTCCGGTGTTCCTTCCGCGATGATGCGGCCTCCCCGCTGGCCTCCTTCTGGCCCCATGTCGATCACATGGTCTGAAACCTTGATCACCTCCATGTTATGTTCGATCACCAGAACGGTATTGCCTTTTGCGACGAGTTTGTTGAGGACACAGAGCAAAACCTTTACATCTTCAAAATGGAGGCCGGTCGTGGGTTCGTCAAGGATGTAGAGGGTGTTGCCCGTATCTGTCTTGGAAAGTTCAGTGGCAAGCTTCACCCGCTGTGCCTCTCCGCCCGAAAGGGTTGTCGATTGCTGGCCCAGCGTCACATAGCCAAGGCCTACTTCGTTGATCGTGTTTACTTTATGAACGATGAACGGAATGTTTTCGAAGAAGTCAACCGCCTGTTCAATGGTCATGTTGAGTACATCGTTGATCGATTTACCCTTGTAACGCACCTCGAGGGTTTCACGGTTGTACCGGTGTCCGAGGCAGGTTTCACAAGGCACATAAACGTCGGGAAGGAAATTCATTTCAATCACGCGCAGCCCGGCACCCTTGCAGGTTTCACAGCGGCCTCCCTTTACATTGAAGGAAAAGCGTCCGGGTTTGTACCCCCTGATCTTCGATTCAGGCAATTCGGCAAACAACTTTCGGATGTCATCAAACATCTTGGTGTAGGTGGCGGGATTGGAACGGGGCGTTCGTCCGATCGGCGACTGGTCGATCTCGATTACCTTGTCAACGTTTTTGAGTCCTTCAACGGAGAGGTAGGGCAGCGGTTTTTGGTCTGACCTGAAGAAGTGCTGGCTAAGGATGGGGTAGAGGGTTTCATTGATCAGCGAAGATTTTCCGCTGCCCGACAATCCCGTGATGCAGATCAGCTTTCCCAGGGGGAGCACCAGGTCTACATTTTTCAGGTTATTGCCTGTGGCGCCCGTCAGCCGGAGAATCTGGCCATTGCCTTTGCGGCGTTCCTTCGGGATGTTGATCCTGCGGTTGCCGCTCAGGTACTGCCCGGTGAGCTGGCCGCTCTTCATGACCTCCTCCGGTGTCCCCTGGGCCACGATCCTGCCCCCGTGCACGCCGGCACCGGGGCCAATGTCGATAACATGATCAGCAGCCATGATGGTCTCCTGGTCATGTTCAACCACGATGACCGAATTTCCTGCATCCCGCAGGCTTTTCAACGCATTGATAAGCCGCAGGTTGTCGTGCTGGTGCAGCCCGATACTCGGTTCATCCAGGATGTAGAGTACCCCCACCAGTTGCGACCCGATCTGGGTTGCCAGCCTGATACGCTGGCTTTCGCCCCCTGAAAGACTGCGGGCGGTGCGGTTCAGCGTGAGGTAGCCAATGCCGACATCGAGCAGGAACTGGATCCTGGTCCTGATCTCCCTGATGATCTCGTAGGCGATGATCTTTTTGCGGTCATCGAGCTGCTCCTGCAGCTGGTCAAACCAGTCGGCCAGGTTGACAAGGTCGGTATTGGCCAGTTCCGAGATGTTTTTACCGCCGATCTTAAAGAACAGCGATTGTTTCTTAAGCCGCGCGCCTTCACATTCGGGGCAGGGCATCTTGTTCATGAAGCTGCTCACCCATTTCATGATGCCGGCTGGCGCTGCCTCAGCATGCTGGGAGTTGATAAAGCTGACGATTCCTTCAAAATTCAGCGAATAGCTGGAGGATACCCCCAGGAATTCATTCTTCACCCGGAATACCTCGTCGGAGCCATTCAGGATCACATTGATGGCATGTTCGGAGATTTCCGAAATCGGGGTGTTTATGTCAAAACCGTATTTTTCGCCGATGGCCTCGATTTGCTTGAAAATCCAAGAGCTCTTGTATTCCCCGATCGGCACGATGCCCCCTTTTTTGATGCTCTTGGTACGGTCGGGGATGATCTTGCTGATGTCGATTTCCGAGATGGTTCCAAGGCCGTTGCATTTTTCACAGGCCCCGTAGGGGGAGTTAAAGGAAAACGAGTTGGGTTCCGGTTCGCCGTAGGAGATGCCGGAGGTGGGGCACATCAGCAGGCGGCTGAAATGGCGTGGGATGCCGGTAGAACGGTCGAGGATCATCAGCACATCTTTCCCGTGGCGCATGGCCAGGGCGACAGAACCGGCCAGCCTTTTTTTAGCGTCGTCGCGGATGGTGACCTGGTCGATGACGATCTCGATATCATGGATTTTATACCGGTCAAGCTGGAGGCCATGGGTGATTTCCCTGACCTCCCCATCGATGCAAACATTGAGAAACCCCTGTTTACGGATCTGTTCGAAGAGTTCCCGGTAATGGCCCTTTCTTCCTTTAACGACGGGTGCAAGCACAAGAATGTCTTTTCCTGGATAATGGCTCATGATGAGTTCCACGATCTGGTGCTCGCTGTATCTTACCATCAGCTCACCGGTAACGTATGAGTAGGCATCCGCCGCACGGGCAAAGAGCAGCCGCATGAAATCGTAAATCTCGGTGATGGTGCCCACGGTCGAACGGGGATTCCGGTTGGTCGATTTCTGCTCGATGGAGATCACCGGGCTGAGACCGTTGATCTTATCAACGTCGGGTCGTTCGAGGTTCCCGATGAATTGACGGGCATAGGCAGAGAAGGTCTCCATATACCGGCGCTGACCCTCCGCATAGATGGTGTCAAAGGCAAGCGACGATTTGCCACTGCCGCTTAAACCGGTAAAAACGACCAGTTTTTTACGCGGAATGGTCAGGTCTATGTTTTTCAGGTTATGGACCCTTGCGCCAAATACTTCCAGATTTTCTTCCACGGGTGTAGCGAAAAGCAGTAACTTTAGTGAACTTCGTTAATTTTCAGTGTGTCATGGAAAAAGGTCTCAGTCGGAAGCACCCTTTTTAAAACCAGTTCAGCATTCAGGGCGCCCTCCTTCGGGATCTGGAAGATGAAAATTTTCCTTGACTTATTGGGCAGGCTGTAATTCCTGATCCATGGGTTGAATTCACGCAGGATCCGGTAATTGACAGACATGCGTTTTGCAAAAACCGGCAGGTTGCCAATACTGCTGTCAATGACAACCATGCGGCAATTGATCTGGGGATAGAAATCCCGCACTCTCAGGTAAAAACCATAGCGTACCGGGTGGTTGTAGACCTCTTTCAGGGCGATGATCCGGAATACATACCGGGATGTTTCATCGTTGAGGTAAAGGTCGTAGTAATTGCCCACCCTCTGTTTGGCAAGCGCTTTATCGATCCCGTCGATCCCGCGGTTATAGGAGGCAGCCACCAGGGTCCAGCTGTTAAAGGTTTTGTAGGCATCCCTGAAATAGTTGCATGCAGCCTGTGTGGCCTTTTCCATATTATACCGTTCGTCGACAAATTCATTTATTTCGAGCCCGTACCTGATGCCGCTTGTTTTGATAAATTGCCAGTACCCCTCCGCGCCGGCGGGGGAAACAACATTTACAAGGTTGCTTTCAGCCACGACCAGGAACTTGAAATCATCGGGGATCCCGTTTTTTTTCAGGATCGGCTCGATCACCGGGAACCAGCGGCTGGCGCGTTTGAACATCATGATCGTGGAGGACTGCATAAAGGTGCTTGCCATGATCTCGCGGTCGTAGGCCTCTTTCACATAAGTCAGCTCCATCGGAACCGCCTCCCCTGCAAAACTGGCCGAGGCCGGGATTTCCGGGGAAAAAACCTTCATGTGACGGCCAAAAAGTGCAAAATACTCCTTGTCATGGTTTTTTATTTCGGCAACCGCAAAGATGCATATCCCGCAAACCAAGAACAATCCCACCCCGCCCAGTATCAAATATAGTTTTTTCAACATAATTTTACCATTTCACTGCCCAATTGTACCGTCGGGAAAATAACCTTGCAATTTTACCGGATTCCGCCTTAAAACGGGCTCACCAATTCACTGAAACGGGGCGCAGCCATATCCTTGGCCGAAATTAACGGATCGGATTCACCCCAGTCGATGTTCAGGTCGGGATCATTCCAGTGGATGCTCCCTTCGGATGCCTTATTGTAGACATTGGTACATTTATAAAAAAAGATGGTGTCGTCCTCCAGCGTGACAAACCCGTGTGCAAATCCCTCTGGGATCCAGTACATCCATTTGTTCTGCCCTGTAAGAACGACCGATTCCCACTTTCCGTATGTCGGGGAATTTTTGCGGATATCGACGGCAACATCCAGGACTGCGCCGCGAATCACGCGTACCAGTTTACCCTGGCCAAAAAGCGGCGCCTGGTAGTGAAGTCCCCTGAGCACCCCTTTTTTCGACATGGATTCGTTATCCTGGACAAATTTCAGGTCAAGACCGGCAGCTGTGAATTTTTCCAGGTTGAACGATTCGAAAAAATAGCCCCGTTCATCCGCAAAGAGGTCCGGTTTGATAATCAATAATCCATCTAAGGGGGTGTGAATGATTTCCATACTTTCCAATGATCAGGTTTAATCCAGTTGCCTGGATTTCAGGTTTATAAATGCACACATTCCCCATAGGCCTGTGCCACCGCCTCCATGATTGCTTCCGACATGGTGGGATGGGGATGAACCGCCTCGATGATCTCCTTGCCTGTTGTTTCAAGTTTCCGGGCAACCACGACCTCCGCGATCATCTCCGTGACATTGTCGCCGATCAAATGCGCCCCGAGCCACTCCCCGTATTTGGCATCAAAAATCACCTTGACAAAACCATCCCGGGCGCCCGATGCCGTTGCCTTGCCTGAAGCTGTAAAGGGAAATTTCCCAACCAGTATCTCGTAGCCTGCTTCACGGGCAGCCTTTTCAGTCATGCCAACCGATGCGATCTCGGGGTGGGTGTAGGTACAACCCGGGATATTGCCGTAATCGAGCGGTTCAACTGCCTTGCCTGCAATCTTTTCCACGCAGATAATGCCTTCATGTGAGGCCACGTGCGCGAGCGCAGGTCCCTTTACGATATCGCCGATGGCATAGTATCCGTCGATATTCGTTTTGTAGAAATCATCAACCAGTACCTTCCCGCGTTCGGTGGCAATCCCGGTCTCCTCCAGTCCGATGCCTTCGATATTGGTGGCCACCCCGACGGCGGATAATACCACATCGCATTCGACGACCTCGTCGCCCTTTTTTGTTTTGATAACGACCCTGCAGCCATCTCCGGCGGTGTCGACCGACTCGACGGAAACACCTGTCATCACCTTCATGCCGGCCTTCTTAAAGGAACGCTCCAGCGCTTTTGAAACATCTTCATCTTCGACAGGAACGACATTCGACAGTACCTCGACCAGGGTAACCCGCGTGCCCAGCGAGTGATAAAACCAGGCAAATTCCGACCCAATGGCCCCTGATCCAACAACCACCATGGAGGCGGGTTGAACAGGCAGCGTCATCGCTTCACGGTAACCTATGATCTTTTTGCCATCCTGTTTTAAGTTGGGCAATTCGCGTGACCGTGCCCCGGTTGCTAAAATGATGTGGCTGGCGGTATATTCGGTTTTAAGGCCATTTGCATCGGTGACCTCCACGATTTTACCCGGCTTGACGGTTCCAAAACCGCTGATATGTTCCACTTTGTTTTTGCTCAGCAGGAATTGAATCCCTTTGCTCATCTGGCCGGCGACCTCGCGGCTACGTTTGATAATGGCCGGGAAATCTGCCTTTGATTCGCCCGCAACAATGCCATAATCGGCAGCATGCTGAAGATATTGAAATACGGAGGCGCTTTTCAGCAGGGCTTTGGTCGGGATGCAACCCCAGTTCAGGCAGATTCCGCCCAATTCGGCACGTTCGACAACCCCCACTTTAAAACCAAGCTGTGCAGCCCGGATTGCAGCAACATAGCCACCGGGACCACTTCCTATTACTATGATATCGTAATTCATATTTCTGTTTTTTTGAATTTGCAAAGATACTAAAATCTCATGGAGTGGCAATCGGGACTGAACTTCTCGCCGATAAAACAAATAACGGGGAAAACAAAAATTGTGATTTTTTTAACTGTTGATGCAGGTTTTAGGAATTTATTATTTAATTTTGAGATGAATCATCTCCGGAAGCTGGTAAAACCATTCGTTATGTCAACCAATGGAATGAACCAATACCTGCAGGCAGCCAGGCGGGCCCTCCGCTGGCAGCAGGAACATCAGCGGCAAATGAAATGCTGCCGTTTCGACACGATAGCCACCCACGGCATCTATTCGATGCAGGAGGCGCTCGATTTTAACCAGGGTTCCATCATTGAGCCGATTTACATGTCAACCTCCCAGGCCTACCGTGATGCGGCTGAAATGGAGGCGGCCCTGGGTTACCAGATCCCCACCTGGTGCTATTCGAGAATTGCCAATCCCAGCATCTGCTACCTGGAAGGGGTTCTTGCCCTGCTGGAGGGTTATGGATCGGAAGCAGAGACCTCGTGCGTTGCCACCTCTTCCGGCATGTCGGCCATCCAGAGCGCTACCGATCCTTTTCTGGCTGCAGATCCCGACAAACCGGGTGCCCCGGTGAATTTTGTGGCCACTGCCCAGGTTTACGGCGGCACTTTCCAGCAATTCTCGGTACGCAAACAACAGGAGCGAAAGGCGGAGTGGCGTAAGGTTGTGCATTCCGGTGACATTGCCGAATGGGAATCGCTGATTGATGAAAACACCCGGTTTCTTTACGGCGAGTTGCCCAGCAACCCCTGCCTTTCTTTCTTCGACTTGAAGGAGGTTGCCGCGCTCGCCCATCAGTACGGGATACCCCTGATCGTGGATTCAACGGTTGCCACACCGGCATTGTTGCGGCCTATTGAGCAGGGGGCCGATATTGTCGTTCAGTCGGTCACCAAATCACTTGCGACCAGCGGGTTTTGCATTGCCGGCGCTGTCATTTCAAGGAAGAACCTGGTTTCAAAAATAAACAATGCACCCTTGAAAGCCGATTTCGCCACCTACCTGAAACTATTACCCAACCGGGACAACGGTCCGAATATCTCCCCGATGAATGCCGTGATGGCGCTCAACGACATCCGCACCCTGCGCATGCGGATGGACCAGACGAGCCGAAGTACCCTGAAAGTCGCCCAATTCCTGCAACAACACAGCAATATTGAAAAGGTTGACTACCTGGGCCTGGAGGATAACCCGCTGCATGACCTGGCCACCCGGTACCTGTTCCTGGTCGATTCGGAACATGATGATCAGTATGGCAGCAGGGTGAACCGCTACGGGCATCTCATGTCGTTCAGGATCAAAGGGGGGAGGCGGAAAACACATGAGGTGTTTGATGCATTTAAAAGGATATGGCGGGCGACAGACCTGGGCCGGATAAAGTCGGTGGCCACCATCCCGGCGATTTCAACCCATTCGCAGCAGGGTGAGGAGGGGCGAAGGCTGGCCTGCATACCTGAGAATATGATCCGCTTAAGCGTGGGCGCCGAACATCCCGACGACATCATCCGCGACCTGGACCAGGCATTGTCGGTGATTGGGGGGAAAATTGTCAAAGTTTCCGGACCGGAATTCTCGGCAGGAGGGGCTTCGTCAGCGGGATTGGGCTGACAGGTATTGGCAGCAGGAAGTTCAAGTTAGGTATTTGATATATTTGTTAACAGCATTTCCGGATCGAAAATATAATCAACCATCATTAAAAACAAAGGAGGTCTTTATGCCAAACCGCGGATTTAACACCAAAGCCATTCATGCCGGTAAGTCTGATTTTCTGCCTGATTCCATGTCGGTACCGATCTACCAGTCGGTTGCCTATCCCTATCTCGATGCACAGGAGGCTGCGGCCATTTTTACCGGGGAGAAGCCCGGGTTTACCTATGGCCGGTGGGATAATCCTACGGTTCAGGTGTTTGAAAACAGGATGGCTGCCCTGGAAAATACAGAGGGAGCCATCGCCGCTGCTTCGGGAATGTCGGCAATCTTTTTACTGACCCATCACCTGGTGGGGCCGGGCGAGGAGGTGGTCTCCTCCAACCGCGTATATGGCGGCACTTTTGGACTTTTTAATGCAGGCCTGCCGAAGATGGGGGCCAAAACAAACTGGGTTACCACGCCTGAATCCATCGAGGCATGGGAGGCTGCCATTACGCCGCAGACCCGGTTTCTGTTCGTTGAAACCCCCAGCAATCCATCCCTGTTTATAGCCGATATCCCGGCGCTGGCTGCCCTAGCCAAGTCAAAGAAGCTGCCACTGGTCGTCGACAATACCATTGCCACCCCCGCCCTGCAGCAACCCATCCTGCTCGGCGCCGATATCGTGGTTCATTCCACCACCAAATACATCTGCGGCAATGCCACCAGCCTTGGCGGAATTATCTGCGGACCCAAAGCGCTGGTCGAGGGGATCCGGCAGAACGGGATACGTTATCTCGGCCCGGCAATGGCCCCCTTCAATGCATGGCTCAGCATCAACGGACTTGAAACGCTGTCCCTGCGCATGGAACGCCATTGCCAGAATGCCCAGGCAGTCGCTGCCTATCTTGAATCGCATCCAAAGGTTAACTTTGTGAATTATCCCGGACTTGAATCAAACAAATACCATAAAATGATCAAACCCCAGATGAAAGGATGCGGATCCCTGATGTCGTTCGAACTTGACGGAACCTACGAACAGGCCACCCGGTTCATCGATGCCCTGAGGATACTGACCCATGCCACCCACCTGGGAACCTGCCGGTCGATCGTGACCCATCCTGCCTCGACCACCCATTCGGCCATGGGAGAGGTGGAGATGCGCAAAGCAGGGATATCTCCCTCGATGATCCGCTTCTCCATTGGCATCGAAGATGAAAAAGATCTGATTGCCGACCTGGCACAGGCTTTCGAAAAGGTAAACAGTGATCCGAAGGTCAGGGAGGACTTTTCCACAGGAAAGTTTCCGCAGGCGTACTGACCGGGAGAAATTTCTTCCCGGAAAATCAAAATAACGCATACATTTGGAAATGGTTAATTAATCCATCATGCACTATTATTCCACAAATCACAAGTCCGGCAAGGTTACCTTCAGCCAGGCGCTGATCAGGGGCCAGGCGCCGGACAAGGGGCTTTACCTGCCCGAAACGGTACCGCTTCTTCCAATGGAGACCATCCTGGGATTTACGGGTAAAAGCTATGAAGAGATCGCTTTTGAAGTGGCCCATCCCTTTCTTGCCGGCGAGATTGACGATTCAGTGCTGCGGCGGATCGTCGGAGAGGCATACAACTACGAGGTTCCCCTGGAGCACGTTGCCGGCCGGAAATATGTGATGCGCCTGGACCGGGGGCCGACTGCCTCGTTCAAGGATTTTGCAGCCAGGATGATGGGGAGGCTGATGCAGCATTATCTTTCCATTGAAAATAAAAAACTGCTGATCCTGACCGCCACTTCGGGAGATACCGGAAGCGCCGTGGCCAGCGCCTTCTATGGGCTGGAGAATATTGAACTTGTGGTGCTCTTCCCTCAATCGGAAGTCACCGGCAGGCAGCGAAAACAGATGACCACACTTGGGAAAAATGTCAGGGTCCTGGCCCTGGACGCCAAGTTTGACGATTGCCAGGCATTGGTCAAGCAGGCCTTTGCCGATCATGCACTTGACCACCTGGGACTGTCGTCGGCCAATTCGATCAATATCGGGCGGCTAGTGCCCCAGATAGTCTATTACTTTTATGCATTTGCCAAGCTGCGGCTGGAAAACCAGCCGGAAAAGGTCATCTTTTCGGTTCCCTCCGGCAATTTCGGAGATATGATGGGGGGGATCCTGGCCATGAAGATGGGGCTGCCGGTCAGGAGACTGATCATCGCCACCAACGAGAATGATGAATTCCCGGCGTTTCTCTCTTCCGGGAAGTACAGGAAAATTGAGCCATCACGGAACTGCATTTCCAGCGCCATGAATGTGGGCCATCCCAGCAACCTTGCCCGTGTGATCGACCTGTATGGCGGCAATATGGATGAGAGCGGGATCATTCACCAGGCGGCGGATATGGAATTGCTCAGGAAAGAGCTTTATGCCATCAGCATTTCCGATACGCTGACCAGGGAAACCATCTGCCAGGCTTACCGGGATGATCACCTGCTGCTCGAACCTCACGGGGCTGTGGGCTGGGCCGGACTGGCGGCTTTTCTCAGGGAATTTCCGGCATTCGACCATGAGAACCAGCTGTGCGTATCCCTTGAAACCGCCCATCCGGCAAAATTTCCCGAGGAGATTCATCGCCTGCTTGGCATTGTTCCGCACATACCGCCAAGCCTGGAGGGACTCGACGATAAACCTGAGAATTTCAGCGTTTTGCCGAATCAATACCGCGATTTCAGGGAGTACCTGCTGAAAATACAGGGTTCCTGAAACGCATCATGTAACCATGAGAAATAGTATAAATGTTCATTAACAGAAATTCATCAGGATGTATATACTTTGTTCAGATCTGGAAGGGGTCTTCGTTCCCGAAGTGTGGATCAATGTTGCCGATAAAACAGGCATTGCCGAACTCCGCCGCACCACGCGCGATGAGCCCGACTATAACCTGCTCATGAGAAGCAGGATGAAGATCCTTGACCAGCATGGACTGAAACTGCACGATATCCAGGAGGTGATCGCGCGGATAGCTCCTTTGCCGGGGGCATTGGAATTTATTGCCTGGGTGAAGGAGCGCACCCAGCTGATCGTGGTTTCCGACACTTTTATCCAGTTTGCCGATCCGCTGATGAAGCAGCTTGGCAGGCCGACGTTGTTCTGCCACACCCTGGTGATGGACGAAACAAACCGGATCGTCGATTACAAGCTGCGCCAGCCCGACCCGAAACGAAAAACCGTGGAGGCCCTGCAGGGACTGAAATACCAGGTTATCGCCATGGGCGATTCCTATAACGATATCAGCATGCTGAAACAGGCCGATGTGGGCATCCTTTTCAGGCCTCCCCAAAATGTCATCAGCGACTACCCTGAATTTCCTGTTGTTTCGGAATACAGCCAGCTGAAGGATATCCTCGGCCAATACATGTAACATTCTTCAACAGCATTCCACACTTTTTTTTTATGCATCCCAAATCTGGTATCTCTTATGGAATTTGTCTTTAATGAAAAAATCGTATTGATCACCGGGGCTTCCCGTGGTATCGGAAGAGCCACTGCCCTCTTGTTTGCCCAAAGCGGCGCCACCGTCGTGGTACATTGCCGTCGGGAGGCGGCGGCCGCGCTGGAAGTTGTACGTTCCCTGCCAGGGCAGGGCCACAGCCATATCCTGGCAGACCTGGCGAATCCTGATGAATTGCGGAAGATGGTGAGTGAGATCATCCGGGTATATGGCCGGATCGACATCCTGGTGAATAATGCCGGGATTTTCAGGGAACAGGATATGACGGGGATTCCCGTGGAGGATTTCCTGGATAACTGGGAACAAACCATCCGCGTCAACCTTACCGGACCCGCCATCCTGTCGAACCTGGTTGCCCGTGAAATGATCAGGAGCGGAGGCGGAAGAGTAGTGAATGTCACCTCCCGCGGGGCATTCCGCGGGGAGCCGGCTGCGTGGGCCTATGGCGCCAGCAAGGCAGGATTGAATTCTGTCGGTCAAAGTATGGCCGTGGCCCTGGCAAAACACAAAATTTATGTATTTACCATCGCTCCCGGCTTTGTCGAAACGGAAATGTCGGGCCCCAGCATGGCGGGAGAATACAGGAAAGTTATTGAAAGCCAGAGCCCGCTGAATCGTGTTGCTCAACCATCCGAGATCGGCAGGGCCATCCTGATGCTGGCCGCCGACGGCATGGAATATATGACGGGCTGCATCCTCGATATGAATGGCGCCTCCTACCTGAGAAGCTGATTACGCTTGACGTTCCATTGCTAGGATCCAACCTCCAGCTGCCTTTGAAATCCCGTCTCCAGGGAGATGAAGGTCTCGGTTGTCGTTACCTCCGGTATTGCCTGGATCTTGTCGGTGATAAGTTTCCGGAGATGCTCATTGTCCTTTGCATAAATCTTGACAAGCAGGGAATATTTGCCTGAAACGTGATGACATTCAACGATTTCAGGGATTTGCTCAATTTTGCCGAATACCGTCGCATGGGTGCGCGTGGAGACCAGGTTGATCACCAGCCCGATAAAGGCGCAGGTACCATAACCGAGCCCCTTCGGATCCACGTTGAAATGGGAACCGGAAACCACCTTCCCGGCGACCATCTGGTTGACCCTTTGGTGGACCGCGGCGCCAGAGACATTGCATCTCCTGGCAATCTCGAGAAAGGGAATCCGTGCATCTTTGGTAAGGAAGGAGAGGATCTTCCGGTCCAGACTGTCAATTTTAAAGTTCATGGGTGTTTTATCGGTTAATTTATTACAATATTCCGGGATAATGCCGGGATTACTTTCAAAAATAAAAAATATCGATCAATATATTTATAATATGTTATTAAATATTGATATCCGTTGATGATATAGTAATTTTGCGTCCTGAAAAGTTACATTTCGACATCAATAATCTGCTAAACTGAAATTTCTACTATGAAAAACGATCCTTCGACAAAAATTTTTGATCTGCTCCAATTCGGTGAATTTGGGGATGTCAATCCCTCCGTGTGCGATTCAGCCACCTTTACCTTTATGCAGGCCAAAACGATGATGGATACCTTTCACGGCGAGGCCGAGGGGTGCTTTCTCTATTCGCGTCACTGGAACCCTACCAACAAGTACCTGGCCGATGCACTCGCCGCCATGGAAGGAACTGAATCAGCCTGGGTTACCGCATCGGGCATGGCTGCCATCACCTGTTCGATCCTCCAGATCTGCAGCAGCGGCGACCATATTGTTTGCAGCCTTACCACTTACGGGGGTACCTTCGCCTTCCTGTTCAATTATGTGAAGAAGTTCAACATAGACGTGACCTTTGTCGACATTACGAATCTCGATCTCGTAAAACAGGCCATCCGCCCGGAAACCAAGATGATCTACACCGAAACCATGACCAATCCCCTGCTGGAGATCTCCGATATTCCCGCACTGGCGGCCATTGCCAATGAATACAATATCAAGCTGGTGGTTGACAACACCTTCACCCCCATGATCGTGGCGCCCCACAAAGCCGGTGCCCATGTGGTGGTTTACAGCATGACGAAATTCATCAACGGGAAGAACGACTGTGTTGCCGGGGCTATCTGCGCATCCGCCGAATTCATCAATTCCCTGAGCGATGTGAATGCCGGCACTGCCATGTTGCTGGGGCCTGCGCTTGATCCGCTGCGTTCCTCAAGCATCCTGAAAAACCTGCATACGCTGCACATCCGGATGAAGCAGCACAGCATGAATGCCCTCTACCTTGCCGAGAAATTCAAGGAGAACGGCGTGAAGATCATCTATCCCGGCCTGCCGGAAAACAAGGGACACAAAGTCCTGAAGAAGATGATGGAGCCGGGTTTCGGCTTCGGCGGGCTCATCGCCATCGATATGGAAACCGCTGAAAGGGCCGCACGGCTGATGGAGATGATGGAAAAGGCGGGTGTCGGTTACCTTGCCGTTAGCCTGGGCTATTTCAAGACCTTGTTCAGCAACTCCGGTAAAAGCACCTCCTCCGAAGTGCCCGAAGATATCCAGCGTGAAATGGGATTGTCGGAAGGGCTGGTTCGTTTTTCGGTCGGTCTTGACAACGACATCGAAAATTCCTGGAGGAAAATCAAAACCTGCCTCGACCAGATGTAAAATTGTACTTTTGCAGGAAAAGTAATACATCTCTTTATGAAGCGAAATGCAATTTTTTTCCTGTCCTTTTTCCTGGTGCTGCTCATGGCGGGATGCACCAGGAAATTTATGGTAATCAACGATCCCCCTGGTATGCCGCCTGCCCGGAAACTGGCCCACGCCCCGCGCGTAGCCCTGGTGCTGGGCGGAGGCGCCTTCCGGGGGATCGCGCATGTGGGGGTGCTCAAAGTTTTCGAAGAGGAGAAGATTCCCATCGACCTGATCATCGGAACCAGCGCCGGGAGCCTGGTTGGCGCGATTTATGCCGACAATCCCCACGTGGACAGCCTCTACCCCCTCATTAATGCAACGAAAATCAAGGATATCTTCGACTTTTCCCTTACCTGGTCCAAGCTGGGCTATGTTTCCGGAAGGAAACTCCAGGGATTCGTAACTAAACATACCACGGCGAAGAACATCGAACAGACTCTAATTCCATTTGTGGCGATTGCTGCCGACCTTCAAAAGGGAGTGCCTGTTGTTTTGGCATCAGGCCCACTTGCCCCGGCGGTCAATGCATCCTGTGCCATCCCGGAGGTTTTCGTTCCTGTTAAGATGTACGGCAAGATCCTGGTCGACGGGGGTGTCCTCAACAACCTTGCGGCAGATGTGGCACGTGAATACGGCGCCACGGTCATCATTGCCGTTGACGTTATGAATGATCTTGACACGTTGCCGGTGATCAGCAGCAGGTCGGCCGTTACCCGGCGCGTGGCTCAGATCAGCCTGCACCGGTTTGCCAGGGAACGTTCGGGAATGGCAGATATCCTGGTCATCCCTGATCTTAAAGGAATGCCTTACATCAGCGATAAATACAACCAGCCAATGTATGATGCCGGTATAAAAGCGGCACGCCTGATGATGCCCGAGATCAGGAAAATACTGGCGCAAAAAGGGATAAAGTAGTCAACCCTGCCGGTACCGATTTTTCTTAAGCTTTACAAACCAGGTTCCTGTCGCCAAAGGCATCGTCGATCCTCGTGACCGTAGGCCAGTATTTGTCTTCCTGCAGACTGTCAACCGGGAAAGCCGCTTTTTGTCTCGAATAGGGGAGTGTCCATTCATCGGCCGAAACCATCCGGGCCGTATGTGGCGCCTTCATGATCACGTTCACGGCCTTGTCGGCCTTTCCTGAAGCAATCTCATCGATCTCCGCCTTGATCATCACCATGGCTTCGATGAACCGGTTGAGCTCGGAAAATGGCTCGCTTTCGGTTGGTTCAACCATCAGTGTGCCATGAACCGGGAATGCAACGGTGGGGGCATGGAATCCATAATCCATAAGCCGTTTGGCAATGTCGATGGCCCCGATGCCGGTCTGGCGGCTGATTGCGTTACAGTCGACGATCATTTCGTGCGCGCAGCGGCCGTTTTTCCCTGAATAGAGGATGGGGTAACAGGGCTCCAGGCATGATTTCAGGTAGTTGGCATTCAGGATGGCCATTTTGGTGGCTTCGGTGAGTCCGCCGCCGCCCAGTAACTTGATATAGGCGTAGGAGATGGTAAGGATCATCGCGCTGCCGTATGGTGCAGAGGCAACAGCCGTGATGCCCGCCTGTCCGCCTGTTTCAACGCAGACGTGATTGGGCAGGAACGGGGAGAGATGTTTTGCAACGGCAATCGGACCTTCGCCGGGGCCCCCGCCTCCATGAGGAATGGCAAAGGTTTTGTGCAGGTTCAGGTGGCATACATCGGCCTTGATGATACCGGGATTGGTAAGCCCTACCTGTGCGTTCATGTTGGCGCCGTCCATGTAAACCTGTCCGCCGTTCTCATGAATGATGCTGATGATGTCGAGGATCTCCTCTTCAAAAACCCCGTGGGTGGAGGGATAGGTAACCATCAGGGCCGACAGGGTGTCTTTATATTGAACAGCCTTCTCGCGGAGATCGTCCAGGTCGATGTTCCCCTTGTCATCACATTTTACAACCACGACCTTCATGCCGGCCATGGCCGCACTGGCGGGATTTGTTCCGTGTGCCGACGAGGGAATGATACAAACATCGCGGTGGCCCTGGCCCTGGGAGATATGGTACTGACGGATGACCATCAGCCCTGCATATTCACCCGCAGCGCCAGAGTTGGGCATAAATGAAACCGAATCGAAACCTGTGATTTTTGCAAGATCCTTCGCCAGTTCGTCAATCAGGACCTGGTAACCTTCGGCCTGGTCCTTCGGGACGAAGGGGTGTACCCCGCCGAATTCCGGATAACTCAAGGCAAACAACTCGGATGCGGCATTCAGTTTCATCGTGCAGGATCCCAGGGGAATCATCGAACGGTTCAGCGCAAGATCCTTGATTTCCAGCTTCTTGATATAGCGCATCATCTCTGTTTCAGAATGATAGCTGTTGAAAACCTTATGGGTCAGATAGGAGGATGTCCTGGTTAACTGTTGCGGGATGGTGGTGATGAGTTCGCACTCTGCCGGGTTGCATATAAATTCAGTGTAGGCTTTTCCGTTGGCGCCAGCCAGGATCCCTGCAAGGGTGTTGATGTCGGACAGGGCTGTCGTTTCATCGATACTTACGCCGATATGGCTGTTGTCGATAAACCGAAGGTTCATCTCGTGCGCCAGGGCTGCTTTCCGGATGCTGTCGGCCGATACACCTGCCGGAAGCTTGATCAGCACCGTATCAAAGAAATAGTCGTTCAGCTGCTCATAGCCATATTTTTTAATCTCCTGCGATAAAACCCCTGTAAGGATATTGATATGCCGGGCGATCTGGCGGAGTCCCGTGGGGCCGTGATAAACCGCGTACATGCCGGCCATAACGGCAAGGAGCACCTGTGACGTACAGATGTTGGAGGTGGCTTTTTCGCGTTTGATATGCTGTTCCCTGGTTTGAAGGGCCATCCTGAGGGCCCTGTTGCCGTTGGCGTCGACTGAAATGCCGATGATACGGCCGGGCATCTGGCGCTTGTACTCGTCGCGCGTTGCAAAATAGGCGGCATGCGGACCACCGTAACCCATCGGGATTCCGAAGCGCTGGGTAGATCCGAATACGATATCGGCGCCCCATTCGCCCGGGGGGGTAAGCAGGGTCAGGCTCAGCAGGTCGGCGGCAACCGCAACCATGGCTCCTGCCTGGTGCGCCTTGCCGACGATTTCACTGTAATCGCATACTGCGCCGCACTGGTTGGGATACTGGATGACGCAGCCAAATACCATATCGTTGAAGTTAAATTCATCCTGTTTCCCGATGATCAGTTCAATACCCAGGGGGATGGCCCTTGTGCGGATCACGTCGATCGATTGCGGGAAGAGGTTTTCGGAAACGAAAAACTGGTTAGCACCCCGTTTGGCAGCATCGCGTGAACGGCTGTTAAACAGCATGATCATGGCTTCGGAGGCGGCGGTTCCTTCATCAAGCAGGGATGCATTGGCGATGGGCATCGCGGTAAGGTCGCAGATCATCGTCTGGAAATTGAGCAACGCCTCGAGCCGGCCTTGCGAGATCTCCGCCTGGTAGGGGGTATAGGCCGTGTACCAGCCCGGGTTCTCGAGAATGTTCCGGAGGATAACCCCCGGCAGGATCGTATTATAATAACCCAAACCTATATATGTTTTGAAAAGCTTGTTCTTTGCGCCGATCGACCGGATATGGCTGAGGTATTGATATTCATTCATCCCAACCGGGAGGTCAAGAGGCTCTTTCATCCTGATGGAAGAGGGAACTGTCTGGTCGATAAGCTGATCGAGTGTGGAAACTCCGATCTTTTCAAGCATCTGGTTGATTTCGTTGCCGAATGGTCCGTTGTGCCTTCTGGCAAAGTTATTGTTGATCATAGGATGGGTTTTTTGAGGATTTCTGAACGATTCGCAAAAGTACCAAAACTTTGTGAAATTATAAACAAATATAGGACCTTCTGTCCATTGCCGGCCACTGCATGGAAAGGAAAAAAAAAGCCGCCCCTGAACGTGGAGCGGCTTGAAGTACTTAGGCTAACCTGATTACCGGGTCTTTACCAGTTTTGCATGTAGATTCACCCCGTTTTTCGAAAATAGCTGCAGGGTATAGAGCCCTTCAGACAATCCGGAGGTTGGAATATTGATAAGGTTGTTGCCGTTTTGCAGCACAATCTCACGGGTGGATAAAAGCTGACCGGCCAGGTTGAAAATTTCCGCAGTTACCGTCATTGCCTGTTTCATGTCAATACTGACGAAAAGATGATCGGTAACCGGGTTGGGATAGACTGACCATTGCGTAACCTGCGAGGCAACATCATGGATGCCCTGGATGTTTTTGCCTGTAAAGGTCATGACCACATCCGCATGAGGTTTGGCGGCAGAGATCACGATCATGATATTATCGCTGGTTATCCCCGGCATTTCAGGGTGGAGATAATAGGTGCCATAGGCCAGAGTTGGGAAGTTGAAAGCTCCGACGGTGGAAACCTTTGCAAAACCGATCGGCTGACCCAGGCTGTTCTTCAGGATCATATTGATCTTGTCAAGCATGGCGCCGCTGACATCGCCCATATTGATCTGGCCTGATGCAGAACCCGGTCCGCCGGTCAGCTGATCGGATGGTACGAGATGAATGTTGTACGGATTGTTCGGCGTTCCCAGTGTAATAAGCGTTGCCTGCTGCCAGTTGATCACATTGCCAAAATAGGTTGGCAGGAAACCGTTTGAATCGGTCGGGATAGCCAGGATGTAGTAACTTCCGGAAGGAACGGTTGTGAAATAATATACCCCGTTTGAATCGAGCGTCGAAACCGCTACATAGGGCTGGTAAGTCGAGGTAGTATCAAACGAGAAGATCATCGCCATCCCCTGGGTGATGGGGAAGTTGCCGGCAAAGACCTGTCCGTAGACCTGGTGGAAATTGGTGCTGTCCTGCACGATCACATTCTGGCAGAGGGTACTGGTGCAGTTGTTGCCTGAAATAGTCAGACAAACGGCGTAAGACCCGACGTTTGCATAGGTATGTAGCGGGTTTTGGATTGCGGAGGTTGTCCCGTCGCCGAAATTCCACATCCATGCGGTCGGGTTTCCTGTCGACAAATCGCTGAACTGAACGGCCCTGAAGGTTGGAGGTGTGCAGGTAAAGGTGAAGTTTGCCTGGCAGCCTGGATTGCCGCCGATTACAACTGTTTTACAGGTGTTGTCAAAACAGCTGCTGTCGGCGCCATGGATGGTGAGACAAACGGTATAGGTTCCAGGGGCCGAAAATAGATGGACTGGGTTTTGTGCGGTTGATGAATTTTGTGTTCCCGAAGCTGGATCCCCGAAACTCCATACCCATGAAGTGATGGGGCCGCCGCCGGCTGCCTGCGACAGATCGATAAACTGCGTCGGGTTGGTGATGTTGGTCGAATCGGTCCAGGCGAAATTGGCCAGACAGGTATTGCTGACACCGGTATAAATGGTGTCGCAGGTATGGTCATAGCAGAGGCTGTCGCTGTAGATCGACAAACAGGCCATGTGGACAAGCGCTGACCCTGCGTAGGTATGGGTGACATTGGGGCTGGCAGGCGGGGTGACCGTCTGGACCAAACCATCGCCAAAATCCCAGATCCACATGGTGATATTGTTGGATGAGATTGACTGGTCAAGAAAATGGATGGTACCGGCGGTACCCGCAGTGTCGGCATAATAGGTGAACTTGGCGTGGCAGCCACCTCCGGAACCGACAACTACAGAGGAACAGAACATATCCTGGCAGGTGCTGTCGGAACCCTGGATGCTCAGGCAAACGGTAAAGGTGCCATAAGATGCATAGGTATGTACGACGTTCGGATTTGACGGGAATGTGACTGTCTGCGTTGATCCGTCGCCAAAGTTCCAGGTCCAGTGTGTGATATGTCCTGTGCCTGCGGTGGATTGGTCAAGAAAATGAATGGTGTTGGCCGAGGTGGTGGTATCGGTATAATAGGTGAACTGGGCGTTGCAATTACCCCCGTTAGAGATCTGCAGTGTCAGGCAGGTGGTGCTGGAACAGCCTGCCGCTCCCTGGATGGTAAGGCATACATTGTAGGTGCCGGGCAGTGTGAAAATGTGGGTTGGATTTTGCAGGGTTGAGGTGTTGTTGGCGCCACTGGCCGCATCGCCAAAGTTCCAGAGCCAGGCGACAATGGTTTGTGTACCCGACGAAAGGTCGGTGAACTGCACCATGTTGCCGCTCCCTATACTGTAAGTGAATGCCGCCTGGCAGCCTCCTGCACCGGTGTTGCAGATCGAAAATGTCGAGGTGTGCGACTGGTAGGGGGTGAAATTCCATACATCCGAATGCATGATATTGTTGCAATCCAGTGTCTCGATATAGAGGGTCCCCGTCGTGCCTAAGGTAACCGGTATGGTGTCGACAAAAAACCCGCTGGCATTGGTGTTTACCACCTTGTAATAGACAAACCCGGAGGTTGAATCGGAGAGGATCGTTACGGCATGGTTAGGAATGGGGTTCCCGCTGGCAAGATCCGTGACGGTGCCTTGAACTGTTACAAAGCCCTGCGAAAATGCAGGAACGATGAGTAACAGGAACAGGATCTGGAAAAGTAACTTTTTCATAATGTTTGGTTTATTAATGAGTAAATATAATGTTTTTTTTAGAAAGGGTTCCGGACGTTTTCTGATACATTAACCCGCAGAACAAAAATGGTTGCCCGGTTTTTTTGTTTTTTCAGAATTCTATTTTTAATGCAGCCCTGAAACCAATTGACCATGGCTTAAGGGCAGGCTCCGGATTTTCGTACACCGAGTTGAAATAGTACCTGACTTCAGGTTCCACCTCAAACCGGAGTTCCTTTGTCAGCCGGAATACCGTGTTCAGTCCGGCCATGGCCTGCCAGTTCAGGCTTACCTGTCCCGGGGAGACGTCGTTGATGCTGATAATGCGCTTGGTCCCGGGGTCAAAGGCAGCCGATAACTGTTTCGAGGAGAGCAGGACCGACATTACCGGCCCTACGGTAAATCCCATCGAAATCTTTTCCGACTGCCAGAAATCGTAGCCCATGATCATGGGCACCTGGAGATAAATATGCTGTTTGACCACCCGTAAATTCTCGAGTTTCATCAGGCTGTCCCAAACCGATTTTCGCGACATGTACATGGTAGGGATGTAATTTTTTGCCGGAGGGCTCCATTTGAATTCGATCGAGTCAAGTTTATAATAGCTTCCCAGGAACTCGTTATAGGCTACGCTTAGTTCGTTGGTGCCCTTGTTAACGGATAGGCCGGCTCCCGTGCGGATGGAAAATCTGCCAAAATGGAAAGTGCCTTCGATCCCGAAATTATTGACAAACTTGTTTCCCTCGATGGTCTTGAACATCCATTCAGGGCTGTAATACACACCTAATGAAGGGGTGATCATGCTTTTCCTGCTGCCTTTTTTTTGCGTTGTTTCATGGGCGCCTTTCGCCGGGGTGACCAATGTATCCGGTTTGCGGGCAAGGGTATTGGGAACTGTGCTTTTTCCAGGCGCATCAACTGATGGCGTTTCCTGCTGGCTGGCAGCCGGGGTTAGCCCCGGTTGCAGCGGATTGGCTTCAACAGTGGCCGGTGGTGTGGTCGCCTGTCCCTGGAGAGAGGATCCATCAGGGTTAGCAGATGGAGGGGTGCCGGTTGAGGCATATTGGCTGGTTTCAGGCTGGTTTCCGGCACCCTGTAAAACGGATTGATCGGGTGCACTTTGCAAGGGATAACCGGGTTGATTTTTCTCTGTCTGCCGGGATATTATCTCTGAAGATAAATTTTGCGCATGTTTTTTTTCTGTTGACTTTCCGGTAAGAGGTTCAGGTTGAACACAGGTTGTTACCTGGTTGATTTGGGTTTTAGGCATAACTGCCGCTGTTGATGCTTTCACAGGGGCCGGATTATTGTTGCCGGTTGAAATGGCAGGCCACTCCTTGTTTGCGTACCAGAAAAGGATACCCATGGCGGTCAGTCCCGCGAGCAGGGAGAGGATGATCATACCGGACCGCCCCTTTTTTTCTGCGGGAGGCAGTTGCATTGCATCCATCAGGAACGCCCTCCTGGCATCCTCTGATGGCGTTATCCGGTGATCTTTCAGTGCATCCCTGAGCAGGTCGTCGGGTGGAACCTTATACTTTTTCATAGGTCGGCGATATTTTTATATTGACCAGCTGATCCATTTTTTTTCTGAGCAAGCCGCGTGCTTTCGACAATTGCGACTTGGAGGTGTTCTCCGAGCAGCCCAGGAGACCGGCGATCTCCTTATGCCCGTATTGTTCAAAAACAAAGAGGTTGAAAACCGTCCTGTAGCCCGCCGGAAGTTCACAGATAAGCTCGAGGATCTTTTCCCTGCTGATCTTCAGGTAAACCTCCTCCGGGTCGGCAACCGCTTCGTCGTGGAAATCAATCTTGTCCTGGACCAGGTCGATATCCAGGAAGTTTTTCTCCTTTGACCTGTCGCGCAGGAAGTTCAGCGCGGTATTGACCATGATTCGTTTCATCCAGGCTTCCAGCGAGCCGTCGGCCCTCATTTTAAAGGTATGGATCTTCTGGATGATTTTCAGGAAACCATCGTGCAGAATATCCTCTGCATCATCCCGGTTTCCGCTGTAACGAAAGCAGACACCCAGCAACGACGGCGCATAGCTGTCGTACAATGTCCCGATGGCGGTGACATCCCTTGCTATGGCTTTCTTTATGAGGGCTTCCTCCACGTGATTGTATTATCCTGCATAAAGATAACCCGGCAGGTCGCAAAGGTTGCCTTGACAGTCAAAAAAAAAGAGGCTGAAGGAAATATTCCAACAGCCTCTCCTTTGCAAGTAGGTGAAAGTTAGTCTTTAATACGCATTTTATAGAATGAACGATATACAAAATAAAGGGCAACAGCAAAGAATGCAAGTCCGATATAATGGGCAATGGGTCTGAAATGTTCCGATAATGCAATTTCCATAGCCAGCAGCCCGAAGAGGGTAGTGAACTTGATGATGGGGTTCATGGCTACTGAAGAGGTGTCCTTGAAAGGGTCGCCAACGGTGTCGCCAACAACGGAAGCGGCGTGCAGGTCGGTTCCCTTTTCTTTCATATCAACCTCAATCACCTTTTTGGCGTTATCCCAGGCTCCCCCGGCATTGGCCATGAAAATGGCCTGGTATAAACCGAAGAAAGCAATTGAAATCAGGTAACTGACAAACAGCGACACAGGCAGGGCAAAACTCAGTTTTTCTGCACCGGTCATCGAATCTGTCAATCCTGTCGGTGAAGAGAGGAAGGCGAAAGCCAGGGCAAAGGAGAAAATGGCGATAAAGATATTTAACATCCCCTTCTGGGCATACAGGGTACAGATCTGAACCACCTCTTTCGATTTGGCGGTATCGGCCTTCTTGGGGGCGTTGGGGTCGAGGTTGATGTTGTTCTTGATATAGGCAACCGCACGGCTTGCACCCGTGGTAACAGCCTGGATGGATGCTCCGCTGAACCAGTAAATAACAGCTCCGCCCAGTAAAAATCCAAGAATCGTATAGGGGTTGAGCAGGTTCAGGATCTGTTCCGGCTCGATTCCCAGCGATTTCTTGATCACCAGGATAAGGGAGAAGATCATGGTGGTGGCGCCTACAACGGCCGTGCCGATTAAAACCGGTTTTGCCGTGGCCTTGAAGGTGTTGCCGGCTCCGTCGTTTGCTTCCAGGTAGTGTTTCGATTTTTCGAAATCGGGTTTGAATCCGAAATCGCGTTCAATCTCTGCGCTGATTCCCGGGATCTCTTCGATCAGGGAAAGCTCATAAATTGACTGGGCGTTGTCGGTAACAGGACCGTAGCTGTCAACGGCAATGGTAACCGGGCCCATGCCGAGCATACCGAAGGCGACGAGTCCGAAGGCAAAGATCGAAGGATAGATCATGAATCCGCTCAATCCAAAGGTGCTTGCAAAATAGGCAATGAACATCAGCAGGAAAAAAACCATACCCTGCCAGAAGGCGCTGAAATTGCCGGCCACCAAGCCTGAAAGGATATTAAGCGAAGCGCCGCCCTCCTGCGATGCAACCACCACCTCATTTACGTGGGTTGATTTGGGGCTGGTGAAGAGTTTCGTGAATTCGGGGATCAGCGCGGCGCCCAGGGTTCCGGCGGAGATGATCACCGACAGGGTAATCCAGAGATTGTCGGGCAGATTGCTGATGGTCAGGTAGCTGATAACAAAGGTAACGGCAATGGATAACAGGGAGGTGATCCATACCAGGGCGGTAAGCGGTTTCTCGAAATCAAGGTCATCCACGTTGCTGTACCTGGCTTTGCTGATGGCGCCATTGATCCAGAAGGCTACGATTGAGGTGATGATCATGAAAATTCTCATGACAAAGATCCAGGTTAACAGTTGTACCTGGACTTCAGGTTTGAAAACAGCCAGTACGATAAAGGAAATCAGGGCAACGCCGGTAACGCCGTAGGTTTCAAAACCGTCGGCAGTCGGGCCAACACTGTCGCCAGCGTTATCACCGACACAGTCGGCAATGGTTCCGGGGTTCCTGGGATCGTCTTCCCCGATTTTGAAGATTACCTTCATCAGGTCGGAGCCGATATCGGCGATTTTCGTAAAGATACCGCCTGCGATTCTCAGTGCGGATGCGCCAAGCGATTCGCCGATGGCAAACCCGATGAAACTTGCGCCGGCATATTCGCCGGGAACAAACATCAGGATGATCAGCATCATGATCAGTTCGAGGGAAATTAATACGACCCCGATGCTCATCCCTGCATTCAGAGGAATATTGAGCAGTTTGATCGGTTTTCTTTCGAGCGAGGCAAAGGCCATGCGCGCATTGGCCAGGGTGTTCATCCTGATACCGAACCAGGCAACGCTGTAGGAACCAAGGATCCCGATTACGGTCCATCCCAGGATCATCAATACACCTCCGATTCCAAAATGGGCATCTGAAAGCCATCCGAAATAGAAGGCTACGGCCGAGCCGATAAATGCAAAAAGAATCATTAAGAATTTTCCCTGCTGGAAAAGATAGGTCTTGGCGGTTTCAAAAATAACCTGTGCAACATCCAGCATGGATTTATGGGCACCGATTTTTTTAACTTTCAAAAATTGAAATAACCCGAACATGAAACCAGCAAAGGTTATTAAAAAGCCCCAGTAAAGGAGCGATTGGTCTTTAATCCCGGCTGGAATTACTAGATTTGCCTCACTTGCCATCATTATAAATGGCAAAAACAAGCCCGTGAGAAGAGCAATGGTTCTTTTCATATTTACCCGTTTAATTATTTAGACTTTTCACAAAATTATAAAGATTTTTTGAAAACATATAATTTTTAAACATCTTTTGTCTGTTAGGGAAAATTCCCGTAGGTTTGTATTTGGGAAATGCCCGGAGCAGAAAATGGAAAAAATCAGGTTGGATATCATCGGAATGTCTTACAGCCAGTCGCAAAGCGGGGCCTATGCCCTGATCCTGGGCGAACATGACGGTAAGCGCAGGTTGCCCATCATCATTGGTGGTTTTGAGGCCCAGGCCATCGCCATCGAACTGGAGAAAATCAGGACTCCCCGCCCTCTGACCCATGATCTCTTTAAATCCTTTGCCGATGTTTACCATATTACTGTGTCGGAAGTGGTGATCAACAAGTTCAGCGAAGGGGTATTCTATGCAAAACTGGTTTGCTTTGACGGGAAGGTTGAACAGGAGGTCGATTCCCGGACCTCGGATGCCATCGCACTTGCCCTGCGTTTTGGCTGCCCGGTATATACCTACGAAAGTATCATGGTGGCCGCCGGAATCCTGATGGAGGAAGATGCCGAACTTTCGAGACCCGAAGAACACCAGTCTGATGCCGAAAACCAGCAATCGCAGTCATACGCGGATTCAACGCCCGAAGAGTTGCAGGAATTGCTTCAGAGTGCCATTGAAAGTGAAGACTATGAAAAAGCCTCCAAAATCAGGGATGAATTAAACAAGCGAAAGTAATCTCCCTCCCCACCTGTTTTTCTGAAATTTATAAAACAACAACGCATGGGAATCAAGCAACGTCTTATCCTTTTAAACTTTTTGCAGTTCTTCGTCTGGGGGTCATGGTTACTGACCATTGGTGCATACTGGTTCCAGACAAAACACTGGTCGGGTACCGAATTCGGCGCGATTTTTTCCACCATGGGTATTGCCTCGCTGTTTATGCCGGCTATCGCCGGGATCATTGCCGACCGGTGGCTGAATGCCGAAAAACTCTACGGCATTTTCCACATCTGTGCGGCAGTCGTTCTCTTTATGGTGCCAAGGGTCAACGATCCGTCGACCATGTTTTGGATCATGCTGGTCAATATGATCTTTTATATGCCGACCATCGCCCTCTCCATCACGGTGGGCTACTCCACCCTGATCAGCAAAGGCCTTGATATCGTTAAGGAATACCCGCCCATCAGGGTTTGGGGCACCATTGGCTTTATCGTGGCCCTGTGGACAGTCAGCTTACTGCACCTTGAAATTTCCGCCGCCCAGTTTTATGTCGCCTCCGGGGCCTCCCTGTTTCTTGGGATCTATTCTTTTACCCTCCCAAAATGTCCTCCGCTGGGGAAAACACAGAAGAATTCCATCGTCAGCGCCCTGGGCCTTGATGCATTCAGGCTCTTTAAGAACTCAAAGATGGCTGTCTTTTTTCTCTTCGCCATGCTGCTGGGAGCTGCCCTGCAGCTCACCAACGCATACGGGGATACCTTCCTCCACGACTTCGCCAACATTCCCTCTTTCAAGGATTTGATTGCAGTGAAATATCCTGCCATCATCATGTCCATTTCACAGATTTCCGAAACGCTCTTTATCCTGACCATCCCCTTTTTCCTGAGAAAGTTCGGCATCAAAAAGGTCATGCTCTTCAGCATGATCGCCTGGGTGCTCCGTTTTGGGCTGTTTGCCTATGGCGATCCTGCCGGAGGACTGTGGATGATCATCGCCTCCTGCATCATCTATGGGATGGCATTCGATTTTTTCAATATTTCAGGTTCCCTGTATGTCGAATCCCAGAGCGAACCCGGCGTCAGAGCAAGTGCACAGGGCCTGTTCATGGTGATGACCAACGGTTTTGGCGCCTTCCTGGGCAGCCGCATCAGCGGGATCGTCATCGACAAGTTCTATACCCTGCCGAACGGTCAGTTCGACTGGAAGGGGATCTGGCTGGCCTTTGCCGCCTATTCGCTGGTCGTGGCCGTTTTGTTTGCAATCCTGTTCCGCCATAAGCACGACCCGGAATCCTTTTCGGCAAGTCCGGCACACTAGGTTGTTCATTAATCAACACAACGCCACAACGCCACCTGTAAAATGAAACAGTATCTTGCGCTACTCGATCATGTGCTGAAAACCGGGGTTCAGAAGCAGGACCGTACCGGAACCGGGACCATCAGCGTTTTTGGTTACCAGATGCGATTCGACCTGAGGGAGTCGTTCCCCCTGATGACCACCAAGAAACTGCACCTGCGTTCCATTCTTCATGAACTGCTTTGGTTTTTGCAGGGATCGACCAACATCAGGTACCTTGCTGAAAACAAGGTGACCATCTGGAATGAGTGGGCCGGGGAAGATGGCGAGCTGGGCCCTGTTTACGGATACCAGTGGAGGTCGTGGCCCAATGCCGACGGGACGCATACCGATCAGATCAGGCAGGTTGTCGATTCCATAAAAAACAACCCCGATTCGAGAAGACATATCGTCAGCGCCTGGAACGTTGGCGACCTTGACCGAATGGCATTGCCTCCCTGTCACCTTCTGTTCCAGTTCTATGTTGCCAACGGCGAACTTTCCTGCCAGATGTACCAGCGAAGCTGCGATATCTTCCTGGGTGTCCCCTTCAATATTGCCTCCTATGCCCTGCTGACCATGATGGTGGCACAGGTCACCGGGCTTAAACCGGGGGAGTTTGTGCATACCCTGGGAGATGCCCACATCTACCTGAATCATGTTGACCAGGTGAAACTCCAGCTTACCCGCGAGCCAATGGCGCTGCCAAAAATGATGATCAATCCGGGGATAAAAAACATTGATGATTTCCGGTTTGAGGATTTTCAGTTAACAGGTTACCAGTCGCACCCGCATATCAAAGGCGATATTGCAGTATAAAACAAAATCAACATGATATCCATTATCGTAGCCATTGCAGAAAATATGGCCATCGGGAAAAACAATGACCTGTTATGGCATATCCCGGAAGACCTGAAAAGGTTTAAGCGTATCACCAGCGGACACCCTGTGATCATGGGCAAGCGGACCTTTTATTCCCTGCCGCGGCGACCCCTGCCAAATCGCCGTAACATTGTCATAACAGACAGGCAAGGGGAGACGATCGACGGTTGTGAAATGGCCTATTCGATTGAGGAGGTCATTGGAAAATGCGATCCCGCCGAGGAAAATTTCATTATCGGCGGGGCTTCCGTGTACAGGCAATTTTTACCCCTTTGCGATCGTTTGTACCTTACACGCGTTCATAAAGCATTTGACGGCGACGTATTTTTCCCGGAGATCGATTTTTCCCAATGGGAACTTGTTTCAACGGAGGAGGGGCCTGCGGATGCGACCAACGATTTCACCTACACAAATGAAACCTACCAGAGAAGGAAATTTTGACCGGATGATCCGGAGTACAGGTCTGCTCGCCCTGTTGATTGTACTTTTAAGTGGGGGGTCAGGTTGTAAGAAGAACAGCCAGATTGATCTGAAACCCAACCTGAATGTGGCTTCCGATCAGATCCTGGCGATACGTCCCTTCACCTATGTTGTCAGGATGGTGGCCAGGGCTGCCGCTGATTCAGTCCTGCACGCCGCCCACCAGGCAGTGATTGACAGCGCAGAGGTGACCCTCGATGCGAAAAATCAAAAGTACACCTTCACCTTTCTCAACAAGATGTGTGCCGACAGTGTTATCCGAAGCGGCGTTTTTGTTGCGACCGTTGATTCCGGTTTTTTCCATAAGGGAACAAGTATTCTCCTGGCATTTAACGTATATGCCGAAGATAACCACCGTGTTAACGGGACCGACAGTCTTCACTGCACCGGGGCTGTCAACGGCCGGTACCTGTACGATAACCGGATCACCGGTGTAGTGGGAAAGGATACCCTGCATAACATACAATTTAATGCCCTGCTCCATCTGACAGTCGCAACGGGCATTATGGTGCAAGGGGTGAAACAGACCGTCATTGCAACCGGGGGGACAACCCAGGGCATCTCTTCGGCAGGATATTCCTATTCGTCTACAATAGCGAGTGTTTTGACGCAATATGAAAGTTGCCCCTGGATTTCCGATGGGCTTCTTTACCTGTCGATACCCGGGGCAACCGTTCCTGCAGGGACCATCGAGTTTCTGGGGAAGTCTGTTTGCAGCGACAGGATTCAGTATAGTTTTGAAGGGAATATATATCCTGAGCGGATCAGGAATAAATACCTGAACTTTTAGGTTTTACGCTTCTCCTTTTTTGCAGCCGGAAACAGTATGTTATTGAGAATCAGCCTGTACCCGGGAGAGTTTGGGTGCAGGTTCAGATCCGTCGGGGGATCCCCGACAAGATGCTGGTAGTCTTCGGGATCATGTCCCCCCAGGAAGGTCCAGGTACCTTTGCCGAAATCACCATGGATATATCTTGCCTCATTGATCGACTTGGTTTCACCCAGCACGATCACACTGGCCTTGATGTATTTCTTGTTGAAGGCGGTTGTCTGTCCCATGAAGCCGTGCAGCAGGGCTTCATGGTCCTGGCAGAGCATGCTGGGCACCGGATCCCATTTTGCCGAAAATTCAAACAGGGTGAAGAAATCATTTTCCCTGGTAAGGTTTTTAGGCCTGGTTTCGGTGGCATCGATCGATGAAATCTCGTATTCATAAGGATTGGTGACCAGCTGAAAATTCTCAAAGGCGAAGCAGTTGCCGAAATTCAGTTTTGATTGGGCATCCGGGTCCTGGGGATCCCCGTCAAAAGGCACATCACAGATATCAATTCCATCGGCGGCGAGGGCGACATCATAGCTGTCGGGTGCTGAGCACATGGCAAACAGGTAACCGCCGCCGGCAACAAAATCACGGATTTTTTTCGTAACGGCCAGTTTCATCTGGGAAACCTTGGTAAATCCAAGCTTTTTAGCGCTCTCCTCCTGGTCGGCCACATCTTCCTGGTACCATGGAAAATTCTTGTAGGCAGCCCAGAATTTCCCGTATTGCCCGGTGAAATCTTCATGATGCAGATGCAGCCAGTCGTAGAGGGGCAACACACCTGTCATGATCTCCTCGTCATAAACAACATCATAGGGGATCTCGGCATAGGATAGCACAAGGGTTACGGCATCATCCCAGGGGCGCTTGTTTTTCGGAGAATATACCGCGATTCTGGGCGCTTTGTGTAATTTGACATTCTCCATATTCACCTGTGGATCGGCGATCTCCTGCAGAATGGCCGATTGCTGTGCATCCGCAATAATCTGGTAACTCACGCCGCGGATGTTGCATTCCTCCTCCAGCGGCTTAAGATACTGGAACATAAAGCTGCCACCCCGGTAATTCAGCAGCCAGCTGACCTCAACATCCTTTTTCAGTACCCAGTAAGCAATCCCATAGGCCTTCAGGTGGTTTTTCTGGGTTTCGTCCATTGGAATGAGCAGAAAGGCCCCGTGAACCGAACGTACCATCAACAGGAAGGTAAAAGCAATAAGGAATGCTGTCAGCTTAAAACGGCGGCTCATTTTTGTCATCATCGTCCATTTTAGACATCACGGTGCGTGTTCGGTATGATCCATCAAACGATGCATTGGCAGGAATAGTGCTAACCGGCGTGTATTCAAGTTCTGCATCCACGAATTTTGCATACTTGGAAATAAACCGGATCCGGACATCCTTCAGGGGGCCGTTCCTGTTTTTGGCTATGATAATATCGGCAACGCCGGCGGTTGAGTCGCCATTTTCGTCCACATCGATCTTATAGTATTCGGGACGGTAGATGAACATTACCATATCGGCGTCCTGCTCGATGGAACCCGATTCACGCAGGTCGGACAGGATCGGTTTGGCAGCTTTTTCGCGTTTTTCTGAAGCCCGGCTCAGCTGGGAAAGTGCGATGACAGGTATGTTTAACTCTTTGGCGAGCGTTTTGAGCGCACGGGAAATACTGCTGATCTCCTGTTCTCGGTTGCCGCGGGTATCCTGGCTTCCCTGCATCAGCTGCAGGTAATCCACGATGACCATCTGGATGTCGTGATGGGCTTTGAGCCGGCGGCATTTGGCCCGGAGATCGAAGATGGAGAGGGCGGCGGTGTCGTCGATAAACAACGGAGCCTCGATCAGCGAGGAGATCCGTGCATTGAGTTGCGCCCATTCGTGATCTTCCAGATTCCCTTTCCGTAATTTTTCCTGCGGAATCTCGGTTTCACTCGACATTAACCTCGTGACCAACTGGATGGATGACATTTCGAGTGAAAAGACAGCCACAGGCTTTTTAAAATCGATGGCCGCATTGCGCGCCATGGTAAGGGCAAAGGCAGTTTTACCCATGCCTGGCCTGGAGGCGATGATGACCAGGTCGGATTTTTGCCACCCTGAGGTGATCCTGTCAAGTTCGGTAAATCCGGAACCAACCCCTCTCAGTTTTCCCTCCTGGTTTCGCCCGGCGGCAATCTCCTTGATCGCCTCCGTGATGATGCTTTGCATATCCATGTAGGATTTGCCGATGCTCCCCTCGCTGATCGAAAACAGGCCGTTTTCGGCCTTGTCGAGCAGATCGAAGACATCGGTAGTGTCTTCGTAAGCATCTTTGATAATGTCGGATGAAACCCGGATGAGTTCACGCTGAATGAATTTCTGCAGGATGATGCGTGAATGGAATTCAATATTGGCGGTGGAGGCAACCCGGTTGGTCAGCATGGTAATAAAATAGGGTCCACCGGCGATATCAAGCTCCCCGGTTTTCCGAAGTTCCTCCGTGACAGTTAAAATATCGACAGGCTCATTCTGGCCAAATAGCCTCTGGATGGCCGAAAAAATGATCTGGTGATTTTCCTTGTAGAATACTTCCGGTTTCAGAACCTCTATGACCTCCGCCAGGCGGTCGTTTTCAAGCATCATGGCGCCCAGTACCGCCTCCTCCAGGTCCAATGCCTGTGGCGGGATCTTGCCATGTTCAAAAACCACTTCATTCAACCCGGTTTTGCTTCGGGTTCGCTTTCTGGTATTTTTATCTTCCATGCGTCAAAAATAGAGCTAATCTGGCAATCTTTCCCTTTCGCTCCTGATTTTAGTTATCAACAGCTACAGGGCAAATGCCAGCGACAGGTGGACCCATTTGTGCCACCAACCATTGTGAAATTCAGGACTTAACAGGAATTGCTCCATATCCAGGCGAATCCCGTTTACGACCAGGGAAAAACCGCCGCTCCCCTGGAAAACAAGCCGGGAAATGGAATTGAAAGGAATGGTATACGAACTTGTACGGTTGAATAAACCACCCTCCAGGGTGGCATCATACCCGACAAGTTTTCCGGAGCCTTTGATAAATATAAAAAACTGTACTTTCCGGAGCCCTGCCTTCCGGAGCATGCCCTGGCCGGCGACACCCGTATTGCAGAAGTATGGATTCAATACGCCCGTCCTGAAATGGAATCCTCCCGCGGCATTGGAATAGAGGGTGCCGGCTTCGGCAGAGGCGTTCATCATCAGGTCGAAATGGGTGCCGTTTGCAATCCCTTTTTCAACTTTAACAGAATAGTCAAGAACCAGGTCGTTTTTGATCTGGTATTCCCATCCAAGCGGTTCATTGTTGGTGGGAACACTCCTGTGGAACGAACGCTGGACCCATTCGCCATAGGACTTCGGTCCTATGATCCCTATGTCGATCTCGCTGGTTTGCCGGTACTGATGAAGGGGGTCCAGGGTGATTTTAAAGCTTCCGATATACAAGTAGGCGGAATAGGGACGGTCGCCGTACAAAATTCCCCCGACCTTGGTGGTTGAAGGTGTGTACATGTTCTGCACCAGCGATATTCCATAGGAATTCTGCGCGGAACGCCAGTACGGGACCATCAGGCTGCTGAGCGGATTCATCCGGAATAGGGGTGTAATCAAGTCGATTTTGATCCCGTTTGTATAAAACCGGTCGGTATAATCCAGGATATCATTGTCGAAGTTTATGAACAACAGGGTCTCCCGGTTCACGGTGATCAGCGAAGGAACCTCATTCAGCGAGGCCTGGGGCAAAAGGAAGTTTTTACTCACCGGCTCATTGAGGTCAGGTTCGATCTGATGGCTCCTGAGGTAATTTAAGCGGTTGATGAACAGGGAGTCTGTGGCTGTCTTCCCTTCCGGGATGCCGGGTGTCATGCTGGTATTCATGCGATAGCCGGGCTTCACCTTCCTGTTGGCTGTTGATTGTAACGTGTCCGGCAGAAGCTCCCGGTTGCCGCTTTTCACCGTATGGCCATAAGAAGATCCAGCGCTGGCGCCTGCCTCTTCTTTGCTGCCGGAAATGAGGGTCAGCGACCGGTTGCCGTCGTCGTGACACCGGATGAAGAGGAGGAGAAAAAAAAACCAGCCTATTTTTTTTTTCATTACGTCTGCAAAGGTAAAGAATTACCGATTTTTATTACATTTACTGATTCTATTCTGCAATGAAAAACTTTTCTGTCATATTGATATTGTGTCTGATGGCCGGTTTCGGGTTCTCTCAGAAAACCATGCTGGTCGAGAAAATCGGGACATCAAGGAAGTACTACTATTATCCCGGTGCTCACCTCAAACTGAGGGTTTCGAAACAGGACACGCTGCTGATCGGCAAACTGTGGGAAATCGGCGACAGCGTCATCTCTGTTGAAGAGCTGCGGCCCTTTGATGTCAGGATCCGGGATATCGGGTCGGTGTACAAGCAGTTTTATTTCCCCCGGAAACTTGGAAGATACCTGGCACTGGGCGGCGCGGGGATTTTTGCCATCATCGGATTCAACCACCTGATCAATAACGAACAGGTGGTTACCAGCGACATGTTCATCATTTCAGGAACGATGCTCGCGGGCAGCGCCATCTCACTGTCGCTTGGACAAAAAAGGTGCAGGATGGGGGGGCGCTGGAAAATAAAAGTGCTGGATATCCCTGTCAATTAACGGGTATAACCGGAAATCATCTCCCTGATGATACCGGTCATCACTGGTTCTACGGCGCTGGCAGCGTCGATTACATGTTTGTGGGATATTTCAACGATTTTGCCCGGAACGCCGAGATCGGAAATGATCGAAACCGCAAAGCATCTCAGCCCCATATGCCGGGCCGAAATAACCTCCGGAACGGTAGACATCCCCACGGCATCAGCACCAATTGTGCGGATATAGCGGTATTCGGCCGGCGTTTCATAGGTGGGCCCGGAAACAGCGGCATAAACACCTTTCCTGAGTTTTACCCCCTGGCTGGCAGCGATCTTGAAAGCCTGTTCAACCAGTGCAGGATCATAGGCATGGCCCATATCCGGGAAGCGGGTTCCGATTTCATCTTCATTCTTGCCAATCAGCGGATTATCCTTCATCAGGTTGATATGATCCTCGATCACCATGATGTCGCCGACTTCATAATCGGGATTAACGCCACCGCTGGCATTCGAGAGGATCAGCAGGTCAATGCCAAGGAACTTCATGACGCGCACCGGGAAGGTGATCTCCTGCATGGTATAGCCCTCGTAATAATGGAAGCGTCCCTGCATGGCCACGATCGATTTGCCGCCCATGGTGCCGAAAATCAGCTGCCCGTGATGTCCCTGTACCGTGGAAACCGGGAAATTGGGGATGAATTCATAGGGAATGGTATGGAGGATGTCAATTTCATTTACCAGGCCGCCAAGGCCGGTTCCGAGAATAATCCCGATTTCAGGTTTGAACGGGATCCTGCCCGTTAAATATTCAATCGTCTCCTTGATTTTTATCAACATAGTTTAATATCTCAATATCAAATTTTTCCTTATCAGTTCCATGAAACTCGATCTCCATGGGAACGTAAAATAACGGTAATTTTTCCAGATTAGTGCATAATTCAGGAGTTTTCAGCCGCATCGCATCTTTCTCGGTGGTTACCAGCACCTTTTTCTGGGTTGGCAGGTCATTGAATTTCTTCGTCAGATCTGCAATGTCCTGCAGCGAATATTGATGGTGGTCGGCATATTTGATCACAATCAGCTCCCGGCACATCCGTGAAAGATGTTCACGCAAGGGATAATCATTGGCGATTCCAGTAAACAGCAGGATCATGCTGATTTTTGCCGGGAACTGCATGTTCGGATTGTCAAACAGGGCAACAGGTTCACTGTAGCTGATGTATGAAAAATAGATCTGCTGGTGGTTGCCTGGTTTGAGATCCTCTATAATCCTGCGCCGGGTAATGGGTGAAAAAATTTTGGGTGTTTTGGTGACGATGATGATATCGGCCCGCCGGGCACCCCACCTGAATTCACGAAGGGTCCCTGACGGGAGGACGAAGTCGTCGGGATAAATGCGGTGATAATCCGTTAAGAGGATCGACAAACCAGGGGTTACATACCGGTGCTGAAAGGCATCATCCAGCAGGATCGCGTTCAGACCCGGGTATTTCTGATGCAGCAACTGAATACCGCGTTTCCGCTGTTCATCAACGGCAACGATGATCTCCCGGAACTTCTTGCAGTATTGCAGGGGTTCATCCCCGAGATCCTTTACCCCGGAATTACCGGTGGCAATCATAAACCCGTGGCTTTTCCTACCGTATCCGCGGCTCAGCGTGGCAATTGACTTTGCCGGCGATAAAAGCCGGATCAGGTATTCCACATGAGGGGTTTTTCCGGTTCCCCCGTAAGTAAGGTTGCCGACTGAAATGACAGGTTTTGCAAAGGTTTTGGAGGGCAGGATATGCAGGTCAAACAACCAATTCCTGATCTGCATGGTGATACCATAACAAAGCGAAAACGGATATATGATAACCTGGAGGATCCTTGTCATAATCGAAGGGCCTAAGTTATTAAAAAAATAAAACCGATTACATTACATATGAAAAAAATACCCTAACAGGGAGGGGTGTCCTGAAGAGGGGAAAAACGTGTTCAGGAAAAGGATTTTTCCTTTTGAAGAAACCTGATATTTTTTATTAATTCCGAGATTCCTAAATCGGGTTTGTTCAATTTACGGATGTAGTCAGTGGCACCGGCCTGATGCATCAAAGTGGCCATCTCCTGGTTGTCAAAAGCATCGAAAAATATCACTTTGGTTGCAGGAGAATCAGATTTCACGAGGCGCAGAAATTCAAAGACATCATGACCGGCAGGTGGCAGGTCGGTAATGAGAAAATCAGGCCGGAGATTTTTATGAAGACGATACAGGCACTCATCATGCGACAGGAATGTATGCACTTCGAGAAATTTATTGACGACCAGGTAAAAATTGATCAGGCTTCTATGCGTTGGATTGTTGTCAACAACCGCAATAACAGGCGTTTGCATGATTTTCCCTTTTCGGCTTTTTATGAATGTCAAAAATGCATTATTTATTCACGGGTACTTAATTATCGGAAAAGTTCTTTTGAACAGGTTATGAACAGTTTAAGGAAATAATAAGTTCTGAAAATGATTACCTTTGGCTTCAAAAATATGGTAAAGATGAACATTGGCGAAATAGGGCGTTACCTGGAATCTCTTTCCCCGCTTGCCTATCAGGAGGATTATGATAATTGCGGATTCCTGGCAGGAGATCCCGCCTGGGAATTTGAAAAGGCACTACTATGCCTCGACCTTACGGAGGATGTTATGAAAGAGGCTGTCAGGAAAAACTGCAACCTGGTGATTGCCCATCACCCGTTCATATTCAGGGGTATTAAGAAACTGACTCCCGACCAGCCTGAAACAAAGTTGATTACGCTGGCGATCATGAACAATATTGCGATTTACGCCATTCATACAAACCTCGACAATACCCTGCATGGCCTGAACGCGCTGGTTTTCTCAAAACTGGGGATTACAGAATATAAAATTCTCGATCCTGCGAGGGGGAAACTTGTGAAGCTGGTAACCTTCTGCCCGGAAGGCTTTGCGGGGAAGGTGAGAACGGCATTGTTTGATGCGGGCGCAGGAACCATTGGCAATTATGACCAGTGCAGTTTCAACGGGGAAGGGGAGGGTACCTTTCGCGCCTCAGCCAAGGCCAACCCCTTCGTCGGCGAGAGAAATGAACTCCACACGGAGAGGGAAACCAGGATCGAGGTGATCCTGCCCGGTTTTTTGGAAAACAGGGTGGTGCAGGCGCTGCTGGCAGCTCATCCTTACGAGGAGGTGGCGTATGATATTTATCCGTTGGGGAATGCCAACGCTCAGTGCGGAGCCGGTCTAATCGGAAAACTTGATCCCCCGATGGCCCAGCCCCGGTTCCTGGAACATGTCAGGAAAATCTTTAATATCCCGGTTATCAGGCATACACGGCTCAGTGCAAAAAAAGTTGAAACGGTTGCCTTATGCACCGGTTCAGGTAGTTTTCTGATCCCCCGGGCCATAAATTCCGGCGCCGATGCCTACCTCACAGCCGACCTTAAATACCACGAATTCTTCGGTGCTGAAAAACGGCTTCTTTTAGCCGATATTGGTCATTATGAAAGCGAACAGTGGGTAAAAGAATGGCTTTATGATGCGCTTATTGAAAAATTTCCTACCTTTGCATTCCTTATTTCAGAAGTAAATACCAATCCGGTTCATTATTTTTAAAACAGAGTCTATGTCAAAAATGACAAGCAAGCCAATCGCAACCTCCAAACCATCGAAACTGGCAAGGAAACCTGATAAGAAGGAGGATAGTCCGGCAAAAAAAAATGCAGCTCCCGTTGAGGAGGCGACTGAAGCCCCCGTTGAAAAGGTTGTCCCTAAAGTGAAAGCCGAAGGCGCGGATGAAAAAGCCGAAGTCACCATTGAAAAGAAACTGATTGCCTTATATAATCTCCAGCAGGTTGATTCACAGGTCGACAAAATTCGTATTATCCGGGGTGAACTCCCGCTGGAAGTACAGGATCTTGAAGATGAAATAGCCGGCCTGGAAACCCGTGTCGATAATTATATCCAGGAAACAGTCGTATTGGAAAAATCGGTGACGGATAAGAAAAACGCCATCCGGGATGCCCTGGTGCTGATCAAGAAATATGAAGATCAGCAGATGAATGTAAGGAATAACAGGGAGTACGATTCATTGACCAAGGAGATTGAATATCAGAATCTTGAAATTCAGCTTTCGGAGAAACGAATTAAGGAATACCAGTCAGCCCTGGAAAGCAAAACTGAGGAGATCGAGAGCTTTCAAAAGGTTTTGCAGGATCGGAAGAATGACCTTGAAATAAAACGTAACGAACTCGAAGATATCATTGCCGAAACCGAAAAAGAGGAGAGCGACCTGATAAAAAATTCAGAGGAGAACCGGCAGTTTATCGAAGACCGGTTGCTGATGGCCTATACCCGGATCAGGAAAATTGCCAGGAATGGCCTTGCGGTCGTTCAGATCGAACGGGATGCCTGCGGCGGGTGCTTTAATAAAATCCCCCCCCAGCACCAGCTTGATATCAGGATGCATAAAAAAATTATCGTTTGTGAATATTGCGGTCGAATCCTGGTCGACAGTGGAATTGTGGATGCAGTGAATTAATGACCCGGCACGGTATCATTGAAAAGGCGCCTATGATCAGGATTCTTCTGATTGCAGGCGCCTTTCTTATTTTTTCACCAAAGCCGCAGGCGCAGTACAATTTTGATGAAAACAACCAGCGTACATACAAGGCTGTGCTCTCCCTGCAGTTTGCCGAGGCGAACCGGCTGATCGAAATTGAAAAAAAATCAGACCCCGCCAACCTCCTCCCGCTCTGTTTTGAAAACTATATCGATTTTTTGACCCTCTTTATCGGCGAGAATCCAAAGGATTATGACCTTTTGAAAGGGACGAAATCCGACAGGATTGAGAGGCTGGAGAGGGGTGATCAGGATTCCCCCTGGTATAACTTTTGCCTGGCCGAGGTTCATCTCCAGTGGGCATTTGCAAGGATTAAGTTCGGCGATTATACCGCTGCCGCTTTTGAAATACGCAAAGCCCACCTGCTCTTCGAACTGAATGATGCCAAATACCCCGGTTTCCTGGTTAATAAGATCGGTTTGGGAGTGGTTCATGTCGTGGTTGGCATTATTCCCGATAGTTACAAATGGATTACCAATTTGATGGGGGTGGATGGTACCATGGAGGGTGGATTCAATGAAATCCGCCGGGTTGCAGAATATTCGGGTAATGATAAAATCACCCTCCTTTATAAACCGGAAGCATTGTTTTACCTGGCTTTCCTTACGGCAAACCTGCAGAAAAACAAAAAGGAGGCGTTGCCGGTTCTAGCCCTGTTAACGGCCCAGCAGGGTGATCACCATCCACTGGAAAGCCCGCTCCTGGTTTTTGCTTCAGCCTCCATCCTGATGAAAACAGGTCACAATGACGATGCCCTCGCGCAATTGCAGGTGCGTTCATCCCTCACGCAACGATACCCTTTTTTTTACCTCGACTTCCTGGAGGGATTGGCCAGGCTTAATAAGCTGGATTATTCAGCTTCGGGTTTCTTTGAAAAATTCACAGCAGGTTTCAGAGGGCAGAACTATGTGCGTTCGGCCTGCCAGAAATTGGCCTGGATTGCGCTTCTTCGCGGCGATACGGCAAGGTATCATCAAACCATGAAAATGCTGCAAACAAAGGGGGCGGCCATAGTGGATGAAGATAAACAGGCAACCGCCGAGGCAGCAGGTGGCATTGTGCCAAACACTGTTTTACTCCGGGCCCGGTTGCTTTTTGACGGAGGATATTACAGCCTGGCGTTGGATGAACTGCTGAATAACAGCCTTAAAGCTTCGGTAAAGTCAAAACGCGATCTGATAGAATATAATTACCGCCTGGGCAGGATCTATCATGAAACGGGAAATTATCCGAAAGCCCTTGAATATTACGGAAAAGTAATTCAGCGCGGACGTTCAGAACCTTACTATTTTGCAGCAAGCGCCGCCTGCCAGATGGGTTTGCTCTATGAAAACGCGGGAGCCTGGGTGAAGGCCGACAGCGCTTACCATGTATGTTTATCCATCAATACGCCTGAATACAAAGCCAGCCTTAGTCAAAAGGCTAAGGCTGGCTTGAACAGGGTTAAAAAAATGATTCCTAAAACCTGAATCCGATCGTGGCAAGCAACGTATTGGTATAATAGGTAACAGCACTGGGGTTAACCATCGTCGCATCGTAAAGGTAATAGTTTTGATTCATTTTAGTCCAGACATACGACAGGTCGGCAAAAAAGTGTTTTTCACGATAACCCAGACCGCCCGAAACCTGGTAACGTTCGCTTTTATCGGTTTTTAACTGGTATGGGTTGCCGAAATACCCGAATCCGCCCCTGATCCTGAAATCAGCCAAGCGCCATTCGGTTCCCACGCGGATATTCCCTGCCGACTGATAACTTGTCCTGATCTGACCGTTGATGTCGGAATAACTGTCTCCGGAGGAATTAAACCTTGCCTGGGAATAATCCAGATACTCATAATCTGCGCTTACCAGCCCATAATGGCCGATGATAAAAGCGATGCTCCCCATGGCACGGAAAGGGGTTGTCAACTGGTAGTTATAAGAACCTGCTGGCGAATAGGAGATGGCACTCCAGTTGGTGCTGTCAGAGAACCTGGATTGCATGCTGGTTGCCCATTGGTCGCGCATGTTCGGATACCATGTGGGGGTGTGAATGCTGGCGCCGAGCCTTACCCATTCGGCAGGTTTATAGATCAGGCCGAATTTGAAGTTAACACCGGTGCCATTGGTGTGAAGGTCGGACCGGTAGGTGAGTGATTGGAAATTAGGAATGCTCGCGTCGGCCCGGGTTTCAGAATAAACGCTGTGTTCATAATAGTTAATGGTGGGTATGCCCACGGTCATCCCGACGTAAAGTTTGTCCATGATATTCGCCCCGACGGAGAGGTCAAATTCGTTCATGGAGCCATTGGTCAGGATGGTCTTGTCCTGGATCACGCCTCCGTTTGGCGCATCACAAAAATAGGATTTCGTATCCGGATCATAGCCAATCAGGTAGGCTGACTGGGCCAGGCCGATGTCGAAGGGGTAGTTGTCCATGACCGAACCTTCGGGGGTTTTATTCGCATTAAGTATGTTTACATAGCTCTGCATCATGGAACTTTGGTTGTTGATCCCATGAATGGTAACGCTGTTGTTGAAATCGTTCTGGCGGTTAAATCCCAGGCCGAAGTTGATGGCTCTTACTGCGTTATCTTTATTTTTTTTATAAGGGCTGACGTTGAAAATGGCGCCGAAATTTCCGATGCCAAGATTGACACGGTTGTCGGTGGCTGACATTCCGTTATAGACAGATTCCGAGCTGCCCACGGTGGGGGCAAGGGTGAAGGTCATTTCAGAGGCGGTATATAGCCCGATTCCGGCGGGGTTTGTGGCCAGGGTGGAGAAGTCGGCGCCAACAGCGCCAAATGCACCGCCAAGTCCGTTGAATCTGGCTGTTCCACTGTACAGGACACTGGAATAGCGGAGCGCATCTTCGGGTGTTTGGGCGCTGGCAAGTATTGCTGACAGGAATATCAGCAATACGATGCAAAATGAGTTTTTCATAAAGTTTGTATTTATAGTTCTGAAATAGGATTACCGGTGTCTGCCGCTACCGCTGCCACTTCCGGATGATCTGCCCTCACCGTTTCCTCCCGACCTTGCAGGCGCTGAACTGGAACCTGAACGCGATGGCGCGGAATAGGTTGCTCCTGGATGGCCGGAATTTCCTGCCGGACCCGATCTGGTGGGCTGGGAGTATGTCCTGGTTGCGGGTGAGGAATATTGACGTGAGTTGTCGTTGCCAATCCTGTTGCCGCTATTTTGAGAGGCACCTCTGCCCGCCGCTGCGGCCTGGGTTCTGGGTGCAAGGTATTCCTGGCTTGATTTCGGCTGCCTGTAGGTGGGCGGGGAGTAGCTCTGGGCAGCGCCTGTACGCTGGGCCTGGGTGGTAACTTCAGGCCGGCTGTAACGTGGAGCGGGTTGCTGGCGCGTACCCTGGTTTGAAGTTTGAACCCGTGTATTCGCGGCACTTCTCTGGTTTACAGCCTGCCTTGTAGCAGCAGGTTTGGAGTACTGGTATCTCTGCTGGGTTGCAGGTACGCCGGCAGTGCGTGTACCGGGTGCTATCCGTGTGTCCTGGGTTTGGCCGGTCCTGGCTGCAGTTCCGGTACCTGCCGGAGTTACCCTGCCTCTGCCTCCGTCGGTACGCGACAGGGAGGTACGGCGACCATAGTAAACACTGCTGTATTTGTTATAACCACCGCCATACCAGTCATTATACCCATACCCGTATCCATACCCGTAACCATACCCGTAACCATACCCGCAGCTGTAACAGCAGGGGTTGTACCAGGAATTATAACCATAATAGGGATATCCCCAGCCGAAGCTCCAGCCCCAGGGGGAATAGGGATAACCCCAGCTGTAATCAAAGCCCCAGGGGGAATAGGGACTTACAAACCCGGAATATCCTGCGCCAACGCCCAGGTAAAGGTTGACATTCGGACTGGTGCCTCCTCCGTTCGATGCAGCGGAATTGCTGGTGTAGGTCTCATCAAAATAGCCCTTGGTGGTGTCCTTGCTGTTGAAACGGTTGATCCTGCCGGCATAGGAATAGTCGTTGTAATCATCCGCAAATGTGGATGACGCAGGTTTTTGCGCTTTGGCATTATCGGGTGATGTAATGACCTGCTCACCGGTAGTTTGTGGCTTGGTGGTTTTTGAAACCGTTTGCGAACCCCTGCCGGGGAATCCGTAAACATCATCGTTGCTGCCCGATGTCGCCAGTTTCTGGGTGGTACAGGCAACGGTCATCAGGCTGATGATCGCGATAATTAAGGCTGATTTTTTCATAAGGCATTCATTTTAAAAATCCGGAAAGTCTGTTGCGTCATTTGATCGGGATAATTTTCGTATTTTTGTCTCGATATTACATGTGAAAAATAACAAATATTATACCAAAACGATAAAATGGCGAAAGATTTTCCTACCCGCGAAGAAAATTATTCTCAATGGTACAACGACCTGGTTATTAAGGCAGATTTGGCTGAAAATTCAGCCGTGCGGGGTTGTATGGTCATAAAACCTTATGGTTATGCTATTTGGGAAAGAATCCAGGCGGTGCTCGACAAAAAATTCAAGGATACAGGTCATCAGAATGCCTATTTCCCGATCTTCATTCCCAAATCGTTTTTCAGCAAAGAGGCGAGCCATGTCGAGGGTTTTGCCAAGGAATGTGCCGTAGTAACCCATTACCGGTTAAAGAATTCACCCGACGGCAAGGGGATTGTCGTGGATGAGGATGCAAAACTGGAGGAGGAGCTGATTGTGAGGCCTACTTCCGAAACCATCATCTGGGATACCTATAAGAACTGGATTAAATCTTACCGCGATCTTCCGGTTTTGATAAACCAGTGGGCCAATGTAGTCAGGTGGGAAATGAGGACCCGTCTTTTTTTACGCACCACCGAGTTCCTTTGGCAGGAGGGGCATACCGCCCATGCCACCATGCAGGAGGCGGTTGCCGAATCGGAGACCATGCTGAATGTGTATGCAGATTTTGCCGAAAACTGGATGGCTATCCCGGTAATCAAAGGAACAAAATCTCCTGCAGAGAGATTTGCCGGGGCTATTGAAACCTATGCCATTGAAGCGCTGATGCAGGATGGTAAAGCCCTGCAGGCCGGCACTTCTCATTTTCTCGGCCAGAATTTCGCCAGGGCATTTGATGTGAAATACCTGAACCGTGAGAATCAGCTTGATTATGTTTGGGCAACCTCCTGGGGCGTTTCAACAAGGTTGATGGGCGCCTTGATCATGTCCCATTCCGATGATCATGGCCTGGTGCTGCCTCCAAAACTCGCCCCCATACAGGTGGCGATTGTGCCGGTGTTTAAAACTGCCGAACAGCTTGAACAGATTTCGGCCGTTGTCCTGCCAATCAAAAAGGCACTGGAAGATAAGGGGATCTCGGTAAAATATGATGACCGTGATACCCATAAGCCAGGCTGGAAGTTTACGGAGTATGAATTTAAAGGAGTGCCCGTCAGGCTGACCATCGGACCCCGCGACATTGAGCAGGGAACCGTTGAAATTGCCCGCAGGGATACCCTGGAGAAGGAGAGCCTGCAGCTTCGCGATATTGAGAATAAGGTGGTTCACCTGCTCGACCAGATCCAGAAAAACCTGTACGACAGGGCTTTCGCTTTCCGCGAAAATAATACTTTCAGGGTTGACAGTTGGGAGGAATTTAAAAAAGTTCTCGACGAAAAGGGCGGATTCCTCTCGGCCCATTGGGATGGCACTGCCGAAACAGAAGGCTTGATCAAGGAGGAGACCAAGGCCACGATCCGGGTTATTCCCCTTGACAACGCAAAGGAGGAGGGAAAATGTGTCTATTCAGGAAAACCCTCCACGCAGCGTGTTCTCTTTGCCAGGGCCTACTAGCACTACAGAGGAAGCAGCTGCCCCGTACCTGTTACCTTTATTTTAAACGATTGGGGTTTCCCGGCGTAATAAATGTTGCCGATTGAAGCAATCGTGGCTTCCAGGTCGATCATGGCCTGAACGTAACAATCGTTGGTTCCCTTATTGGTAATGTAGGTATAGTATGTTTTCAGGTCCCGGGCATCATAGAGGCCGTAATCACCCGAGAATACAGAGGTGGTCCCGGCCAGGCCGTGAAGATGGAAATCGACGGTGCCCATATTCAGACTGAAGATACCCAGCCTGACATCCATGTTGAGGTCGATGGTCCCGCACCCGCCCCAGACCTCGACATTGATTGAATCCTGTTTCAATACCCCGGTGGAGGTGATATTCCCGGAGCCGTTATACAATACCTTCCAGATTTTATCGGTTGCAATGTAAACCTTGATCTGTTTGCTGTAGTCGCGCATCCAGTTGCACTTGTTGTTGTTCCGTATCACAAGCGTTCCTCCGTCGACCTTCGTTGAGATTCCCCCGATGATATTCTGCCCGGCTTCGACCGTGACCCGGGTTCCTGTATCGGTCGAAAGTACCAGGTCGACATTGTTCTGGATATCGACCCTGGTAAAGGCAGGCAGATTCCTTACCTCCTGGACGATAGTGCCATTTGTGGAGAAGCAAACGCCGCCGTTTTTGGCACATCCCGCAAGGATGAAAATCACACAAGGCAGCATGGGCAGGATCCTCAACCGATTGCCTGGAAATCTACCGAACAGTCCTTTTTCCATATTTCTTATCAAATTTGTAACCCAGACCCCACCCGATATAATCGGCCCTGCCCCAGTGAACCTTGAGCATGACCATGGCAAAAATATCTTTTGAGAAATTGTATTGCAGGGATAATTTTTCGTAAAGCGGCCCATTGCTTTTTTCCTTCCCCGCCAGGTAATAGCCAAGGTTGAAAATAAAGCCGACATGGGATAATACCAGCTGGTAGACCCCGTTAATGCCCGGGCGAATAACACTCATCTTATTTGGTACCGGGATGTCGTGCTTCTCAAGGATTTTAATCTGCGAGGGATCATAGGAAACATCAAGCCCCAGACCGGCTTTGCTTTTCTGGCTTAGCCTCACAAAGGTGTTTTCGAAGAGATGGTAAACAAGGAAATTCTGACCGAATACCGCCTGCATGTTTTTGTATCCCAGCAGTCCGCCGATGTTGAATTCAAGGGTACGCCATATAATAGCCTCATAAGGTGCCGTTGGAGCATAATACCTGTCGTGGATATCCCTGTTCTCTTTGAACGGCCGATAGGCGATTCCAATATTGATGAGGGGGGCATTCAGACCGAAATTAGGCAATTTGAGAGAACCGTTCGAAAAGTGCTGCAGGCTGATCCCGGAGGTGACGGTGAGGAAATAATTGATCCGGTACCGGGCTTCAAACATCATGTTGGCGGCAGCGTTGATATGGGAACCGATCGCCAGGTTTTTATAGTTTGTAAGGCGGTCAAAGGGTTTCGTGACATAACCCAATCCGAGGGCCAGCCGAAACCCTGCTGAGAAATTCTTGTGCTGGTACAACGGGAAATTGATAAAGGGCATCACGGCATAAATTTTGCCCAGTGCGGGGTTGTTGCCATACCCCGAATAAAAGAAGGAGAAGCCGATCAGCGGATACTGGTAGGTTCGTTCCCACTGGTATTTGCCATAGGTGAGCTGTTGGATAACGATTTCAAAAGCCGGGAAATGGGCGTTGAAAATATCCAGTTCCGTATGTTGTGCATAGAGGAATCCATAATGAAGTTTACCCTCAATCATCAGATTTGATGAAAAGAGTTTGTGTTCAAACTGCGGAAACCCATGTCTAGGAAACATGAACCCCAGCAGGAAAAGGAAAAGCAAAACCCGAAATGACTTGTGTTTCAAAATTATACGTAATATCCTGTTAAGTTGGACCCGGGCGACAAATTTATCATGATTTGAGCACTTGCAGGCACTTTTATCCACAATTCAGACTATTAATAACGCTGCAAACGTGAAATGCTTACTTTTGCGTAAAATATTATTGATGGAAGAGAAAATTGCCTCATTCAGAAAGCTTCTTGAGATCATGGATGAGCTCAGGACCAAGTGCCCGTGGGATAAGAAGCAAACCATAGAATCTCTCAGGTACCTTACCATCGAGGAGACCTATGAACTGTCGGAATCGATCCTGCAGAATGATATGGATTCGATAAAAAAGGAGCTGGGCGACCTGATGCTTCACCTGGTGTTTTATTCCAGGATCGCCTCCGAAACCAATGCCTTCGATATTAAAGATGTGCTGGACAGCATCATTGCCAAGCTGATCAACCGTCATCCCCATATTTTCGGCGATGTCCAGGTGAAAGATGCCAAAGAGGTCCACGATAACTGGGAAAGGATAAAGTTGCTGGAGAAGGGCAACAAATCAGTGCTTTCGGGTGTGCCCGCAGGACTGCCCGCAATGGTAAAGGCCTTCCGGATCCAGGAAAAGGCCAGCGGGGTTGGTTTCGACTGGGAAAAGCCGGAACAGGTATGGGAGAAGGTGATGGAGGAGCTGAATGAACTCAGGGAGGTCGTTGAAAACGACTCAGACCATAAGAGAAGGGAAGATGAGCTCGGCGACCTGATCTTCGCCATTGTCAACTATGCCCGGTTTATCGGGGTGAACCCCGAAGACGCACTGGAACATACCAACAGGAAGTTTATCAAGCGGTTCAAGCATCTTGAAGACAAGGCAAGAGGGGAAAACCGGCCGTTGCATGAATTAACCCTCGCCGAAATGGACGTCCACTGGAACGAGGCGAAAAAATCCGACAGTAAATAGTCAGCCCAAGGTCAGCATGACAAAACTTGTTCGGGATATCCCGTGGAGTTTGCAAATCAAATATCCGGCTTAGTGGAAAACAATATCTGGAAAAAAATATCCCCGGAGATAATCGTTGCCCTAATCCTGTTTTTACTCCTGGGCACGCTTGGCCTCTTGGTAAACACAACAGGCGATTCAGGCGACAGTATCCTTCATTTTCTCTATTCCAGGGGGTCGTTTTCCCATCCCGTGTTTTTTCTCCATCATTGGGCAAAACCCCTGTTTGTGCTGGTAAGCGCACCCTTTTCACAGTTCGGCTTCAAAGGAATCATCCTGTTCAACTGCCTGATGGTGGCGCTGATTGCGCATGTTACCTTCCTGACGGCCAGGACCCTGAAGTTGAATAACGCCTGGCTGGTGTATGTCCTTATTTTAGGATGCCCCCTGTTCCTGAAACTGACCTTTTCAGGATTGACGGAATACCTGTTTGGGCTGGTGCTGGTTCTCTCGGTGTACCTGGCAGTAAAAACAAGGTATCTTGCCGCCGTCATCGTGGTATCCTTCCTGCCGTTTGTGCGATCGGAAGGACTCATTGTCCTGGGGGTGTTCGGGTTGTTCATGGTATTCAGGAAGAGATTCACATTGCTGCCGTGGCTGCTTACCGGGCACCTTGTCTATAGCCTCGCCGGTTTTTTCTATTACAGGGATTTTTTTTGGGTATTTACCAAAATCCCTTACCGGAACCTGGGCAGCCAGTATGGAAGCGGAAAGATATTTGATTTTATTCACAGGTTGAATTATGTCATTGAAAAACCGGTATTTGCTTTGCTTGTCATCGGGCTTGCTGCACTCTTCATCCGGTTTGTTATGGCAAAGCCCAGGAAAGCGGAGGATGGCGGACTTTGGCTCGTTTGCGCTCTGTTTTTGGCTGTATTTATTGCCCACAGCCTGTTCTGGTGGCTTGGAATATTCAATTCGATGGGTCTGCCGCGGGTATTGATCCCGCTGGTCCCCATGGTTGCACTGATAGCGCTGTCGGGAATTGGCGCCGTCAGTTCCGGTTTGGGAAAAACAGGCAGGCAGGTGCTGATCGGGATGATCTTACTGGTCGTTTCGGTTTATCCCTTTACGCATCGTGAAAAGGGGGTCGTTTTCAACCAGGATATGTTCAGACTGCCGGATAATGAGCTTATTGACAAGAAAGTGGTGCCATACCTGAAAAGCAATACGGGTAATTTAAGCGGCAGGTTGTTGTATTACTCCCATGCCTATTTCAGTGTTACCCTTGATATAGATCACTTTAACGATTCGTTGCACAGGGACCTGTTAAGGTTGTCGGGAGAAGTTCCTCCGAAGGGGGCAGTTGTTATCTGGGACGACTGGTTCTCGGTGGTTGAAAATGGCGTCACGCTTGAACGTTTGAAGAATATAGGCAATCTGAAGCTTTTAAAGGAATTTGAAACGCATGATCATGACAGGGTTGTTAAATTTGTGGTATTTATTGCTTCCTGATTTTCGTCTTTAACTATGTTGAATGGTACACAGGTTCCAGTTATTTATCCGGCAGGTATCCGCATGATCCATAAAATTGAAAAACATATTGTTTTTTGGATTTTCCTCGTGTTGCTTTTCTACACCGCGAGGATAAACTGGGGCCACGGCCAGTGGGAGCGTGTGATACGTTCCGACGGGAAGGGATACTATGCATACCTGCCCGCTGTCTTCATTTACCATGACCTTAATTTCGGCTTTTTCCAGGAGGCCGAGGTGACCAAATCCTATGACAGGAGCCTCTTTTATGATTACAGGTCGAATCATGGGGGAAGGGTGATCAACAAGTATTTTATAGGTGAATCGTTACTGGTTGCGCCGTTTTTTTTGATAGCACACCTGGGGGCCAGCATCACGGGATTGCCGGCCGACGGTTACTCCCGGATCTACATTGTTTTCCTTACCATTGCCGCCCTTTTTTATTTGTCGCTCGGGCTGTATTGTTTCAAAAAGACACTGAGACTATACGGTTTCAGTTCAGGGATCATTGTTTTTACCCTGGTGGCGCTCCTGTTTGGAACCAATCTTTTCTATTATTCAATCGGTGAGGTGGCGATGAGCCATGTCTACTCCTTTTCAATGGTTTCGGTTTTTATATACCAGGTCCGCCGGTATTTCAATACCCTAAACCCGGTTAATTTTATCTTCGCCTCAATTGCCCTGGGGCTGATCATCCTTATCCGGCCCGTTAACGGCCTGGTCATCTTATCGGTGCCATTTTTAAGCGGAACATCCCATACTTTCAGAACGGGGTTCGGAAATTTACTCAAAGGCCGACCCTGTGTTTTCCTGGCTATCTTATGTTGTTTCACTATTATTGCCATCCAACTGATGGTCTATAAGTTACAAACCGGCGATTTCTTGGTCTATTCCTATGGCAGTGAAGGCTTTGATTTTCAACATCCGCATGTAGTCGATTTTTTATTCAGTTTCAAAAAGGGATTTTTTATCTATACGCCGCTTTGCTTGATAGCCCTGTTCGGGCTGATACCGGCTTATCCGGATAAGTTTGAATTTTACGGCATCCTCCTTTTCCTGCTATTGGTCGTATATTTTCTTTCCTGCTGGTGGATGTGGTATTATGGCGGTAGTTTTTCGGCCAGGGTGATGGTTGAATATCTTCCCTATTTCGGGATTTTGCTGGCCGGCCTTGTTAAATGGTCAAACCATAAAAAAGGTGTTTACCTGGTCGCGGGACTGATGACCCTGGCCATTATGGTAAACCAGGTGCAAACCATTCAATACCGGTATTTTATGATACATTGGTCGGAAATGGACAAACAAAAATACTGGGACACATTTCTTGACGTCAAACCGATTGTTGAAAAAAAGTTGAATTAGGCAATTACGATTGGGAACCCTGACGGAAATGATCTCTATTGTTGACAGGATATCCGTTTTTGGGAAATCAGAATAATGTTCATTCATGCGCTATGGATTTTGTGAAAAAAATTAAAATCATCCCGGTCTTATTTGTGGTGGCGGGTCTCGTGATCTTCGCCTATATCGCTGTCAAGGCAACAGTCTCCTCCTTTACGCATGACGAGAGTTTCTCCTATCTCCGATATGTTTCCCATAGCTTTATGGATCTGATTTCCAACAAGGACGCTTATACCAATAACCATATTTTAAATACGCTGTGCATGAAATATTCCGAAATGATATTCGGGAATTCCGTCCTGGCATTGCGTCTGCCAAATCTTTTGCTGCTGGTTGTCTTCTTCGCATACGCATACCTGCTCTTACGCAAAATCAACCCTGTAACCGGCCTGTGCATCTTTATCCTGATGGCGACCAATACGGCATTGATCGACTTTTTCGGGTTGGCCAGGGGCTATGGATTGTCGATCGGGTTTATGACCATGAGTTTATATTCCCTTGTACAATCTTTTGAGGAAAAAAGAACGAAGAACCTCGTCCTGTTTAACATCGGGGCTCTGCTGGCGATATTCAGTAATTTCACCTTGCTGACCTTTTATGTGGCTGCACTGGTTGCTTATAACTTTATCATCCTGCAGGAATGCCGTTTCTCTTTGAAGGAGAAGGGCCTGCTGCTTAAAGCAAATACTGTCAACCTGGTTTCCTTGTTCGGCTTCCTGGTAGTGCTTTATGAGCCTGTTAGGAAGGCGGTTAAGTTTAATTCATTCGATTTTGGCGGCAAACACGGATTCATGCATGATACGGGCATGTCGGTGATTTACCACCTGTTCAATAATATTCCGTTAAACCCTGCGGGGATATTGGTGATACAGGTTGCCCTTTCGGTTATAATCCTGATCCCCTTTGTGCTGATCCTGAAAAACCTGGTGCTGTCAAAGACTGAGTTTTTCTCCCGGTTCCGGTCGATGGTGATCATAAACCTGGTTTTCCTTCTCATAGCCGCCGAAACTGTTGTTCAGCATTACCTGCTGAAAACCGATTACCTGGTAGGCCGGTTTTCCCTGTTTCTCGTCCCCCTGTTGATGCTGAATTTCGGCTTTTTTATGGAATACCTGATGAAATTCAGGTTCCGGGGTGTGATATACACCTTTGTCATTGTGCTGTCGTTGCTGTCGGCGGTAAATTTTTACCGGAACACGAACCTCTACTCCTGTGCCGAATGGAACTACGACAGGGAGACGAAAAATGCTGTCCTCGCACTGATCAGGGATCACCAGGCGGTTGCGGGAAACCAGCGAAATATCAAGTTGGGAATCAACTGGTTGTTCGAGCCAACCATCAACTTTTACAGGTCAACCTGGAACCTTTCCTGGCTGTTGCCTGTCGACAGGGACGGACTCACCTCGCTGGATCAGTATGAATATATCTTCACAGCTGATACTGCCGGGGTGAAGAACAAAAATTACGATATTATCTTTTCATCGGACATTACCGGCACGAGGTTAACCCGGATGAAATGACCTGTCATTTTTGATGGAGTAAAAAATTGGTTTCGAATTGTTTCCTGTTTCATGAAAAAGCCATTATTCCTTATTCTCATATTTTACGGTGTCGTTGCCACCCTGACGATAGTCTTCTTCAACGGGACCGGGGATGCAGGCGATAGTGTTCTTCACTTCCTGTTCGCAAAGTATGCCCCGGCCCATCCCGGGCTTTTCTTCGACATGTGGGGGAAGCCTGTGTTTGTTTTGCTGGCATTCCCGTTTGCCCATTTTGGGTTTGGCGGGATCAAGGTATTCAATGCCCTTACGACTCTGTTGACCATAACCCTGACCTATAAGACGGCAGATGCCCTGCAAATAAAAAGCCCGTATGCCGGGGCTCTGCTGATAATCTTTATGCCGCTGTACTATATTTTAACCTTTTCAGGACTCACCGAGCCGCTGTTTGCCCTGTTCGTTGCTGCGGGACTCTTCCTGGCGGTAAAGCAAAAAATGGCGGCAGGCGCCATCTTCATTTCGTTTTTGCCATTTGTCAGGTCGGAGGGGCTGGTGATGATCGGGGTGTTCGTATGTTATCTTTTAGTTAAAAAGCAATGGAAAATCCTTCCGTTCCTGCTTTTTGGTTCGGGGTTGTACTCCATCGCAGGGTATTTTGTTCATCATGATATCCTTTGGGTATTCACCAGGATTCCCTATGCTTCGCTGAGCAGTCCTTACGGGAGCGGCGACCTCCTCCATTTTGTAAGGCAGATGTTTTATGTGGTGGGATTCCCGGTCTATGCACTGTTTGTCGTGGGGTTTTTCAGTTTGATCATCAACGCATTCAGGAGCAGGATCAGGGCGGAATTACATCTGCTTGTATTGCTTGGCTTCAGCTGTTTTTTCCTTGCCCACACCCTGTTCTGGTATTTCGGGATTTTTAATTCCATGGGGCTGAAGCGGGTTTTGATCGGGGTCATGCCGCTGATCGCCATTATTGCGCTTGTTGGTTTTAACCAGTTAACAGAAGGCGGGGTTTTAGGAAAAAGCAGTATGTCCAGGATAGTTTCGCAGTTGGTATTGCTGGGTGCCGTGATCATATTTCCCTTTACGGCGGGCCCGGCAGCGGTAAACTGGAACAGGGATATGATGCTTGCGAAGGACCAGCAAGTGGCAATCTCCACGGCGAAGGTTGTTAAATCCGGTGCCGCAGCAGGGTGCCGCATTTTGTGCGGCCATCCCTATCTCTGCGAAGCCCTGGAGGTGGATTGGTTTGATACGGCCAAGAGAATTGATTTAACCAGGGCTAACCTTGCATGCCGGAAAGCCGGCGATATCATCATCTGGGAAAACTGGTTTGCCGTGGTGGGTTCGGCTATCGGCAAACCGGAGCTGGATGCGACAGCCGGTTTGAAAAATATTTTTGACACCATTGCCATGGACAGCGGGCACGAAATACACTTTTCAGTTTATGGTGTTTCAGGAGCTCATTAAGATTCGCCAAGGAGCTTTTAACAGTTTCCAGGAGGTGGTTAACATTCCCGGATCAGGAAGAATTTCCAGTGGGGGGGGACGGATATCAGATATCACATTTCACATCTCGCATATGGGCAAAAATGTGAAATGCGAAATAGGAAACTATTTTATCAGTTTATCAATCCGCAGGAATACCTCCCAGTATTTTTCCCTGGTCATTTCCGACCAGTGGATCTGGTAGTACCGGTACTGGTAAGTCTGGATCTGGCACAGAATTGTCAGGAGGACGATCAGTGCGACCAGGACACCTTTCTTGAATTTCCCTGCAGTTTCATGCAGGGCAACTGCCAGCAGGATCATAAAGACGGGTATGAATTCCACGTAGACCCGTGATGAAAAACTTCCCCCGTAATACCAGTTCCACCAGGAGGAAAAGACGTAGGTGATCAGGATAAAGAAGCCCGACCAGGCATATACACTGAATCTGGAGGATTTCCAGCGGTAAAACAACCCTGCAAGGCTGAGCAGGTAGAGGGGGGTATATAAAAACAACCCCTTTTTGTAACTGAACAAAATATCGGCAATATGCGGATGGAGAAAATTAAATCCTTCGTCGCCATAGGAGTCTACCAGGAATTTCCCGGTTGAGATTTTATAAAGTATGAACTGAATCGAGGCTGTTCCGAGAAAGATCAGGAGCCCTGAAACGAGGGGCAGGGGGCGGAGGAAGGCAGTCTCCAGTCCCTTACGCAGCGTGGCAGCCGATCCTGCTGCGAATGGCAGGAAGAAGATGATCAGCGCGTTGACGGGCCGTATCAGGAAAATGAGTCCTAAAACCAGTGCCATGACAGGAATATAACCTGTTTTGAATGTTATAAAGAATTGCCTGCTGCAGTAAACAAAGATGCTGACAAAGGCAAACGAAAACACATGCGACATGGAGGGTTCCCGGACCACATAGTAAAAAAGGTTGGTGCCGAAAACCGTGGCAAACAGGACCACCGATTTTTCCCATTCCCTGAAATGATATCCGCCCAGGGCTGCATTGAGGAAAACCAGCCCGGCAAGCAGGTAGAACAGGGCGGCGATGCTGATCAGGATATGATAGAGGTTTGAATATCCGTCGGTTTTATATCCCGCCGGCGGGCTTAGCGCGTGTGCCGTAAGAAAAAAAGGCAGTTCGGCAAGGGCGGTGCCGCAGAAATATTTGTCGATAACCTTCCCGTTCCCGTTGGCCCTGTAATCATAATAGAGGAATTTATTGTAATAATCCTGTTTTTCAATTTTATCAAAAAAGCCCAGGTTCAGGTCGTGATAGATGAAGATCGCCGGCAGATAGGCGTAATATCCCTTGCCGTCGGAAAGGATGATCTCTTTCCAGTGGTCTTTGCCCCAGTTCAGGTTCGCGGTAACGCAGGTCATCAGGAAGATGATTACGAAAACAGAAATTCGCGAGGGTGTAATCTTGTCTTTCATGGGTTGGAACAGGGTTATACCGGAGGTTTTCATGGGAGGGCCAAACTTACAAAAATTGCCGTTACCAAGGTTAGGCAACTGAAAAAGTTCATCCCTGAATTTGTTAACTTCACGGAGGCTGTACCCTGGTATTCTGGTTTTCAGTGCGGTCCTCGCGGAAATGAAAAAGCCGGCATGCAAGGCAGGCCGGCTTTGACTATAATACACTATAACATTCAGTGTTTACCAAGGTATTCGGCAACACCTTCTGCGGTGGCTTTCATGCCGGCATCACCTTTGTGCCAGTTGGCGGGACAAACTTCGCCGTTTTCTTCAAAAAACTGAAGTGCATCCACCATGCGCAGCGCCTCATCAACGCTTCTGCCAAGGGGAAGGTCGTTGACCACCTGGTGACGAACGATACCCTGCTTGTCGATCAGGAAGAGACCGCGGAAAGCAACAGGTCCGCCTTCAAATTCCATGATGCCGTCTTCGGTATAGACATATTCTCCTGCAAGCACATCGTAATTGGCTGCAATGGTTTTGGAAAGGTCGGAAACGATAGGATATTTCACACCCTTGATCCCGCCATTCTTGAGTTCTGTATTGAGCCATGCCCAGTGGGAAAATTTCGAGTCGACAGAGCAGCCGACAACAGCTACATTCCTGTTTTCGAACTCGGCAATTTTATCCTGGAATGCGATCAATTCCGTAGGGCAAACAAAGGTGAAATCGAGCGGGTAGAAAAAGAAAACCACATGTTTCTTGCCAATATACTGGGCTAAAGAAAATTTATCAACAAATTCACCGCCATTGATAACGGCTTCAGCTTCAAATAATGGAGCTTTTTTACCAACTAATACTGCCATAATTATAATTTTTTAGTTTAATATTTGAATGCAAAGATAGTCATTATTTGGAATTGTTTTTAATAACGATGGAAAAATCAGCTTCATTTCATAACCTGCATGTCGAATTGAAGTGCTTCGTTTTTCCTGAAATCATAATGGGTAAGCTTCCTGATTTCATAGTAGTTTGTCCAGAAGGTTTGAAGTGCATAATAGTAATTTTTCTGGGCATTATCCTGGTCTATCTGCGAAAGGTTGAGGTTGGTGATGTCATTGATTTTGCCGATCAGGTAGCGGCCCTTGGTAACTTCATAGCTCTTGCGGGCAACGGTATCCGATTTGGCGGCAATTTTCAGCTGGTTTTGCTGCATGTTGAACTGAACGACCTTCAGGTATACATTTCTTTCGAAATCGATGGCATCCTGCTCAACGGAGGTCTTCACGATATCTTCCTGCGACTGGGCCATTTTTATTTTGCCATGAGCCACACCCCAGTCGACGATCGGTATGGAAACGCCGAGCGAAAACTGCCGCTGATCGGCAGGGTTGTAATAGGCATCCCTGACCGACGATCCCTGCTGGGTCAACCCCACCACGGCACGCACGTTGGCATCAAAGCGGCCGTTGAGTTTGGCATAGTTGACCGCGCTGGCGGCATCAAGCAGGCGTTTTTTGAAGTCGAGGGAGTTCGATGAATTTTCTCTTGCAAGGTCAACCGCCTTGACGGGATCAATTTTAAAAAAGTTGATATTCCCGGGTGGAAGGAGTAAAACCCGGCTGCTATCCTGCAACCGGAGGTAGGATTTAAACCGGAACTGCGCGTTGTCGAGGTCGAGGTCGGCATTTTCAACAGCCGCCTGGGCTTTGAGATAACTTAATTCGAGGGTCAGGAGCTCGTTTTCGGCAATTTTCCCAAGCTGGTAGCGCCCTTTGGCAATATGGTACAGCGTATCATAATTGGAGAGGTTGATCATGGCAATCTTTTCTTCAACCTGGGCCTGGAGCAGGGAGAAGAAGTAGGTGGAAGCGGTGATCGATACCTGTTCGATATCTTCGATATATTTTCTTTTTGCCTGGATATATTTCAGGGGCATGATCTTCCGGTCCCAACGGAACTGGTTATAGGTGAAAAGAGGCTGGTTCAGCTCTACGTTGATCGGTACGCTTACATAAGGCAGCGGGTTCGGGCTGTTGGCATTGTGAACGCCACTGAGGGTTGAGTTGAGGGAGAGGGTACCCCCGGTGATGCCGATTTTTTGTGTCAGCCCGAGGTTCGCATTGGCGCTGATGACCTTGTAGGCGGCATAGGACTGAACGCCATCGATGCTTTGTGAACTGATGCTCTGATTAATGTTAGGCGCTGTTGCCGTCAGCCCGAGAGCCGGGAGATTTGAAGCCTTGAAGGAGCGCCAGTCCCAGTAACTTGTTTTAAAGGTTTGTTTGGCGTTCAGGGCGTCGGGGGACTGGCTTTTTGCTATTTCAATCGACTCTTCGAGGGTCAGGTTGCGAACCCGGGGCTGCCCTGAGGCATTGAACCCCAGGCATAACATTATCAAAAAGAAAAGAAAACCAGGGTATCTCATACGTAAAAGCTTATCAGTTATTCGTGTCTGAGCGATTCGACAGGATCCTGCCTTGCGGCCCGCTGCGAGGGCATGTACCCGAAGATGATCCCTACCGAGGCCGATACACCGAAGGAAACAAATATCGAGAGGGCTGAAACGATGGTAAGGATATCGGTAAGTTCCATGACCAGCTTCGACAGGGCGAGCCCCAAAACGATCCCGATCAGTCCGCCGCTGATGCTGAGCAGGGTGGCTTCGGTCAGGAACTGCAGCACGATGTCGCGCTTTGTAGCGCCAATAGCCTGGCGGATCCCGATCTCCTTGATACGTTCCATCACCGAGGCAAGCATGATGTTCATGATGCCGATGCCCCCGACGAGCAGGGAGATGCTGGCAATGGCTCCCAGCACGATGTTGAAGATGTCTTTGGTACGTTGCTCCTGCTTCAGCAAAAGTTCCGGTACCTTGATCTCAACATCATCAACCCCGGCATGACGACGAAGCATCATCTTTTTCAGTACCTCGACCGTCGGCCCGATCTGGCTGCTCTCTTTTACCTGGACTACTATTTTGTCGATCTGGTCTTTTCCCATGCCACTTTGATTACCCGATGAAATATCATAGGAATCTTCGTCAACCTGCGTGACATTGGTGCCATGAAGGGAGGCCTCCGTGACGATGGAACGGTCCTTGTACCGGCGTAACAGCGTTTGTACCGGGGCATAGAGCGAATTGTTGTAGTCGGAGATGCCCAGGTTGTCGATGCTCGACTGGCTGACCTCCCGCTTTTTCAATACCCCGATGATCTTCAGCCACACCGAGCCGCACTTTATATCATTACCAACGGCATTTCCAGAAGGAAAGAATTTGGATTTCAGCACCGGGCCAATGATACAGACAGATTTTCCCTCCCTGAGCTGTTCGTCGTTGAACATCTCGCCCTCCTGGAGTTCAAGGGCAAATACCTGGAAGAAATCGGGTGTGACACCCGTGAATTTTGCTGAGGTTTTAACGCCATCCTTGACGATGTCGGTTTCAAATATCACCTCAGGACTAACCTTGGACACAGTGGGGATGATCAGTTTAATGGCTGCCGCATCTTTCAGGCTGAGCCCCGGCGAAAATTTCCCCTTGGTTTTTTCAGAGCTCTTGTCGGTCGACTGGGAGCCCTGATCGCTGCTCTTGGAGGATTTGTTATTCTGTTTATCAACTTTGGGAACGATCAGGATGTTGTTGACCCCGACAAGTTTCATCTGGTCCAGGATCTCCTTTTTGGCGCCGTTGCCGATGGCCATCATGGTAATCACCGCGGCAACTCCGAAGATGATGCCAAGGGCGGTGAGGATGGATCTGAATTTATTCAGGAACACCGCCTCCAGGGCGATGTTGAAAATATATTTATAGCGTTCCAGCATGCCAACAGTAATTACAGGTGAATGAATACGGGAAATTGCATGGAAACTATTTCTTAAGGAGGGCAGGAGAAGCTACCAGCGCTTTTCCGGTATCCTTTACTGGTTTGTGCTGCTGGGGCGGCGCCGGCTTTACCTTGTATTTTGCAATGATGTCCCTGGGGAGTAAATCCAGGCTGAGTTTTTCGGCTTTTTCGGGCGGCACAAGTAAAACAACATCTTCGTATTTCAGTCCTGCCTTGACAATGATCTCATTTTCATTCGACTGCCCTACAATTACCTGCTGCCGCGTTACCGAACCGCCACTTTTTTTATAGACAAAAGCTACCGAATCATTGTTGAAAATAGCTTCAATTGGGATAGAAAGCACATTATCAACGACATTGGTAAGGATCTTGTTTTTTGTCGTCATGGCAGGCCGGAGGATGGAGTCGAATTCGTTGACGACGATCCTCACCTCATACACCTTGGCATTGCTGCTCTGGAGCTGTTCGCCGATATTGGCCACTTCGATGACCTTGCCGGTGAATTTTTTTTCGGGGAAGGCGTCAATACCAACCTGGACCTTCTGACCCACCTTGACTTTGCTGATGTCGATCTCGTTGATATAGGTTTTTGATATCATCTCCGACAGGTCGGGAAGTTCGGCGACAATGTTTTCCCAAACATTCATCGTAGCCCCGATACCCATTTTGTTGCCATCCCAGTTGCGCTTGTAGATGACCATTCCGGCTTTCGGTGCCTGGACGGTAAACTGTTTCAGTACATTGGTCATCTGTTCATGCTTCCGCTGCGCCTGGTTAAAGGAGGCGGCTACCTCCTGCATGTTTGCGACTGCCTTCTGGTAGCGGAGTTTATAGTTCTTTTCGGCCTGTTCGTAGGTACGCTGGGCCTTTTCAAGATCTATCTGGACCTGCCGGATGGTTGCCGGCGGTTCATATTTCGACTGTTCAAGGGTTATCTTCTTCTCTTCGAGCGAGTATTTAAGGTTGATGAGCTCATCGCGCGAACTCCGCAGGTCGAGGGAGGTGTCGAGCCTGGTTTTGGTCATCTGGCTCTCCAGCTTCTCCAGGTTCGTCTCCTCATCCTTGATCTTGTTGGTAATCTCGGTGCGGTCGAGCGTGGCGACGTACTGACCCGAGTCAACCACCGTTCCGTCAGGGATGATATCCTGGATCTTGACCTGCCAGATCTGGATCTGCCTGAGTTCGGTAGGACCATAGATTTTCTCGGAACGCTTGGCGACCAGTTCCCCCGTTGTCGTAACCTCAATCGGGAAACTGCCCTTTTTGACCGTTGCAGTTATCTGTTGCCCTTTTTCGTTTTTTCCGAAGATAAAGAAGGAGACGATCGCCAGGACCAGGACCAGGGCAATCAGATAAATGTACTTTTTTCGGGTCATGTTGTATTGTAGTTAGCGAACCAGCATCAGACGTCGATGTTGGCGTATTTTGCATTCTTTTCGATAAACTCCCTTCTGGGGGGCACATCATCACCCATCAGCATGGAGAAGATACGGTCGGCCTCGGTCCCGCTTTCGATCATCACTTGTCTCAATGTACGGAATTCGGGGTTCATGGTGGTCAGCCACAACTGTTCGGCATTCATCTCTCCCAGACCTTTATAACGCTGGATATGAACTCCTGTCTCCTTCCCGTTGCTTAACTCCTCGACGATCTTGATCCGCTCCTCGTCGGTCCAGCAATAACGCTGGGTAGTGCCCCTTTTTATCAGATAGAGCGGCGGTGTTGCAATGTAAACATGGCCGTTTTCGATCAGTTCTTTCATATACCTGAAAAAGAAGGTCAGGATTAGGGTGGCGATATGGCTTCCGTCGACATCGGCATCGGTCATGATCACTATTTTGTGATAACGTAATTTTTCGAGGTTTAGTGCTTTACTGTCCTCTTCCGTGCCAATTGTTACGCCAAGAGCGGTAAAAATATTCTTGATTTCTTCGCTGTCGAAGATTTTATACTGCATTGCCTTTTCCACGTTGAGGATCTTGCCCCTCAACGGCAGGATGGCCTGGAAGCGCCTGTCGCGGCCCTGTTTGGCCGTACCACCTGCCGAGTCGCCCTCGACCAGGTAGATCTCGCACTGGGCCGGGTCATTCTCCGAACAGTCGGATAATTTGCCGGGCAGACCCGATCCTGATAATACATTTTTCCGCTGCACAAGTTCGCGTGCTTTGCGGGCTGCGTGCCTGGCCGTGGCCGCAAGGATCACCTTGTTGACGATGATCCTGGCCTCCTTGGGATGCTCTTCCAGGTAATTGGTCAGCATTTCGCTTGCCAGCTGGTCAACCACACCCATAACCTCGTTGTTTCCAAGCTTGGTCTTGGTCTGCCCCTCGAACTGGGGTTCCTGGACCTTTACGGAGATGATGGCCGTAAGTCCTTCCCGGAAATCATCGCCGTTGATGTCGAACTTCAGTTTGGCCAGCATGCCGGTTTTCTCGGCGTATCCCTTGAGGGTGCGGGTAAGCGCCCTGCGGAAGCCCGCGAGGTGGGTCCCGCCTTCATGGGTGTTGATGTTGTTGACATAGGCATGAATATTCTCGGAGAAGGAGGTGTTGTACTGCATGGCGATCTCGAGGGGAATGTTGTTGCGCTCGCCCTCCATGCAGATGGGTTCCGGGATCAGCTTCTCCCGGTTGGCATCCAGGTAATCGATGAAATCGCTGAGGCCTGCTTTTGAGAAAAAGGTGTTGGTGGTGAAGTTGCCGTTTTCATCTTTTTCACGTTCATCGGTCAGCGTAAGCGTAATGCCCTTGTTCAGGTAAGCCAGTTCACGCAGCCGTGAACTCAGTATTTCGTAATCGAATTTTTCAACAATAAAGATCGAATTGTCGGATTTAAAGGTTATATCTGTTCCGTTGTGTTCTGTATCGCCAACGATTTTTACAGGATAAAGCGGCTTGCCGAAGGAGTACTCCTGCTGGAATATTTTGCCCCCGCGCATTACCACGACCTTCAGCAGGGAAGAGAGTGCATTCACCACCGAAACCCCTACGCCATGCAGACCTCCGGAAACCTTATAGGTGTCCTTGTCGAATTTCCCGCCGGCATGGAGTACCGTCATTACCACCTCGAGCGCCGATTTCTTTTCTTTTTCATGGTAATCCGTGGGGATGCCACGCCCGTTGTCAACAACCCGCACCGAATTATCCTCCAGGATCGTCACTTCGATCCTGGAGCAATAACCTGCAAGGGCTTCATCTATGGAATTATCCACTACCTCGTAAACAAGATGGTGGAGCCCCTTGACATTGATGTCGCCGATATACATGGCGGGGCGTTTTCTGACCGCCTCCAGTCCTTCAAGTACCTGTATGTTATCAGCAGTATAACTCTGGCTAGCCGTTTCTTTTTCTAAATCTGTCATAATCAATCATTTATAATAATTCAACCATAAGACAAAGGTATGCATTTTTCCGTTACGGGAAGGTACCGGAACATCCGGAAAGTCAAGGATTTTATTAACAATCGGCGGTTAAAAAAGGAGCAGTTTCTGGAGGATCATTTCAGCAGCTTTTCCATTACCGAATGCCGGCCGGATGGGGGCGGAGGGAAGCTCGCTGGTGGCGGCCTGTGTGATCAGTCGCGGATCGGATCCGGTTATGATGTTCCAGTGGTCGTGCAGGGTTTCAACCCACTCGGTTTCGGTGCGCAGGGTGATGCATGGTTTTTGGAGGAAATAGGCCTCTTTTTGCAGTCCGCCTGAATCGGTAAGCACCCGGGTGGCGTCCAGGGTCAGTTTGAGCATCTGGAGGTAGCCCACGGGATCGATGATATGTACGTTTTCAGGCAGGATAACCAGCGACTGCAGGATCTTCCTGGTCCGCGGATGGATGGGGAGTATGATCTCCTGGTCCAGTTCTGAAAAGGCCGAGAAAATATTTTTAAGGTTGACTGGGTTGTCCGTATTCTCGGCCCGATGGATGGTGGCCAGCAGGTAATTTGCGGGGATTCCCGGCGTCCTGTATTTTTCGGGATCCTGGAGGAGCCAGTCCCTGTAGTAGAGCACCGAGTCGTACATGACATCCCCCGTAAAACAGGTGATATCGCCAAGCCCTTCACGGGTGAGGTGGCCGACGGCGGTTTGGGTTGGGGCGAAGAGCAGGCCGGCGATGCGGTCGGTCACGATGCGGTTGATCTCCTCGGGCATGGCGCGGTTGAAGCTTCGCAGGCCGGCCTCCACGTGGGCTACCGGTATATGCAGTTTGGCGGAGGTAAGCGCGCCGGCCAGGGTCGAGTTGGTGTCGCCGTATACAAGGGTGCAGTCGGGCTTTTCCTTCAGCAGGATCTCTTCAATCCGCTTCAGCATCGTGCCGGTTTGTTCGGCATGGCTGCCCGAACCGACCCCGAGGTTGTAGTCGGGTTCCGGGATATTCAGCTCGCGGAAGAAGATCTCGGACATGTTGTCGTCGTAATGCTGCCCGGTGTGGAGCAGGATCTCGCGGATGGCAGGATCGCGGCGCAAGACCCTTGACACGGTCGCTGCCTTGACGAATTGCGGGCGCGCCCCGACAATGGATACTATTTTCATAGCAGGAGGTTAAAGAAAAAAAAACAACAGTTCTGTAAGCGGGATTCTGTTTATTCCCCGGCGGGGTTCAGAAACCTGAACCTCACCAGGCAATACTTCTGTCATTTATCTGAGTCTGACGTCACCGGCAGACTTTAGCGACCTACCCTCCAGCATTGGGCGAGCAACCCTTGACAGCTGGTATACTTGGTCTTTCAATCCATGAGGTTTACCCTCCCCGGTGGTCACCCACCCGGATCGTGGTCTCTTACACCGCATTTTCACCTTTTCCCGTGGCAGCTGGCGTCACAAGTGGCGCCTGCAACCGCAGGTAGTCATTTTCTGTGGCACTTTCTGTCTCGCGGGCCTTTGTATCCCGAAATCCTTCCCGTTAGGAAGCATGGTGCTCTGTATTGTCCCGACTTTCCTCAGGCACAGCGTGACAAGTCACGCCGTTGCCTGCGACAGAACGAACTGTTGTTGGCGCAAAGGTACGAAAGATAGCTGAATTCTGGCTACCTTTGCCGGCATGAAAGATCTCAGTGTGGGCAATGAGGGACGGTTGATCCTGAAGTTTGCCATTCCCATGTTGCTCGGGAATGTTTTCCAGCAGATGTATAATGTGGTCGACAGTGTGGTGGTGGGGAAATACATCGGCAAAGAGGCGCTGGCTGCCGTGGGGACTTCATCGCCCATCATTTTCCTGCTGGTCTCCTTTATCATCGGGGTGACCATGGGGTTTACCATCGTGGTGTCACAGTATTTCGGCGCCAAACAGCTCGAAAATGTCAAGAAGGCGATCAACACGCTTTATATCTTTATGTTTTTCACCTCGCTGGTCGTCAGTGCTGCGGGCATCCTGCTGAGCCGGTATATTTTTCAAATGATCGACCTGGACCCTGTCATCGTTCCCCAGGCGATGATCTTTTTAAATATCTTCCTGGCCGGGCTTGTTTTTCTCTTTGGCTATAACGGCACCAGCGCCATTCTCCGCGGGCTGGGCGATTCCAAAACACCCCTCTATTTTTTAATGGGCTCTGTCGGGCTGAACATCATCCTCGATTTGATTTTTGTCCCGATTTTTCACTGGGGGGTTGCCGGTGTAGCCATTGCCACGGTGATCTCCGAGGCCTGTGCCTTCATATCCCAGATATACTACCTGAACAAATACCACAAGGTGGTGAAGTTTTCCTTCAGGGATCTTAAATATGATCACGAGATCTTCATGAAAAGTATCAGGATCGGCCTGCCGACAGGGTTCCAGCAGACATTCGTCGCGGCCGGGATGGTGGCGCTTTACTGGATCGTGAACCAGCACGGCATCGATGCCAACGCGGCCTACAGCGCGGCCGGCCGGATCGACAGCTTTGCCGCCATGCCGGCCATGAGCTTCGCCGTTGCCCTGTCGACCTTTGTCGGGCAGAACATGGGGGCAAACCGGCCCGACAGGGTAAAGGCCGGGTTGCGTGCCACGCTGATCATGACCACCATTTTTTCGCTGTTTATCTCACTTGTCACTGTGTTATTTGGCAGGATGCTGATGCGCATGTTCACCAACGACCCTGTCGTGATAGAACTTGGCGGCGATTACCTGCGTATCATCGGGTCATTCTACATCCTTTTTTCCTATATGTTCGTCATCAACGGCGTGCTTCGCGGGGCGGGCGATACGCTGGTGCCGATGTTCATCAGCCTCTTCTCGCTGTGGATCATCCGGATCCCGGTGGCCTACTTCCTGTCGCAGAAAACGGCGCTTGGCGTGAATGGCATATGGTGGTCGATCCCGGCAGGATGGTTTACAGGGATGGTCCTCTATTATTTTTATTATAAGATGGGGAGATGGAAGAAAAAGGCGGTGGTGAAATTCGGAACGGAAATTAAATAGCTATCTCCCTGTATCCCTGCTGATTTCATTCAATACCTGCGATAATTCCCTGGTGAGTTCCCTCCTGGAGTATTTTTCAATCTGCCGGCTCTGAACCTCGAGCTGGTTGTTCTGAAACATCCGGTAATAGTGGAGAATGTTCTTCTCCATCGTTTCAACGTCGTCAAATCCCGCCAGCAAACCGGCCCTGGTCTCCTCGAGGATCAGTGCGGCATCCCCGTCTGCAGGGCCAAGGCACAGGATCGGGCGTTTGGCCGCCATATACTCGAAAAACTTACCGGTCAGGATCATCCCGGCATTCGGGGTGTTGTTGATGATCAGCAGCAAAACCCGCGATTGCTGCTGGCATACGACCACCTTGTCGTGCGACATGTAATCGATTTTCCTGACAAATCCTGACAATCCGTATTCTTCGATCGACGTGATCACCGAGTGGTCAACCCTGCCAACCAGTTTTATCTCCAGGTCCGCGGCCAGGGCCGGATTGCTCACCAGCAGGTTCTGCAGCGCCTTCCAGATAGTCAGTGGGTTTCGGGCGCCCGAGAGGGTGCCGATGTGGGCGAGGGAAAATTTCACGTCGGGAGTAACCGCTGAATCGGCCGCGATATCCTGCTGGTCATATCCATTGGTGATGACCTTGTAGGCACGGTGGTGGATCTTTTCAAAGTCGCTGGCCATGGTTTTACTGACGACCGCAATGGCGCTGGCTTTCTGCAACACCTCCAGTTCGAGTCTGTGATGTTTTTTGTCGGCCCGGGAAGAGAGTTTCAGATCCTTGTAAAAGTCGATGTTGGTCCACGGGTCGCGGAAGTCGGCCAGCCAGGGGGTTCCTGTACGCCCTGCCAGCGCCATGGCGATGAGGTGGGTGGAATGCGGCGGCCCGGTAGATATGATCACATCTGCCGGATGGGTGGCGAGATATTTTTCCAGGTACTTTACCGCCGGCCTTATCCAGAATTTCCTTGCATCGGGGATAAACAAGTTACCCCTGATCCACACGGAGATATCTTCCAGGGTCCTGTTTTTTTTCTTCTCTGAAAGGAAGGCTGCGCTGATCTTCTCCTCCTTTTTCTGGCCCAGGAATCTTTTATAGAGGGTATAGGGTTCCCATATCGGCAGTTTCAACACCTCCAGCGACATAGGGATGTCCGCGAAAAGGGAGCTGTCTGTTTCGGGGTATTCTGGATTTTCGGGGCAGAAAACCACTGGTTCCCAGTCGAAATCGCGCAGGTATTTCACGAATTTCAGCCATCGCTGAACGCCTGCCCCACCGCTGGGAGGCCAGTAATAGCTGATAATCAGTGCTTTTTTCATGCCCGGGATTTCCGAACTTTCATAAATTCAAGTACCGCCATCACCAGGATAAAGGCGATGAGAACCAGGGAGCTTACGAGGGAGATTAATTCGCCGGTTACATATACCATCGGTTCGAATTTAAAGAGGAGTTTGTGATCGCCGGCAGGCAGGACCATGGCACGCAAGACGTAATTGGCGCGGAAATGGGGCACAACCTTCCCGTCAACGTAGGCATTCCACCCCTTGGGGTAATAGATCTCTGAAAACACGGCCAGTCCCTGGTTTGCCGAATGGTAATGGTAAGCCAGCCGGTTCGGTGCGTATTCGTCGAGTTTGATGATGTCGGCCGAGTCCTTACGGGGTACAAACGATCCGATCAGGGCGCTGAAATCCTTGTTTACCACGGCAGTGGTCTCCGGGCGGAAGTCCTGGATGGCCTTCATCTCGGCATCGGCATTTTCAACGATTTTGACAGCGCCGGCAAACCAGCAATTCCCCAATGCATTCTTATTCGGGTAGGCCACTGGCTGCTTGTCGTTCCCGGGAATAATGAAATACCGGGTGTTCAGCATGTTCAGTACCGGGGTGCTGTCGGTATTCATGGTTCTGGAAAATGCACGGATATCCTTTTCGATGTTGTTTTCGATCAGTTCCTGGTACCGGCGCAGTTTGGCGCCGTGGTAGCCGCCGATCGATTTGTGATAGTAGGAGGTGCCTGCATCGTTAAAGGGATCCTTGGTGAGGTTAAGGACCCTGAAGTCGGGCGTTTTGTCCTGTAGGATCTGGTTGTCGGCGGCGGTTGGTTCAAAGGGGTTTTCAACATGGGAGGTGGAGGCAAAGCTGTCGTTGTTGACGAACCGCTTGTTTACCATGAACATGTCGATGAGGATCAGCAGGGTAAAGGCCAGGTAGGCGTATTCTTTTTTTATCTTGTTAAACAGCACGGCCCAGATAACCCCGGCACCCAGCATGATGAACAACGCCGACCTGAAGGCATCCATCCTGAGCAGGCGCAGGCGTTCGTCGCGGATCCCCTGCATGAGCCATTCGGGGAACTGGTACTGCTGCATGGTGTACTGGTCGCTCTTGCCAACAAAATCAAGGAACATGCCCGGGAGCAGGGCGAAAATAAGGGAGATTCCTGCCGTGATGATCACGGCGATCTGAAGGCTTTTGAACAGTTTTTTGCGGTCCCCGTTTCCGTCGCAGATCTCTTTCAGCGCCAGGATTCCAAGCAACGGCATCGCAAATTCGGCAATCACCAGGATCATGGTAACCGCCCTGAATTTGTTGTAGCCGGGGAAGTAGTTCAGGAAGAAATCGGTAACGGGCATCAGGTTATGCCCCCACGCCAGGACAATGGAGAGGATCGTCGCCGAAAGCAGCCACCATTTCCTTGGGCCTTTGACAATCAGGAGTCCCAGGACGAAAAGCAGGCAGATGATGGCTCCGGCATAGACCGGGCCCGAGGTAAAGGGTTGGGCACCCCAGTAGAGGAACGGCAAAGGCTGCTGCGTGAATTGTTTGATCGACTCATCAGGCAGCCCATTGGTTTTCATGGCTTCAACGATCTTCGAGTTTTCGCTGATCTTCATATTGGAGGAACCCCCGTAAAAATCGGGGATCAGCAGGGTCATGGTCTCCGATTTGCCGTAGCTCCACTGGGTGGCATAGTCCCTGTCGAGGCCGCTGGTTTTGTTTTCCTTGTTCGAGGTAAGTTCCGATTTCCCGCGGATGGTATATTTTCCATATTCCCAGGTTGCCCATAAACTGGTAATGTTGGTAAGGAGGGCAAAGATCATCGCGATGGTAAGCACGCCAACCGCTTTTGAAAAGGGAACCAGCTCCTTTTTTCTCAGTGCCTCGATGAGTTCGAACAGGCCAAGCAGGAGCACGATGATGCCCATGTAGTAGGTGATCTGCGGGTGGTTCGCCTTCAGCTCCAGCGAAAGGAAAACGGCCGTCATGATGCCTCCCCAGAGGTATCTCCGTTTCATGGTAAGGAAAATGCCGGCAATGACGGGTGCAATGTAACCGATGGCGTGGGCCTGGGAATTATGTCCTGCATCGATGATGATGAAAAAGAAGGAGGAAAAGGCAAAGGCAGTGGCCCCTGCAATGGAGAGCCACGGGTCGATGCCCAGCACCAGCAGCAGGATAAAGAACCCCAGGAAATAGAGGAATACCAGGTTCGCCGGATGGGGCAATCCAAGCATCATGATGCTGTCGAGGTGGCCGATCAGGTTGGAGGTGTAACTCGCCGAAATCTGGTAGGCCGGCATCCCGCCGAACATCGAATTGGTCCACAGCGGCTCCTGCCCTGATGATGCCCGGAAATCGACAATTTCCTTCGACATGCCCTTGAAATTCACGATATCACTCTGGAAGATCTTTTTGCCTTCAAGCAGCGGGCTGAAATAGATCATCGTAACGATCATAAAGAATGCAAGCGCCGCCAGGTAAGGTAATAGCTTTTTGAAATCAAATTTTTGCATGTCGCAGGGTATAAAGTCAGGGTATGGGTTAAAATAAAAAAAGAAGATAAGCTGATGTTATCTTCTTCTTTTTGCAAAAATGCGTAAAATTCGGATTGATCCAGTCAATCAGGAAAAGAATTATTAATCCTTGTCTAAATATTCGTCGGATACCGTCAGTTTTTTTCTTCCTTTAGCTCTTCTGGCAGCCAGTACTTTGCGACCGTTGGCAGTGGACATGCGCTCACGGAAACCATGTTTGTTCTTTCTTTTTCTGTTCGAAGGCTGGTATGTTCTCTTTGTCATCGGTTCAATATTTTGGAAATGCAAAAGTACAATAAATTTTCATTTCTCCAAGTCCACTGCATAATTTTATTTTTTGACACGAAGGAGGGCTTATTTTGTTCTGTGACAGGATGTTTCGCCCCGGTTGGCAGGCGTGCCGGGTTTATAATCATGGAATCCCGGTAATTCCGGGAGATAACGGAGATCAGTTTTTCAGAAAAAGTGAATGGAACAGGATTTTTTCTCCCGACACAACCCGGAGGCAATAAACCCCGGGGTGGAGTGAAACAACATCGAGTTGTGTATCCCGCCCCGCCAGCGCAATTTCCGCCAACTCCCGGGCATGAATATCATAAACCTTCACGACCAGGTTGCCCGGGACGGTTTCGCTGGCAGAGGAGAAGCTGATATTCAGAACATCCTTCGCCGGGTTTGGCGAGAGTAAAACCAGCGGTTTGTTTTGGCCGGAGGCTCCCTGCGGGAGATCGCCGGTGCCGGCGGGCCATTTGCAACCATGGGGCGGGGCGGGCATCGTAAGGGTCGAGTACCGTACCGGCGAGATGCCGCAACCATTTTCAGTACGAAAGGCGAAGTTGACCGTTTGTCCTGGTTTAAAACTTCCAAAACTGCAGTTACCGGCCCCGGGCTGGTGCCGGCCCGGGAGCCAGGTGCTGCCGTTGTCGTTGCTGTAACTTCCGGCGGCGATCCCCGGCTGGAGGGTGGTCGCGATTGAAAAATAGCAGGAGGAATCCAGTTGCAAAGCCGTGAAATTATCGGGGGGGATGGCAGGTACATCCGGCGCAATGTAAATGTAGGCAGTGTCGTATTCCGTGTAGTTGCCCGGGAAGCCGGCCTTCAGGTAAACCGGCCAGGCATTTCCTGCCGTGATGCCGGGTTTTATCCATATCAGCATCTTCTCGGGGGGCTGCAGGGTGCCTGATTTCATTTTCACCATGTCAAAAGCCGGCGAGCTCCATTCATAGGTTACATCGGGGTAATAGCGGCTCCTGATCACCTTGTCCGAATTAGCCTGCGAACTGGCGGTTGCACAGATCTGGTATTGCCCGTCCTGCATGATGATCGGCGCTGCCTTTTGTCCTGTCTTTTTATAAACACGCACATAATCCACCAACATGGATTGGGGGAAATCGGCCGGGTTTGCCACGGAGCCCTGGTTGCCGATGGAGTTGTAGCCGGTGCCGAACCTGATGCAGAAAGGCGCTACGGGAAGTGAATAATGGGGGGCATGGATGCAAAACGGGGGAATCACGTTCATATCCAGCTCCTTGACGAGGGTGTTGTTCACAAACCATTTCACCGAGGTGGTGTCCCATTCCAGGCCAAAGGTGGTCCAGTTCGTCGTCAGGTCGTAGAGTTGGGAGGAATCGGTCAGGAAGATGGCGTGATTTTGCGAAACGTGGAGGGTGTCGAAGGTCCAGTGGTAGGTTCCTGTGAAAATATTCTGGTTGACGCCATTGAGTTCGAAAATGTCAATTTCATTCCACGGACCCGGCAACCCGGGGTTTTCGGGGGTTCCCACGGCCCAGAGCCAGCAGGAGGCACCCTGCGCGGTTTTTGAGAACAATTTAACCCTGGTTTCGAGATACCCGGGGGCATAGAAGTAAAAACTGCCAAAGGCGGTGTCGAGCACGCTCATGGTCTTGATCTCCCCGCAGGAGTAGGCGCATCCCGGCACCGCTGCATCAATGGTGTTGGAGATGCGGGCACTCCCTGAATCGACTGCGATGTTTGCCGGGTTGACGGCAAAGTTGCGGGCGCAGTTTCCGCCACCGTCGTCGCCGGGCCTGGAGCGGTTCCAGTGGGCAGGGTTGAGGCCGCCCGGTTGGAATTCGTCGGAAAAGATCAGGTTCCATCCCGGTTTGACAGGGGGATTCGGGGTGGGCAGCCTTGATATGCCAACCGATTTGTTCTCCCCGCCGTTCAGGCAGTAGAGGATGTCGAAAAGGGTGTTTTGCGATACCATCCGTCCCGGGATCATCACCAGGATGACGAGGAGGGAATAAATCCTTAACCTGAACATGGCCTGAGTTTTAGCGGGTGAAATACAAAGATCAAAGTTAGTGGTTAAATTGCAATGCTGTGGAATTCCCCTGAAAAAAGAAAAGGCCGCCTGTTGTTACCTGGCAGCCTTTTCAACGTCGTAATGCGGGTTATTTCACCGGAATATTCTTCAGGGTTTCCACCAGGAAGTCCCAGAATTTCTGAACGGTGGCGATGTTCACCTTTTCATCGGGGGAGTGGGGGAAACGGATCGTCGGGCCGAAGGAGATCATGTCCCAGTCCGGATAGGCGCCGCCAAGGATACCGCATTCGAGACCTGCATGAATAGCCTTTATCTCGGGGATATTGCCGAATTTCTTATTATAGATGTCCTGCATGGTTTTGAGGATCGGGGAGTCGGGATTCGGCTTCCAGCCGGGATAGCTGCCGTCGAATACCGAATCGGCGCCAGCCAGGTCGAAGATGCTTTTGATCATCACTTCGAGATCATCCTTCGCAGAATCCACCGAACTTCTCAGCAGGTTTTTAATGCTGATGGTGCCGTTTTCCGATTTTACGATGGCAAGGTTGTTGGAGGTTTCAACTAGTCCTGTCATCTCGTTGCTCATGCGCATAACCCCGTTGGGGCAGGCATAGATGGCATTCATGAATTTTACGAAGGTGGTTTCATCAATAACGGTTGCCGGAACATCGGATGAAACCGCTTCAATCTTCAATGTTGGTTCAACGGCCGAGAGTTCGTTCTTGATTTTGACAGTCATCCTGCCAAGGCAATCCATGAATTTCTGCACGTTGGCAGCGGGAATGGCTACCAGGGCAAACGATTCGCGCGGGATGGCGTTGCGCAGGCTTCCTCCGTCGACGGAGGCAAGCAGCAAACCGTGTTTCACATGACCGTGATACAGGATCCTGTTCATGATCTTGTTGGCATTGCCGCGGCCCAGGTGGATATCCACGCCGCTGTGGCCGCCCTTGAGGCCGGTCACATTGATTTTGAATCCCTTGTAATCGCCTTTCAGAGCCTGTTCTGTATAGCTGAAGGTCATATTACCGTTAGTCCCACCGGCACAGCCGATGTAAAGTTCGCCTTCATCTTCCGAGTCCATGTTGACCAGGATATCGCCCTTGAGAACGCCGGCTTTCAGCCCGGTCGCACCGGTCATGCCTGTTTCCTCATCGCTTGTAAAGAGGGCTTCGATGGGGCCGTGCTGCATATCCTTCGATTCAAGCACGGCCATGGCTGCGGCAACGCCCATGCCATTGTCGGCGCCGAGGGTGGTGCCGTTGGCACGTACCCATTCGCCATCGACGATGGTTTCGATGGGATCGGTTTCGAAATCGTGAACCTTGTCACTGTTCTTTTGTGGCACCATGTCAAGATGGCCCTGAAGGATGACGCCTTTGCGATTCTCCATCCCGGGAGTGGCGGGTTTGCGGATGATCACGTTTCCAACTTCGTCAACAATGGTATCGAGTCCGAGGTTCTTGCCGAAATTGTAAATGAATTCCCTGATTCTATCTTCTTTTTTGGAGGGACGGGGAATCTGGGTCAGGCTGTGGAAATTTTTCCAGAGTGCCTGGGGGCTGAGTTTTAAGATGTCGTTACTCATGATCAATGGTCTTTAGAGGAAGGTTTTATATGAATAAAAATTATTTCTTTAGAAGTTTCAAAGTTAATGAAATTTTACTTGTTAATCTTTTTTCCCTGCTGGCCGGGTCTGAAAAATTTTCATGATTATCCCTGCCGGGGATAATCTCCTGATATTTCCACAAACGAAATATAGCGTTGCTGGTAGAGCAGGGAGAGGAATTTGGTTACGCGGTCTTCGGTTTCCTCAACAGGTTTTAGCTCTTCGGGGAACTGTTCCTTGAGTTTGTCGCAGATTTGCGCCACGGTTGAAACGCCATCGATCAGCATCCAGGTATGTCCGCCAAAACGGTCGAGTTTGATAAAGATCGTTTTCCCCTTTGAGGGTGGCTGGAACAGGGCCGAGTTGATCCTGTTTTTGAACCGTGGCATCAGCAGGTTGATCCCGCCGTCGTCGCGGAACTCGTGCCCGAGCACCCGGGTGGGCCTTAGGTCAAGGAAATTGGCTTGTTTGAATATTTTACGGCGCTGGAAAAAGTTCATGGCTGACAGGTTGGATTTTAACCGCAATGACACAATGAAGGCACAAAGGGCACAATGAAAAACGAAGGTTACTGGTTAAAAAGAAAGCTGTCTCAACCAGGTTGAAACAGCTTTCCAAAAAGGTTATGACACGCACTACATCCCTGAAGCGGGGGGAGCGGGATCATCAGGTTTTCCGGCGTTCTTCAGCGGGATCTGGATCAGCACGTAGGCGATGATGGCCAGTACGACGAAACTGATGTAAAAGGTCGGCGTTTTGAAGAAGCTGAAATAGTTGTACAGGAAGATGTTGAACACCGCGAAGATGGCAATGAGGAGCCCCATAAGCGCCTCCCCTGCGATCATCCCCGAGGCCAGCAGTACGCCGGTGTTTTCAACCCGCACCTTCTGCGCTTCGTTGTGTTTGCGTTTTTCAGAATACATCTCCACGGCTCCTTTGATCAAACCGCCGACAAAAATAGCGAAGGTGGTTTCGATGGGGAGGTACATGCCGACACTGACGAGCATAGGGCTTTTTACCTGCATCAGGATAAAGGCAACGCCCATCAGCATACCCGCGATGATCAGCGGCCATGCCATCTGTCCCTGCACGATCCCTCGCGACAGGATAGCCATAAGGCTGGCCTGCGGAGCGGAGAGGTTCTTGCTGCCGAAGCCGCCCTGGTAACCCAGGTTTTTCCCGCTGGCGATGTCGCCGTCGTTGAGGAAGGCCAGTACGACAAACATCACGGCGCCTGCGAGGATGACTCCCAGTATGTCGCCGATCTGCATGCGCCACGGCGTACCGCCAAGGATATGACCTGCCTTGAGGTCCTGGAGCATCTCGCCTGCAACAGCTGCCGAAACGCACACGATGGCGGCAACGCCAAGAACGGTGGCAACACCTGCATCACCCTGCACACCGAGTGCAACGAGGATCAGGGCGGTAACGACCAGTGCGGTGAGGGTTAGTCCGCTGATAGGATTGTTCGACGATCCCATGATCCCGACGAGGTAACCCGATACGGAGGCAAAGAAGAAGGCCAGGATGATCATCACGGTGGAGGCAACCACGGCAATGAGGATATTGGTTTCAAAAATGAAGTAGGTGATGCAGAAGGTAAGAACGGCAACCGCGCCGATACCGACCATGATCCAGCTGAAGCTGATGTCTTTTTCATTCCTGGGTACGTTGGTTTCAACGCCGGAGGCTGCTTTTTTCACATCCCTTACCGAGCGGGCGATCCCTGTCGAGAGGCTCTTGCGCATCTTGAAGAGGGTGAAAGCCGCGCTGACAAGCATCCCGCCGATGGCGATCGGGCGGATGATATATTTCCAGATCTGGTTGATCTGGTACATCGGGTTGGTTACCTTGGCCATGGCCGTATCGAGGGTGAGGGTGGCATCCTTGTGCATCAGGAATGCGGCCCAATCCTGGAAATTGATGCTAGGCATCAGGAAATACATGATCATCGGAGCCATCAAGCCCCAGGCGAGGATCCCGCCGCTGAAGTTGAGCGCACCAAGACGTGGGCCGATGATATAACCAACGCCCATGTAGGCGGGGCTGACACCGGGTGAACTGAGCAGCATGCCGCCCTGACCGGTGAATACCGTTCCCGAAATGGTCTGTTTGCCAAAGAAAACGAATTTTTCCCAAAGATACTGGAATAACTGGAGTTCGCCCAGGATCTTGATCAGACCGCCGAGGCCCATCGACCAGAAGAGGAATTTCGAACCACCCGAACCACCCTGGCCGGCTTTGTGGATTTCAGCTGCAGCAACTGATTCCGGGAAAGGAAGCTCGGCATCTTCAACCATGACGCGGCGAAGAAGCGCCACAAACATGATTCCGAGCACACCGCCTGCCATCAGGATCAGGGAAGAGGTGATATAATGGCCTACCGTGAAAAATTCGGACCAGATGCCGGAGACAAAAAATGCAGGAAGTGTGAAAATTGCGCCTGCTGCGACGGATTCCCCGATGGAACCAACGGTACGGGTAAAGTTTTCTTCCAGGATCGACCCCTTCATGATCCGCAGGATCGCCATCCCAAGCACGGCGGCGGGATAGGTTGCGGCGATGGTCATACCGGCTTTTAGTCCGAGGTAAGCATTGGCTGCGCCTAAGATAACGGCAAAAAACAGACCAATGATCAACGCCCGGAGAGTAAATTCTTTCATATTTGTCTCCGCGGAGACGAAAGGAATGAATTTTTTCTGTTCGGCCATAAATACTTAATTTAATTGGTTAGATGTTTCAGTGAATAAGTCAGCTAAATAAAGAAAATCCGGCGATATGTCCAAGGACTATTTAT